>CAYVEB010000006.1:51504-61940 GCA_964450645.1 uncultured Oscillospiraceae bacterium | reverse complement strand
TGGCCCTTTGTACCCTTTTTCTACCCTCACCAAATCACAGTTCTTCCGTTTTCAGGCCTTGACTTTTAATAGTTAGTCTTTCCGGCGCCAACCGCCGTGTTTTAGCACTCTCGTCTTGAGAGTGCTAATCTGTTTTTTTACATCATAATGCGATTTTCCATGAAAGTCAATAGGGGAAAGATAAATTTTTTGTAAATCTCTACCCATCTGGCGGGCATAGACCAATATGTGCGACGAACGTAAGGCGCCCGTCGCACAAGTTTTTATTATTTAAGGGGCCGCAGATGCGCCGAGATGTAAGACGTCCTCAATCAGGCCAAAGTGGACGAGCGCGCGATAGATGCCGTCATCCTCGCAGCGGGCGGTGGTGTAGGACGCGATCTGCTTCACCGCCCGCGCGGCGTTGCCCATGGCAACGCCCGTTCCCACATACCGCAGCATATCGATGTCATTTTCTCCGTCGCCGAAGGCCATGGTATCCTCCACGGCAAGGCCGTACCGCCGCATCATCTCCTGAACCGCCCGGAGCTTGCCGCCGTCTTTCGCGATCAAATCCGCGCCGATGTCGCACCAGGAGGCCACCTGGCAAATCTTCGTGGCCTGCATCGGATATTTTTGCAGCTCCTCCGGCGTCAGATACATGACGATCTTGTACACCGGCTGGCCCAAGGCCCGGTGGGTATCCGCCACCTCCGGTACGGGCGTGTGGATTCGCCGCATCGCTTCCCGCGTTCGGTCGTTCACATGGTTTACATAAATCCGATGCGACTCCACAACCCAGATGCTGTAGCCCACTTCCTCCGCCTGGCGCACCACCGCCGCCACGTCTTCCGCGTCCAGCGGCGCGTCGTACAAGACCTTGTCGCCGTCATAGCAGTACTGGCCGTTGCTGGACAAGACGCCGTCGAACGCGACGCCCTCCAGCATGTCCATGCTCTCAATTTCCGGCCGCGAGCGGCCGGTGGCCACAAAGCACATAATCCCCTTCCGCCGCAGCTGCTCCACGGCCACCTTGGTCGAGGCCATCATTTTCCCCGTCAGCAGGGAAACCAGGGTGCCGTCTATGTCAAAAAAAATCGCTTTCATCGATCTATCTCCGTTTTTCCGGCCTTTCATCATACCGAACGCCTTTTCTCAAAACAAAGGGGCTTTCCCGGATGAAAAGCCCCTTTGCGTTATTTTGTCCGATCGGCCGGAATTTCCTCACATTGAAAGCAGAACCACGCCGCTTTCATCCGCCACCAGCTTCATCTGGGAAACGGGCGACTCATAGCTGTCGATAATCTTTCCGGCGATCTTATCCTCCACTTCCTTTTGAATCGTGCGGCGAAGATTCCGCGCGCCATAGGTCACGGAGTACGATTGCTTCACCAGATAGTCGATCAAGCTCTCGTCCCAGACCAGCTGAATTTCCCGCTCCGCCAAAGAATCCTTCAGCTCCGTAAGCATGATTTTCGCGATCTCGCGGAAATTTTCCTCGGTCAGGCGGTTGAAACAGACCACCTCATCCACACGGTTGATGAACTCCGGTCGCAGGAATTCCCGCAGCGCCTTCATTGCCTTCTCCTGGCTCTGCTCCGTGAGCGTCCTGCCGAAGCCCACCGATCCGCCTTTCTGATCGGAGCCGGCGTTGGACGTCATGACGATGACGGTGTTTTCAAAATTCGTCACACGGCCGTGGGCGTCCGTAATCCGGCCGTCGTCCAAAATCTGCAGCAACAGATTGAGCACATCCGGATGCGCCTTTTCAATTTCGTCGAACAAAATCACCGCGTATGGCTTGCGGCGGATTTTTTCCGTCAGCTGCCCTGCCTCGTCATAGCCCACATAGCCGGGAGGCGAACCGATCAGCTTGGAAACGGAGTGCTTTTCCATGTATTCCGACATATCCAGCCGAATCAGCGATTCCACCGAGTCAAACAGATCGTCCGCCAGACATTTGACCAGTTCCGTCTTGCCCACGCCGGTCGAGCCGACAAAAATGAAGGAGACTGGCCGCTTTTTCGGCGAAATGCCCACCCGGTTGCGGCGAATGGCTGCCGCGACTGCCGCAATGGCCTCGTCCTGGCCCACAATTCGCCGCTTGAGCCGCGCTTCCAAATTCTTCAATTGGTCATATTCCTGTGCCTGGATCTTACTCGCGGGAATTTTCGTCCACATTTCAATGATCCGCGCCAGATTTTCGATGCTCAGCATGGGAGGTGGCAGCTTTTCCAGCTCTTGGATCTCCTCGTCCAGCTGGCAAATGCGGCTGCGCAGCTTGGCCATGCGCTCAAAATCCGGATGCTCAGCGTCGTCGGAAAGCATTTTTAGCTCCAGCTGATAGTCGTCCCGCTCTTTTTTTGACTCCGCCAGCTTCGAGATCTCCTTGCTGCGCAGATTCAAATCCGAGCACGCCTCGTCCAGCAGGTCGATGGCCTTGTCGGGCAGGAAGCGGTCGGTGATGTAGCGCTCGGACAAAATGACCGCCTGGCGCGCAATTTCCGGCGGAATGCGCACGCCATGGAAGCGTTCATAGTAACCGGCAACGCCGCGGATAATCGCGACCGCCTCTTCAATTGTCGGCTCCGTTACCGTTACCGGCTGGAAGCGGCGCTCCAGCGCGGCGTCTTTTTCAATGTGCTTGCGGTACTCGGAAAACGTTGTCGCACCGATCACCTGGATCTCGCCCCGGGAGAGGGCGGGCTTGAGAATATTCGCCGCGTTCATCGAACCCTCTGCGTCCCCGGCGCCCACGAGGTTGTGTACCTCGTCGATGACCAGAATAATATTCCCGCAGGCCTTGACCTCCGCAATCAGGCTCTTCATCCGGCTTTCAAACTGCCCGCGGAACTGGGTTCCGGCCACCAGCGCCGTCAGATCGAGCAAGTAGACTTCTTTGTCCCGCAGCTTAAACGGCACTTCCCCGTCGGCGATTTTCTGCGCCAACCCCTCGGCAATGGCCGTCTTGCCGACGCCCGGCTCGCCGATGAGACAGGGATTGTTTTTCTGCCGGCGGTTGAGAATCTGAATCACCCGCTCGGTCTCCACTTCCCGGCCAACCACGTGGTCCAGCGTGCCCGCGCGCGCCTTTTCCGTCAGATTCAGGCAGTATTGATCCAGGAATTTCCGCTTCCTCGGTTTGGGCGAACGGGCCGGCGGCTCGTTCTTCTTCTGCGCGTCGCCGGAATCGGGCGCTTTGGCCAATTCGTCGCCACGGCCGTTGAAGAGCTTATTTAAAAACGGAAATGTGGCAGTCTGGCTCTCAATTTCGTCCTCATCCTCCGATGCGTCCGCATCCAGCGCGGACAACATCTCGCCGTTGATCGCATCCAGGTCCTCGTCACTGATCCCCATGCGGCGAACCATATCGTCCACCTGCTTGATGCCAAGCTCTTTGGCGCATTTTAGGCACAGCCCCTCGTTGGTGCTGACGCCGTTTTCAATTTTTGTAATAAATACAACCGCTACATTTTTTTTGCATTTGGAGCATAGTGTCGGTTTCATTTACGCCCCTCCTTGATTGGTTCCGGCCAACCGCGCGCACGCAATTGCCTTAGAAGAATAGTATAACACATTTTATCCTAATTGCAAGACAGAAATTCCACCATCAATCCGGAATCCACAGTCTGCCGCCCCCGGCACCCAGCACGATCGCCGTGCCGTCGTCGCGCATGAGCACCCGGTTGGCCGACGCGATATCCGCCACCGCCCAGTACAGCTCCAACTCCCGGTTATAGACCGTCAGTTCGCCGGCGGACAGGGCCGCGATATATTTTTTGCACACGCTGATACTCTGCACCGCGCCGCTCTGCTCCTGGCGGCCAAGTACTTGCCCGTGATTGTCCAGGGAGATCAGCGCATAGCCGCCGCCTTGCATACTTTGATGCATACACAACGCAACTCCGCCGCCATCCATCGAATAATCCGACAGCTGGTTGCCATCATAGGGAAATTCCCCAACCATTTTCCCGTCCACATCAAACACCAGCACGGCGTCCTCACCAACGGCGCACAAATTTCCGTTGTCAAAAAAATGGAGATCGTAGATCACCCGGTTGCCCAGCGGAATCTGGGCGTAGGGCTCGGTTTGATCCGTGCGCAGAATCAGCGCAGTACTGGCGAAGGCGGTATCCGTTTGGCCAAGGCCCACCGCCGCGACAAACTTTCCGTTGTCGGATACGGCGCAGCAGTTGAGGTACTGGGTGCTGGAATTCCAGCGGTAGATCTCCTGCTGGCTGGTGTTGAGCACCGCCAAAACGGTTTTATACGGATCGCCGGTCATGGCATAGACAAAATACCCGCTTCGCGCCACATCCAGATCCAGCAGCGTCCCCTCTGCCTTCATCTGCAGGCACGTCTGCCCCGTTTGATCCAGCGCCACAATACTGCTGCCACCCACGTCAAAGGCGATCGCGAAACCGTCCGCCGCGCCCACAGCGGGCACGCTCAAAGACGTCTGGCACAGCCCCACCTGCCCCCCGTGATCTGCGTACGTGGCCAGTCCGTTCTGGCTGGCCACCGCAAGGCCGCCGTCAAAGTTGACATACGTGTTTACGCTGTTGCTCTCAAAGGAATATTCCCCATAATTCTCGCGACTTGATACGCCGAAATAGGTAAAAAAGCGGCGCACCTTATCTAAATTCAGTTCCTCGTCCAGAAAAACCACCGACAGCACCAACGCCGCTAACACAAGCAGCGCCGCAAACACAAAGATTTTCCGCCTGGACGGCGGTTTTTTCTTCGGGGCGTCCGGCGGCGGCGCGTTGATGGAGATAATTTTTCGTTCAGACATCGAAAGCGACCCTCCCGTCGTCATACCACAGCCTGGTCAAATACAGGCCGTCCGGCGGAACCGTCGGCCCGGCCGCCATCCGGTCTCCCCGGCGCAAAATCTCGCCGATTTCCTCCGGATGGATTTTCCCCTCGGCGCAGTAGACCAGCGTCCCGGCCATGGCGCGTGCCATGTTGTATAAAAATCCATTGGCGCACACGCGCAGCGAGATATGCGCGCCCCGGCGCGTCACCTCATAATAATACACCGTGCGCACAGTCGACTTCACGTTCGTTCCCACAGAGCGCACCGCCGCAAAATCGTGCGTGCCGACAAACTGATTCGCCGCCCGCCGCATGATCGCTTCATCCAGCGGATGAGTGTAGAGCCAGGCGCGGTTTACATAAAACGGATCTCGGATGCGGGAGTTGTAAATCTCATAGGTGTATTCCTTGCGCACACATGAGCCGATCGCGTTGAAGTCCTCGTGCATATCCCTGGCTTCCATCACCACGATGTCGTTGGGCAGGTGGGTGTTGAGCGCATAGGGAAGACGGTCGGCCGGGATCCGGGAGTCCGTGCGAAAATTTGCCACATACCGCTTTGCGTGGACGCCCGCGTCCGTGCGGCCGCAGCCGGTCATATGCACCCGATGGCCCACCACCTTCGCGGTCGCCTCCTCCAGCGTCTGGGCCACTGTTGGCATGGATTTTTGCACCTGCCAACCGTGATAGGCCGTGCCCAAATAACGTAAAATCAGCGCAATATTTCGCACGTCTCTACCTCCGTGTGTGATCACATTCCGGGCCGAAAGCTTACAGCGTACTGGATCCGGCGGGCGGCCCTCGCCCAACAAAATGGAAAGCCGTCGCCGCAACGATGCCGGTTTTCTATCCGTTTGTACGCAAAGCGCGGGATAAAATGCCGCGTAATATGGATTTTCCGCCATCCTCGCGAGATCGCGGGTTCCGGCGAAGCCGCGGCTTAAACGGTGCGGAGCGGTTTCCCGGAACTCGTATTACAGGCCAAAGTGCCGCAGGGTGATGACCCCCGCCAGCAGCGCGCCGCCGATGCAGAACGCGGCCGCGTCCGCGAGCCGGTAGCGCAGCTGATTCATGCGGGTTCTGCCCTTTCCGCCCTGATAACACCGACATTCCATGGCCACCGCCAGTTCATCCGCCCGGCGAAACGAGCTGACAAACAGCGGCACGAGAATCGGCACCAGCGCCTTTGCCCGGCGCAGGATACTGCCCGTTTCGAAGTCCGCTCCGCGCGCCTTTTGCGCGGACATGATCTTGTCCGTCTCCTCAATGAGCGTCGGAATAAACCGCAGCGCGATACCCATCATCATCGCCAGCTCATGCACCGGCAGGTGAATTTTTTTCAGCGGACTGAGCAATTTTTCCAGCCCGTCTGTCAGGGCGATCGGTGAGGTGGTATAGGTCAGCAGGAACGTTCCGGCGATCAGCAAAAAGATCCGCAGCACCATGAACGCCGCATTGATCAAGCCCTCCCGATAGACCGTAAAGATCCACCAGTCCAGCAGCAGCGTCTCCTCCGTCCCCTTGGTATAGAAAATATTGAGGATTCCCGTAAAGATAATGATAAACATCAGCGGCTTGATGCCCCGCAGCGCCGTCTTCGGCCGGATGCGGGACAGCGCCATGACAAAGCCCAAAAAGCAAGCCACCAGCGCATAGCCGCCAAAGCTCTTGGCCAGGAACAGCGCCGTGATATACACAATCACGAGGATCAGCTTCGTGCGCGGATCGAGCCTGTGTACCGGCGTATTGCCGGGGAAATACTGCCCCAGGGTAATGTCCTTAAGCATGGCCATCCCCCTTCCGCCGGTACAGAGCCTGCAGGGCCTGCGGCACTGTGTACACCGCCGTGTCCACGTCCATGCCCAGTTCCTTCAGCCGCAAAAACACTTGCGTCACTTCGGGCACCTCCAGCCCCATGGCCGTCAACTCCCCGCCGCGGGAAAATACCTGCTGGGGCGTCCCCTCCATCGCCAGCTTTCCCTGGTTCAGCACCAGCAGACGATCCGCCATCATAGCCGTCTGCTCCATGGAATGGCTGACCATGATCACCGCGGCTCCCTTGCTCTTTTGGTAGTCGCGCAGATTCTGCAAGATTTCCGCCTGGCCCTCCGGATCAAGGCCGGCCGTCGGTTCGTCCAGAATCAGCACATCTGGCTCCATGGCGATCACGCCGGCAATAGCAACCCGGCGCTTCTGGCCGCCGGACAGGTCAAAGGGGGACTTTTCCAGACTGTCCCGCGACACCCGGACGAACCCCGCTGCCTCCAGAACGCGGCGGCGAATTTCCTCCTGGTTCAGCCCCATGTTCTTCGGCCCGAAGGCGATGTCCTGATAGACCGTCTCCTCAAAGAGCTGATACTCCGGATACTGGAACACCAGCCCCACCCGGAAGCGCGACTGCCGGGTGGTTTGCTTGTCCTTCCAAATATCAACGCCGTCCAGCAAGACCTTCCCCTGGGTGGGCTTTAACAGGCCGTTTAAATGTTGGATCAAGGTCGATTTCCCCGATCCGGTATGTCCAATTATTCCGAGAAACTCGCCTCGATCGACAGAAAAGCTGAGATGCTCAATGGCCGTGTGTTCAAACGGCGTCCCGACACTATAGATATGGCACAGATCCTGCACCTGAATCAATGGAGCCAAATTGGTTTCCTCCAAAAGTACACCGGCGGCAAGCCGAATTATTTCCTGTTTACGCTGTCCGCAGCGCCGCGTACAGCGCCTGGGCACATTCCTCCACCGTCAGCGCGTCCAGCGGCAGATGGTATCCGTTTTGGTTGAGCGCGTACAGCAGCTGCGTTGTGACCGGGACGTTCAGGCCCACGGCGCGCAAAGTCTCCACCTGGGTGAACACTTCCTTGGGCGTGCCGTCTGCGACGATCTTTCCCTTCGACAGGGCGATCACCCGGTCGGCATACACCGCCTCCTGCATATGGTGCGTGATCAAAATCACCGTCATTCCATACCGGCGGTTCAGATCCGTGACCGTCTCCAAAACCTCCCGCCGCCCCTTGGGATCCAGCATGGCGGTCGGCTCATCCAGGACAACGCACTCCGGCCGCATCGCAATCACACCGGCAATGGCAACCCGCTGCTTCTGCCCGCCCGAAAGCAAATGCGGCGCGTGATTGCGGAATTCATACATGCCCACCTGCTTGAGCGCCTGATCCACGCGCTGGCGGATCTCCTCCGGCGAAATGCCCAAGTTTTCCGGCGCAAAGGCCACATCCTCCTCGACCACATTGGAAACGATCTGATTGTCCGGATTCTGGAAAACCATTCCCACCGTCCGGCGGATGGCGATCTGCTGCGCCTCGTCCGACGTGTCCATCCCATAGACATAGACTTTCCCGCCACTCGGCAGTAAAATCGCGTTTAAATGCTTGGCAAGCGTCGATTTCCCGCAGCCGTTGCGCCCCAGCACCGCCACAAAACTGCCGCGTTCCACATTGAGATTGAAACCGTCAAACACCGGGACATCCTGCTTTCCGTCCTCGGAAACGTACGTATAAGAAAGGTCCTTGACTTCAATCACTTCGTCCATGCCGCACTCCTTGTCCACCGGCCGGTCGCGCCGCAGGGCAGCGCCATGCCCGAATCGGTCACCGGCAGGCCCAGTTCCTCGGCCCGGGTGCCGCCGCCGAACCGGGCTGTCAGCACACTGTCCAGCACGCAGCCCACCACAGACGGGGCAAGCCCGGTGGTATACGAATTGAGAATCACAAACAGCGGATCATCAGACAAAACGCCCGCTGCCAGCTTGATAAACGGGTACAAATCATTTTCCAGCTTCCAGATCTCGCCGGAAGGGCCGCGGCCGTAGGAGGGCGGATCCATGATCAGCGCGTCATACCGCCGCCCGCGCCGGATCTCCCGTTCGACAAATTTGGCACAGTCGTCCACGATCCAGCGGATGGGCGCGTCCCGCAGCCCGGAGGCGGCCGCGTTCTCCCTCGCCCACGCGACCATCCCTCTGGCCGCGTCCACATGACACACCGAAGCCCCGGCGGCTGCCGCCGCCAAAGTCGCGCCGCCGGTATAGGCGAATAGATTTAACACGCGAATCGGCCGTCCCGCCTCCGCAATCATCTTTTGAATAAAATCCCAGTTGGCGGCTTGCTCCGGAAATACGCCGGTGTGCTTAAAATTCATGGGTTTTACATGAAAGCACAAGCTGCCATAGCGGATCTGCCAGCGCTCCGGCAGCTGGCGGATCACCCACTTGCCGCCACCGGAGCTGGAGCGGATATACCGGGCGTGATAATGCTTCCACCGCGGATCCTCCCTGGGCGTATCCCAGATCACCTGCGGGTCGGGGCGCACGAGAATATATTTCCCCCAACGCTCCAGCTTTTCGCCGCTGGAGGCGTCAAGTACCTCAAAATCGCGCCATAGCTCGGATTTCCACATAGTCTGCCCTCAATGTCTGGTTCTGCGCCGGTTCGTCGCCGCGAAATCCCCGATACCGTCTGCCGGAAGCAGGCCGGTATCCTCCGGCCTTGGCGGCTGGACTTTGGATTCCGGCTGCGTCTCTTCCGCCGTCCATTCATCCGCCGTATTCGGGCCGGAGGGATGCTCCGTAATATCCGTCGAAGAATCGCTGCGGTTTGCGGCGCCGCCGGCAACGTTGGGCGGTTCGGTGGGTTCCGTCGGTTCCAACGGGCCGGTGGTTTCGGTCGGCTCAGTCGGATTCAGCGGGGCGGTCGTGTCGGTCGGATCGCCGGACTCCGACGGATCCGGCTCCTGGCTCGCCTCCCAGGCCCACTTCGTGTGGACGTCGCAGGTCTCCATGGGAATGGCCTTGCCATTCTGATCCTTGACGACCACGCCGCGCTCGACTACGCCGGCCCCCATTTCCGCACAGTATTCCGTGGCAAGTTTTCCGGTCTCGCTGCACACCAGCTTCATTTCATGCATGTCGCACTGTTCCCAACTGCCCACATCTTCGGCCAACAGGGTGACCGTCGAAGTCCGGTCGCTCGTCTTTCCGCCCTCCACCACGCGGCTACACGCCTGCACGGACATCTTCCCCGAATCGACGCAGAGAGTCACCGTCGCCGTTTCACCGTACGTGTCAAAGACGGCCGGCTCTTTTCCCGCGTGCAGCCGTTCCATCACGAGCTTCCACATGGCCGCAGCCGGGTTGGTCGAACTGTCGACCAAAACGATCTCCTCAGGATCGTCATAGCCGCACCAGACCGCCGCCGTGTAATACGGCGTATATCCGGCAAACCAGCGGTCGTTATTTCCGGACGACGTGCCGGTCTTGCCCGCCACGTCAAATCCGTCCAGCCTGGCATAGGCGCCTGTGCCGTTGGTCACCGCGTTTTGCAGCAGACTCGTCATATACCACGCGGCCTTTTCCGAAATGGCCACATGCCGCTCCTGTCGGTTATCCAAAATCACCTTGTCATTACTGTCCAATACCTGCGTATAGGTCCTGGCCTCGCGGAACACGCCCTTGTTGCTGATCGCCGCGTAGGCCTGGGTCAGATCCCGGACCGTGACGCCATAGGTCATCGCGCCCATGGCCATCGGCGCAAGGTCGATGTCGGTTTTGTCCTCGCCGTTGATCACGCGGGACTCCACCAGCGTGGACAGGCCGAATTTATCCCTGGCATAGGCAAAGCTTTTGTCCA
>CAYVEB010000006.1:6226-51494 GCA_964450645.1 uncultured Oscillospiraceae bacterium | reverse complement strand
CCAGATCGGCGGCGACCTTCACCGCCACGGTATTGAGCGACTGGGCAACGCCGTACGATACGGTTACATTCCCCGAATAGCGCCGGTTTTCATTGGACGGCCAGCCCGTCTCTTTGTTATAAGGAGAGTCCTCATAGATCGTCGCCGGGGTGATGATCCCCATATCCAGCGCCGGACTGTAAACCGTCACCGGCTTAAGCGCGGAACCCGGCTGCAGCTCGCTCATCGTGGCGTAGTTCCAGCAAAGGCTGCCGGGCTTTTCCCCCACGCCGCCCGCAATGGCGACTACGTCGCCGGTTTCGTTGTCAATCAAAACCATGGCGGAGAGCAGCTGCTGGTCGCTTTTCGTCTGGGGGAGATTGCTCAAATCCTCGAAAATCTGGTCGACCTTACGCTGCACATTCATGTCAATGGTGGCGTAGATCTTGTAGCCTCCGGTGGAGAGCTTTTGGCTTGCGACCTTCTCGGAGTAGCCGTACTCCTCCATCAGATCTTCCAGCACATCCCGGTAGACCGTATCTGTAAAATAGCTGTAATAGGCTTCCTCCTCTGGGATGTCTACCGTTGTCTCGCACACGGGGCAGCTCCAAGCATGGTTCTCCCGCTCGACAAACTCCTCCCGCGTCCCTTCAAAGCCGCAGCCTGGGCAGACAAACGTCTCCTCATCCTGGTTGTCGCCGCTGTGGAAGTCCAACTTCTGCGCCTTGGCATCCTCATACTCCTGGTCGGAGATGTAGCCCTGGTTGCGCAGTTCGGACAGCACGATCAGCTGCCGCTCCCGGTTGCGCTCCTGGCTGATATACGGGTCAAACAGGGACGGATTGTTGGTAATGCTGATCATGCTGGCGCACTCGGCCGTCGTCAGCTCGCTTACGTTTTTCCCGAAATATACGCCCGCCGCGCTCTGCACGCCATAGCGCCGCTCGCCAAGATAGATGGTATTGAGATACCACTCCATGATCTCCTGTTTCGTATAGAGCTTTTCCACCTCTAAGGCCCGGAAAATCTCCTGCAGCTTTCGGTGTACCGTTACCTGGTTTTCACTGGTCAGGTTTTTAATCAGCTGCTGGGTAATCGTGGAGCCGCCGGCGGAGCTGTTTCCCAGGAACATTCCAAGGCACGCCTTGCCCGTAGTGATCCAGTCCACTCCCTCGTGGTCCATAAACCGTTTGTCCTCGATGGCGACCGCCGAATTAATTAAATCCTTCGGAATCTCGTCATACGAAACCCAAACGCGGTCTTCCAGCGTCCCCAGCTTTTGCATCTCCCGCCACTGGCCCGTGGCCGAATCCTGATAATAAATGAAGGAGGTCTGTGAGAGCGTAATGGAATCCAGGTGCAAATTCTCAGCAAAATCCTTTGCTTCCGGGATGATCGTCTCGGTCAAATACGTGGACAGATACGAGGCAAACACCATTCCCGCGATTACACCCACCAGCGCGACCGTTCCCACAATTTTCACCGCCAACAGCACCGCG
Organism: uncultured Oscillospiraceae bacterium; assembly: GCA_964450645.1. Taxonomy (GTDB): domain Bacteria; phylum Bacillota; class Clostridia; order Oscillospirales; family Oscillospiraceae; genus JAKSPM01. The sequence continues at coordinate 50,016 of CAYVEB010000006.1, read as the reverse complement.
CCGCCGATTACATTCCAAATCGCCAATAAAATGCGCCCGACGTTCCTCCAGCCGGAGGACTTTCCGCTTGAACGAATATTCTCTTTTTTCTGTTTCGCCATATTGATTCCTCCACACACGGTTCGCAGAAAAGCTCCCAGCGGCAAAACTGCCACAACTATATATATTATAACACACTTGTCAATTCTATCCACGCAAAATTGTCCATTTCTCTACGAAATTCACGCAAATTTTATATTTTGCACATAATTTCTTCGCCGCAGCGCATACTTTTGACGTGCAAAACAGGCACTTTTTAAATATGCCAAAAATAACGTGCAAAATTTGGAGGAAATAAACAATCATCTTTCTGCGATTTTCTCTTGATTTTCTTAGCCGGAATGTATAAAATAAAACTATCAACAAACACAACGGAGGTTCCCGATGGAACAAAACTACGGTGACGATTTCATCACGATCACCGACGAAGACGGCATCGAATATGAGCTGGAAGTGCTGACCACGCTGGAATATCGCGGCTCGATGTATCTGGCGCTGATTCCCGCCGCGGAGGACGACGGCGCGGAGGACGTCGAGGTTAGCATTTTGAAAAGTGTCTGTGAAGATGGAGAGGATATTCTGTGTACCATTGAAGATGAAAAAGAACTGGAAGCTGTCTACGAGTTGATGATGGATCAACTGTATGACGAAACGGACGAATAAATTCCGCGAACTTTATAAGAAATTCCCTGCTTGGTGCGTGATGGGTCCTTTTAAACCCACATCTTGTTAAAGGGATGCTCGACTTCTGTGCTGGATTGCAGGCCTCCCGCTGCAGCTGTGACTGTATGCGGATGTTGGAAGCAGCGAAGGTACAGAGCGGCAACCCACCTGCCTTCTGTGCAGGTTATAACTGGATCTACACGGCCCAGCGGGGTTTCTTTATCTGTGCCGTTTTGCAGAACCGGGCGGGAAGAAATATTGCAAATATGTAAATTTTCCTAAGAAATTCCATTTTGGATGGAATTATACTTGCAAGCGGGCGAAAAAAACGTTATAATAGTTTTTATCGCTAAAGAAAATGAGAGGACTGATATCACTATGAGCGCATCGCGCAAGAAGAAAGAACGCAATATGCAAAAGGCGGAGGCTGGGAAGCAAAATTCTGTTTTTAAAACCCACCGGGAAACGATCACCATTTTGTGTATCGCGGCAGTTGTTCTGGCCGTTGTGATCGTCGCCGCCGTGATCTACAGCCGCTACCGGGAGGAGCGGTTGCTAAAACCCGATTATGACGTCAACATCGCTGCCGCTACCGTCGGCTCCGAGAGCCTCAGCGTTCCGATTCTGAACTACTATTACATGAATGAGCTGAGCAGCTTCTATGGCAACTATAGCAACTATATCAGCATGTTCCTCGATCCTTCCGTCGCGCTGGATCAACAGGAATACACCGGCGCCACCTTCTTCGGCGGCGATTACGCCAACTGGGACGAATATTTCCTAAAGACCGCGGAAAATAGCGCCCGGGAAATTTACAACCTCAAGCAGGCCGCCGCAGCCGAGGGCTATACCCTCTCTGAGGAGGGCCAAACCTCCGTGGAATCCGCGATCGAATCCTTGCAGGATTCCGCGAAGAAAGGAGGTTATCACAGCGCCAATGCGTATTTGTCGTCCATCTATGGCCCCGGCTGCACCGAGGAAAACTACCGGCAGTATGTGGAAGATCAGCAGCTCGCCAACGAGTTCTACAACGCCCATATCAACGAATTTTCCTTTACAGACAAGGAAATCCAGGCCGCCTATGACGCCGACGCCTCCGAGTATGACGGCGTGAACTTCTACGGATTCTATTCCTCTGCTTCTACGACGGATGAAGACGGCAACACCGTGGAGCCTACGGAAGAGGATATCCAGGCAGCCAAAGGCGAAGCCAACGCCATGCTGGCGAGCTTCGACGAGGAACACGAGAACGTCAATTTGTACGAAGATCGCAACAAGTCCTCGGTTTCCAGCGGCATCAGCGAAGACGCCGCAGAATGGCTCTTTGACAGTGCGCGGAAAGCCGGCGACGTGCAGATGTTCGCCCTGGAAGATGGCTACACCTTCTATGTGCTGAAATACGAGTCCAGGGACGACCACAACTACGACATGGCAAACCTGAAGGTGATCTATATTGCCAAGGACGCCGATACCGCGGAGGACACCGCGCAGGATGCGGAGGAAGACAGCGAAACGGTTCCCGCCGCTGACCGTTACCAGGCGGTTCTGGACAGCTTGAGCCAAGACGGCAGCGAGGAGAATTTTGATGCTCTGGCCTCGGAATACTCGGAAAACTCCACCGTTGAGACCTCGAATGTCACGAAGAGCAACGGCTATGGCGACGAAGCGACCGAGTGGATTTTCAGCAATCCGGCAGAGGGCGATTACAAATCCTTTGAGACCGATTCCGGTTACTACGTTCTCCTGCACAAGGGTTATGGGGAGAACTACCAGCACTATCTGGTTAACAACTCGCTGGTTGCGGACGCGCAGAACGATTGGATCGAAGCCAACGCCCACACCAATGAACTGGTTCTCAATGACGACATGCGGCAGTACCGCCGCCAGGGCATTACCTTGAATGACTATTTCGCCGCACCATCCACCACCTAATATGATTTCGAATGAAATGGTGCTGTAAACGCGCTTTGGGGCGGAGGGAATTCCCTCCGCCCCATTTTTAGAAAGCTGACGCCCTGCCGATTGGCAGGGCGTCAATATTTTGTGCCTTCCGGGATGTCTTCGCTCATTTGGGATACCGTTCTGGGATCAGGCGCGCTTTCATCAGCAAGAACACGATGCTCGGGATGAACACCAGTTGGATAACCGTGCCCGGCCAGGACGTGACCACATACCCGGATACCCACGCCGTGAAGGAATACTGCCCGCCGCCTGTAAAAATCAGCGCTTTGGCAACGCCCGCCGCCACACGGCCGCAGACAATGGCCACGATTAAAGCTCCATACAAATCCACATATGTATTTTTTGTGCGCAGCACCTTCATCATCAGCCCCGACACGAGGCCGTACACGGCCAGCTCCACCATCATGGCCGGCAGCGCGGCTACCGTGGGCATACTGGTCAAAATGCAGGAAATCGCCGGGCCGGCCAGGCCGCACAGCAGGCCGTAGGAGCCGCCGCAGATCAGGCCGCACAGCAGCACCGGGATGTGGATAGGGTTGAACACCATTCCGGCCCCGATGGCGTGAAACGCCATCGGCAGCGCGTAGCACAGCGCAATGCAGATCGCGCAAATGATGGATTTTTTCACAGATGAAAATGTATTCATAGGCAATCCTCCTTATTTATCGCAAAATCAGCTCAAGTCCGCACACTGCGGCGCCCGCCAGCACTAAGCCCCACTCCTGCCAGGTCAAAGGCTCACGTCTCTTTTTCGTCCGCTGTTTGGCATCGCGGTAGCCTCTGGCCTCCATGGCCAGGGAGAGTTCGTCCGCCCGCTGAAACGCGGACAAAAACACCGGCGTCACCAATGCGCCCATAGACTTCGCCCGGTCCAGAATGTGGCGGCTTTCAAACCGCGCGCCTCGGGCCGTCTGGGCCTTGCGGATGGTATCGGCCTGCTCCTGCAGCGTGGGAATAAATTGCAGCGCCACGGACAAAATCATGGCCACCTGCTCCACCGGCACCCGAAACAGCCGCAGCGGACGCAGCAGGCTTTCGATGCCCGCCATCAGTTCCAGCGGACGCGTCGTCGCCGTGAGCAAATTGCTCAAAATCAAAATGATCACAACCCGCGCCACAATATTCGCGCCTTGCAGCATTCCCTCCGCCGACAGCTGGAAAATCCACCATTGGGCGATTGGCTCGTCGCTGCTGTAAAACAGCGTGTTGAGCAAAAAAATTACAACGAAGAACCACGTCATGCGCCGCACGGCGCCCAGCGTCACATCCCACGGCAGTCTCGACAGCCAGAGCAACCCCGCCGTTACCAGCACCAGCAGCGCATACCCCGCCGCCGTGCGGGCCAGAACCGTAGCCGCCGTCATGCACAAAAAACCATAGAACTTTCCCCGCGCGCCCCAGCGATGTACAACGGAATCGCCATAAAAATATTGCCCGGTCACGGCGCGCCACCGCCCTTCCCCGCCCGCAGCAGCGCGTCGAGCAGCTGCGGATAGGTAACGGTATCCTCCGGCAGCTTGGCGCCGCGCGCCCGCAGCAGCGCCGAAATGCGATAACTTTGGCTGGCCGCAAGATGGCAGCGCTCCAGCAGCGCCGTGTCCGCGAAAAGTTGCGCCGGCGTCCCGTCCGCCGCCAGGCGTCCGTCCTCCAGCACCACCAGCCGTCCGGCGCACGCGGCAAGGCAGTCCGCGCTGTGGGACACCAGCACCACTGTCATCCCGCGCTCCCGGTTCAGCCGTATCAGCAGATTTTGAAACTCCTCCCGGCCCATGGGATCCAGACCGGCAAACGGTTCATCCAGCAGCAGGTATTCCGGCTGTGTCGCCAGGCATCCGGCGATCGCCACCCGCCGCTTTTCCCCGCCGGACAGCCGCATCGGTGACAGGGGGCGCACCGTTTCCGGCGCAAATCCCACCGTGGAAAGCGCCCAATCCACCCGCCGCGAGACTTCCTCCTGGGACATCCCCGCGTGCTTGAGGCCGAAAGCCACATCCTTTTCCACCGTCGTTGCAAACAACTGGCACTCCGGGTACTGAAATACCATGCTCAACCGGCGGCGCAGGCGGCCGCGGTCGTAGCGCGGGGAAAAAATATCCTCACCGTCCAGCAGCACCGTCCCCTCGCTTGGTCGGAGCAGGCCGGCGCACAGCTGCAGCAGCGTGGTCTTGCCGCACCCGGTGTGACCCATGACGCCGACAATCGTCCCCTTGGAAATTGTCAAGCTGACCTGGCGCAGCGCCGTGGTTCGCGCCATCCCGGCGCGGAAGGTCACTGTGACTGATTCGACAGATAACGCCATAAACTCGCAACCGCTTCCTTCTGCCCCAGCGGGCAGCCGGGCAGCCGGATTCCCCTTTCTGCAAAATCCTCAAACAGCCGCACAGACAAAGGCGGCAAAATCCCTACCTCGCGCAAAAGCGCGCCGTTGGTCAGCACCTGCCTTGGCGTGCCGCTGGCGCGTATCTTTCCCTTATGCAGCAGATACACCCGGTCGGCCAAAAGGGCCTCCTCGACATCGTGCGTCACCATCACAATGGTCTTCCCCGCCCGATGAAGATTTTGGATCACGGCCAGCACTTCTTCCCGGCCCTGCGGGTCCAGCATAGACGTCACCTCGTCCAGCAGCAAGATGTCCGGCTCCAGCGCCAGCACACCGGCCAGCGCCACTCGCTGCTTTTGCCCGCCGGAGAGCGTGTGCGGCGCGCGGGACGCGAATCCTCCCATCCCCACCAGCTCCAGCGCCGCCCGCACCCGGCCTGGGATCTGCTCGCGCGGCACCTGATAGTTCTCCAGGCCAAACGCCACATCCTCCGCGACCACGCTGGAGACAAACTGGTTATCCGGGTTTTGAAACACCATCGCCGCCTTGCGCCGAAGCTCCCACACATGCTCCGGCTTCGACGCGTCCAGGCCCGCCACGCGCAGCTGCCCGCTCTGCAGCGGAAGCAACCCATTGAAATGCCTGAGGAGCGTCGATTTCCCGCTGCCGTTGCATCCCAGCAGAACGACAAGCTCTCCCGCATCGATCTGCATGGACACGCCATCCAGCGCGCGGCGGGGGCTGCCTGGATATTCATATGAAAAAAGAAGATCTTTTGCCTGGATCATCCGATGAACCTCGCCGCGAATATCATTGTAACGATGGCTGAATGCCATAAATTTGGCCACCCTGACCGGATTTGTGAACTTGCGCGGCATATGCCACGCGAACAGGCCGCTTGGCGGTTCATTCAGCAGACATTATTATAAACAAATTCCGCCATAGATGCAACCCTACAGGGGGGATATTTTCGGCAATTCATCCCCAGGGAGGGGTTGCGCCCGCGCGGAAATTAGGATATAATATCTGCAATGAAATCAGGAGGAACGCCATGCACAACCAGGTAACGAACATACTTTCCCAGGTGGAGAAGGCCATTGTCGGCAAGCGGGCTGTCATTGAAAAGGTACTGATGGCGATCGTGTCCGACGGGCACATTCTGCTCGACGACGTACCCGGCGTGGGCAAAACCACCCTGGCCCTGGCGCTGAGCCGGGCGCTGGGCCTTACCTACCGCCGGATTCAATTTACGCCCGACCTGCTTGCGTCCGACATCGTGGGCTACAGCATCTATCAAAAGCAGACTGGGCAGCTGCAATACATGCCGGGCGCAATTATCGGCGCCAATCTTCTGCTGGCGGACGAGATCAACCGCACCTCCAGCAAAACCCAGTCCGCCCTTTTGGAGGCGATGGAGGAGCGGCAGGTGACCGTCGACGGTCAGGTGCACCCGCTGGAAGACCCCTTTGTGGTCATCGCCACGGAAAATCAGGTGGGAACCGCCGGAACGCAGTCCCTTCCGCAGGCCCAGTTGGACCGCTTTTTGGTGCGCCTGACGATCGGCTATCCCGACTTTGAAAGCCAGATGGCCATTATCCGCGACCGGCAGACCGACAACCCCCTTGAGCAGGTACAGGGCGTTGTCACCCGGCAGCAGATTTTGCAAATGCAGCGGGAGGCCATGGCCGTCACCTTGAAAGACGAGGTACTCGCCTATATCACGCGTCTGTCCATCGCCTCCCGGGAGCACCCGTATATCTCCCTGGGCATCAGCCCCCGTGGCGCGATCGCCATCAGCCGGATGGCCCGCGCCTGCGCGTATGTGCGCGGCCGCGATTATGTTTTGCCGGAGGATGTGCGGGATATCTTCACCGACGTTTGCGCTCACCGTATCCTCCTCAGCCATGCCGCAAAAACCGAACGCGTCTCCACGCAGGCCGTTTTGCAGCGGCTCCTGGAGCAGGTGCCGGTTCCCTACGCCGTGCGGTAACCGCTATGGGAAAACGGCGTCTGGCCTGGCTGGCCTTCGCGGCGCTGGCCGGGATCCTCTATCTGTTTGAAAACAACGCGGGGACGCTCAGCGTCCTGTGCGCCGCTATTTTGATCCCCGGCCTTGCAATTTTGCGGGCCGCGCTGGGCGCGCGGCGCATCTCCATCGCCCTTTCCTTTCCCGCGTCCGTCGCCAAGCGCACGCGGGCGGATGGGCGTCTCACCGTCCAAAACCGTGGGATTTTGTCCGCTCACCTACAAGGTTGGCTCCAGGCGGACAATTTGCGCACCGGGGAAAGCGTCCAATTCCCCCTGGAGCAAACCGTCGGCGCACGAAAAACAAAACAAATTGACTTTTCTCTGGACGCGCAGTTCTGCGGACGGCTCCAAATCCGCTGCGGCGCGCTGAACGTTTTGGACAGCTTCGGTCTCACGTGCTGGAAGCTGCCGCTTCCGCAGCCGCGGTACGCGACCGTCTGGCCCACCTTGTGCCCGTTGGAGCCGGTCTTGTCCCCCGGCGGCGTCAGCCAGCCGGACAGCGACCAATACGATCCCCGCCGCCCCGGCAGCGATCCCAGCGAAACGCTGCAGATCCGGGAGTATCAGCCCGGCGACTCCATCAAGGCCATCCACTGGAAGCTGTCGCAGAAGACCGATCACCTGCTGGTGCGGGAATTTGGTCTGCCGGTGCGGCGTCCGGTTTTAATTTTGGTGGAATCGATCCTGCCCCAAGGGTGCGCGCCCCAGGTGGCGGACGCCATGGTGGAAATTGCCGGATCTTTGTGCACGGATCTGCTGGACGCCGGTATTGCGCCGGCGCTCGGCTGGAACGAGCCGCAAACTGGCGCGCTGGCTCTGGAACCCCTGCAAACCCAGCAGGATTTGGACGCTGCCTTGCGGCGCCTGCTCGCCGTCCCCCAAGCGCGGGAGGGAGAGGCCGTGACAGCCTGCTTTTGCCAGGAGCAGCCCCACTGTGCGTACGGGCACGTGGTGGTGCTGACGCCGCAATTGCAGCCGGAGGCCGCAGGGTTATACAACGGCAACCACGTTTTGCAGCTGCTGCCCTATCCGCTCGACGCGGGTTTACAGCCGGACGGCACCTATTTGGCCTGTTACGATGCGGCGCAATACGCCGATTCCCTTTCTCGTATGGAAATTTGATCTATGACTACAACACAAACTGACGGCCTGCGCTTTCAGGCCAAGGCCCCCTCCAAATCCCGGTATTGGCGAACCGCCGCGCTGCTGTTTGGCATGTGCGCGGCGCTGTGGGGCGCGATTTGCAGTATGCTCCGGGAGTGGGCCGTCTGGCCGTTTTGTCTGGCGGGTTCCGCCGTCGTATTCTTACTTCCCGTTCTGCGCAAGCGTCGCGGATGGCTTTTGCTGCCAGCGCTGGCGTTTGTCGCCGTCGTGCTGCTGGGATGGGAAAGCGCCCGTTCGGGCGTTCTGCTCGGGCTAAACCGGCTGTTTATCCGCAGCGCGGCGGAGCAGGCCTATGAATATGACCTGTTCGCGCTCACCCTCTCAGCTCAGGCGGAGACTGCTTGTATGCGTATCGCCGCGGCGCTGCTTTCGGCGGCGATAGGGTTGGGGTGCCTGGCGCTGTCATCAGCCCCCGGCCTGGTTGGACTGCTGGGCTTTGGCGGATTCGCGCTTTCCGTAGCATATCTGGGCGTGTCTCCCGCCTTTGGCTGGATCGTGGCGGTCGCTGCTTTCAGCGTTGCGCTGAGCGTGCGCGGAGGGTTCTGGCCAGCGATATTCGCCCTGGCCGTCGTGGCGTTGACTTGCTATGGGCTTTATCCGCAGGAACTGCCCGCGGTTTCCAGGGTAGACGACATCCTGCGCGACCAGTTGGCGCTGCACACGGTCGCCTACCAGACCTTGGATCCGGTTCAAACGCCAAGCGAGGCGCCGCAGCAGACCCCTGACCCGCCGCGGCCTTCTTCTGAGCTGCCGCAGACCGTACCGTTTGTCTGGACGTCCACAATGACGCTGATTCTGATCATCGTCGTTGTACTGCTCATTTTGTTCGTCCCGGCCATTTTCCAGGACCGGCGGCGAAAACGGTTGGCGGCCAACCGTGCCGGATGGGACGGAGAAAATTGTGCGGACGCGATCAGCGCGATGTTTGTTTATGTGCTTAAGTGGTTTCCTATGTTGGGGCTGCGCCCCGGCAACATTCCTTTCCGGGATTATCCGGATTACCTGGCCACCCAGCTTCCGCAAGAATTTGTTAATTCGTTTTCCAACATCCTTCCCCTCTGGCAGGAGGCAGCGTTCAGCAGCCATCCCATGACCGAGGCACAGCGCGGCGCGATGCGCGACTATCTGAGTGACTTCACCGCCGCTATGTGGGCCCGTGCCACCCGACTGCAGCGCTTGCGGATTCGCTATCAAAAAGCCTTATATTGATTGCAGGAGAATTTTTATGCGGCAGAAATTTCTTGTTTTCAGTCTCCTATGCCTGAGCACGGCCCTCGTCCTGACCGGGTGCGGGCGGCGCAGAATTATCACCGCCCTGACGGCAGACGAAGTAATTCAGCAGACGGAGCCGACCGAACCTCCCTCCGAACCTCCCGCCGAGCCTCCTACGCAGTCCCCTACGGTAGAGACTGCGACGCCCACCGAGCCGTCGGCGGATCCCACCGAATCCGCCGACCAATCTACCCAGACGGCAGAGGTTTCTTCCGCCACCGTTCCCGCACCGGTTTCAGATTCCTCCGCGCCCGGCCCGGACACAGGTTCCGCCGCTCCGGCGGAACCAACCGAGCCGGAACCCACGCAGGCTTCCGGCGACCTGGTGGTCACGCTGGATCCCAACCGTGGAACATGTGATACGCCGAGCCTGCTGGTTCAGGCTGGCCAGCCCTACGGCGCGCTCCCGGCTGCCTATCGCAGCGGCTATCGCTTCACGGGCTGGTACCTCACCCGAAACGGCGGTACCGCCATTACGGAACAGACGGTGGTCACGCAATCCGGCGACCACACCCTCTACGCCCACTGGAGCGAGCGCCAGGCCTACACGCTGAACTTTGACGCCCAAGGCGGGCGGTTGAGCAGCGGCGAGGACTCCCGAACCATCTATGATGGCGAATACTACGGCGAATTGCCCCTGCCCACCCGTCCGGGTTATGACTTTCTGGGCTGGTTCACCGAGGACGGCGCTCAAGTAGCCGAAACCGACGTCTTCTCCGCCGGGCGGGATCAAACCCTTTTCGCCCAGTGGAATTACGATCCCTTCGCTTTCTGGACCTTTACGCTGCAAAATATTACCCAGCAGGTGTACGCCTGCCAGGAGGTTTCCGTCTATGTGGAGTTCTCCGACCATGAGACCGCCAACTACTGCTCCCTACTTGCGGCGACCGGCACCTACAACGTCGCCGTCAATGCGGACAGCACGAGCGTCACGGACGAATGGGTCAATGAAAAGAATCCCGACGTCCTCGTAAAATTTGTCTTCGATATGGGTTCCGCCGCCGGGGACTACAGCGCAATGGCCGCGCGCTTTCCCGGCAGACGGATTTTAATCGTCCCCTCGGCGGCTGTCTACGGCGGGCCGAGCGAGCAGCTGTACTATCAGCTGTGCTTCGGCAAGCTGCTGTACCCGGACTGGTACGGCGAGGTCGATTCGGCGGTGGTTGGAGCGGAACTGGGCGTCAACGGAACCATTTACGGAAGTTAAAGCAAAATCCATATTCGCGGCACAGGGCCGCCGGGTAGTAAACCTGGCGGCCTGATTCTTATTCATAAAGCTCCAGCACAGCGGCGGAGTTTGGTGCCAGCGCGCCTCCGTCCATGGCCGCCGACGTGAACAGCACCTTCCCCCGCACCGGCGGAAGCCACGGGGTTTGCGTCCGGTTGCAGTAGACGGCGACCGTCTGCCCGTCCGTTTTGCGCAAAAATTCCAGCCGTCCGCCGCCGGCACTGATGACCTCTACCGTTCCAAGGCGCAGGGCGGGCGTGTGATTCTTCAACTCGCCCAGCGACCGGTAGTACGCCTGCAGCGCAGTGTCCTCCCTGCCCCAGGGGAAATACCGCCGGTTGAACGGATCCGCAAACCCCTCCATCCCGGCCTCGTCCCCGTAGTAAATACAAGGCATCCCCGGCAGCGTATACTGCAAAAACGCAGCCAAACGCAGCCGTCGGAGCCCCAGCTGCCGCTCGCCGTCCGTCAGGCGGCGCTGCGCCTGCTGTTCCTTGTTCCCGTGGAAACGCACAGCCAACGCGTTGAGAATCCTTGCCGTGTCATGCGTTCCCAGCAGGTTCATCACGCAAAGCAGCACCTGGGGCGGATAATTTTCCGCAATGGTCATGATCTGCTCGCCCAGCGCCGCGCCGTCGTCCTCCTCGGTCAGATAGCGCAAAATCGCCTTCTGCCAGGGATAGTTCATCACGCTGTCCAGTTCGCCATCCACAAAGTAGCGCCGCGATACGTCATAGGCAACTTTGTTGGACGCGTCCTCCCAGACCTCGCCGATCAGCAGCGCCTGCGGATTGATCTGACGGATCCGCCGCTTGAGCCGCAGCACAAACTGGTCGGGCAGCTCATCCGCCACGTCCAGCCGGAACCCGTCGACGCCCAGCTTCATCCAGTGGGCGACCACGCTGTCTTCGTCGTCAATAACATAGCGGATGTAGTCGGGATTGAACTTATCCACGCATGGCAGGGTCCGAATACTCCACCAGCACACATATTCATCCGGGTACCGCTTAAACTGGAACCAGCCGCGATAGGGCGACCGGGGGTCGGACACCGCGCCGCCGCCGAAAATCCCCTTCGCGTCAAAATAGATACTGTTGCTGCCGGTGTGGGAGAAGACGCCGTCGAAGATGATCCGCATGCCAAGCCCGTGGGCCGCGTCGCACAGATTCTTAAAGTCCTCCTCGGTACCCAACAGCGGATCCGGCTTTTTGAAATCCGCGGCGTCATAGCGGTGGTTGGAAAACGCCTTGACAATGGGGTTGAGGTATACAACACGCACGCCCAAAGACTGGAGATAGGGCAGTTTTTCCTGAATTCCGCGGAAGTTGCCGCCATAGAAGTCGTTATTGAGCACCTCCCCGTGCGCGTCCGGCCGAAAACAGGGCGTATCGGACAGGTTTTCATGTATCCAAAACGGGCCTAGCTTTTCCGTGGTGTCACACGTGCCGGACCGAAAAAAGCGATCCGGGAAAATTTGGTACATCACCGCGCCCTTGGCCCACTCCGGCGTGGAATAGTCGGCGGGGATGCAGCTCAGCTGCCATTTCTCCCCGGCTTCCATATTGGTGTCGTGCCCTTGCCGGAACAGCCGGAACGGGCCGGTTGGCGCCACGATGTAAAAATAGTAGAAATACAGTCCCCGCTCCGGAAGCGAGAAACAACACGAGTAAATTTCGTACAATCCCCGCACCTCGCTGACGCGCATGGGAAAATGATACGCCGGCTTGCCGTAGCAGTCCTCAAATATCACTTCCGCCTGGGACGCGCCGACACTGACCGGGATGTGCAGGTGCAAGGTACACGTTTGGCCCGGTACCAGCGGGCCAAACGGTGTTTTATAACAGGTCTGCTTGCTGTCATATAAAATGCGCATCCCTGAGAACCTCACTCCATGTGCCAGATACGTTGGACATACTCCAAAACCGCCCGGTCGGCCGAGAAGATGCCGGACTTGGCAATGTTGACAAGCGCCATATTCTCAAAGCGGCGCTTATCCGAGTAGGCGGCCGAAACCTCCCTCTGCGCGCGGGCGTAGTCCGCGAAGTCAGCCAGAATCATATAGCTGTCCGGCGTGCCGAGGCGCCAGGTCAAAAGACTGTCCACAATGTCGTCAAACCGCTGGCCCAATTCGCCGGAGGTCAACATCCCCAGCACCTGCCGCAGCTCATCCGTCAGATAGGCATTCGGATCATAGCCCTTGTGCCAAAGCTCCTCCACCTCATGCGCCTTCAGACCGAACAGGAACATATTCTCGTCACCCACCTGTTCGTGGATCTCCACATTGGCGCCGTCCAGGGTGCCGATGGTGATGGCGCCGTTGATCATCAGCTTCATATTGCCCGTGCCGGAGGCCTCCTTGCCGGCAATGGAAATTTGCTCGGAGATGTCGGCGGCGGGAATGATGATCTCCGCCAGGGATACCTTGTAGTCCTCAATAAAGACCACCTTGAGCTTATCGCGCACCAGAGGATCCGAATTGATCAGGTTGGAAACCGCGACAATCAAGCTGATGATTTGCTTGGCGCGGACATAACCGGCCGACGCCTTGGCCGCGAAAATAAAGGTGCGCGGCGTGTAGTATTCGCTGGGGCTATCCTTAATGTGCCGGTAGAGATAGAGGATGTGCAGCACGTTCAGCAGCTGCCGCTTGTATTCATGCAGGCGCTTGATTTGCACGTCGAACAGAGAGTCTGGATTCACGTTGATGCCGTTGACGCGGGAGATATAGTTGGCCAGACGCACCTTGTTCAAGCGCTTGATGCGCTGCAAATTGGCCAGAACCTCTTCCTCGTCGCGATAATCCAGCAGCTTTTGCAGGGCCATGGAATCCTTCAGGAAATCATCCCCGATCAATTCCTGCAGATAACTGGTCAGCGCGGGATTGGACTGGCAAAGCCAGCGGCGGTAGGCGATGCCGTTGGTGACGTTTGTAAAGCGATCCGGCTCCAGCTGGCAGTAGTCGCGGAAGATGCCGTTGCGCAAGATGTCCGTGTGCAGCTTGGAAACGCCGTTGACCATATGGCAGGCCGCCAGGCACAGGTTCGCCATGCGCACCTCGCCGTCCGCGATCACCGCCATATAATTGAGCTTGCCATAGTCCCCCGGATAGGCCCGGTTCAGCCGCTCCATCAATCGGCGGTTGATCTCCGCCGTGATCGAATAGATGCGGGGCAGCTGTTCGCGGTAAAGATCCACGCTCCAGCGCTCCAGCGCCTCGGCCATCACGGTGTGGTTGGTATAGGACAAGGTCTTTTGGGTGATCTCCCACGCCTGATCCCAGCCGTAGTCGTGCTCGTCCATCAAAAGGCGCATCAGCTCCGGCACGCACAGGGCCGGATGGGTATCGTTGATGTGAATGGCGACTTTGTCCGGCAGATTGTCCAGCGTGTGGTAGCGCTCCAAATGCTCACGCAGGATGCTCTGCAGCGAAGCAGATACCAGCAGATATTGCTGCTTCAGACGCAGGCGCTTGCCCTGGATGTGATCGTCCGCGGGATAGAGCACCTTGGAGATCGTCTCGGCCATGGTGTTCTGCTCCAGCGCGCGGACGTAATCGCCGCGGGAGAAGGCCGCCATGTCAAAGCTCTGGGGCAGCTTCGCGCTCCAAAGCACCAGCTTATTCACCGCCTTGCTTCGGTAGCCGGAAATCAGGAAATCGTACGGCACGGCCATGACGGAGTTGTAGCCAATGTGCGCCACCTTAAATTTCCCGTTGTCGTACCATTCGCGCACCTCGCCGCCGAAGCGAACCTCCACCGCGTGCTCCTCTCTGGGGCGGAGCCACACGTCGGCCAATTCCAGCCAGTTGTCGGGGAATTCCATCTGCCAGCCATCCACGATCTTTTGCCGGAAGATGCCAAATTCATAGCGGATCGAAAAGCCGGTAGCGGGATAGTCCAGGCCGGTCAGCGAATCCATATAGCACGACGCCAGGCGGCCCAAGCCGCCGTTGCCCAGCCCCGCGTCCGGATCCATATCGTACAGCTTCTGGATGTCAAACCCCGCCTCCTGCAAGGCTTGGGTAAACTCCTGCTCCACGCCAAGGTTATAGAGATTGTTGCGCAAGGAAGTGCCGACCAAAAATTCCATCGACATATAATAGACCTGCTTGCGCTGGGAGCCGGTGTAGCTACGCTTAAATTCATGGCGTTTTTCCGCCAAAAGATGGCGCGTCACCTTGCAAAGCGCCTTGTACACCTGAATTTCCGTCGCCTCGCTGATATCGCAGCCAAACGAACGCATGGTTTCCTGGTTGATGAGTTCAATTGGTTTCATGTGGTTCCTCCAAAATTTTTTCGTTTATAAGCTGGCATACAGCTCCATATAGTGCTGGGCGGGTACCTTCCAGCTGCAATCAAAGGCCATATCCTGCTTGATCAGGGCAGTCCAAGCGGCCTTGTCATTATAATACAGGGTGATCGCCCGGTCAATGGCTCCCAGAAAGTCGTCGCCGTTGTAGCTCTGGAAGCTAAAACCGCGCCCCTCGCCCGTCTGCGCGTTATAGGGCGGGACGGTGTCCTTCAAGCCGCCCGTGGCGTTGATGACGGGGATGGTGCCGTAGTGCATGGCGATCATCTGACTCAATCCGCACGGCTCAGACTTGGACGGCATCAAATATATGTCCGCGCCCGCGTACACCCGCGAGGCAAGCGCCGGATCAAAGCGCAGATTCATGGAGAATCTGCCCGGATATTCCCACGCCATGCTGGACAGCAGTTCCTCATACTGCCGCTCGCCCGTGCCGACGATCACCAGCTGCACGCTGCGCTCCATCAGGCGGTGGAGGATATAGGTCAGCAGGTCGATCCCCTTGTGGCCGGCAAGACGCGTGACCATGGCCAACACCGGCACTTCCGGCGCCATATCCAGCCCCAGCTCCTCTTGCAGGGCGGCCTTGTTTTTCGCCTTGTTGCTAAGCTTGCCGGCGGTATAGGGGGCGACGAGTGCGGAATCCCTGGCGGGATTGTAGACGTCGGTGTCAATCCCGTTGGTAATCCCGCACAGCCGGTCGCCGCAGGCGGACAAAATCCCGTCCAGCCCGTGGGCAAAGTAGGGATATTGCAGCTCCTTGGCGTAGGTCTGAGACACCGTGGTAACCCGGTCGGCCGTCAGAATCGCGCCTTTCATAAAGTTCAGGCAGCCGTCAAAGGTCAAAATATTTTGGAACTCCTCCGGCAGCGCCAGGGTGTCATAGAAAAACGGCAGATTGGCCTTGCCCTGGTACTCCACATTGTGGATGGTAAACACCACGTGGGTGTTGGGGTAGCGCTGCTGATACAAGGCGCGGAAAAACACCGGAATCAGGCCGGTTTGCCAGTCATGACAGTGCAGGATGTCCGGCTCAAAGCCGATGTAGTCCATGCAGGCCAGTACGGCTTTGGAAAAATAGGCAAACCGCTCGCCGTCGTCATAGTCGCCATAGATGTTGTCGCGGCCAAAGTAGTATTCATTGTCAATAAAATACACCCGCAGCTTTCTCCTGCGGCTTTTTAGCTGGAACAGGCCGACATACTGATCCCGCCAGGACAGCTTGATGGAAAACGAGCCAATAAAGTTGGTTTCAACCTGGGAATTGTATTTAATGCGGCGGTAATAGGGCAGGAACAAGACCAGTTCGTTGCCGGGAATCCGGCTGAGTTCCGCGGGGAGGGCCTGCAGTACGTCGCCTAGGCCGCCTGTCTTTACATAGGGAGCGGCTTCCGACGCCGCCAATGCGATTTTCATACAGTTTCTCCTCTTTCGATAATCAGCGGATTGTTGGGGGTTCCCATCAGCTTGGTGCCCTTTCGGACATGGACGAGCTTATCCAGCACGCAGTATTCCAGCTCGGCTCCTTCTTCAATAGTCGCGTCCTGCATAATCACGCAGTCCTTCACACACGCATCGGCCTTTAGATTCACGCCCCGGAACAGCACCGAGTGCTCGGCCTTGCCATCGATCATGCAGCCGTCGCTGACAATGCAGTTGTCAATTTGGGCATGTTCGCCGAACAGAGCGGGAACCTCATTGCGCACACGGGTATAGATGGTGTTCCCGGTGTTAAACAGGCCGTGCCGAATATCCCGGTCCAGCAGCGCCAGGTTGCTCTGATAGTACTCCACCGGGCTTTCATTAAACAAGACCACGCCGGGGTATTGGTAGATCCCCACGTTCAGCTCTCCGCGCAGGAACATCCGCAGGATGAAGTCCCGCTCCAGATGGTACCGCGAACGCACCACGGACTCCTGCACCGCTTCGAGCAGCAACTCCCGCTTCATCACAAACGCGCCCATGGAGGCCAGATACCGGCTGTCGGCGGAATAGTCGACCGCCATATCCCGGATCGTGCCGTCCTCATTGAGCATCACGGCCAGATCCAGTTGCTTTTTGCCGTTGCTGATCCCGTCCTTGGCGACCACCGTCACATCGCAGCCGGATTTGATGTGCTCGAACAATACCTTCCGGTAGTCGATGGCATACAGAACGCAGCTGTCGATCAGCACGACATATTCCTCCGTCGCCATCTCCAGAAAGTCCTTTGCGGAATTGATCGCGTCCAGTTTGCCGCGGAACGTACTGGTATGTCCCATCGAGAACGGCGTTAAAAATTCCAGCTTGCCCTCGCCCAGTTCCAGATCCCAGTCCTGGCCAGAGCCAATATGGTTCAGGAGCGACTGATAGTTAAACTGGGTGATTACGCCCACATGGTCGATGCCCGCATTGGCCACATTGGATAAGCTAAAGTCGATTTGGCGGTACCTGCCGCCAAAGGGCAACGAGGCAATGGTGCGCTTATTGGTCAGCTGCCCCAGCGCGCTGTCATACAGGTTTGCAAATATAATGGCCATCATTCTCATAAAAAATTCCTCACTTTCCCATTTTCAGCAGACTTCGCCCGGCTTGACGACGCAGTTCTCGCCAATCACCTTTTCCTTGCCGATAACGCTGATTTCTTTCGTTTCCTCCGGCGCGAAGCGGCCGCCGATAATCGCGCCGCGGCAGATGGTGCAGTCCTCGCCCACAATGGCGTGGCGGATGATCGCGCCCGGCTCCACGCGCACATTCGGCATAATCACGCTGTCTTCGATCAAGGCATCCTTGCCGATGCTACAGCCGGTGGAGATGACGCTGTGGGTAACGCTGCCGTAGATTTCACAGCCCTCAGCGATGAAACTGTCCGAAACCTTGGACGTGGCGTCGATGTAGCTCGATGGCATGGCGTAGTTCCGCGCGTAAATTTTGTTGTTGCCGTCCCCGTAGATATTAAACTCCGGATGCTCGCCCAGAAGATCCATATTGGCCTCCCAAAGGGAAGATATCGTTCCGACGTCTTTCCAGTAGCCCTCAAAGGCGTAGGCGTACAGCTTATGTCCGGCGTTGAGGAGCGCAGGAATCACGTTCTTGCCGAAGTCGTTTTCCGATTTGGGGTCTTCCTCGTCGTCGATCAGAAACTTTTTCAGCACGCTCCACTTGAAGATGTAGATGCCCATCGAGGCGTTGTTGCTCTTGGGTTTCTTTGGCTTTTCTTCGAATTCGTAGATCAAGCCGTCCTCGTTGGTATTCATAATACCGAAACGGCTGGCCTCCTTCATGGGGACCTTGCGCACCGCGATGGTGCAGTCGGCGCCGTGCAGGACATGGAAACGGAGCATGGCGGCGTAGTCCATGCGGTAGATATGGTCGCCGGAGAGGATCAGCACATTTTCCGGGTCATAGCGCTCGATAAAGCCCATATTCTGATAGATGGCGTTGGCCGTGCCCTTGTACCACTCGGATTTTTTGCTCCGTGCGTAGGGCGGCAGCACCTGCACGCCGCCATGGGAGCTGTTCAGGCCCCAGGGTTGGCCATTTCCGATATATTCGTTCAGTTCCAGCGGCTGATACTGGGTTAAAATGCCCACGGTATTGATGCCAGAGTTGACGCAATTGGACAGGGGGAAATCGATAATTCGGTACTTTCCGCCAAAAGGTACCGCAGGCTTCGCGGTGTTTTCCGTCAGTACCAGCAGACGGCTGCCCTGACCGCCGGCCAGCAGCATTGCAACACAATGTTTTTTCTGAAAATTCATAGTCTCGTCTCCTTGTCTGAATTTGCTTTACGTTGAATTCTGCGCTGGTATATGGTAACCGACATGGACGGCAGCGTAAATTCCCCGGATAGGCGCATACCGTTGGCCGGTTGCTTTTCCGTTTTGACAGAGGGCACATAAGTACCGTAGCCGCCGTACTCCTTGCGGTCGGTACAGAAGATCGGGTCGTAGACGCCCGCCAGCCGCAGCCCCAGGCGATAATTGGCCCGGTAGACCGGCGTAAAATTGCACACGATCACCAATTCCCTGCCCCGGTGATCCATCCGCCGGTAGGACAAGACGCTGTTGTCCCGGTCGTCCGGATCGATCCACGCGAAGCCGTCCCAGTCCTGGTCGTTCTCCCACAGCTGGGGATGGCTGCTGTAAAAATGGTTCAAATCGCGGACAAATTGCTGCCTGTGACGGTGCCGGTCAGTGTCCAGCAGCAGCCAATCCAGGCCCTGCTTGTAATTCCACTCGATGAACTGGGCAAATTCGCTGCCCATGAAGTTCAGCTTTTTCCCCGGTTCCGTCATCATATACGCGTAAAACGCCCTTAAATTATTGAATTTTTGGTCATACTCCCCTGGCATCCGGTCGATCAAGGAGTGCTTTCCGTGTACCACCTCGTCGTGGGACAGGGGTAGAATGTAATTCTCCGAAAACGCGTAGGTCAGCTGGAACGTCAGCTTGTTATGTTCATATTTACGGTAGACCGGGTCGCTGGACATGTAACTCAACAGATCGTTCATCCAGCCCATGTTCCACTTGAACAAGAACCCCAGGCCGCCGTCATACGCCGGCATTGTGACGCCCGGAAAAGCTGTGGATTCCTCCGCGATCATCATCACCCGCGGATTGACCGCGAAGGCGGCCTTGTTCATCCGCTGCAAAAACGCGATCGCCTCCAGATTTTCCCGGCCGCCGTAGCGGTTGGGGCGGTAATTGCGGCGGTTGTAGTCCAGATACAGCATGGAGGACACCGCGTCAACGCGGATGCCGTCGACATGGTACTGTTTCAGCCAGAACACGACGTTGGACACCAGGAACGACAGCACGCCGCCCTTGCCATAATCAAAAATCCGCGTCCCCCACTCCAGATGCTCCCGCATCATGGGGTCGGACAGCTCATACTGGCACGTGCCGTCAAATTCATACAACCCATATTCATCTTTGGGGAAGTGCGCCGGCACCCAGTCCAAAATCACGCCCAGATCCGCCCAGTGGCAGGCGTCGATAAACGCCATCAGCTCCTGGGGCGCGCCATAGCGGTGCGTCGGCGCGTAATAGCCCGTGACCTGGTAGCCCCAGCTCGGCTCGAAGGGGTACTCCATTACCGGCAGCAGCTCAATGTGCGTATAGCCCATCTCCTTGACGTAGGGAACCAACTGCTCGGCCAGCTCCGTGTAGGTCAAAAACGAGCCGTCCTCATGCCGCTTCCACGAACCCAGATGCACCTCATAAATATTGACGGGCCGGTGCAGTGCGTTGCGCCGCCCCGCCGCGCGGCGGTAGGCGCCGTCGCGCCAGCGATAAGCGCCCAGGTCACAGATTACGCTGGACGTATCCGGCAACGGCGTTGCCTGAAAACCATAGGGATCCATCTTATAAACCCGGCGGCCGGAGGTATGCGTAACGCAGTATTTATATGCCTGTCCGGCCTTGGCAACCGGGGAAACCGCCTCCCACACGCCATGGCCGATTTTCCGCATGGGCAGATCCTCCGGATTCCAAAAATTAAAATCTCCCACGACGCTCACGGCTGCCGCGTTGGGTGCCCAAACGCGGAACCGCCAGCCATCCCCCAGCCGGTGGCAGCCGAAAATGGCATAAGCCGTCGTCAAATCGCCGGAGTCGAATAAGGTCAAAGCGTTTTCCAGGTTCAAGACAATCTCTCCTTTCAAAACGTCGCTTCCCCCAAATGGAATTTCTTTCTAATCATATTTAATTATAACCGATTTTTGTGAATATTGCAACTGCAGGCGATGTTTTTTACGCCGAATTTTATATAAAATACGAAATTCCGCGTATTTTCCCGAATTTCAGCAAAACCCGGCAGAGGCGTTTTGCACTCTGCCGGGATCCCGGTATGTTCACATCGCCGCCAAAAGGGCGTCGGTTTCCGCGCGGGTGGGCATAGACGCGGCCGCCCCGACCCGCTGGACGGACAAAGCGGCCACGGCGTTGGCAAACTTACATGCCTCCGGCAAAGACTTCCCCTCGTCCAGCGCCGCCACCAAGCCGCCGTTAAAGGCGTCGCCCGCGCCGGTGGCGTCCACGGCGGTCACACGATTGGCTGGGAGAATCTCGTCCTTTTCACCAACATAGACGCCACGGCTACCCAGCGTGATGACCACCTGTTCCACGCCCTTCTCCCGCAAAATCGCCGCCGCACGCGCAGCAGACGCCGCATCCTTGACGGCGACCCCGGTCAGCGCCTCGGCCTCCAGCTCATTGGGCGTTATCAAATACGTACCCCTGAAAAATTCATCGGATACCGGTCGGTAAGGCGCGTGATTCACCACCACCCGCACGCCGGCGGCCTTCGCCATGCGGGCAACTGCCTCGTTAGCCTCCTGGTTAATCTCCATCTGCAGCAGCAAATAGTCCGCACCGCGCAGTTTCGTTTCAATCCGGGCCAGATCCGCCTCGTCAAAGGTATCGTTGGCGCCGGGCGTCACCACAATGGTGTTTTGCCCGGTGCCCTCGTCCACTGTGATCAGCGCCGTCCCCGTGGGCGCGTCGGGCGTGCGCAGCACCATGTCCGGCGGCATTTTCAGCGCCGCCATCGTCTCCAGCGCCACCCCCGCCATCGCGTCGTTGCCCACCTTGATCACCGCCGTCACATCGCCGCCGGCTAAATGGGCGGCGACCGCCTGATTAAAGCCCTTGCCTCCGGGACTCTGCCGGAACATGCTGCCCATGACCGTTTCTCCGGGCATGGGCAAATGGCCCGCGCGGGCCATTAGATCCACATTAAAACTACCGCAAACCACAATCGCCATCTTGCCCACCTCAACCACCATTTTTTAAATCCGCGCCGCGAACAGGACCTCTTTCCCCTTCTCCAAATCGCCGCGCGGCTCCCTCTCAATTCATGATAATGCACATCTGCTGGAAAGTCAATCCACCTGCGGCGACATTTTGAAAATCTCAGGCAAAATGAAACGCGCGGGTTCGCCAATCAGAGCGCCCGCACATAGCAGATCTCGCGGCTTCCAAAGGCGGGCTGCGTCTTGTCCGTCGCGCGGAACCCCTTGGCTTCGTAAAATTTTCTGGCGCGTCCGTTTGCCACGAACATCCAGAGCATGGCGTTGAAATACCCGGCGCGGGCAATTTCACAAATCAGATAATCCATCAGTTTGCTCCCGTAGCCGCGGCGCCAGTTTTCGGGCAGACTGTGGATGCAGATGATCTGCGCATAGCCCGGTATGTCCTCCCGCGTCGCGTCCCACCATGCGATACCGTGCGGCTTGCCGTGAACCGAGAGAAGATACCCGTTCCCCTTGCCCTCTTGCAGCAATCGCCGGTACATCCGTTCACTCCGCGAATAATCTGTCAGCCTTTCCAACAGCTCCGCAGAGATGCTCTGTTGAAACGCCGCTTTCCAGCTTTCCGTTTCATGCGGGCGCAACCGCCTCGTCCCCCGGAACCGCCTTTGCTATGAAAACGTACATAAACGACCATCCTTCAATTTGTCCCATCAAGTCCGTTTGTCGCGATTTTTGTCCGTCAGCAGCAGGAGATCTCCCGGCGCGATGCAGACCTGCAGCCGCTCCGGCGCGCCCAGTTCCTGCCACCGCTGCTTGGAAAGCTCCATCCGCAGCCGGCAGTACCCCCGGTCACCCCCTGGCGTCGTCAGCATCACCACCGTGGAAAACATCTCGTCCACCACCCGTTCCACGCCGCACGAAACCAAATTCCGGTCCTGCGGCCCGGCGGGCCGGATCGCATGGGCGCGGACGCCCACATGAGTCAGATCCGCTTCCACTTCTCGCCCGGCATCCAGCGTCACGCCCCAGTCCTGCGCAAAGACCTGTGTCCTGCCCACCCGTCTGGCCCGCGAGATATTCTTGCAGCCGGAGATCAGGCACGACGAGAGCGTCCCCGGCGCCGCGAACAGCTGCCGGACCTCCTGCATCGGCTCGGAAAAGCCCTCGCTCAGCACGCACACGTCCCGGCACTGGCGATAGACCTCATCCCGGTTGTGGCTGACAAACAAAGCCGTCCCCGGAAACGCCTTCAACAGATCGCTCAGCTCCAGCTCCACCTGCCAGCGCAGATACCCGTCCAGCGCCGAAAACGGCTCGTCCAGCAGCAAAACCCGCGGTTCGCTCGCCAGAATCCGCGCCAGCGCGACCCGCTGCTGCTGCCCGCCGGAGAGCTGGCGGGGAAATTGTTTCTCCATCCCCTCCAAATAAAAGGTGCGAACCAGCTCCGCCACCCGCTGCTTTCGCTGCTTTCGGTCGCGGACGCCTACCGCGATGTTTTGCGCCACCGTCATATTGGGAAACAGTGCGTAGCTCTGAAAGAGATAGCCGATCTGCCGCCGCTGCGGCGGCAGATCGATCCGAAGCTTGGAATCGAACAGCACCCGTCCGTCGAGCACGATGCGCCCCTCGTCCGGCCGCAGAATCCCGGCGATGCACTTGAGCGTCATGCTCTTTCCGCTGCCAGAGGCTCCGAGCAGACCCGTCACACCTTGCCGCGCGGTGAAATCTACGTGCAGTTGAAACTGGCCCAGCCGCTTTTCAATCCGCACTTCCAGCATGGTCATCCGCTCCTTTTCCCGCTCTTCTGGCGCTGTTCGAGCAAATTGATGCACACCAGCACAACAAAAGAGATCATCAGATTCACCCCGACCCAGCGGAAGGCCAGCGCGTCGTTGCCCTCGCGCCAAAGCTGGTAGACCGTGGTGGAGATGGTGGCTGTCCGGCCGGGCGTATAGCCGCAGACCATCGTCGTGGCGCCATACTCGCCCAGGCCCCTGGCAAACGCCAGAATCGTCCCCGCCAGCAATCCCTGCTTGCAGCCGGGAATCAAAATTCGCCAGTATACCCAGCAATTGGAGCGGCCCAAAGTCTTTCCAGCGTCGAGCAGATCGCGGTCGAACGCCTCAAACGCGCCGCGCACCGTGCGGTACATCAGCGGAAACGTCACCACCACCGCCGCCGGGATTCCCGCCGTCCACGTCATGATCAGTCTGGGGCCGCCCTGTTCCAGCAGCCATGCCCCCAACAGCGACTTCGGCCCCATCCACTTGAGCAGGAAGAAGCCCGCCACCGTAGGCGGCAGCACCAGCGGCAGCGTCAGCAAACAGTCCAGCGCGCCTTTCATAAGTCCCGGCAGCTTCACCACCTGCCAGGCCGCGAAGATGCCAAGAAAAAAGGTGATCCCTGTGGCGATGAGCGAAATGCGCAGGGAATTGTACAGCGGGAACCAATCCATATCGTTTTACCCAATCACAGCAAAGCCAGCCTGTTCGAATACGGCTTGACATTCATCGCTCTGCAAAAAATCCAAAAAAGCCCTGGCCTCGTCCACATGGGCGCTCGCCGCCAGCACCGCAGCGGGATAGACCACGCGGTTGTCCAGCAGCTCCTCCGGGGCCGTCGCCACCGCCTGCAAACCGGCGGCGTTGGCGTCCGTTCCATAGACCACGCCGCAGTCCACCGCGCCCTCGCTGACCCAGGTCGTCACCTCTTTCACATTGGAACCGAAGGTAATTTTCTCCTGCAGCGCGTCCCAGATGCCCATGTTGGTGAGCAGCTCCTGGGAATACTGCCCCACCGGCACGTCCGCGCCGCCCAGGGCGATCAAACGGACGTCGTCCTTGGTCAAATCCTCAAAGGCGGCCACACCGGCAGGATTCCCCTCCGGCACCACCAGAACCACCTGGTTTTCCAGCAGATCCACCCGGGTATCCTCAAGCAGATAATCTTTCTCTTCCAGGGCATTCATCTGCTTTTGCGCGGCGGAGAGGAATAGGTCGCACGTCGCGCCCTGCTCAATCTGCGTTTGAAGGGTGCCCGAGGAATCAAAGCTGAACACCAGCTTCACGTCCGGCGCTTCAGCGGCGTACAGCTGCTCGATTTGAGTCAGTGTTTCGGTCATGGATGCGGCGGCAAACACCACCAGTTCGGTCTGCTCCGCCTGCGGCGGCTGCGTCGGCTCCTGCGCCACATCCTCGTGCGCGCCGCACGCGGCGAGAAACAGCGACAATGTTACCGCCAAGATCGCCAATGCCTTCCCAAGATGCTTCATTCCCTGTTCCTCCTTTGCGGCGGGTCTACCTTGCGCACTCCCCCGCCGTGCCCTTCAAAATTTCCAATCCGTGCCGCAGTACCGGCAAAATACACTCCAGGCTCTCCTTCGCCGCCTTAGGACTTCCCGGCAAATTGACAATCAACGTGCCCCCGCGGATGACGGACGCGCCCCGGCTGAGCATGGCGCGGTTGGTGATCTGCATAGAATAGGCGCGGATGGCCTCGGCAATTCCGGGCGCGTTGCGCGTCGCCACCTCCAAGGTGGCCTCCGGCGTCACATCCCGCTGGGAAAAGCCCGTGCCGCCCGTGGTCAGCACCAGATTGCACTGGCGCCCGTCGCTGAGCCGAATCAGCTCCTGCTTAAGCCGTGCCTTGCCGTCTGGCAGCAAGAGTTGTTCCACCACGTCATAGCCCGCGTCAGTCAGCATCCGCGCCAGATAAGGACCGCTCTTGTCCTCCCGCTGACCGGCGGCGCCTTTGTCGCTGAGCGTTACCACCGCCGCCCGCAAGGGCGCGTCCGCATCCGGCGGCAGCAGCTCCAGCGTGTCGCCCACATGAATCTCCCCGCCTTTGAGCACCTTTGCAAACACCCCTTCCCGGGGCATAATGCACTCGCCCACCCGCTTGTAGATCTGACAATGGGAATGGCATTGCTTGCCAATCTGGGTCACCTCCAGCACAACCTCGCCGCACTGAAGGCGCGACCCCACCGGCAGCTTGCAAAGCGCGAAGCCCTCCACAACCAAATTTTCGCCGAATGCGCCAAATTCCGCCTCCGCGCCCCGCTCGCGGAACGCCTGGATGCTCTCCAGCCCCAGCAAGGACACCTGCCGGTGCCAGGCTCCGGCGTGGGCGTCGCCCACAACGCCCCAATTTTCCCGCAAGGTCGCGGCCGGAACCGTATGCTTCGCGGTTCCCTTTTGCTCGCTGATACAAATTGCGCGAATCGTTCCCATCTCTATCCTCCAATCTGCCACATGCCGCGCGTCTGCCCAGGCCGCAATTCAAAATGGTGCCGGGCCGGTTTTTGATAAGTCGCGCTCTGCATAGCCTCGCGAAGCGTTTCGTCCGACGCGCCCGCGCGTAGCGGCGCGCGCAGGTCGACTCCATCCTCGTAGCATAAGCACAGTTTCCAATACCCCTCGCTGGTCAGCCGCACCCGGTTGCACCGATCGCAGAAGCTGTGGCTGACCGCGTCAATTATTCCAATGGCGCCCTTGAGCTGTGGCGCCGTAAAATAGCGCGCCGGGCCGAAGCCGCGTCTGTCGGCGGAGGGCTTTAACTCCGGCCACCGCTCCTTCAGCCGCGGCAGCAGCTCCTCTATGGGATAAGAGGCGAAGTCCCGGCCGTTTCCGATGGGCATAATTTCAATAAACCGTACGTCCACCGGCCACCGCGCCGCCAGCGACGCCAAATCCTTCACTTCCTCGCAGCAGCTTGGCAGCAGGACGCAGTTGATTTTCGTGCGAATTCCGGCCTTGACAGCGGCCTGGATGCCGCGCAGCACCCGCGGGAGGAAGTCAAAGCCGGTGATCCGGGCATACCGCGCGGCATCCAGAGTATCCAGGCTGACGTTGATCGCGTCCACACCGGCCTGCCGCAGCTGCTCCAGCTGTCCGGCCAGCAGCACACCGTTGGTCGTCAAGGTCACATGCTCGATGCCCGGCAGCTTCTTCAGCGTGCTAATTAAGTTTGCGCAGCCCCCGCGCACCAGCGGTTCGCCGCCTGTGATTTTGATATTCCGCACGCCAAGCCCGGCCGCAATGCGGCACAGCCGCTCGATCTCCCCATCGCGCAAAATTTCCTCATGCGGCACCGGCGCAACCTCCCGCGGCATACAATACCGGCAGCGCAGATTGCAGCGATCCGTGACCGACAAGCGCAGATAGTCGATCTCGCGCCCGCAGGCATCCCTCATCATTCAGCCCCCCTTGGCCCGGAATTGGCGACGGGGCCGCTCTTGCCGCCCGTCTTCTCCCGCAGGTAGACGCCGGTGATCGTCATTCCCTTGTCCACAGCCTTGCACATATCGTAAATTGTCAGCAGCGCCACCGTGCAGCCGGTCAGCGCTTCCATCTCCACGCCCGTCTTGCCCACGCAGCTGACCGTGCACACCGCTTCAATCGCCAGTTCCTCCGGAAGCGCTTGAAAATCGACCGCGATTTTCGTGACCGGCAGCGGATGGCATAGCGGAATCAACTCCCAGGTTCGCTTGGCGGCCTGGATCCCCGCGATGCGCGCCACGCCCAGTACGTCGCCTTTGCGCATGGTCTTGTGCATAACGGCGTCCAGGCACGCGGCGCTGAGCAAAATTTTTCCTGCGGCCACGGCTCGGCGCGCCGTTTCCTCTTTTTCCGACACGTCCACCATGATCGCGTTCCCCCGCGCGTCGAAATGGGTCAATTCCATTTTACCAGCCCTTTCCAAATGCACAGTTCGGAAAATGACATTCCGTGCAGTTGAGGCACAGCCCGCCGTGCCCCAGCGCCGCCAAATCCTCCGCCGTCACCCGCACATCCGCGACCAGCAACGGCAGTACCAGGTCAAACACCGTCCGCTTGGCGTACATCACGCAGCCCGGCAGCCCCACGACCGGCACAGTATCCTCCAAATAGGCCACCATCAGCATGGCGCCCGGCAGCACCGGCGCGCCGTAACCGACGATCCGCGCGCCGGTATTTTTGATCGCCAGCGGCGTTTTGTCGTCCGGATCCACGCTCATGCCGCCGGAGCAAAGAATCAGATCCGCCCCCGCCTGCCGAAGCGCCAAAATATCCGCCGTAATTGCGGCCGGGTCATCGCCCGGACAGGTATGTCCAACCACTTGGGCGCCGTATTCCGATACTTTTTCCACCAAAACCGGCGTAAAGGTATCCTGGATCAAGCCCTTCTTAACCTCGCTGCCCGTGGTGACGATCCCCACGCGCTTGTGCAAAAACGGCCGCAGCTCCAAAAGCGGCCGCTCGCCCGCGACACGACGGGCCTGTTCCATCTTTTCCTCGGAAATAACCAGCGGGATAACGCGGGTACCCGCCAGCTTGTCCCCGCGCTTCACGGGAAACTTGCCATGCCGGGTTGCAATCATCATCTCGCCCAGGGCGTTGACCGCCTTCAGCCGTTCCCGGTCCACAAGAAACAGGCCGTCCATATCCGCCAACACCTCAATTTTTCCCTCTTTGATCTCAGAATGGCGGAAACCCTCGTTCTTGCCAACGCAGATATCATACAGGATCCGCGCGCCCTCGTCCTCGTGGAGCATCCCCGGCTGCTTTTCCCAGACGTACAGCCACTCCTTCCCCATCGACAGCAGCACCGGGATATCCTCCGGCCGCACGATATGCCCCTTTCGGAAAGCTGGGCCTTTAAACTCGTCTTTGACAATCCGCGTCAGGTCGTGGCACAGAACGTGCCCTACCGCGTCCTGGGTACGAATACATTTCATATCGATCTCACCTTTCCTTTCGTTATTTTATAATAATCGCTTTTCAACGTCAACCTTTATTTCCCATAAAAAAACCCGGCGGCAAAAATTTTGCCCGCCGAGCCGTTTTTATTGTTTATCTTTTTTTCTCCAGGGCATGGTCATGGCCCGCAGCACCGCCGGGTAGGAATACTCGGACGGATCCATCAAGGGAACATCCCGCCAGCCCTCGTGTTCCGGGGACGTTTTCGGCGCTTCCTTTTGCTTTTTGGATTCTTCCATTTTGCTCACCTCAAGTTTTAGTATACTGCCAAATCCCGCAATTATGCAAAAGCAGGCCCGCCGGAAACCCGGCGGGCCTAAGACGAAACGCAATTAAAACGAAACGCGATATTGGGTGATATTAATACATTCCACCCACGCCGCCGCCCTGCGCGGCAGCCGCCATCGCGGCGTCCGCAGCGGGATCGGGCTTATCGACCACCAGAGATTCCGTCGTCAGAACGCTCGAAGCGATGGACGCGGCGTTCTCCAGCGCGGTACGGGTGACCTTCGTCGGGTCCACAATGCCGCCGGGAATCATGTCACAGTACTCGGCTGTATAGGCGTTGTAGCCATAGCCAACCTTGCCGCTGGTGCGGATCTTCTCAAAGACCACAGAACCGTCGACGCCCGCGTTCTCCGCGATCTGGCGGACAGGCGCCTGCAAAACCTTGGCAATGATCGCCGCGCCGGTCTTCTCATCTCCGTTCAGGGTCTCGACCAGAGCTTCCACCGCGGGAATGGCGTTGACATACGCCGTGCCGCCGCCGGCCACAATACCCTCTTCCACAGCCGCGCGGGTCGCGTTGAGCGCGTCCTCGATGCGCATCTTCTGCTCCTTCATGGCAACCTCGGTCTGCGCGCCGACGCGGATCACCGCGACGCCGCCGGACAGCTTGGCCAGGCGCTCATGCAGCTTTTCCTTATCATAGTCAGAAGTCGTGACTTCGATGGTGTTCCTGATCTCACGGGCGCGGTTCGCAATGGCCTCCGCATCGCCGTAGCCGTCGACAATCGTCGTCGTGTCCTTGGTGATCTTAATCAGATGCGCGCGGCCCAGATCTTCAATCTGTGTCTCCTTCAGATCCATGTTCAAATCCGAGGAAATCACCGTGCCGCCGGTCAGGATGGCGATATCCTGCAGCATTTCTTTTCTGCGGTCGCCAAAGCCGGGCGCCTTGACGCATACGCAGGTGAACGTGCCGCGCAGACGGTTGACCAGAATGGTCGCCAGCGCGTCGCCTTCCACATCCTCAGCAATGATGACCATCTTCTGGCCCATCTTGACAATTTGCTCCAGAATGGGCAGAATTTCCTGGATGGAGGAGATCTTCTTATCCGTGATCAAAATATACGGATCGTCAATGACCGCTTCCATCTTGTCCGTGTCCGTAATCATATAGGGGCTGATATAGCCGCGGTCAAACTGCATGCCTTCCACCACGTCCAGGGTGGTCTCGGCGGTCTTCGCTTCCTCGATAGAGATGACGCCGGAGGACGTGACCTTTTCCATCGCCTCGGCAATCAGCTTGCCAACTTCCTCGTCGCCGGAGGAAACGGCACCGACTCTCGCGATGTCCTCGCTACCCTTGATATCCTCGCTGTTCGCCTTAATGGCCTTGATGGCGGCGTCCACAGCCTTCTGCATTCCCTTGCGCATCACCATGGGGTTTGCGCCGGCGGTCACGTTCTTTAAACCTTCGTGGACGATGGCCTGCGCCAGCAGCGTCGCGGTGGTCGTGCCGTCGCCGGCCACGTCGTTGGTCTTGGTCGCGACCTCGCGCACCAGCTGCGCGCCCATATTCTCAAACGCGTCTTCCAGCTCCACGTCCTTGGCGATGGTTACGCCGTCGTTCGTGATGAGCGGAGTGCCGTACTTCTTGCCCAAAACCACGTTTCTGCCCTTGGGGCCAAGCGTGACGTTCACGGTATTCGCCAGTTGATCAATGCCGGAGAGCAGTGCTTTTCTTGCATCTTCCCCGTAAATAATTTGCTTTGCCATAATTCAAAACCTCCTTGCTCAGTCCGCCACAACAGCCAGAATATCCGACTGTCTGACAATAGAATATTCCTCGCCGTCGAGCTTCAGTTCCGTACCCGCATACTTGGCTACGACCACCTTGTCGCCGGGTTTTACCAACATTGTGACCTCGTTGCCGTCAACCACGCCGCCGGGACCGACAGCTACTACAAGCGACACCACCGGCTTCTCTTTCGTCGCGGTGGAGAGAATGATGCCAGATTGCGTCGTTTCCTCGGCTTCGTAGGCTTTGAGCAGAACACGGTCTGCCAATGGGGTGAGTTTCATGGTATTACCTCCCAAAAAATATTGTTTGGACCTTGGCGGAGATACCCGCCGCAGTCAAGTCTATGATTTGATGTTAGCACTCTTTAGTTTGGAGTGCTAACAAGTATACTATACCGCACTTTTTCCATTTGTCAACAAAAATTTTTCGCAGAATGTGACATTTTTTGAAATTTTTTGTGAACAGCTTTCACAATTTCATCAAATTGACCTGTTAAATTGCATTTTGGCTTTTTCTTTTCACAAATTTCCATATTCAACGCAAAATACAAGTCATGCCAGGCACTGATAAACACTCAAAATCGTTAAATCAGCGTCTGGCATCACGCGGGCACAGCTTATTTATACAGCTTATTTTTTATATATAAATTTCATCCGATCAGAACATCCCGCCGATCAGCGTAATCGCGCTGCCGGTCAGCGCGCTCATGGCAAACATCGTCCCCACCACCAACCAATTTTCTTTCCAATTCCGGTTGGTGCGAAACAGCACCATCAGCCCCACGCCCGCGTTGGACAGCAATCCCGCGAACAGTCCCCCCAGGGTGATCACGCCGCTGAGATACGACTGCGTCAGCAGAACCGATACTGAGCAGTTGGGAATCAGGCCAAACAAGGCCAAAATTACCTCTCCGATCACCGGCTGGCGGATCACCGTCCCGGACAGCCGCTCCACGCCGATCACGCCAAACAGCAGATTCAGCCCGATCGTCACCGTAATCAAAAGCGTGGCAATTTTCAGCGTGTGTTTCCATGCGGCAAACCATACGCTCCCCTCGTCGTCACACGCGCAGTTCTCCCGCTCGCAAAAGCTGTGGATGTCCTTCCGCGCCCGGAACCACCGCCCGAGCAGGGCGTCCGCCGCATATCCCAGCAAAATGCCGAGCGCGGCCTTGCCCAGAACAATCCACACGATCGTTTTGACCCGCACCGCGCCGTCGGTCAGCGCGCCCAGCAAAATCGGCAGCATTTCATCCGACGTGGCAAAAAACACGGCCATCATCGCGCCGACGCTGATCGAACCGGTGGAAAACAGCGTGGCCGCAGCGCCGGAAATCCCGCACTGGGGCACCGTCCCCAGCAGACCGCCCAGAAGCGGCCCGGCTTTGCGGGAATAGCTGTGTAAAATTCCCTCGTTCAGCCGCTGGCTCCGCTCCAGCAGTTCCATCAGAAGATAGGCGATAAACAGAACCGGAAGGCTGAACAGGCCGTCCTTCAGTCCGTCGAGCACCGCGTCGAAAATCAAGCTCTTCAAAAGAACACTCCCTATGCGCAAAGCATTTTATCCAGTATAACGGAAATTTTAACCAATTGCAATTCTTTTTTCTTAAGCAACTTTGCCCGCGGAATTTTGCGCATTAAAAACGGCCGGGATGTATAGACGCATCCCGGCCATATTCTCGCCATTCCATTCGCCGTACTGTGTTACGCCATCGCGCACTCGCAGCCGACCAGCACGCCGCCGCGCTCGGCGTAGTAGCTGCACAGACCCCTGAGTTTATAGACGAACACCTTCGCCGTTGCATAGTGCCTTTGCACCATCTGCCGCACTTCCTCGGCAAAGCCCAGGTTCTCCACATGGCCGATGAACAGTTCGCCGCCCTGGTACCCGACGGCCCGCAGCTGCTCCAGAATGGCCGCCAGCGTCCTTTTTTGGCCGCGGCACTTCGCCAGCGGCTTCAGCGCGCCAACCTCGTTGGTCGTTCCCAGAATCCGGATCCCCAGCACGCCCGCCGCGCTGGCCACAAATTTGCTGATCCGGCCGTTTTGCGCAAAGTTGTGCATGGACTCCAGACAGAACAAGATCTGCGTCCGCTTCGCATACGCGTGGATCTCCTGGACGATCTGTTCAAACGAACGCTCCGAGCGGACCAGCTTTGCCAACCGCTCCACGTGCATCCGCTGCACCGGACCGGCGGAAAGGCTGTCGAGCACGTCGATCTTGACATCCGGATGGATCTGCAAATAGACCTCCTTCGCAGCCATCGCCGCCTGATAGGAGCCGGAAACGCCGCTGGAAATCGTCACCACAAACAGCTCGTCCGCGCCCTCGAAGCTCTCCAGCCAGCGCGCGACATTGGGGCAGGCCGTATACGAGCGCCCCTGATAGACCGCCAATTCATCCAGCATGGCCTTGACATCCAGCGTACCGTCATCCAGGTACGTTTTCTGCTCCGTGGCGATGGATATCGGAACGGACGTAAAGTCCAGCCCCGCAATTTCCAGCATATCACAAGAGGAATCCGACACAATTCTCCGTTTTTTCATAAGACATTCCTCACTCCTTTATGATTACAAAAACCATGATATCAGTTTACCCACAACTTGTCAAGAGTTTTCTAAAAACTTGTGTAAAGTTTTTAGAAATTTTTATTGACAGCTTTAAATATCTGATTTATAATGCAATCATGGAAACGAAACGGAATGATTTCCCGGATTCGGATCTCGTAAACTTTCATCTTCCGCGCTATGGCGAGATTCCGGATGTGGGCCTATTTTTGGAGCAGACCGTCCGTCTGATCAACAGCTATCTCTCCCCATTAGAGGGCTTTGATTTGACCAATTCCATGGTCAGCAACTATGTCAAGCAGAAAATCATTGCCCCTCCTGTCAAAAAGCTGTACCATCGGGAGCAGATTGCCCGGCTGATTTTCCTGGTCGTGGCAAAATCCATCCTTTCCCTGGAGAATATTCAGCAGCTTTTTGTGCTGCAAGGGGAGCGTTACGCGCCGGAGCAGGCGTACAACTATTTCTGCGTGGAATTTGAAAACACCTTGCAGTTTGTCTACGGCGGGAAGGGCGCGATCAACCCGCTAGGAGGCGACGCCACCGACGTCAAGCAACTGCTGAAAAACATGATCTTTACCGTGGTCTATAAAAGCCATTTGATCCGCCATCTCAACAGCATTGGGGAGCAAAATCCGTCCAAAAGTTGAAAGGCGCCAGGAACGCGGCTACCCATTTAAACGCAAATGCCGCAAAGCCGCGCAAGCGTGCTTTCCCGGCAGCGCACCCGATGTCTCGCCTCCAACAGCAACCCGCGCTGCTGGGCTTGCAGTTGGGAAAGGACGGTTGGCACGCACATTTGCGGCGGTGCTTCGCGCGGAACAGCCGCAAAAAATAATTGAAACACTTCCGCGCCGCAGAGCGTGTACGTGCGGGATGCCGGCGCCGGCATCCCGCAGATGATCCGGAACAAAGTTGTTTTGCCAACGCCGTTCCTTTCCACAAAGCCATAGATGGCCCCCTTGAGGGCATGTATGGGCACGCTGTTGAGCGCTTTGACCGCTCTGTAGTTTTTGTCAAAGCGTCGGTCAAAAGAACAAAAAAGAATTACGCGCCGAATTACGCGCCAGTTGAATTCATTTTCAACTGGCGCGTTGCCGTTCTGCAATTAACTTTCTTCCGATGGATCCGTCGAGGAATCGGCATCGGTCTCAGAAGGACTTTCCGAATCCGACGAATCTGACGGATCCGTCGGATTCGTCCCGCCGGACGTGGTTGGAGAATCTCCGATCACAGCGCCGGTACCGGTGACCGGGGCGTTGGGAAAGACAGATTGATACAACTCTGTGATGTTCTCCGTGCCCGTTCCGTCCAATTGATGGTTCTTGGCCATCTCGTCGGTGTAGTCCGACAGCTTGACGGTGTAGAACTGGAAACCGGAGCCGGAGGTGTCGATCACCTCCACCAGCGGCGTCAGGTTGTACGCTGTGACGCGGGTGCCGGACGCGTCCTTCGTAATCGTCAATTCCGCCATGCCGCCAAGCATGTTGTAATACCCGCTCATATGGGTCATGTAGTTGCCCAAGGAATAGTATACGGGCATCACATTGCCGTCCTTGCCGGTCAGTAGCTCCACCGGCTGCAGCACGTGGGGATGGGACCCGATGACCGCGCCAACGCCGTTGTCCGCAAAGAACTGCGCCCATGTGGTCTGGCTCTCGTTCGCCTCATAGGTGGTCATCTCGCCCCAGTGGGCGATGACAATGACGATATCCGACTTCTCCTTTGCCGCCGCGATCTGCGCGGCAATCGCCTGCTGATCGTCCAGATAGTCCACGGCGTAGGACTCCGTAGCCTTGGGCATTTCGTCGTCAAAATATGTATAGTTCAAGAACGCGACGCGAATGCCATTGGCCTCCAGAACCGTAACGTTCTTCGCGTCCTCCTCGCTGGTGTGGATGCCCAGCGCCTTCACGCCCAGCTTATCCCAGGTGGATTTGGTGAAGACAATGGGATCCAGGCCCTTGTCGTAGGCGTGCTCCGTGGCGTGGGCGACGACGTCGAACCCGGCCTCCTGAACGGCCGCCGCCAGGTCGCTAGTCGTGCCGTAATAGGGCAGGCCGTTGCTGGTGTCCTCCTCGTCTTCCACCAGAATTGTCTCTTGGAGGAAGCAGGCGATATCCGCCGCGCTAAATTCATCCTTGAGCCGCGCAAAAATCTCCGTAAAGTCATAGGATCCGTCCGATTGACGCACGCTGTCTACCACGCCCTGGTGCATCAAATTGTCGCCAACCGCAAGTACCGTCGCCGTTTTGGCCGACTCCTCCGGCTCCTCCAGCGTAGTGGCAACCGGCGTGCTCGGTTTTGTCTCCTTCGGCTCCTCTCCGGCGCTGCACGAATGTACCAGCAGCGCGATCAGCACGATCAGCAGCAAAACCAAACTGCCGAATACAAGGATCTGCTTTTGCTGGTGTTTGCGTTTCCGCTTCAAATACTGCTGCTTACGGGTCGGCTTCCGATCCGTCTTTGTGCGGGTTTCCCGCGTATTCATAGGAGGGCACCTCCGTTCCTACTATCCTATATTTAAATATACAAGATTCCATAAAAATTTGCAATCCCTTTTTCGAAGAAAAGTTGCCTTCTCCCCTCGCCTCACCCGATACATTCCGGGCACGGAGTATAATCCTCCACTTCCTCTGTATTGAGCCTGGCAGGACGCCAATCTCCGTTGGCATCCAAAAGTTCACACCCGTATGTATGGTAGACGCGCTCTCCTTTTTGAATAAACACCACGTTCCGCGTGTAAAACCGGTTCTCCGTCAAATAGAGCGACATCGTGCTGTTCAGTTCCTCCACTGACTTACTCAGAGCATCGATGCGGATACGATCTTGCTCCACCTGCATGCTCAAATTCTCATTCTCCCGGGCAAGGATTTGGGTCAGCTCATCCATCTCCATGCCGTCGAGCTGACTTTGCAGCACGGACAACTGGGAATTCTGCTGGGCGATGGTCGCCTTCGCCGTTTCCAGCTGTTCCTGGGCGTTGGCCAGCGCGATGCTGGCGGCCTCATAGTCGTTCTGCTGGCGAATGATAATCATCTGGTTCTGCGCCTGCTGGGCGTCGCTGTCAGAGCTGCTGCTGAAATACAGATAGATCAGCGCGCCGACACCGCAGGTCAAAAGCGCGCACGCCACGCACACACAAACCAGCGCCCGGCGCTGCCGCCTCTGGGCAGGCGCTTCCGGCTTCTTCTGCTTTTTTGCCCGGCGCTTATGAAAAGCGGACCGCTCCGCAGGGGTCTGCTGCGGGCGCGGATCGAGCTGTGCCTCCATCCCGCTGCAGATCGGGCACAGCAGACTTCCCTCCGCAATCGTGCGGCCACAGCGAATACAGTTCATAGCAATCCCCCCCAAAAGGAAATATTTCCACAAATGATTATCCGCCCCTGGGCACAAACTAAGAAAGCTCTGAATAAATCTGGACGCAGATTGCGCCGTCAGATTTTTCGTCAGGCGAAACAAAAGCCGCAGGGGATACTTCGTGTATTCCCGTTGTGTATTCCCGAAAACTTTTGTGAAGTATGACGGAAAAGACGCAAGCAAGCGGCGCGCCAAGGCGTCAGCTGCGATTTGTTCAGAGATTCCCTACGCCAGAGGTGAATTTGATGAAACAGACGCCAAAACCCCAGCAGCAACCGGATCATCACATGACGGATCCCAAGCTGCCGGTCATCCACGGCGCTGCCGACCCCAGCCAGATGGACCAGTGCATCCACGCCGAGCCGCTGGCTCAGGGCGATCTGGCCCAGCGCGATTTGCTGGGCCGCCTGTAAACCGCGCCCTTCCCGCCGACGACGCCGGCGGGATTGGTTTATAATTTTATCCTGGCCTGGATGATCGAGACCATCTCCCCCACGTTCCTCATGGACGAGATCTCGCCCATCTTAAACTTCATACAGAATGTGCGCTCCACCGCGGAGATCAGCGTGATGTGTTCAAGGCTGTCCCAGTCCTCGATGCCGGCGGCACGGCACTTCTCCACCAGCGTGTCGAGCATCGCCAGCTCCATGTCCCGTTTCAGCACCCGGCAGTTCATCAGTCACAGCTCCACATCCAACACATCGCCGTTTTTCTTGCCAATCACCACGCTGACCACGCCGTTATCCCCGAACTTATCCGTCAGCTTCCCATATAGGCGCAGATATTCGCCGCTTGCAAACACCCGCTCCATCTGGGCCGAAGTATAGCGCCTGGCCGTCAGGTTGAATTGGTTGCTCTTGTTGGTCAGCCGCGTGATGCGGGCGATGTAGACCGGCAGGAAGTCGTCGATCACCGCGTGCATGTCCAGACTTTTCAAATAGTCCCCATAGTCCGCAAACGACGCCTGCTGCGCGGCGCGCAGGGCGTTGGCGCGGTACATTTCGGCGCGCTTAAGGTCGTCGGCGCTGAGCGTCGTCGGCTCGAAAAAGCCGCTGCGGTCCAATGTCACAATATAGTTCTCCACCCCGTCCATCACCGGCGCGCGGACGCCGGGCCGCTGCACGCGGACGATCTCCCGCTCGGCAGGATTGTCGTCCACAAAGGCGATGGAGTCCTCCAAAAGATTCAGCTCCCTGGCAATGCGGTCAATGGCCAGGCCGACGGCCCAGTTCAGCACCGAGCTGAACACCAGCAGCACCCACAGCGGCTCGCCCCAGGCGTAAAACACGAGGGAAAAGACGATCAGCACAATATTTTTTGCCTGGATGCTCTTTGCCAAAACAAAATAACAGATTAGACACAGGGGCAGAAAAAATATAGAAAGAACAGATCCGCAAATACCATATTTTATTCTCTCAAACTCCCCGAATCAATTTACTTTTATTTTACAATAGTCGACACTTTTCGTCAAGGGACAATTCCCGCAAATTCCACTGCGGGCGGGGTATTTCCCTCTTGTTTTTTTGCGGTAAATGGGCTATGCTTATAGGCAAGAGAACAAAGGAACGGAGCAATGGAATGGCAAAGAATATCTTAGACGCCGGAAAATTGGTCAGCTGCCACGGCGTGCGGGGCGAAGTCAAAATTTTGCCCTGGGCGGACAGCCCGGAGTTTTTGCTGGATTTTGACGCCGTCTACATTGGCGGCGCGCCCTACCGGGTGGAGCGCAGCCGGGTGCAGGGGACCTGCGTGCTGATGAAGCTGCGGGGCGTGGACTCGGTGGAGGAGGCCCAAAAGCTGCGCGGCGCGGTGGTCCGCATCGACCGCACCCATACGCGCCTGCCGGACGGCGCGGTGTTCATCGCCGACCTGATTGGCTGCCGGTGCCTGGACGACGCCGGGGCGGAATTCGGCAAAATCCGGGAGGTGCTGTCCCTGCCGGCCAACGACGTCTATGTGATCTCCGGGCAACATCAATATATGATTCCGGCGGTGAAGGAATTTGTCAAAGAGATTAACATTCCGGAGCAGTATGTAAAAATTCATCTGATCGAGGGCTTCCAGACCGATGAGAATTGACTTTATGACATTATTTCCCGAAACCGTGGGCGATATGATGAGCGACTCCATTTTGGGCCGCGCCCAGGAGCGGGGCTATATTAAAATTCGCACCCACCAGATCCGCGACTACACGCTTAACCGCCAGAACCAGGTGGACGACTACCCGTACGGCGGCGGGCGCGGCGCAGTAATGCAGGCCGACCCCCTCTACCGCTGCTGGGAGCACATCCGGCAGGAGGTCGGCGCGCCGGTGCATACCATCTATCTGTCCCCCTGCGGCGCGGTCTTTTCCCAGCAAAAGGCCCGCCAGCTGCAGAAGGATTACGAAAATCTGATTCTCGTCTGCGGTCACTACGAGGGCGTCGACGAGCGCTTTATTGAAGAATGTGTGGACGAGGAGATTTCCATCGGTGATTTTGTCCTGACCGGCGGCGAACTTCCGGCCATGGTGGTAGCCGATTGCGTGTGCCGCATGGTGCCGGGCGTTTTGCCGGATCCGGAGTGCTTTGAAGAGGAGAGCCACTGGGCGGGGCTTTTGGAGTATCCCCAGTATTCCCGGCCGGCTGTCTGGCACGGGCGGGAGGTTCCGCCAGTTCTGCGCTCCGGCGACCACGGCGCGGTAGCCAGATGGCGCAAAAAGCAGTCCATTCTGCGCACGTTCCACCGTCGGCCGGATATGTTCGCAAAACTGCGGCTGCCCAACAAAACCAGGGCGGAGAAAAAATTCATTCAGGAATTGGAGAGGGAAGACGATGCATTCCGAAATCGAAACGCTCAAAAGCTGGATTGACCAGTCCCACAAAATCGTATTTTTCGGCGGCGCGGGCGTGTCCACGGAGTCCGGCATTTCGGATTTCCGCAGCGTGGACGGCCTGTATCACCAGGCGTTTGACTACCCGCCGGAGACAATTATCTCCCACAGCTTTTACGAAAAGAATCCCGAATATTTTTTCCGTTTTTATCGGGAAAAGATGCTGCCGCTGGGCTTTTCGCCCAACATCACCCATCGAAAGCTGGCAAAGCTGGAGGCGGAGGGAAAACTGCTGGCCGTGGTGACGCAAAATATTGACGGCCTGCACCAGAAGGCCGGCAGCAAAACCGTCTATGAACTGCACGGCAGCGTGCTGCGCAATTACTGCGTCAAATGCGGGAAATTCTATCCGGCGGAATATGTGAAAAACGCCAAGGGGGTTCCCCTGTGCGAGTGCGGCGGGATCGTGAAGCCGGACGTGGTGCTCTACGAGGAGAGTCTGGACGCGCGCACGCTGCAAAACGCGGTAAAGGCCATCTCGGCGGCGGATATGCTGATTGTGGCCGGCACCTCTCTTACGGTCTATCCCGCCGCCGGCCTGATCCGCTACTACCAGGGCGACCGTCTGGTTCTGATTAACCGCGACGAGACGCCCTATGACGGCGCCGCCGACCTGGTGCTCCACCGCTCCCTGGGCGAGGTCTTCGGGGCGCTGTAGAAAAAGGAAATTTCGCAGGTCATTTGGTATATTCTGAAAAAAACAGCAAACAATACCCTTGTAGAATTTATCAGGAGGTAATTTCCATGCAAGGCTATTTTTGCAAATCCACATGCCTGCGAATTGTGCTAATGCTGGCGCTGGTGTTCTGCCTAGCCACCACAGCGCTTGCCGCGGACAGCCAAAACGCTGGAACGTCGGTATACTGCTTCAGCGAAAACGATTTTCAGGACCAGGATATGACCGGCATCTTTGTCCTCTCCGTACCGGACGACGCCATCGGTAAAATTTGTTACGGCGACCGGGTTATCCGCTCCGGCGATGTGCTGACGCGCGAGGCGCTGAGCACGCTGACGCTGAAAACCAACTGCACCGACGACGCCCGCGCCGAGATGACCTATCTGCCGGTCTACAGCGATCAACTGGGTGAACGCGCCAGCTGGGCGGTGAGCATCCGATCCGGTAAAGCCGGCGTGCCGGTCGCGAAGGATTTAAAGCTGGAAACCTATAAGAACATGGCCAACGACGGCGTGCTGCAAGCCACGGATGAGGGCGGCGGCGCGCTGACCTTCACCATCGTCACTCAGCCCGCCCAGGGCAAAGTAGAGGTGGACGACAGCGGCAAGTTCGTATACACGCCTGACAAAAATAAGGTTGGCGACGATTCTTTCACCTACACCGCAACCGATTCCGACGGAAACACCTCAGAACCCGCAAAGGTCTCCATCACCATTCTCAAGCCCACCGACGAGGCCAGCTATTCTGACATGACCGGCCGCGACGACGCGTTCGAGGCGCAATGGCTGCGGGAAACCGGGCTGTTCACTCCGAGCAATGTGGGCGGTCTGGCCAATTTTTCCCCCGACGAACCTGTCAGCCGCGGCGAGTTTTTGGTAATGGCCATGAAATTGATGGGCATTGAAGGCGCCGTGAGCGGTCTGCGCTCCGGTTTCGTCGACGAGGCCGACGCGCCAAACTGGATGCGCCCGTATCTGGTGCAGGCCATGCGGTATGGATACGTCAACGGCTATCCCGGAGAAACGGGCCTGGTCTTCTGTCCCAACGATCCCGTTACCTACGCCACCGCATCGGTCATGCTGCAAAACATGCTGCAGCTCAAGCCCACCGGCGCGGCGGAGGTCTTTTCTGAGGATATCGCCGTTCCCGTCTGGGCCGAGGACGCGATCTCCACGCTGCGGCAGTACGCGCTGCCCGTGTCGGCTTTGTCCTGCACAGAGCCTATGACCCGTTCCGAGGCTGCGAACCTTCTCTACGCGGCGTCTTCCATTTTGGAAAATCAATAAACGCGAAGAATAACGCCGTACCGGGCCGCCGTCCGCGCAACACAGGCAAGCGGCAGCCCGCCCACGGTGGCAAAGATATAGACAGCATAGAAGGCAAAAACGCTTTCTATGCTGTCTTCCTTGCATTATTATGTGTTGGTACCATCTGCCGCCAACATCCAGTCGACGATTCCTTCAGTTTAATAAGCATGTACGCGCCATTTCCGCGTATGGTGTGATACGGCATATCCTCGATCACCGGCAGGGCCATGGATGTAAAATCAATCGAATTATCCTTATTCGCATTGGTGTTGATCACATTGTCAAGCCGAGCAACAACCCGCAAATCGCCCTTGCCGATAAATACACCGTGGTCCATATTCTCTGATCCCCTCATAAAACAACTTATTTAACTGACAGCAGCCATCATGGATAGGCCGCCAAAAGGACACTCACGATACAAAGTATTACTTGCATTTTTTCCCCCCGGCGTTCGATTTGCCACTCGATTATCCGCTCAACAATGGAAATATTATACCGTGCAGGTGTAAAAAAATCTACTGCCGATAAATGTTTTTAGAATGACACCATGGCGTTAAAACCGGGACGGTCCATCGTGACGCTGGAAACACTGTCGTCCACAAAGGTGACGATGTTCGTATAGTCCATGTCCATTTCCGCTTTTAGGAGCAGCGTTTTTTAAGACGAGATTTGTTAAGGGTGCCTTTTGTAAAAATGGTCATTATTATCAACGTTATTATTTTTAGACTGCTCGCTAATTCTTTTCAAATTAGCTTTTCAGAGCAGTATTGATTTCTTTACAAATATGTGCTATTATTATTTCGCTGGGTAAAATACACGCACTTTTCTGCGCAAAGAGCAAGGGTACGGATATGATTGTGAACCGAATCGAGGACTGCCATAGTGAACCGGGAATGGCCCAAACCGAATTGGCCAAATTGGTCGGCATACCGCGGGTGACGATATACAATAACCTAAATGAATAAAGCATTTGCCGATATAGCGAAAGCCAGAAGTGTTCAAAAAATAACGTTCAAAAAATAACGAAAGAACGAGAATCAAACAATGGGAATCGTTAGCTGTATAGTTTATGTTGCCTTTTTAGGGATCATCAGCTTTTTACTCGGTCGAATCCTGCCTAAAGGGTGGTTTTCACCTACGGCATTTCCATACAAGCTGTTCAAATGGGAAAGGAACGGAGCGATTTATGATTGCCTGAATATTCGCAAGTGGCAAAACCTCGTTCCGGACATGAGCAAACTATTCAAGAGATGGATGCCACCGAAAAAGCTAAATGGCTTACCAAATGCAGAAGCAATTGAGTTGATGCTGCAGGAGACATGCATAGCGGAATTCACGCATGGGTGGCTTTCTCTCGCTGGCCTTGCATGTCTGTGGCTATGGCCCGGTCTTGGTGGAATTGTTGTAACGGTTCTATACATATTTGTCGGCAATCTTCCGTATATTTTGATCCAGCGATACAACAGGCCACGGCTGACAAAGTTACTGAATAAAATCAAAAGCAAACATAACAATGGGAGAAATTTATGAATGTATTAATATTGAGCTGCAATACGGGGCAAGGACATAACTCGGTTGCGGAAGCTGTTAAGGAAACGTTTCAGGTGCAAGGACATCAGTGTGAGATAGTCGATTCGCTGCAGTTTAATGCACAGTGGGTATCCACCGCCATAGCAAAGGGACATACATTCATGTACAGGCATATACCGTGGCTGTTTCGATGGGGATATACTTATACCGAAAAAAACAGAGGTATGTTCCGCAGAAATTCTCTGCTGTTTAGATTTCTTACCCATGGATCCGCACGGCTATATCGCTTTTGTGTCGACAACAAATATGACACGATTATTACCACCCATGCTTTTTCTGCGCTGATGATGACAGATGTGCGAAAAAAATATTCATTTGATACGAAAACCTATTTTTTGGCTACCGATTACACCTGCTGCCCCAGCGTAGATCAAAGCGATTTGGATGGCTATTTTATTCCCGCAGAAATACTTTTAGAAGAATTTGCAAAGTGCGGCATTCCAAGCGAACGCCTTATCCCGAGTGGGATA
Source organism: uncultured Oscillospiraceae bacterium (assembly GCA_964450645.1). Lineage (GTDB taxonomy): Bacteria > Bacillota > Clostridia > Oscillospirales > Oscillospiraceae > JAKSPM01. Next base: position 6,697 of record CAYVEB010000006.1, on the reverse strand, counting down.
CCGGTTCGGCCTGAATTTTTTAAACACAAAACTAAGCTGGAAGCAAAAGAACAGCTTGGAATCCCATTGGAGCATACACATCTGCTGATGATGGGTGGCAGCATGGGCTGCGGACCGGTGAGACGACTTGCGCTTCGTCTGGCACGCAAGTTACCGAAGTCGAATGAACTGACTGTTGTTTGCGGCACAAACAAAAAGTTGTACAGAATACTATCAAGGCGGCTGGGTAGTCAAAAAAATATTCATATTTTCAGCTACACTGACCAGATTCCTTTGCTGATGGACAGCGCAGACCTCTACATTACGAAACCCGGCGGCGTCAGCGTGACTGAAGCGGCAGTGAAAGGTTTGCCGATGGTATTCGTGGATGCAGTGGCCGGGTGCGAAGAATACAATATGCATTACTATATCCAGCGAGGCGGAGCGGTTTCGGAAAAAGGAGTTTTTGAACTGTCCAAGCTATGTTTATCC
>CAYVEB010000006.1:0-6216 GCA_964450645.1 uncultured Oscillospiraceae bacterium | reverse complement strand
TATCCCTGATGAAAGAACCGGATACCCGGAACAGGATGTCCGACGCATTGAAGTCTCTGGGTACCAATGATGCAGCGACCTTTATTTGTAACTATATAAGTGGGGATAAAAACAGATGATCGATTACCGCACCTTTCGGCTTAACAAATTAAATACTGATGAATTTCGTCATTTGAAGTTGCTGCTCTACTGGCCAGTACAAGGTCTGCTGTTTTTATTTGTGGAGCGATTTTACCAAGTAAAGTCATATCATGTGATGTATTGCGCGCTGGATGACCTGATCCCATTTTGCGAGTTTTTTCTGATTCCATACCTATTCTGGTTCGTATTTCTTGTGGGGATGCATCTGTACACCCTGCTCTTTGATGTAGACGCATTTAAGAGGATGATGCGTTTTATTATAATCACCTATACGGTCACGATCATTATTTATCTGATTTATCCAACCTGTCAGGAGCTTCGGCCGGAAACATTTGCGAGGGACAATATTTTTACGCGAATTCTTTCCTTTTTGTATGAATTCGACACCAATACAAATGTTTGTCCCTCCCTGCATGTGATCGGCTCCCTTGCGGTAGTTTTTGCAGCTTTTGACACAAAGCGGTTTCAGAGCAGAGGATGGAGATGGGCATTCTGCATCGTAGGCTTTCTGATCTGCTTGTCAACTGTCATGCTCAAACAGCACTCGGTGCTGGACATCATAGCGGCGGTGCCTGTATGTGCCGTTGGATATGTTTTAGTTTATGTTCTTGGCCGCAAAAAGGCCAAGCAAACTGCATGTGCGGCACAGGAGAAATGAATTTAAGCGATGAAACCAAAATTTGGGATATCAAATGGGCAGTATGAACAAGGTTTACTCATCAAAATAAGCCACAGATTCAACTTGTGCGGGAGCGCAGAGAATGCGCTCCCGCACAAGTTTTTTACCTCTTCTGTTCCTGCTGTTGTACATTTTTCGGCCGTTGCTTTTGCTGCCGTCGATTCCTGCGCAGGGGTAGTGTCAAGAGTTAGGCCCTGAAAAATCAAGGTTTCCCGCCGATTCTGTGTTTATCGGTATTATTTTACACCATACAGCGGCGCGCCTTAATAACCCCTTTCCCATCAAAAAATAATTACGCGTTCTGTATCCGTACACAGGCCCGTCTGGGTATCGCAGGTGAACAAAACGCCTTCCAGCTTGCAATCTCCGGGCGCCGGCTCATATCTCCTCGGCAGATCGCCGCGGAATTTGCGGATCGACAACTCCGGCTGAATACCCAGCACCGACCACCGCGGCCCGGTCATGCCCAAATCCGTCACATACCCCGTCCCCTTGGGCAAAATCTGCTGGTCCGCCGTGGGCACATGGGTATGGGTCCCCCAGACGGCGCTTACCCGGCCGTCGAGCATATAGCCCATAGCCAATTTTTCAGACGTCGCCTCGGCGTGCAGTTCCACAAAAATCAATTGCGTGTCGATTTCTTTTAAAATCCGCTCCACGCACAAAAACGGGTTGTCCGGCGTGTAGTCCATCCCCACCCGGCCGATCAGATCGATCACTGCCACCGCTCCGAACCGGGCGTCATAGACCTTCCAGCCGATGCCCGGCTGCTGGGGCGGAAAATTGGCCGGGCGCAGCAGATATGGGCAGTCCTCCATAAACGGCACGATCTCCCGTTTGCCCCAGGTGTGGTTCCCCATGGTGATGACGTCGGCGCCCGCGGCAAAGATTTCCTCCGCCTGGGCGGGCTGAATGCCCAACACCGCCGCGTTTTCCCCATTGACCACGCAAAAGTCCACCGCGTAATGGCGCTTTAACGCCGGCAGATGCCGCGATAAAAACTGCACCCCCGACTTGGACACCACATCACCGACCGCAAGAACACGAATATCCATAGAAGTCCTCCAAACGCTATCGTTTTCTCGCTTCTATTATAATGCGTACCAAGCAAAGCCGCAAGACCGAAAAGCCTCGGCTTTTCAGGCATATCGGCTTTGTTCTGGTGCAAGAGTTTCGGATTCTAATATTCAAAACCCTTGCGTATTGTAACAATAGCCAATTTTATTGAATTGTGCGGCAGATGCCGCGCGAATAATCCGCCATGCGGTTTATTCAGCAGACATTATTATAAACAATTTTTCCCCAAAGCACAAGGTCAAGAAACGCGCCAAGGTGAAGTGGTAAACTAAAACTGGACACGGGGGTGCAAAAACTGGACACGTTGATATAATGGTACCACAGATCAAATTCAACGATGGACAGGGAGCATTCCCCGCTGTACAGAAGGTTTGCCAATGAAGTACACGAAAGATGAACGACTGGACATCGCTAAGCGCATCTATGACCGGGAACTGACTGTGGAAGAAGCAGCAGTAAAATATGATCTCAATCCTTCCACGATCAAAGGCTATTTGCGTCTTTAAGGCTATTTGCGTCTTTACCGTGCAGAGACAGACCTGCCATCCAGAGCCCGCCAAAGGAACAGCACGATTTCCTCATAAAGAGCCGGAACGCCGACAGACAATGCGGCAATGGTATCCATAAACGCCCCGAACCATTACCGAGTTTTGCCTGCTCTTCCGTCAAGCCCATTCCAAGCAAATCTTCTTTCTTTATAGCGTACCATCCTTTCATTTCCGTTGTTTTCCGTGGGTGACGAACCACGAATGAATCTTGTTCTTTACCGCCTGCAATGCGAAAAAGGCGAATTTGGGTATGAAAAACCACCACCGACCAGAAGGCCAGCGGTGGTTTCATCATCGTTAAGTTAGTGCGTTGATAATAATTTGATAGCGTTCACGGGGCGGCTTGTGAATCCCACGCCGGTAATAACTCAAAGACGCTTTGCAAATGTTTGTGCGGCGGGAAAGTTCCTCTTGAGAAATACCCGCTTCGTCCATCAGCCTTTGAATCAGCCCACAATCAACAGAGCCTTCAATGGACGCTTGCGCCGGGGCCTGAACCTTGGGAATGTTGAATCCCGCCTGTTCCAAAAAACCCAACACATAGGGCAACCGCTCATTCCGGCAGGTGGCCGCAAGTTGGGCCGCTTTCATGTAATCATCCAAGGTCAGTTCCCGCCGCTGCGGGTTCATGCTGTAAGCGCCAGTCCTGCGGATAGCGGGAAGAACCTCATGCGTTACCCAGCGTTTGAATTTCTTAGCGCTTTCCAGCTTAGAACCAAAAATCAGGGCATACAAGCCGGATTCATTAATGACGGTCATTTGCTGTTCACCGCCGGGGGTGGTGATTTGCCACCCCCTTTTATCTTCCCTATCCACATGGGCTTTAAGGGCATTTTTTAGAATCAGCATATCCCAACGCAACCGCAACATCTTTCCCGACAAACCACGGTTCCCCTTCAAAGGTTAGCGTCCTGATTTCCCCAAATTCGGGGTTGCTGAAAACCTGCAAGTCGTTCATGCCGCATCCTCCCCCTTCTTCAAAATATGGACTTCGTTGACAAGCTCATTCAAATGTTCCCGCACTTCCACCGCCACATCCAGCAAAAGCGAAGAGGCGTTTGACAGCTTCCGGTCTGTTTCTCCAAGGCCGTTCGCCATCGAATCGTACAGCACGAAGGCAAGTCCTTCCAGGTGATCCGATAAATGAAGCACTTCCTCCAGCTTCATTTAAACGCTATGCTCTACCATAAATAAAACCCCCTTTCAAAATTTTACTTGATTGAGGGTCCCAACTGTGATAGAATAGATTTATCCAGTTGGGAAACCTCTGGTAGTTTAGAAATGCTCACTGATCTTTAGCCGGACGGTGAGCATTTCACTTTTTATCCAACTCAGCCTTTACCAACTGAACACCTTTGTTAATAACTTCGGTTTTAGTTGATCCCATTTTATCGGCGCAATCTTGCAAATCCTTCATTTCCTGCGGTGTAAGACGGATTTCTAATCGTTCAGTTTTTTTGTTACTGGTTGGCCTACCTGTTCTTGGGGACAAATTTATCACCTCACTTTTGCCCGTACATATATAATACATTGTGTACGTGCAAAAGTCAAGCATTTTTTAAATATTACGCAGGGCCAAAAGCTCATCAATCTCCGCCTGGTCCTCCGTGCTGAACCTCCACATGTCCCTGGGATCAATCCATTCGGGGTACAGGTCCCGGAGCCTGATCCGCTCCGCGACATACTCTCCGGGCGCGTTCCCGCCGACCAGCACATCAGCCGCCATCTCGAAGCCAGTGACCTGCTTGATGCGGTCATAATCCATATCTTTAGCTAACTGCAAATCGCATAAAACTATACCGATATGCCAACTTTTCAGGCCATAGGATGTCCGGCCCAGGATTTTTACGGGATTGTCCTGCCGGTATATCGTGATTACCGGCTCGCAGGTGCCCAGCAGCTTCCTCCGCGTGTCAATTACTCCGAACAGTTCCCCGTTTGTGCAGTTGATAGTTTTAATCGGGTGTTTTACAACCATGGCTACAATCTCCTTTCAGACTTTTCTATACTCAAAAAATAGCATAAGAAAAGCACTGCCGTGTGACAGTGCTTTTCGCCTTTATTCGTTTTGTTCTTTTCTAACTGTCTGCGTGCCATTTACAATTTAGACATTTTTGACGTTGCTCTTCACTCCACACTATTTTATCTTCATTGTCATCGAAAACTCGTTCGCTAATCTGGTTTTCACTGACGAGAGAAATTTCAAGACATCTATCTCCATCAATTTGTCCTTGAATAACGGGGCAGTATATCGTTGTCATCTGAACACCTCCAATATCTTTCGATTTATCGATTTGTACTCTTCTTCCGGATACGCTGTGTTGATTGCATGGATATCGTCTTTGACACAAGTTGTTCCTTCAAAAGAATAATAGTTTGTATGAAACCCATCCCATTGCTTCCGTCTCACACTGCATTTTGCATTTTTAATATAACTTCTGGCATCCTCAATCGAACATCCATGTCGCTTTCCATGTTCATCTTTAAATTCAAGAGCATCTGCATCAATAGGATATGGCGGGATTCTGATCGTTCCAACAATGCCTGTGGCCTTAACTCTTTTGTAAAGCTCATAATCCAGCTTCGTTGCCTCCGGCACCCTGCCCTTATATCTGTAGAGATCAACTAAATTCTTGTAGGATTCCGCGTCTTCGTATTTCAGCGTCTGAAAATCTTTGAATGAAGACGGTATATCATTCCCCAGCCTATTCCTGTAGTTCTTCCATTGCTCCCTGTCAGCGCTCTCATTATACGCCTTTTTCCGTTCCATGTCAACGGTCCCGTCCGGGATCTCCTTCATCAGCTCCAGGCAGTCGCCTTGCATCAGCCGCATGGCATCGCCCCCAAAAATGGCATGAGAAAAGCACGGTGCGTATGCATCGTGCTCATACCTTAAACCAGTTTTATTCGCCAAGACTTTTACAATCCGGGAATTATTTCTTTGAGCCCTGTCAAAAATTCCTTGGCTTTTTTCATCGCTGAATTGTCTCTCAGATATTCTATCCCGGCCGGAGTGATTTGTATATTGTCCATTCTTTTTATTCCTTTTTCCCCCTGCCCAAGTATTGGGATAAAGCACACGCCTCGGACATAGCCGCTTTCTGCAAGAGTCGTAATAATATACGACCAGTAGGATTCATTGACCGGGAAAGCTTTCGTGCCATAAGTCAAATACTCCATGTCTACCGGTTCACCGCTCTTCAAACATGCGTACAAATACGCCAAAATCCGGTACACGATCACATGGTAATCATCCTTCGCCATCCTGACGACCTCCTTTCTTCGCATTTAAAAAGCATGGTGCCTTGCATCGTGCCCTCGTGTAAGTGTAGATTTTACAATTATGCGCTATACCCTAACAGTACCACTCGCATTTATCACATATACTGTAAGCCTTATCCCAATCTTCTATTATATCGCCATCGATTAGCACATCATCCGTGCCAAGATTACTCAATTCCCAGCAGTATCCGTCTTCAATTTCCTTATTTAGCAAAGGGCAGAAATGCGTATTGCTAACTACTGGTAACATATTTTTTCACCTCTTCGAAAAGCACTTTTCCACCACTGTCAAGAGTTCCTGCTGTCCTCAGTTCTCCGCTCACACTTACAACGGCAAATCCATATTCTGAATAAAATACGAATTGCTCACCATTACGTTGTTTTGTTGCAAACAAGGCATTGTCAAGAAATTCCTTGGCATCTTTCTCAGCAATTCCCCGCGCAGCAAGTTGCTTTGTGGCGTGCGGTGTAGTGCTCATTATAGGAATT
>CAYVEB010000005.1:0-68356 GCA_964450645.1 uncultured Oscillospiraceae bacterium | reverse complement strand
CAGAGCAAACGGGTTTGCTGAGTTGGAATGCACTAGGGACAGTTCAGAAATTTGATACTAATTTGTTACTAACTGCCCTGTTTTTTCGAAGATTTTAGAGGTTCTATATATTGAATTTTCTTGAATTTATAGGCATTTTAGCGATTGCGAAACAGGTTAAATCATGGTACAATAGAGAAAATAAGATGCAGTTTAAGGAAAAGGAGTGGTATTATGTCGATCGATGTGCTGCAGGGCGCGATTCGAAAGCTAAAAAATCCCACCATGCTCGGACTGGATCCTACCCCGGAGTGGATCCCGCCGCATCTGCTCTCGGCGGCGATAGACGCGCACGGCGAAACGCCCAAGGCAATGGCCAGCGCCTATGAGACCTTTTGCACCGGCCTTTTGAATGCGCTAGAGGGCACAGTTCCGGCGGTCAAATTTCAGTCCGCCTGTTTTTATGCCCTGGGCGCAGCGGGCGTGAAGACGCTGCAGCGGCTGACGGAGTATGCCAGCGCGAAGGGCTATTATGTGGCGCTGGATTTACTGCGCTGCGACGTGGAGCATATCGCGGCGATTTTGGCCCAGGCGCTGTTTGCCGGGGTGCGGATCGGCTCGACCTGCTACCGCCCTTATACGGTGGACGCCATTACGATCAACGGCTACACCGGCAGCGACGGCGTAAAGCCTTTTTTGCCCTTCTGCAAGGACTGCGGCAAGAATCTGTTTCTGACTGTGAAAACCTCCAACCGTTCGGCCTATGAGGTACAGGAGTTGCTTGCCGGCGACCGCTTCTTGCACACGGCCATGGCGGATATGGCGATGCGCTGGAGCAAGGGCCTGATCGGCGAATGTGGCTACTCGCAGGTTGGCATCATCGCCGCCGCGACCTACCCCAACGCGCTCAAGCAACTGCGCACAGTTTATGACCGGCTGTTTTTGATGGTTCCCGGCTACGGCGTCCAGGGTGGAACGGGGAAGAACGCCCAATACGCGTTTGACCAGCTTGGGCACGGCGCGATCGTAACGGCTTCGCGCAGCCTGATGGGCGCTTGGAAGCTGGCCGAAAGCGACGGGCGGGATTATCAGACGCAGGCCGTGGCCGCGGCGGAGCGGATGAAAAATAATCTTTTAAAATATGTGGTGATTCTATAATGACGGAAATCTATCTGGTTCGGCACTGCGAGGCGGAGGGGAATGTCTACCGGCGCATCCACGGGCAATACGACTCCCTGCCCACCCCGAACGGCCTGCGCCAGCTGGAGGCGCTGGAGCGCCGATTTTCCCAAATCCATGTGGACGCCTGCTATGCAAGCGATCTGGCGCGCGCGTCCGTCACGGCGCGGGCCGTCTGCTGTCCCAACCATCTGCCCTTACACCGGGACAGGCGGTTTCGCGAGATATTTCTGGGCCGATGGGAGGATCTGCCATTTGGATATCTGGAGCATTTTGAGACGCGGGCGATGCACACCTTCAACCACGATCCCGCGCACTGGGTCTTAGAGGGCGCGGAGTCTTTTGCGGAATATACCGATCGTTTTCTCCAGGCTATGGAGGAGGCCGCCCGGGCAAATGATGGCAAGACCATCGCGATTGTCGCGCACGGCTGCGTGCTGCGCGGCGCGCTGCTGCGGCTGTTTTTCGACCCGGAGCACCCGGCGCTCGGCCATAGTGACAACACCTCGGTGTCCCGTATTTTCTATGAAAATGGGCAATATAATTACGACTATATCTATGACAATTCCCATCTGAACCCGGAGATCTCCACCCGCAACCGCCAGAAATGGTGGCGGAGCGGAAACGGCGCCTTTAATCTCTGGTACCGGCCGGTGACGGACGCGGGGGAATTTGTGACTGCGTGCCATCAAATTGAGCGGATGGAGGGCTTAAATTTTCAGGATGCGGAGCTGCTGCGGCAGTTTAAAGATTTGCGGGAGCATGGCGAGGTTGTGTCCGCGATTTTGGAAGACAAGCCGATCGGGGTGGTGGCAACGTGTCCGTCAAAAACGCGGCCGGATACGGCGACGCTTTGGCTGCTGTATTTGCAGGAGGCGTACCGCGGAAAGCGCTTTGGTACGCAGCTGCTGGGGCAGGCGGTCAGCTATACCCGCCGCCAGGGCAGGACGCGGCTGCGGCTGTGGGTCTTTGCGGACAACGCCGCGGCAATCGGCTTTTATGAGCACTCCGGCTTTGCGCCAACAGGAGCGGAGAAGCGGGGAAGGCTCGAAATGGAACGAAATTTGGATCCAAACCAATTTGTATGGAAATGAGGAATTATGGATGAAGAAGACGTTAATTGTGGTGGACATGCAGAATGATTTTATTACCGGTTCTCTGGGAACGAAAGAGGCCCAGGCAATTGTGGGCAACGTGCGCGAAAAAATCGCGGCGTATCGGGCGCGGGGCGACGAAGTGATTTTCACCCGGGATACCCACGGCTCTGACTATCTGCAAACGCAAGAGGGCCGTCAGCTGCCCGTGGAGCACTGTATCCGCGGCACCTGGGGTTGGGAGATTTGCGACGCGCTGGATGTAGCGGACAGCCAGTGCATTGACAAGCCAACCTTTGGCTGGACCGGTTGGGAGCAGAGGGAACTGGAGGAGGTCGAGTTGGTCGGCCTTTGCACGGACATCTGCGTAATCTCCAACGCGTTGATTATCAAGGCGCAATTTCCGGAGGCGACGGTTCGCGTCGACGGCGCGTGCTGCGCGGGCGTGACCCCGCGGACCCACCAGGCCGCGCTGAGCGTCATGCGCCAATGCCAGGTTTTGGTAGATGAAGAACAGTAAATGGTATTTTTTGGGCTAATCTTGTTGACTTCTCCGTTATTTTGTTATATAATGGCCAAACAGGACTTTGCATTGAGGAAGTGCTTGCCGAGTGAAAACGATTGCCAGCTTTACTGTCAACCACGATATTCTGGAAAAGGGAATGTATGTCTCCCGGATCGACGGGGATGTGGTCACCTATGACCTGCGTATGAAAAAGCCCAACGGCGGCGAATATTTGGCAAATGGCGAACTGCATACATTGGAGCATTTATTAGCAACCTATGTCAGGAACAGTCCGTTGGGCGACAAGGTGATCTACGTCGGCCCCATGGGCTGCAGGACGGGGTTCTATCTGCTGCTGCGCGACACCGTCAGCCGGGAAGACGCGCTGAATTTGGCGCGGCAGGCGTTCGCGTTTGCGGCGCAATTTACGGGAGAAATTCCCGGCGGTAAGCGCTGGGAGTGCGGGAACTACCTGGAGCACGACCTGCCCGGTGCAAAGGCTGTGGCGGAGGATATGCTGCGGGTGCTGCGGAATTGGTCACAGGAGCGGATGCGCTATGCGGTATAAAGCCGGGATTATTGGCGCGATGGAGAGCGAAATTTCGCTGCTCCGCGCCAGGATGGAAGAAATTAAACCGCGGCAATTCGGAGACTTGACGTTTTACAGCGGATATCTTGCCGGAAAGCCAATGGTGCTCGTGCGCAGCGGCCCTGGGAAGGTCAACGCCGCCAGGTGCGCGCAGCTGCTCATTGACGTCTACCATCCGGACTATTTGATCAATACGGGGATTGCCGGCGGCGTGGGCGAGGGCCTGGCTGTGGGCGATATCGTTGTAGCGACGGGCCTTGTGCAGCACGACTTTGACGTAACCGCTTTTGGCTACGCCAGGGGAAATATCTGTGCCCGCGATTCGGCGGCGGAGCCGACTGTGTTCCGGCCCGATGGCGCGCTTGTGCGGCAATTGACGCAAGCGGCGCGGGCGGTTGGAAATGTCCGGCAGGGAATTGTGGCGACCGGCGACGTATTTGTTTCCAGTACCGCGCAAAAAAAGGATTTGGCCGCGACGTTTCACGCTCTGGCCGCGGAGATGGAGGGCGGCGCTATCGCGCAGGTTGCGCAGGCGAACGGCGTGCCGTTTGCGGTGCTGCGGGTGCTGTCGGATTTGGCGGATGGCTCCGCGCCGGAATCTTTTGACGCTTTTGAACAGCAGACGGCAGATCTTTCCGCGTCGATTCTGGCGGACTTGTTGTGCTTGCTGTGAGGATAATTGGCGGCGCGAATAACAAGCGTGCCGCGCGACGCATAGGATAACAAAAGAAGAAATGAGGGATCGGATTGAATCAAAACGCAAAGACCGATGAGGCAATTAAGCAGTTTATGATTACGGGGAATGTAATTTCCTGCCGCGTATTTGGTCACGGCCATATCAACAACACATTTTTGGTGGAAACAGACGCCAAATGCCGGTACATTCTGCAAAAAATTAATAAGTATGTGTTCCAGAACCCCCAGGCGCTCATGCAGAACGTGGGGGCAATTTCTCGTTTTTTGCAGGAAAAGGTCGCGGATCCCAGAGAGGCCCTGCATTTTATCCCCACCGGCGAGGGCGTCTATTACTATGTCGACGCGGACGGAGAGTATTGGCGCTGCTATGAATTTGCCAACGGCATTTGCCTGGAGGCCCCGGAAACGGAGCGGGATTTTTATGAGAGCGCCATTGCCTTTGGCCGTTTCCAGGAGCTGTTGTCTGATTTTCCGGCGCAGACGTTGGTGGAAACGATTCCGGAGTTTCACAATACTGTCAACCGCTACCGGCTGTTCCAAAACGCGCTGGATCGGGACGTTCTGGATCGCGCGAAAACGGCGAAAGCGGAGATTGCGTTTATTTTGGACCGCGCCGAGGAGGCGGGAACCCTCCAGCGGATGCGGGAGAGTGGGGAGCTGCCTCTGCGCGTGACCCATAACGACACAAAGCTGAACAACGTGCTTCTGGATCCTGTAACGCGCAAGGCCCTTTGCGTGCTGGATCTAGACACGGTGATGCCCGGCCTGAGTGTGTATGATTTTGGCGATTCGATTCGCTTCGGCGCGGCAACTGCGGCGGAGGACGAAAAGGATCTGTCGAAAATGGGCATCGATCTGCGGCTGTTTGAAATTTATACGGAGGGCTATCTGAGCGTCTGCCCCAGTCTGACGGCGAAAGAGGTGCAGATGCTGCCAATGGGCGCGAAAATCATTACCCTGGAATTGGCGGTTCGCTTCCTGACGGACTATCTGGAGGGCGACCACTATTTTAAAATCGCCTATGAGGATCACAATCTGGTGCGCGCACGCGCCCAGCTGAAGCTTGTGGCGGATATGGAGGCCCATTGGGACGAAATGCAGCGCATTGTCGCAAGGGTGTCCGCGAAACATTCTGCCGTGTGAGGTTGCAATGAACTATTTAGGAATTGAATATTCGATCAAGAATTTGCCGGAGCTGGATCCCCAGTTTATTCCCTTTGGTGCCTGGATGGACGCCTATTTGCGCGGTGCGAGCCACCCGATTGCCATCGCCGTGGAACGGGATCAGGGGAAAGTTTCGGTGCGCAGGACGAAGATTTACGGCACGCCCGATATGGCGGAGGCCGACTACCGCTTTGTGGAGCGTTATGTGAAGTTTTTGCTCTGGTCCATCGGCGGCTTTAAAGTTTACATTTTAGGCGCCAGCGCCATTGCGAAAAAGCTGCAGGCGGCGTATGTCTATTTTGAAAATGGCGAGGGTGAAAACGGCCGGCGCTGGTTTGACGTGCAGTTTATGTCTGACGTGTACGAGCGCGGATTTGAGATTGTGGACTGCACGGAGGAAAATTTCCCCAGGGAAAACGACGCTTCGGTTTCCGTGGGCGGGCATATGGACGGCTGCCGCATTGGCTTTGACGCGGGCGGCTCCGACCGCAAGGTTTCCGCGGTGATCGACGGGAAAACGGTCTATTCCGAGGAGGTCGTGTGGCACCCCAAGACCCATGCGGATCCCCAATACCATTTTGAGGAGATCGTTGCGGCTTTCCGCACGGCGGCGTCGAAGATGCCGCGCGTGGACGGGATCGGCGTGTCCTCCGCCGGCGTATTCATCGGCAACGCGCCGATGGTATCGTCGCTGTTTATCCAGGTGCCACGGGAGAAGGAAGTCCGCAAGTTGGTACACACGATTTTTGACCGCGCGGCGGCCGAAATCGGCGACGTCCCCATTGTCGTTGCCAACGACGGCGATGTGACGGCGCTGGCAGGCGCTATGGGCATGGGTGTTACGGCGGTCATGGGCATGGCGATGGGCACCAGCGAGGCGGTGGGTTATGTGGATGAAAAGGGAAATGTGCTGGGCTGGTTCAACGAGTTAGCGTTCGCGCCGGTGGATTTGTCCGAGCAGGCGATGATGGACGAGTGGTCGTTCGACATCGGTGTGGGCTGTAAGTATTTTTCTCAGGACGCGGTGATTAAATTGGCACCCGCCGCGGGCATCGCTTTGGACGACGCCATGACGCCGGCGGAAAAGCTGAAGGCTGTGCAGGCGCTGATGGAGGCCAACGACGAACGGGCGAAAAAAATTTTTGAGAGCATCGGCTGTTATTTGGCTCACACGATGAATTTGTACCGCCGCTTCTATGATGTGAAATATGTGATGGTGCTGGGACGGGTCATGTCCGGTGCCGGCGGAGATACTATTTTGGCCACCTGCAACCGCATCCTGGCGGAGGAATACCCGGAACTGGCAAAGTCAATGACGGTGATGCTGCCGGACGAAAAAACCAGACGCGTGGGGCAGTCGGTTGCGGCGGCGTCTTTACCGGAGACACGCAAAGGAGCAAAAAATGATTTTTAGCAATGCGACAATTCTGACCAATGATTTTCGCTTCCTAAAGGGCGGCTTTACCGTGGAGCGGGGGAAGTTTGGCCAAATTTTCGAGGGGCTGGATTCCCGGGAGGCTGTGAATTTGCAGGGGGCGCTGGTACTTCCCGGTCTGATCGACATCCACAACCATGGCAATTCCAACGCCGATTTTTCCGACGGCAGCGATGAGGGCCTGCGGAAGATGGCCGCGTACCTGGGCAAGCAGGGGATCACTTCCTTTGCCCCGGCGTCCATGACCCTGCCCTATGATCAGCTTGAGCGCGCTTTTCTGACGGCCAAACGGCTGCACGAGGAAAGGCCGGAGGGATGCTCGAAGCTGCTGGGCATTCAGATGGAAGGCCCGTTTTTCTGCGATAAGAAAAAGGGCGCGCAAAACGGCGCTTATTTAAGAAATCCGGATGTGGCCGCATTCAAGCGCCTGTACGAGGTGTCGGGCGGACTGATCCGGGTGGCGGATCTGGCTCCGGAACTGCCAGGGAGTGTGGAGTATGTTCGGGAAGTGAGCAAACTATGCACCGTTTCCCTGGCGCATACTGACGCGACCTATGAACAGGCCAAAGCCGCCATTGACGCCGGTGCGACCCACGTGACGCATCTGTTTAACGCCATGCCCCCTATCCACCACCGCAAGCCCGGCGTGATTGGCGCGGCGGCGGAGAATCCCAAGGTGCGGGCGGAGTTGATCTGTGACGGAATCCACGTCCACCCGGCGATCATCCGAATGGCGTTTTCGATCTTTGGAGCTGAGCGGATGGTGCTGATTTCCGACGCACTTCGCTGCTGTGGGATGCCGGACGGGAAGTACGAGTTGGGCGGCCAGGACGTCTTTTTGAAGGGGAAGACCTGTACGTTGGCGGATGGAACGCTGGCGGGTTCGGTTTCCAATTTGTTCGACTGCATGAAGAACGCCGTCCACTATGGCATCCCATTGGAAGACGCTGTCCGCGCGGCTTCCTACAATCCAGCGTGTGCAATAGGCGCCGCAAATCAGGTCGGCTCGATTGCTCCCGGCAAGTGCGCGGACTTTGTAATCTGCGACCGGGATCTAAACTGTTTGTCCGTCTACATCGACGGCAAGCGTGTTTGCTGATTTCAAATATGGCAAGCCGCAGCTTTCCCCTGGAAGGTTGTGGCTTTTTGCAGTGCGCATTTTCGGCTCTTTATCAATAGTTGATGTAAGAAAATTTTTGATAGGCCGGAGTGGTAGCTCCGCCCTTCTCAGACAGATCAGCGGAGAATGTAGTTACCCTTTCTCGCCATGGGCGGGCCGGACGGGGATGGACGTTGATTTTCGGGCCTGTGTGTGATAGAATAAGACAATTTTCAATTTTTTAAGAAACTGCCCGCCGCTGCGTCGTATAATCAATGAAAGACAGAACGCCCAAAGTCAGAAGGATGATCTATGGATAACGGCGCAAGTAGTTACCGCTGTTTCCCTGATGGTGACGAAAGTGCCTTTGACGAATTTATGGAAAAGCTGTTTCGCAGTCTTGTATTCTTCATCGACCGCTATACGCATGACGTCCAGGCAGACGAGGATATCGCAATTGATGCCTTTTCTGATCTAATCATATCATACATAAACATCGGTATAACTTTGAGGTGACGCTGAAAACCTATCTTTTAATGATCGGCAGGAGCCACGCGTTCGACTATTTCAAGCACCGCAAAGTGTCCAACTTTACGGAGCTTTCCGAGGCGCAAGGCTTTGCTGACGACGAAAAGACACTGGAGCAGACCGTCTATGACCTTGATTCTGTCCGTCCGCACCGACGCCGTCCAGAAAACCATCGCGGCGGAAAAGATTGTCTTGAATTATGAATCGCGGGGCAGCGCGGGGCAAAAATTTCTCAGCGTCTGCAAAGCGGTCCAGGACATTCTGACCAAAACCGAGGCGTGGAAGGTGCTTCCGGAATACAAATTTTTTTATGAATGAAAGGTGAGATGAAATGAAAAAAATGGGTTTGATTGGTGTCAGCTTGCTCCTAGTGTGCGCAATGGCGGTGAATCTTGCCGGATGCGCGACGCAGGCGAAGGAAGAGGATTTGATGGCAGGAATTACGCCCAACTCGGTAAACGCGGCGGAGGACCTTAGCGCTGAAAACGCGCGGGTCATGGATTTTGCTATCCGTCTGTTCCAGGCGAGCGAGGAGCGTGCAAAAAATACGTTGATTTCTCCCTTGTCGGTTCTGTGCGCCTTGGCGATGACGGCAAACGGGGCGCGGGGTGAAACGCTCGAACAGATGCGTAGTGTTCTGGGCATGACTGCGGAGGAACTGAATCTTTACCTCTACAGCTACCGGAAAAACCTGCCGCAGGGCGGTAAATACCGGCTAAGCCTTGCCAACGCCATTTGGCTGAACGAAGATCCGCGATTTACGGTAAACCAGGACTTTTTGCAGACTAATGCCGACTACTACGGCGCTGCCATTTATCAGGCTCCCTTTCAAGACCAGACCTGCAAGGCGATCAACGACTGGGTAAAAGAGCATACAGAGGGTATGATCCCGGAAGTTTTAAATGAAATTCCGCACGACGCGGTAATGTACCTTGTCAACGCCCTTGCCTTTGAGGCTGAGTGGGCAGAAGTCTACAAGGAGGCGCAAGTGCAAGGCGGCATGTTTACAAGGGAAGACGGAACCAAGCAGGATGTGGAGTTTATGTTCGACGAAGAGCGCGTCTATTTGGAGGATGAAAGAGCGACCGGGTTTATGAAGTACTATGATGGCGCGCATTATGCCTTTGTGGCAATGCTCCCCAAAGAGGGCGTGAGCGTATCGGAGTATGTCGCCTCTCTTGACGGCGCTGCGTTCCACGCGCTGCTGGAAAATCCGGAACACGTTACGGTGCAAACGGCGATCCCGAAGTTTGAAACGGAATACGGCGTGGAAATGTCTGAGATCCTCATGAAAATGGGCATGCCGAGGGCCTTTGATTCGGACGGGGCGGAGTTCGAGGACCTTGGCACTTCAACGGACGGAAATATTTCGATCAGCCGCGTTTTGCATAAGACCTTTCTTAGCGTGGGTGAAAAGGGAACAAAGGCCAGCGCGGCGACGACTGTGGAAATGGCGTATAATGCTGCGATGGTGGAAGAGGGGGAAATAAAAGAAGTGTATTTGAATAGGCCGTTTATCTATATGCTCGTTGACTGCGAGAACAATGTTCCGCTTTTCATCGGGACGATGCTGGACGCGGCGTAAAATAAGCAAAATTGAATTGAAAGTGCGCCTGTTTCCATTTTTGGAGCAGGCGCATTTTTGCGGCTGGAAGGGATGAAATAGATGCGCCTTGCCTTGCGCGGGAGTCTTGCATAAATATCCGTAAAGGTCGGATGTACCGCCTGATGAAAGAGATGAAACTGCCGAAAATGAGCACCATGAAGCCGCCAAAGACGGCAGGGCTGACCAGGCAGATGTTGGTGCCTTGTCATATCTTTCTGACGCAGAAATTCGCTCAAAAGTCCCCAATTTGTATACTTGTCCATTTTTTTAGGATACATCCAAATGGCATCTTGGACGACAATGGAAATAATTTGCTGTCAGCCGGGGGACTTGATAGAATACGTCACAGTGCCTGTCCAATCAAACAAAATTTTTTCTTGACCCTTTCCCCGGAGGTAAAGGTTTGGTGCGTCTTTTACTGTTACTCGCCCTCTTTTACTCACTTTCTTTAGGCAGCGCCCGCCATAAACGGAGGCTGCCGGCTTCCCCCGAAAGGGGGAAGCCTCGGGGCATAGTTTTCTTAAATCGTGCCGGTGATGGTCAGAACGGCAGTGCCGGGCGTGATGGTGTAGTCCCCGGCAGTGTTTTGCGTGAAGGTGGCGGCGGGGACGGTGATGCTGCCGCTGACTGTGGTGAACTGGCCGGTCGACTGCTCATAGGAGTAGCCGTCTGGCGAGGTCAGTGCCTGGCCGTCAAGCGTGACGGACTGAATCGTCAGAGCAGGAGAGAAAACGTCAGCCAGAACAGCGTCCTCGGCAGAACCCGCCGCGGTGTTGCCAAAGTTCTGAATCGTGAAGGTGTAGGTGATTTGCCCATTCTCAGGAATGACGATCGGGGAGAGCGCCTTGGAGACCGTCAGAACCGCCTCGTTGCGGACGGTGATGGTCTCCGTGGCCTCAACCGCGCTCGTCACACCCGCTCCGGTGACGGTGACGGTGTTGACGATCGTCGAGCCGGTGGCCAGAGGCGCAAAGTTGTTTACGCGCGTCTCATAGATCAGCGTGGCGCTGTTGCCCGCGGGGACGGAGATTCCCGTGATTTGCAGCGGCGAGGTAGAGGCTACAGTCGGCGTCGGCTGAAGCACGCCGTTGAGAAAATAGCGGACCGCGCCCGATACGAGAGTCAGAGGATAGGTGGTTGTCGCCCCAGTGATTGCGCCGAGGTTATCCGAGAGGGTCAGCGCGTTCAGCGCGCTCATGCCGGAGTTCGTAATGTTGACGATATAGGTCACGGTGTCATCCGCGCCGTAAGTCGGCTGCAGAGCGGTCTTGGTTACGGTTAGCGTCTCGCGAATCTCGCCAGTGACGAGATTGGAGTTCACGGTAGTACCGTTATAAGACAACGTGGCGACGTTGGTAAAGGAAGCCATATGCGTTCCTCCTTGCAGATGGATTGCAGGACGCGCGGGCGTCCCGCAATCCATCCTATGCGGAGAAA
Source organism: uncultured Oscillospiraceae bacterium (assembly GCA_964450645.1). Taxonomy (GTDB): domain Bacteria; phylum Bacillota; class Clostridia; order Oscillospirales; family Oscillospiraceae; genus JAKSPM01. The sequence goes on along the minus strand of CAYVEB010000005.1, from coordinate 57,045 downwards.
TTCGCAAAGTTCCGACACGCTTCAGAGTATTTTGTACAGCGGGGTATCCGGCTCACAGTCGTGCGGGTAGCAGCGCACTGAGGAAATGCGTTACCGCCAGGATTTCCCGTATTTGCGCACGTAGTTGAACAGATCGATATAGCGCGCCAGATTGTCGCGCCCGGCTTCTGTCAGGCAGCGCTGGACATTTAAAATTTGTTGAAAAGGCTATCCTCATGGAATAAAATAAATTTGCGTTTTGCCCAATAGACAAAAAAGAAAATTGGGAGGAACATATATGCCCACAAAGAACAGTCCTACCAAGTACACAGAAGAATTTAAGAAAACAATTGTATCGCTGTATCAATCCGGAAAACCTATTCCCAAATTCAGAAAGAATACAGCCGCATAAATCAAGGCTTTTTTGCCCTTACTGCGTAATATAGGGATAAAAAAGCGGCGTTCCTTTTCTCCCGGTATGGGATTGAGAAACGCTGCCTGTGCGGTCGATATTCAATTGTCATGTATTCGGTCTAAGCGAATATGCTGTGTCTTTGGGCTTCGTGTTTCGCAGGAATCGGGGCGCATATCAAGGCTCTTTTCTCTAAACGTAGGAAACTGGTAGTAAATTTGGCCTGCTGTCCTGTGAAACTGCCTGTAAAATCAAGGCTTTTTGAGATAATCACTTATTTTTTAAATAAAATCAAATAAAAGTTGAAATATCCGTCTGCCGCCTCAGCCAAAGAACGAAATTTTACAAGACGTATTTTTTCGCGTACTCCTCATAATAGCGGGAGAAGGTAAGATCATGCACTGCCTTTAGGCTGTTAAGGTATTCGTGCGTATCAAACGAATCCGATTGCAGCTCAATCATCGCCACGGCGATGTTACTGCAGTGGTCGGCAATTCGCTCAAAGTTCGTCAGCAGATCGTTAAATACGAACCCCTGGGCCAGGGTACACACTCCGCGCTGTAACCGGTCGATGTGGTGCAGCTTCATCTCGTCGCACAGCACGTTGATCAGGTCTTCCAGTGGCTCGACCCGCGCGGCCGTGGTCAGATCGTTGCGGACGAAGGAATCAATCGTTATATGCACAACATCCGTAATCGCTTCGATGATTACCTGCAGCTCATGGGAGGCGGCGGGGGAGAAGCGCAGCTTCTTTTGGTTCAGCTCCTGGGCGGCCTCGCCGATGTTCAACGCGTGGTCGGAGATGCGCTCGAAGTCAGACAACGTGTGGAGGAACTTGGAGACCTCTTCGCTCTGCTGTACCGTCATATCCTGCCCGGTGATTTTCACCAGATAAGTACCCAAGCCGTCTTCATAGCGGTCAACAGTCTGCTCCAGCTGCTTCACAGTTGTAAAGCCCTTCTCCGAGTAGGATTTCAAGATGGCAAACGCGGCTTTCAAGTTTTCCTCCGCTGTCAGCGCCATGTCGTTGATGGTTAAGCGGCTCTGCTCGATTGCCAGAGCCGGATGCTGGATGAAGCGTTCTTCAAGCCGCATGATATCCGGTTTCGCAGCTTCGGCGGACTTGTCCTTAATCAGGGCGTCGACCAGTTTTTCAATCCACTGCGTAAACGGCAGCAGAGAAAGCACCACCGCGAGCCGGAACAGGGTATTTACAAACGCGATCCGCACCGGGTTCATGACCGCGTTCACAAATCCATAATGGAAGACGGCGTTGGAGCCATAAAACACAATCGCCCAAATCAACACGCCCAGAACATTGACGGCCAAATAAATCAGCGACGTGCGTTTTCCGCTCACATTCGCGCCCAGGGCCGACAGCAGCACCGGTACAGCCGCGCCGATAGCAATACCCATGATGATGGGCAGCGCCACGGAAAACTGAATCGCTCCGGTGGAGGAAAGCGCCTGCAAGATACCGACAGCCGCTGATGCGCTTTGCAGTATGCTGGTAAAGGCGATTCCGACCAAGATGCCCAAAAAAGGATTGGAAAAAGCAGTGAGCAGATTTAAAAAAGCTTCGCTTTCCCGCAAAAAGCCCACGGAGGAACTCATCTCCTGCATTCCAAACATCAAGACGGCAAAGCCCATGAGGATATCACCGACGCGCTGCTTGATCTGCGCCTTGCAGAACATCCGCAGAATAATTCCCGTCACGGCGATGATGCCGGTCAGCGTACTGGTGGAGAGCAATTCCACCCAGCCGTTCGCGCTGCCGCCGATGTAACTCAGGCAGATAATCCAGCCGGTGACGCTGGTGCCGAGGATGGCACCCAAAATAACCCCCACCGCTTGCTTGACTTTCATCATGCCAGAGTTGACGAAGCCAACCACCATAACGGAAGTAGCGGAAGAGGATTGAATCACAGCGGTTACGCCCGCGCCGAGCAGAACGCCGCGAAAGGGCGTTCCAGAGAGTTTATAGAGAATAACCTCCAATTTGCTGCCCGCGACCTTTTTTAACCCGTCGCCCATGAGGGAAATACCAAATAAAAACAGGGCGATGCCACTAAGCAGAGAGATTACACTGGTAATCGTCGAAACCTCCAGAATCTCCACGCTCCTTTACAAATTTTATCAGAACAAGCATAGAGAAGAAATGTTAAATTTTATGGGGTATAATTGTTAAATTTTTGTTAAATAGAAGCAAAACGCGGCGTTTCGGGGAAATCTTTCGGCAGAATTTTATCCGAAAAGAATCCTTTGAAAAAAGACTTGATTTTTGGAGCAAAATATGGTAAAGTAAACAAGTCTGTGAAATCGGGTGGTCCTCTGCCGTAGCCGGGGTTTGAGAGCCTGGAGTTCTAGCGGCATGAACGCCCCAATTTAGAAGGAGGACACATTATGGATCTGGTAAAGGCTTTGACGAGCCAATACATGAAGGAAGAACTGCCCCAGATGAACGTGGGCGATACGGTTCGTGTTCATGTGAAAATCAAAGAAGGCGCCCGGGAAAGAGTTCAGGTGTTTGAAGGCACCATTATTGCCCGGAAGCACGGCGGCATCGAGGAGACCATTACCGTTCGCCGCATCAGCTATGGCGTGGGCTGCGAAAAGGTATTTCCCGTGCATTCCCCCAGTATCGTCAAGGTGGAAACTATCCGCCGTGGCAAGGTTCGCCGTGCCAAGCTGTACTATCTGCGTGACCGTATGGGCAAGGCTGCAAAGGTCAAGGAGAGAGTATAGGACAAGGCTCATAAAAAAGGGGGGGAAACCCTCTTTTTTTATTTATGCGCTGAAAAGGGAGGCTCTTGTCCTACTGAGTGGGCTGTAACTGGCCGCTCGGTAGGAGGAGATTTGCGAAAGGTCGGAACTTTTCGCTTTTTATCGGGACGAATTCGTGTATAATAAAAAGTGGAAAAATCGGGATATCAGGAGGGAGACATTTGGAAGACAAAGAAGAAAACGGCGCTTTGCGGGAGGACGGCGCGCCGAAGGCGGCGAAACCGAAGGATCGGCTCTATGAATTCTATCAGCTGCTGCACGATATGGTATATGTGTTGGCGGTGGTGACCATTGTGTTTATGTTTTGCCTGCGCCTGGTGGGGGTCAATGGCGACTCCATGTTTCCCACGCTCCACAACAACGACTATTTGCTGCTGCAAAGCGGCTTGACAAAGGGAAGCTACGCCCGGGGGGATATTGTGGTGGCCTGCGTCCCCAGCTTCGAGAATGGGGAACCGGTGGTCAAGCGGGTTGTCGCGACGGGCGGCCAGACGGTGGATATTGTGTATGACGCCGCCGGGGGCAGCGTCAGCGTTGACGGCGTAGCGCTCTCAGAGCCGTATATCCGCGAGATGATGGTCAGCGGTCGCTATAACGATTTGCATATCGAGGTACCCGAGGGGCAACTGTTCTTAATGGGCGACAACCGCAATCACTCGACCGACAGCCGTTATTTTGGCTGCGTGGACGAACGCTATGTTCTGGGGAAGGCCCTGTGGATTCTTTTGCCGGGCGGGAATGAGAATACCGGCTATAGCGGCGGCACGCGCGACTTTGGACGCTTTGGATCGTTATACGCGGATGACTGAACTGAACATTCAGTGGTACCAGGGGCACATGACCAAAACCAGGCGGAATATCGAGACGGATTTAAAGCTGGTGGACGCGGTCTGTGAGTTGCTGGACGCCAGGATCCCGTATTCCAGCCGGAATCCGGATATCGCCGCGATTTGCGGCAAGAAACCGCGCCTAGTCATCCTCAACCGTGTGGATATGGCGGATCCCGCCGAAACCCAGCGTTGGGCGGAGCATTTTCAGCGCCAGGGCCTGGCGGTGCTACAGACGGACTGCAAGAGCCGAAAGGGGCTTAACAGTTTCCGGCCGGCGGTGCGCGCACTGCTTGCGGAGAAGCTAGCCCTCTATGCGCGCAAGGGGCAGACGGGCCGGGCGTTAAAGCTGATGATCGTCGGCATCCCCAATGTGGGAAAGTCCACATTGATCAACCAGGTGTCCGGCCGCAGAAACGCCAAAGCAGAGGATCGGCCCGGCGTCACGCGCGGCAAACAGTGGGTCAACGTAGACCAGGGGCTGCTGCTTTTGGATACGCCGGGGATTCTGTGGCCCCGGTTTGCCGACCGGTCGGTCGGGATGAAGCTGGCGTTCACCGGCGCGGTCAAGGACGACGTGCTGGATGTGGAGACGCTGGCGGCCGCGCTGCTGGAGACTTTGTGGCGGCGGTATCCGGACAATGTCCGGCAGCGCTACGGGATCAACGCGGAAGCTGACGCGCCGGGCTGGCAGCTTTTGGAGGAATGCGGAAGGAAGCGCGGGTTTTTGCTTGCCCGGGGCGAGATCAACACCGAGCGGATGGCGCGGGTGCTATTAGATGAATACCGTAGCGGAAAGCTGGGCCGGATCACGCTGGAAGGTCCGGAGGTCGAGGCGGCGCAATGAGAGAAGTCAAAGACCTGTGGCAAATCGAGCGCGGCTATTTTGCCCGGGGTGTAGGCCCGATCGCGGGGATAGACGAGGCCGGACGCGGCCCCCTGGCGGGGCCTGTGTGCGCGGCGGCGGTCATCTTGCCGGAGGGCCTGGAAATCGACGGCTTGGACGATTCCAAAAGACTTTCCGACAAAAAGCGGCGCGTCCTGTACGATCAGATTGTGCAAAAAGCGGTGGCCTATGGCGTGGCGCTGGTGGATGAAAAGACCATTGACGCGATCAACATCCTGCAGGCCACATTTTTGGCAATGCGGCGAGCGGCTGCACAGCTGTGTGTGCGGCCGGCGCTGGTTTTGGTGGACGGGAACCGGGATCCGGCGCTGCCGGTGCGGGCGGAGACTGTGGTCAAAGGCGACTCGCTTTCGGCAAACATCGCGGCGGCCTCGATTCTGGCCAAGGTGACGCGGGACCAGCTGATGGAAGCGCTTGACCGGGAATATCCTCTGTATGGCTTTGCCGTCCACAAGGGCTACGGTACGAAGGCGCACTACGCAGCCCTGCGGGAATACGGGCCGTGCCCGATTCACCGCATGACGTTTCTGAGGAAATTTTATGAACAATCCTAATTTGTCCGGCAGATGGGGCGAGGCGGTGGCGGCGAATTATCTGCGGAGAAAACGCTACCGCATCCTGGAGAGCAACTATCGCTGCCGCCTGGGAGAGATCGACCTGATTGCCGAGGATCTGCGGTATCTGGTATTTGTGGAGGTCAAGACCCGCAAGGACGACCGGTTCGCCAGCGCGGCGGAATTTGTGGATTCCCGCAAGCAGCAGCGGCTGATCGCGGCGGCTCGGCTGTATTTAAGCCAGCATGAGACCGCACTGCAGCCCCGTTTTGATGTGATCGAGGTCTACGCCCCCGATGGTCCGGCCACCAGACGGCCGCGGATCCGACATATTGAAAATGCCTTTGGGACTTGAAGAAAAGGAGCCGATTGATGCCGATTCCTGTATTTGACTGCCATGCGGACACGCCGATTGCGCTGTGGGCCGCGAAGGCGTCGCTTGTACATAACCGTGGGCACGTTAGCCTGGAGCACGCCGGCGGCCTGGCGCATTACGCCCAATTTTTTGCCTATTGTCCCTTTGCCGGAGGCGCCTTAAACGCTTTCACGCCCGAGCAGCTCTACGATCTGCCACGGGCCTATATGGACGCGCAGCTGCGCCAGACCGCCGACCGCGTCGCCTTCTGCACCACGGCCGACCAGGTGGAAGCGGCCTGGCGGGCGCAAAAGGCGGCGGCGCTGTATTCCCTGGAGGGCGCGGAGGGGATTGGCTGCGATCCCGGACGCCTGGAGCAGCTGTACGCGGACGGCGTGCGGATGACGACCTTGACGTGGAACGCGGACAACGTGTTGGCCGGGTATCACGGCGGCGACCAGGGCTTGAGCCGTCAGGGGCGAGAGTTTGTCCGCCGCGCGCAGCGGTTGGGAATCCTGATCGACGTCAGTCACTGTTCCGACAGGACTTATTGGGACATTTTGGACATAACTCAGGCGCCCATTGTGGCCAGCCACTCCAACAGCCGCGCAATCTGCAACCACAGCCGGAATTTGACCGACGAGATGTACCGGCAGCTGTGCGCCGCCGGAGGCGTGGCAGGAGTCAATCTCTACGCGGAGTTTCTGCGGGGCGAACATGCCACGCTGGACGACGTTTACGCCCATATCGACCATTTCCTGTCCCTGGGCGGGGAAGACCATATCGCCCTGGGCGGCGACTTGGACGGGTGCGACCGGCTGCCGGAGGGCTTTGCGGACGTGGGGGATTACCGCGCCCTGGAGGACATTTTGCTGACGAAGTATGCGGCGCAGACCGTGGAAAAGCTGTTTTACAAAAATATTTTGCGGGTACTCAGGCGGTGTGAAAAATGAGCGGTGAGATTACAATTGTATCTTTGCACCATAAAACCCATGTCGCCGAGCTGTGGGGCAAGACCGGCAGCGCGGAAGATCTGACCGGCAGCGAAATCCCCGGCGGGTATCTGGCGGTAATTGACCGGGTTCTGGAGGGTCTTGCGTCGGAGGGGTTGCATCCGGCGGGCCAGTCGATCAACGTGGCGGCGCCCACGTCTTTGTGGGTCTCGGCCGCGATTCAGGCGAGAAAAAACGGCGCGCCGATTCACTATATCATATGTCCGCTCCGGTCTCTTCCGTGGCGGGAGGAACGGCTGGTCTGCGTGCCGGTCAGCCCGGAGCAGACAGAGCGATTCATGCGCAACGTCTACCGCGACGCGGATTATATTCTGCACCCGGCGGCTGCGGCGGCCTACTACGCGCTGCAATGCCACCGCGCTGCGCTGGGAGAAGCGACGCCCACTGTGATTTTGGCGACTGAAAGCCCCTTGCGCGCGGCGGAGCGGATCTCCCGGATTCTGGGGATTCGGGAGGATTTGGAACAGGTGATTGCCGGTTCCAGAAAACGATTTTTGGAGTATTGAACCATGGCACTTTATGCAATCGGAGATCTGCATTTGTCGTTTGGAGCGGCGAAGCCGATGGATGTGTTTGGCGGCGCGTGGCAAGGCTATGTTGAGAAGCTGCGCGAGGGCCTGTCCGTGATCGGGCCGGAGGACACCACTGTGCTCGCCGGGGATCTGTCCTGGGCGATGGATCTGAACCGCGCCAGGGAGGATTTTGCGTTTCTCAATACGATTCCCGGCAGGAAGATCATTCTCAAGGGGAACCATGATTATTGGTGGTCCACGGCGGCGAAGTTTTATAAGTTCTGCCGGGAAAACGGACTGGAAAACCTGTGGATTCTCAACAACAACTGTTATTTTTACAATGGCGTCCCCCTGTGCGGGACCCGCGGCTGGTTCTTTGAGGAGGAAAAGCACACGCAGCACGACGGCAAGGTGTTCCGCCGGGAGCTGATGCGCCTAGAGACGTCCCTCAAAGCGGCGGGAGACGGGCGCAAGCTGTGTTTTCTTCACTATCCGCCCCACTACCGCGGCTATTCCTGCCCGGAGATTATGGCACTGTTGCGGCAGTACGGCGTGTCGGACTGCTACTACGGCCACTTGCACGGCGACAGCCACAAGCTAGCGGTGCAGGGGGAGTACGAGGGGATCCGGCTGCACATGATCTCGGCGGACTGGCTTAAGTTCCGGCCCTATAAAATCATGGATTGATTGCGAACGATGCGCGCGGGTGCAAGATGGTAAAATAATTGTAAATAATTTGAAATTGCAGAGAAAAAAGGTGGACAAGATGGAATTTATTTGGTAAAATGGTACGGCTTGAAATATAGACCGTAAAGCGGTCATCCCATTGGAGGATAAGAAAATGAATGTAAAGAGCGTGGAAAAAGAAAAAAACAGTGCCAAAGTTGTGGTTGAAGTAGAAAAGGACGCCTTTGAGCAGGCGATCAATAAAGCCTATGTGAAAAACCGCAAGAGCATCCAACTGCCCGGCTTCCGCAAGGGCAAGGCCCCCAGAAAGATTATTGAGGCGATGTTTGGCAAAGAGGTCTTTTATGAAGACGCGGTGAATGAAATTTTTCCGGACGTCTATCAGCAAGCCGTCCTGGGCAGCGATCTTAAGGCGGTGGGCACCCCTTCCGTCGCGGATATGAACGTGGCGGACGACGGCGTTCTGACCTTGACGGTCACCACCGATTTGTATCCAGAGGTTACGCTGGGCCAGTATAAGGACCTGGAAGTGGAAAAGCAGGAAGTCCAGGTGACGGAGCAGGAAGTCGACGCCCGGGTGGACCGCATGGCGGACAATGTCGCCCGCGTGGAAAGCATCGAGGACGAGGCCGCGCTGAAGGACACGGCTGTCATCGACTATGAAGGCTTTCGTGACGGTGTCCCCTTTGAAGGGGGCAAGGGCGAAAACTTTAATCTGGAGCTGGGTTCCGGCACATTTATTCCCGGATTCGAAGATCAAGTGGTCGGCATGAAGGCGGGCGAGGAGAAAGATCTGAACGTCACGTTCCCGGAAACCTATGGCGAGGCGTCCCTGGCCGGTAAGGAAGTTGTTTTCCACGTAAAGGTGCATGAGGTTCGCCGCAAGACGCTGCCGGAAAAGGACGACGAGTTTGTCAAGGACGTCTCCGAGTTTGACACCATGGAAGAGCTGCGTGCCGATTTAAAAAAGCAGATTGCGCGGGAGAAGCAGGCTGGGGTTGACCGCGTATTTGGCGACGCGGCGGTGGAACTGGCGGCCAAGAACATGCAGACGGAAATCCCCGCTTCGATGATTGAAGAGGAACTGGATCGTGAGATGAACCGCTTTGAGCAGAGTCTGCGCCAGCAGGGCACGAAGCTTGAGGACTATGTCAAGATGCTCGGCGGCAGCGTCGATACCCTGCGCGGCTATCTGCGTCCGGGCGCGGAGAATCAGTTGCGGGTCAGCGTAATGCTCAACGCCGTGGTGGAGGCCGAACAGATCCAAGTCACCGATGAGGAAGTGGACAAGGAATACGAAACCCTGGCCGGAGACAGCGGCATGGAGCTGGATAAAATTAAGGAGTACGTGGACGCTGAGACGCTCAAAGGTGAGCTGGAGGTCCGCAAGGCAAGGCAACTGATCATCGACAGCGCGATCCCCGTCGCCCCCAAGGCGGATGCGCCGGACGAAGTGCCGGCGGCGGATGCGCCGGACGAAGCGCCGGCGGCAGACGCGGCGGAGGAATAATTTTCCATTTAAGCGGTTAAAATATTGTATGCATATTTGTCAAGAGGAGTTTTTTACTATGAGTTTAGTTCCCTATGTGGTTGAGCAGACCAGTCGCGGCGAGCGTTCGTATGACATCTTTTCCCGCTTGCTTAATGACCGCATAATCATGCTCTCGGAAGAAGTCAATGACACCACGGCTTCCCTCGTCGTAGCGCAGATGTTGTACCTGGAAGCCCAGGATGTGGACAAGGACATCCAATTTTATATCAATTCGCCCGGCGGCAGCATCACCTCCGGCATGGCGATTTATGATACCATGCAGTATATCAAGTGCGACGTGTCCACCATCTGCATTGGCATGGCCGCGTCGATGGGCGCGTTTTTGCTGTCGTCTGGAGCAAAGGGCAAGCGTCTGGCGCTGCCCAACGCAGAGGTCATGATTCATCAGCCATCCGGCGGCGCCCAGGGCCAGGCGACGGATATTGAGATCCAGGCCAGACGGGTGCTCGCGATGAAGGAAAAGCTGACCCGGATTCTGGCGGACAACGTGGGGAAAGACTATGAGACGGTCAGAGCCGACTGCGAGCGCGACTATTTTATGAGTGCGGCGGATGCGAAGAACTACGGCTTGATCGACAAAGTGATTTACAAGCGCTAAGGAGGAACCACTACGGCTAGCGAGAGAAATATCCGATGCTCCTTCTGCGGCAAGCGGGAGTCGCAGGTCAAGCGGATGCTGTCCGGCAACAACGTTTATATCTGCAACGAATGTGTAGAGCTGTGCAACAGTCTGCTGCGCGACAACATGTATGAGGTTGACCAGACGCCGGCTATTACGCCGGACGCGCTGCCCACGCCGAAGGAAATCAAGAACTATATGGATGGCTATATCATTGGCCAGGACGAGGCCAAGGTGGCGCTGTCCGTGGCGGTGTATAACCACTACAAGCGGATTTATCTGGGCGGGGACTCCGATGTGGAGCTGCAAAAGAGCAATATTTTGCTCATCGGCCCCACCGGCAGCGGCAAGACGCTGTTTGCCCAGACGCTTGCAAAGATTTTGGACGTTCCCTTTGCGATTGCCGACGCCACCACGTTGACAGAGGCCGGGTATGTCGGCGAGGATGTAGAAAATATTCTCCTCCGGCTGATTCAAGCTGCGGATTACGACGTGGAGCGGGCGGAACAGGGTATTATTTACATCGACGAAATGGACAAAATTGCACGCAAGAGCGAGAGTACGTCCATTACCCGCGATGTATCCGGCGAGGGCGTTCAGCAAGCGCTGCTGAAAATTTTGGAGGGAACGGTTGCGAACGTACCGCCCCAGGGCGGCAGGAAACATCCCCAGCAGGATTTTATTCAAATCGACACCAGCAAAATTTTGTTTATCTGCGGCGGCGCGTTTGACGGCCTGGATAAGATTATCGAAAAGCGCACAGACCGCAGCATGGTCGGTTTCGGCTCGGAGCTGGTCAGCAAGCGGGAACGGGATTTGGGCAAGCTGTTTCGCCAGGTTCAGCCCCACGATTTGCTGAAATACGGAATTATTCCTGAGCTTGTGGGCAGACTACCAGTGATCACAAGCTTGCAGAGTCTAAAAAAAGAGGATCTGGTTCGGATTTTGACGGAACCGAAGAATGCTCTGTGCCGGCAATATCGCAAGCTGCTGGAGTACGACGGCGTGGAGCTGGACTTTGAGGAGCGCGCGCTGGAGGCCATTGCCCAGAAGGCGATCGACCGGCAAATCGGCGCCAGGGGTCTGCGGGCGGTGCTGGAAGGGATCATGACGGAATTGATGTACGAGGTTCCCTCCGACCCGACCATCCAAAGCGCTTTGATAACAGAGGGCTGTGTCACCCGCGGGGAAGCTCCCATGATTGTACACAAGCCCGTCACAAAAAAAGCCGTCCCGGCGGAAAATTAAAGCCGGCGCGGCTTTTAAGCGGCACGCATTTGCGGATTGACCGGCAGACATCAGTTTTTGACGCGTTATCGGATCAAATCGCCCATGCGTGCGCTGTTTCTACCCGCGCTGTGCGGCTGGCGGAGCAAATCACCGGCCCGCATTCGGCGGAAAACGGGCCGATCATACAAAATTTCATAGAAAATAGGCAAGTTTATTTTCTATGAAATCGAGCATGAGAGGGCTTTTGGGGCGGCTTGCCGTTTCAAGAGGGCCGCGCTTTGCACGGCCCTCTCCAATAAAAATGTCTTATTTTTCTGGAGAATAGTATCAAACGAACAGAAAGGAGCGGCGTTATGCAAGATATCATACTTTCTGGGCGTATTCCGGCCCTGGCACTTCGCGGCCTGTGCGTATTTCCCCGCATGACGATCCACTTTGACGTGGGACGGGAAAAATCGATCAAGGCGATGGAGCACGCAATGGCGCGGGACCAGCGGATTTTTTTGGTGACCCAGCAAAACATTTTAGAAGACGATCCCACGGAAAAGGATCTGTACGCGGTGGGAACCGTGGCGAAGATCAAGCAGATCCTGCGGATTCCTGGGGATATGGCGCGAATTTTGGTAGAAGGGGAATACCGCGCGCAGATTCAGCAACTGACGCAGACGGAGCCGTTTTTGATCGCGCAGGTGGAGTCCCTGCCGGACATGGCAGGCCACGCCAGCGCGAACCGGATCGAAGCGCTGATGCGCCAGAGCTATCAGCTTTTTGACGAGTTTATCGACCTGTCCCAGCAGAAGATGCCGGAGAATATGCTGCAGATTCTCTCCTCGTCGGATCCGGGATATGTCGCGGATATGCTGGGGCAATACGGCTCTTTCAGCTACCAAAAGAAGATGCAAATTCTCTCGCAGCAGCAGATTGTGCGGCGGCTGGAGTTGGCCAACCGGCTGATGGCGGAGGAGTTGAACGTCCTGCGCCTGGAGAACGATCTTTCGGAGAAGACCCAGAAGAATATGGACAAGGGCCAGCGCGATTACTATCTGCGCGAGCAGATGAAGGTGATCCGGGGCGAGCTGGGCGAGGAAGACGACGACGATGACATCGCCGAGTACCGGGCGAAGGTGGAGGATCTGAAATGCCCGCAGGAGGTCAAGGACAAGCTCCGCAAGGAGGTTTCCCGCCTGATGAAGCAGCCCTTTGGCTCGTCGGAGGCCGCGGTAATCCGCAACTATCTGGATGTGGCGCTGGAGCTGCCGTGGAGCAAATCGACCCGGGAAACCGTGGACGTGGAGAAGGCCCGCAAGATTCTCGACGCCGATCACTTTGGCTTGGAAAAAGTCAAGGAGCGAATTTTGGAGATTTTGGCGGTCAAACAGATGGCGCCGGAGCTGCCAGGGCAAATTATTTGCCTCGTCGGCCCTCCGGGCGTGGGCAAGACTTCGATTGCCATGAGTGTGGCGCGGGCGCTGAACCGCAAGCTGGCGCGGCTGTCGCTGGGCGGCGTCCACGATGAAGCGGAGATCCGCGGCCACCGCAAGACCTATATCGGGGCCATGCCGGGCAGAATCCTGACCGCCATTTCCACCGCCGGTACGAATAACCCTTTGCTGCTGCTGGACGAAATCGACAAGCTGGGCAGCGACTACAAGGGCGATCCGTCTTCGGCGCTGCTGGAGGTGTTGGATGCCGAGCAAAACAGCGCTTTCCGCGACCACTTCCTGGAAGTGCCCTTTGATTTGAGCAAGTGTATGTTCATCACCACCGCCAACACCACCGACACCATCCCCCGCGCGCTGCTGGACCGTATGGAGGTGATCGAACTGTCGTCTTACACCGACGAGGAAAAGCTCATGATCGCGAAGGACCATCTGCTGCCCAAGCAGATGAAAAAGCACGGTCTGAAGCGGACGCAGCTGCGGGTGACGGACGATGCCATTCGCGACATCATTCAATGCTACACCATGGAATCCGGCGTCCGGAATCTGGAGCGTGAGCTGGCCTCTGTCTGCCGCAAAGCGGATATGCAGCTGGTGCAGGCCGGAGCGCCGAAGCGGCTGACGGTGACGGCGCAGAACCTGGACACGTATCTGGGGCCGAGAAAGATCCTGCCGGACAGTCTGCCGGCAACGGATCCGGTGGGCCTGGTGACGGGCCTGGCCTGGACGCAGGTGGGCGGGCAGACGCTGGAGGTGGAGTGCAACGTGGTCGACGGCAGCGGCCATCTGGAGCTGACAGGAAACCTGGGCAACGTGATGAAGGAATCCGCCCAGAGTGCCATGAGTTATATCCGCGCTCACTGTCAGCAGCTGCACGTTGCGCCGGATTTCTATAAGACCAAAGACATCCACGTCCACTTCCCGGAGGGTGCGGTGCCTAAGGACGGCCCTTCCGCCGGGATTACTGTGTGTACCGCCATGGTTTCGGCGCTGACAGGCGCGACGGTGCGGCGGGATGTGGCGATGACGGGCGAAATTTCCATCCGCGGCCGGGTGTTGCCCATCGGCGGCTTGAAGGAAAAGACGATGGCTGCGCTGCGCCATGGCGTCAAGACGGTCATCATCCCCCAGGCCAACGAGAAAGATTTGGCGGAGATCGACCCAACGGTTCGCAAAGCGCTGAATTTCATCACGGTGGACCATGTGAGCAAGGTGCTCGACACGGTATTGGATCTGGCCCACTGTGAGAGCGTTACCGAGAGCGAAAAGCCGGCGCGCGAGGAACTGAGCCTGGCTGTCCCGCCCACGGAACCGCCCCGCGCGCCGGGGATCCGCCAATGAAAACCGGCGGCCTGAATGGGAGAACGGTATGAACGGAATTCAAAGTGGGATTAACCTGCACAAGGTGGAGTTCATTTCTTCCGCCGCCAGGCGGGAGGATCTGCGGCACGACGCGCTGCCGCAGATTGCCTTTGCGGGGAAGTCCAACGTAGGTAAGTCGTCGGTGATCAACCGGGTGCTGCAGCGTAAAAACTTTGCCAGAGTCGGGGAGCAGCCGGGGAAAACGGCGCATGTCAACTACTTTTTGGTGGATGGGCAGGTCTATTTTGTGGATCTGCCGGGCTATGGCTACGCCAAAGTTTCCAAAGCGGAAAAAGACCGTTGGGCGCAGCTGGTGGAGGGCTATTTTGCCCAGCCGGAGCAGTTGACGCTGGGCGTGATGATCGTGGACAGCCGCCATCAGCCGACGCAGAACGATGAAATTATGGCGAACTGGTTTCAGCAAAGCGGTTGCCCCTTTGTGGTTGTGGCCAATAAGCTGGACAAGTTGAAAAAGAGCCAGGTGGAATCCAATTTGCAGGACATCCGCGACACGCTGCGGCTGTCCAAACAGACGCGGCTCATCCCATTTTCAGCGGAAAATGGAACCGGCCGGGAGGAATTGGTGCGCATTTTATTGGATGCGGCCGCCCAATAGTCAAAAGCCGCGGAGCGCGCTCCGCGGCTTTTAAATTTGCCAAAAAACCATAGTTTTCGGCAACGTCCGAACCCAATCCGCCGCGCTTTCTTGCTGCCGGGCGGCCCTCTCCAACGTGGCTGGCGGTGCGGGCGGGGACTTTTCGGCAATAAAATGGTTGGAAGAAAAAGGTTGCAGAAACAGACGAAACATGGTATACTAACTAAAATAGGTGGTGAGTGGTTACGAATATAAAACAGTGGCTGCAGCAGCTGGAATTCGGCAGGCTGGCGGATCTTTTGATCGTCGTGGCGGCGGCATTGCTGTGCATCATGCTGCACGAGTGCGCCCACGGCGTCGTCGCGTATTGGCTGGGCGACCGCACGGCAAAAAATTGCGGGCGGCTGAGCTTAAATCCCTTTCGTCACGTGGATGTCGTGGGGCTCGTGATGATGGCGGTGGCCGGCGTGGGCTGGGCCAAACCGGTGCCGATTGATATGCGGAATTTTAAGAATCCCAAATGGGGAATGGTGCTTACGGCGGCGGCAGGGCCGCTGTGCAACGTATTAGTGGCGCTGGTGGCAATGGTACCGGCGGCCGTCTTCAACCTGTGTTACCAAATCAACGGGGGCCAGGCGCTTTACTACTGCTGGTACTTTTTCGAATATGTGACCTATCTTTCCTGCGGGCTGGCGATTTTTAATCTGCTACCGATTCCACCGTTGGATGGCTCCAAGGTGGTGGCGGTATTCCTGCCCCAGCGCGTCTATTTGAAATGGATGCGCTATGAGCGTTACGGGATGATTTTGCTGATTGTGCTGGCTTTCCTCGGCGTGCTGAACAACATTTCCATACTGGACGATCTCAACGACGGTCTGCAAAATCTTTTGTGGTATGTCGCTAAATTTCCGGTCAAGGCTATTATGAGCGCGCTGTACCCGGGAATTTCCATCGCCTACGATTGAAGCCGCATAATATTGGAAATCCTACATTATGAGTGAACTATGGAAGAGCCAAAATACCGATTGGAGGGCGTGGTCAGGTCCCGCTCCGACCAATTAGAAGATTTTGAAGGGCCGCTGGACGTAATTTTGCTGCTGCTCTCGAAAAATAAGGTTGCCATTCAGGACATCTCGATCGCCTCAATTCTGACCCAGTACCTGGCCTATCTGGATGCGATGAAGCAGATGGATATGGAGATTGCATCGGAATTTATTTCGATGGCCTCGCATCTGATGTACATGAAATCAAAGATGTTGCTGTCTGAGACGGAGAAGCAGGAGGCGCTGTCCGAGATGGAACTGCTGATTCGCTCGCTGGAGGAGCGCCAGCGGAAGGAAGCCTATGAGCGGCTGAAATCTGCTTTTGCTTTTTTGGAAGCGCGCAATTCCATCGGTGTGGAACTGTTTACCAAGCAGCCAGAGCCCTATGAACCCGACCGGACTTACCGGTACCGGCATGAACCGCGGGATTTGCTGGATGCCTTTCGCGCGATGGCCGAGCGCTCGGAGCGGATGCTTCCGCCGCCCATTGCAAATTTTGAGGGCATTGTCGGCACGGAACCATATTCCGTGACGGCCAAAGCGGCGGAGGTTCTCCGCCGGCTGCTTGCCAGGGGGATGTCCGGTTTCCTGCCCCTGTTTGAGGGCAGCCGCAGCCGCAGCGAGCTGGTCGCGACGTTTTTGGCCGTGCTGGAGCTGTGCAAACTGCGGGCTATAACAGCGGAAATGGACGAAAACGGGGAATATACCATTACTTTTTTGCAGATGCCGGAGGAACAGATCGATGAATCTAGATGAATTGATGCGCGTGATAGAGGCAATTTTATTTGCCGCCGGGGAACCTGTCCCTACTGGGCGCATTTGTCTGGCCACCGGCTGCGACGAGTCAGAGGTCTACCGGGCGGCTAAGGAGCTTTCGGACAAGCTGGCGTTTGAACGGCGCGGCGTGCGCGTGGTGCGCCTGGAGGACGCCTATCAGATGTGTTCCGCCGGAGAGATGAGCGGATATATTGCAAAGGCTCTGGAGACGCGAAAGCCGCCCAAGCTCTCGGCTTCGCAGCTGGAGACGCTGGCGGTAATCGCCTATTACCAGCCCACGACGCGCGCCTATGTGGAGCAGCTCCGGGGCGTGGACAGCGCCTATACCATCGGCGCGCTGCTGAACAAAAAACTCATTGAGGAGTGCGGCAAGCTCAATGTGCCGGGGCGGCCCAATCTCTACCGCACCACGCCGGACTTTTTGCGCACGTTCGGGCTGTCCTCCCTCGACCAATTGCCGCCAATAGAAAAAGCTCAGCTTGACCCACGCGACGAATTGGCGGAGCGGGCCATGCGGAGCTTGGAGGAAAAACCGGAGACATCGGACGGACAGCAGGTGACGCGGCTGTGACATGGTTATGGATTGTGCTCGCCGTGCTGGGTGTGCTGGCGCTGCTGCTGTGGCTGCCAGTTCGGTTCGACTTGGATTATGAAAAGTCTGGTCTTGTGGTACGCCTTCGTTTTGGGCTGATTCGCCTGCGCTTGCTGCCCCGGAAGCCGAAGGCGAAAAAGCCTGCCGCGCCCAAGCCGGACACGCCCGCGCCAAAGAAAAAGCGGTCAATTTCCTCCCTCTATGCGGCGGCGCAGCGGTATATCCCGCTGGTCAAGAAGTTGCTGAGGTTGGTTCCTGCCGCGCTGCACGCGGTTGTGATCGATCGGCTGAGCGTCACGGTACGCTTTTATGATGAGGATCCTGCGGATCTGGCGTTGCGCTACGGCCAAATTTGGGCGGCAATCGGCGGTATGTCGGCGGCCTTGTCCCGTGTGTTTCAGATCCGGCAGCAGGATTTGCAGCCGGTAATCGATCCGCAAGCGGAAGGGTTTGAATTGGAGGCGAACGTCCGGGTCCACGTGACGCTTTGGCAGGTCTGCGGGCTTGGAATTCGTCTGCTGATTTTGCTTTTCCAGAAAAAGTAGACTTGGAAAAATCAGTACACGCTGAACGTTTGCGCGTTTAAAACATGCAAACCAATGAAATAAAGGAAGTGCGACTATGAATCATCCAATTTCTGAAATGCTGTCCAATTCCATGGCCAAAATTCGTGAAATGGCCGATGCGAACACAGTTGTCGGCGATCCGATTACCACGCCCCAGGGTGTCACGCTGATTCCAATTTCCAAAATCAGCGTCGGATACGCCGGCGGCGGCAGCGACTTCAACGGCAAAAATCCCAATCGCGACAATCCCTTTGGCGGAGGCAGCGGCTGCTCGGTGAAGATCACGCCGATGGCATTTTTGGTTGTGCGCGGGGAGAATGTGCGGATGTTGCCGGTGAGCGAAGCGCCGTCCTCCTCAGTGGAGCGGCTGGTGGAAATGATCCCGGATTTGGTGGAAAAACTGTCGGGATTGCTGAAAAAAGACGAAACTTCCGATATTTAACAAATTCTTTTTTTCCATCACGGGATATAATAAGCCCGGTGATGAAAAATGCGTAGGAAGTTTCTGCAAATAACGGTTGTAATCGCGGCGGTTTTGTTGAGTGTCCCGCGGGTTTCCGCGGCGGAGCCGCCATCGGTCTCCGCACAGTCTGCAATTTTATATGACTGCACCGCCAGCCGCGTATTATATGAAAAGAACGCCGACAAGAAAGCGCTGATTGCCAGCACGACGAAAATTATGACCGGGCTGCTAATCGCGGAGCAATGCGATTTGGACGAGGACGTCTCGATTCCGGAGGAAGCCGTCGGCGTAGAGGGTTCGTCGCTGTATTTGAAAAACGGTGAAGTCCTGAGCGTTGGGGATCTGCTCTATGGCCTGATGCTTCAGTCGGGCAACGACGCGGCGGTGGCGCTGGCGATCCACTGTGGAGGCAGCGTGGAAGCGTTTGTGTCCATGATGAACGAGAAAGCGGACGAGCTCCACCTGTCCGGCGCGCATTTTGCCAACCCCAACGGGCTGGACGACGAGGGGAACTATGCCACGGCGCGGGATTTGGCGCTGCTGACGCAGTACGCGCTGGAAAACGAGACGTTTGCCGAAGTCGTCAGCACCAAGACGGCAACGCTTGGCGGTAACCGCGCGGTGACCAATCACAATAAGCTTTTGTGGCGGTACGACGGCTGCATCGGCGTCAAGACGGGCTTTACCCGCGCTGCGGGCCGGATTCTGGTCTCGGCGGCGGAACGGGACGGGCGCCGCCTGGTAGCGGTGACCATCGGCGCGCCGGACGACTGGAACGACCATACAAAACTATTGGATTATGGCTTTTTGCTGACAGTAAACGGGCCGGAATAATTGGGAGAATTTATGCGTTTGCAAAAGCTGATTGCCGAATGTGGGCTGGCTTCGCGGCGAACCGCGGAGGCGTGGATCGCGGCTGGACGGGTTCGGGTCAACGGAGCCGTGGCGCGGCTGGGCGACGGCGCGGATTTGGAGAAGGATCGGGTAGAGGTTGACGGTATTATACTGCGGCCGCGGGTGGAGAAGGTCTATTTGATGCTCCACAAGCCGAGGGGATTTGTCACAACGCTGTCGGACGAAAAGGGCCGCAAAACTGTGGCCGATCTGCTTGCGGACTGTCCGGCGCGGGTATTCCCGGTGGGAAGGCTGGACTGTTATTCCGAGGGGCTTTTGCTCTGCACCAACGACGGTCAGCTTGCAAACCGCCTGACGCACCCCAGCTGCCAGGTGAAAAAGGTCTATATGCTGTGGGTCAGCGGGTTCTACGCGGGGGCGGAGGAAAGGCTGCGCCGCCGGATCGATCTGGACGGGCGGCCGATTCTGGCGCCGGAGGTGCGGCTTTGCGAGCGCCGCGGCAATACCGCCCGTTTGGAGATTACGCTGCGCGAGGGGCGAAACCGTCAGATTCGCCGCATGTGCCAAATGGCGGAGCTGCGCGTGACAAGGCTGTGCCGCGTTGCGGAAGGACCGCTGCGGCTGGGCGATCTGCCGAAGGGGAAGTGGCGTTACTTACAGCCGGAGGAACTGTCGCTGCTGCGCGGCGCGTGCGGCGCGCGAGGAGAACAAGGAGCGATGTTGTCGCGCGAAAATTCATAAAAAACCGGAAATTGCTCTTGCAAAATTCCGGTTTTTCTTGTATCATAATATCGATTTTTACACGGGCAAAACTGTGTTTTGCCTATTTGCTGGAATTGTGCGAGGAATATGAGGAAGGAACCCGAAATTGTAATCCTTGGCGGGGGCGCCGCGGGGATGTTTGCCGCAGCGACGGCGGCGGAATTGGGCAAGCCGGTTCTGTTGCTGGAAAAGAACGCAAGGGAAGGTGCAACGTGACAAACGATTGCACCGCCGAAGAGGTACTTAAAAATACGCCCCGAAACGGCCGGTTTTTATACTCTGCCATGTATGGTTTTCCTCCGGAGCGGACAAAAGCCTTCTTTGAGCGCCACGGCTGCCCGTTAAAGACCGAGCGGGGCAACCGGGTGTTCCCGGTCAGCGACAAATCCGCGTCGATCATCGCGGCGCTGAAAGACGCGATCCGGGGCGTCCCGGTGTTCCACGCGAGGGCGGAGCGGATTGTGACGGAGAATGGGCGCGTCGTCGGCGTCGTCTGCGGCGGCCGGGAGATCCGGGCAAAATGCGTCATCCTTGCAACTGGCGGCAAAAGTTATCCCGCCACCGGCTCGACGGGCGACGGCTACGCCATGGCAGCGGCGCTGGGGCACACCATTGTTCCGCCTGCGGGTTCCCTAGTGCCCATGGTTGAGGACGGCGATTGGTGCGCCAAGATGCGGGGGCTGAGTCTGCGCAATGTGGGCGTGCGGCTGTATGCGGAAAACCAGAAGCTGGTGCATGAGGAATTCGGTGAGCTGCTCTTTACCCACTTTGGTCTGTCCGGGCCGACGATTTTGTCGCTGTCGGCCCATATGGAGCCGAACAAAAAATATACCGTGACGATAGACCTGAAGCCGGCATTGGATGAAAAGAAGCTGGAGGAGCGCATTTTGCGGGACTTCGCGGCCTATCAAAACCGCAACTTTGAAAACGCGCTGTTTGATCTGTATCCCAAAACGATGGTCCCGGTGATGGTGGCGCGCAGCGGCATTGCGCCGCAGACCAAAGTCCACTCCATCACGAAGCAGCAGCGGCGAGCGCTTTTGGCGCTGACCAAGCGCTTTCCGGTGGCGATTTCCGGCCTGCGTCCGGTGGAGGAGGCGATTATCACCGCCGGGGGCGTGCAGGTTTCGCAGGTACAGCCCAAGACGATGGAGTCGAAATTGGTCAAGGGCCTGTATTTTGCGGGGGAAATTCTGGATGTAAACGCCTATACCGGCGGATTTAATTTACAGATTGCCTGGGCGACAGCCTACGCGGCGGCGCGGGCAAGCTGCGAGGCAACGGATATGGATGAGGTGTGATTATGAACGAGTTTTATTCGGTTGCGATTGACGGGCCTGCCGGCGCGGGGAAGAGTACCATCGCCAAAGCAGTGGCCAAGGGGCTGGGCTTTCGGTATGTCGATACGGGGGCTATCTACCGTACGGTCGGCTACCACATGGCACTGATGGGCATTGGTCCGCGCGACGTGGACGGGATTACGCGGCTGATCGACGATGTAAATCTGCGCTTGGAATACGACGATGAGGGGACGCAGCGTATGATTCTCAACGGCGTGGACGTGAGCGAGGAGATCCGCACGCCGGAGATGAGCGCCATTTCCTCTCAGATTTCGGCGCACGCTGTGGTGCGGGATTTCCTGCTGGACGTTCAGCGGGATGTGGCCAGGAATAACCATGTGATCATGGATGGCCGGGATATTGGTACGGTGGTACTGCCCCACGCCAATGTAAAGATTTTTCTGACGGCTCCTGTGGAGGTTCGCGCCCGCAGGCGATTTGCGCAGTTGCTGGAAAAGGATCCGAAGTGCCGGTTTGAAACGGTGCTGCGGGACATGGAGCGGCGCGACGAGCAGGATCGAACCCGCAAGCTGGCGCCGTTAAAGCGCGCCGAAGACGCAATTTTGCTGGATACCGGCGATATGACGCTGGAAGAGAGTATTGAAGCGGTGATGACCACCATCAAGGAGCGTGTTGGTCTATGATCAAGCAATCCCGTGGGCTTTATCAAGTCGCATATTATCTGCTTTGGGTGGTTTTTCATGTAATACATCCCTGTTGGCGCGTGTCGGGCAAGGAGAATGTCCCCGCGGAGCCGTATATGATGGTGTGCAACCACAGCGCGTCCACGGATCCAATTTATCTGGGCCTCGCGTTGCACCCGAAGCGGCTTTTTCGAATTATGGCCAAAAAGGAGCTGATGGAGATTCCGATCTTCAGCTGGTTTTTGGGCAAGCTGGGTGCCTTCCCGGTGGACCGGGAAGGCAACGACGCCGGCGCTGTGATAACGGCGATAAAGGTTCTGCGCTCGGGACAGGCGCTACTGGTGTTTCCCGAGGGTACGCGGGTTCGGCCTGGACAGCGGATCGAACCCAAGGCCGGTGCGGTATTACTGGCCGCGCGGTGCAAGGTGCCTGTGGTTCCCGCGTACGTCAGCCGGGAGAAGAAGCTGTTCCGCCCCATCCAGATTACCTACGGGAAACCCTATATGGTTGAAACCACCGGCCGCCACATTCCGCCCGGGGAGCAGACACGGCTGGCACGGGAAATGATGGATCGGTGTTATCGTCTGGAAGTTTAAGATGAGGATAGAAGTTGCAAAGACAGCCGGATTTTGTTTCGGCGTGAATCGTGCGGTGGAGCTAGTGGAGCGTGCCGTGCGGGAGGGCAAGCGCGCCGTGACCCTGGGACCGATCATCCACAATCGCCATGTGGTGCGTCATTTTGAGGAGATGGGCGTGCTGGTGGCCGGGGAAGTGGAGCAAATTCCGGACGGCTGCGCGGTCATTATCCGCAGCCACGGCGTTCCCCGGGCCACGTACGAGGCGCTGAAAGCGCGCAATTTGGAAATTATTGACGCCACATGCCCCTTTGTGAAGCGCATCCATCGGTTGGTGATGACGGCGGAGGAGGAAGGGAGAGTCCCGGTTATCATTGGAACCAGATCCCACCCGGAAATTGTGGCGATCTCGGGCTGGTGCCGGCATCCGATGGTGTTTGAAACGCCGGAGGAATTGGAGGCGTGGCTGACAGGCGACGAAAAGCACGTTCATTTGCCGATTTCCATGGTTTCGCAGACTACTTCCACAAAATTTTTATGGGAAAGTTGCGAAAAAATTGTAGAAAAGGTATGTACAAATTACAAAATTTTTGATACAATATGCAGAGCAACTGAAAACAGACAAACAGAAGCCGCTTTGCTTGCCAAACGGTGCGACGCTGTTGTGGTCGTTGGGGACGCCGAAAGTTCCAACACGGGCAGGCTGGCTATGATTTGCGGCCGGAACTGCCGGCGCGTTTTTCTGGTGGACAACGCCTCGGAGTTGAATCCCACAGATTTTCAGGATGCTGCTCATATCGGCATCACTGCTGGAGCGTCAACTCCCGCGTGGATAATAAAGGAGGTCAAAAAAACGATGAGCGAATTGAATACCGCTGATAATGCAATGGAGGAAAGCTTTGAGGCTATGCTCGATGCGTCTATCAAGACTTTAAATACAGGAGACAAGGTACTTGGTACTGTTGTGGCCGTCGGCTCTACGGAAGTCCAGGTTGATCTGGGAACCAAGCACGCCGGTTACATTCCCACCGACGAAGTCAGTTCCGATCCTGCTGTAAAGCCGGAGGATGTGTTGAAGGTCGGCGACGAGATTGAGGTCTTTGTCGTCCGCGTCAACGACGGCGAGGGAACCGTCCAGCTGTCCAAGAAGAAGCTGGAGGGCGAAAAGGTTTGGAACGAAATCGAGGAAGCTTGCGAAAACAAAACCGTCATTACCGCCAATGTCACCGAGGAAAACAAGGGCGGTCTGGTGGCGAACTATAAAGGCGTCCGAGTATTTATCCCCGCGTCCCAGTCCGGCGTTGCCAGAGGCGGTGAGCTGTCCGCACTGAAGGGCAAGCCCGCGAGGATGAAGATTACGGAAGTCAACCGCGCCCGCCGCAGAGTGGTCGGCTCTATCCGCGCCGTACTGGCCGAGGAGCGCAGGGCCGCGATCGAGGCTGTCTGGGCAAATATCGAGGTCGGCAAAAAGTATCTTGGCACAGTCAAGTCCATGACTTCGTTCGGCGCGTTTGTCGACATTGGCGGCGTGGACGGAATGGTACACGTGTCCGAGCTGTCTTGGTCCCGTATCCACCATCCGTCTGAAGTGGTTAAGGTTGGCGACCAGATCGAGGTCTATGTCATTTCCTTTGATCCGGAAAAGAGAAAGATTAGCCTGGGATACAAGACCCCTGAGATGAATCCGTGGAACCAGTTTCTGGCCAAGTTCAAGGTGGGCGATGTGACGAAGGTGAAGATCGCCAAGCTGATGACCTTCGGCGCGTTTGCGGAAATCATCCCCGGTGTTGACGGCTTGATCCACATCAGCCAGATCGCCGACCGCCGGATTGGCAAGCCGGAGGACGTTTTGTCCGAGGGTCAGGAAGTGGATGCGAAGATCATCGACATTGACGAGGAAGGCAAGCGGATTTCGCTGTCCATCCGCGCGCTGTTGACGGAACCGGCCGCGGAAGAGGCGCAGGCCGAGGAGTAAAGGGAAAATTTTGGGGCGTCCCGCTTTATCGGTGGGGCGCCCGCATTGTTTTCGGGCGCCACCGGCATAGCTGGCGCCTTAAACCATTACTACCCGGTACGGTTTATGATGCGCCGGTATGGGGTGCGGTTTGCAAAGGAGGATGGAGACGAGCGATGAGTCAGGCGGCGCAGGATGCGCAGATGTGGTTCCGGCGGGGATACAACTGCGCGCAGTCGGTATTTTTGGCCTTTTCACGGGGGCTTTCAGAACAGGAGGCCGCAAGGCTTGCCTCGTCCTTTGGCGGCGGCATGGGACGGCTGCGGGAGACATGCGGCGCTGTGAGCGGGATGCTGTTGGCGCTCGGGTATTTGCGTGGGTACAGCGACCCGGATGACCGGCAGGCGAAGATCGCGCACTATGCGGCCGTGCGAGAGCTGGTGGATACCTTTCGCAAGGAGCATGGCAGCATCATCTGCCGCGAGTTGCTCAAGGATTGCCCGGTTATGCCCGGGCCGGATCCCCAGGTCAGGGACGCGGCCTACTACGCCACACGGCCTTGCCTTAGGTTGATTGCCGGCGCTGCAGAAATTCTGGAACGCTACCTGGAGGAGGAAAACGCACATCCGTGAAAAATTAGAACGCAGTAGAGGCGGTCGCTGAAAATGCGCCTCATTTCGCGTTTGCCCAAGTAAGATAGGAGGACGGAGTTGCAAGGAAAATTTTCAAGGACTCTGCGGATGCTGCTGTTCGCGGGGCTTCTGATTGTTGGGTTCTGCGTCCCGGCCCAGGCGGATATGGGGCCGAAGGAGTCGGTGCGAATTTACTTTAAAAACATGGAAGATGAACTGTGCTACGGCACGCTGCTTTCCAAGGATACGTCGACTGGCCCATACAGCGCCTGGGACGGCGAGGAACACCACGGATGGGTGAGTGGCTCCGATCTGGATTACGCCACTTGGAAAGCCTTTGTGGACTATGCGGATTCTGACAGCTATTATTTTTTGCAGGAATGTTGGCAGGTCAACGAGTCAAAGGAGATTATCTGGACGTATTACCCGCCGAGCAGCTTTAAAATTCTGCTGTATTGGCCGCAGAGCGGTACGTTTGCCGTTAGCGGGATCTTAAGCCAGTATGCATTTGACACATATTATACCGTGGATATGACTGGCGTGGGGCCCGGATTCTTGGAATACGGTGAACCAAGTAACGCGGTTCAAGCCCTCAAAGCCGACCGTTCCTATGAATACGGCCCGGAAATCCGATCCCTCCTTGTGCGGATTGTGCTCACGATTCTGGTTGAAATAATCGTTGCGCTGCTGTTCGGATTTTGGGAGAAAAAACAACAGTTGGTTTTGATGGGCGTCAATGCGGCGACCCAAGTGATTTTGAATGTACTTCTGAATATCATTGATTACCGCTCCGGCCCGCTGGCTTTTACAATCTGCTATATTTTGCTTGAAGGGGGGATTATCGCGGTCGAAGCGGTGTTGTACTGTATTTTGCTGAAAAAAGCCTCGTTGCGGAAAAAGAAAAACTGGTATTATGTACTCTATTCCTTTGTGGCGAATATAATATCCTGCTGTGCTGGCATGGCCCTTGCAAGGGTGATTCCGGGAATTTTTTGACGAACTACATTTTTGCAAACAAATCGCCCAGCTCCGTTTGTGTGGAGCCGGGCGATGATTTTGTAATTGCACATTTATTGGTTTGGGCCAAAAATGTACTTGAAATAGAACCGCTGCAGGAAAGCGGCCAATTGCCCGCGGTTGATGGTCATATCCGCGCTGGGATAGAGCGGGCCGTCCTGGACGCCGTTGATAATGCCCACATCCTTGCTCCAGAACATGGCGCGGAGAGATTCCTCCGTGAGATTCGGATAATCAGCCTTGGCTTGCTGCAGCTCCTGCTCGTCCATTCCGATGTCAAAGCTGCTGCACCGCAGGTATCCATACCGGGCCATCAACAGGGACATCCACTCATAGGACAAAGACTGGCTCGCTTGGTCATAGTCCTCGATCAGGCCGACCTCTTTCGCCCAGAGCACCGCGTCGCGGTAGGGCGTATCCGCCGCAAGCGCCGCATCCTGGCCGACAGCGGGTGTGCCGTCAATTTGATAGAACGCGTTGAGACACTCTCCTATATCGGCATTCCGGTCGATGCCGAAGACGGACTGGGAGTCCGGAAGCATATAGCCATTCTGCGATACAAACAGGACGCCGGATTCCATGAAAACGTTTTTAACGTCTGTAAACGACATATATCCGCTGTAGTTCACCGCCTTGCCGTCAAATACATGGGCGTAATAGTCTGTTTGAAGAATCTCCGTGGAAATGGAGAACAGATTGGCAACGTAGTCGCAATAGGCCTGCACGATCTGGGAATTGACCGGGGAGCCGTCGTAGGACTCCGCCTTCCCGGTGGCGGCGTCGTAGCGGAACGTATCGGTCAGATAGCTGCGGTCCGCGAGGATAGCCACGTGGGTACAGTCCGCCAGGACATCCCGGCCTGCCAGCAGACGAGAGTCGTAGTTGATTCCAAACAGGTTCAGGAGCGTGGGCAGGATGTCGATGCTGCTGCAATAGTCGTCCACGACGACCGGCTCAATATTGGGCACATAGCAGATAAATGAGCTGTGGTATTTGCCAAACGTCGTGTCGACCTTTTCGCCGGCCAGTTCATTATATTCTTCCTCGGACAATCCGTAGGGATAGTGGTCGGCAGTGAGGCAGATCACCGTGCGATCCGCAACTCCAGCCTCTTCCAGGCGGTCCATCAAAAGGGAGAGCGCATATTCCAGCTCCAGGTTGCAGGCCCAATAAGCCTTTACGGTATCGGAATAGGGGAGATCCTCTACAGCGCTGCGGTTTTTGGCGCTCATGGCATTGTCCCAGTTGTACTGATAATGGCCGCTGAAGGTCATGTAGTAGGCGACAAACTGGGAATCTTCCGCGAGGAGATCGTCCAGTGAGGCTTCGATCATATCCTTGTCCGACGAAGGCCAGTCCACCGGGATCTCCAGGCCGCTGCCGATGGCCTTAAAATCATAGCCCATGTTGGCGTGGGATACGTCCCGGTCATAAAATGTTCCGTAATAGTTGTGGTAGGCGAATGCCCGCGCGCCCATGGAGGAAAACACGTTGCCCATGGCGTAGGGCAGGTAATTGTCGCTCGCCTCGTCAAAGGTAGAAGCGGTTTTGGTTCGGGTCATATCCGGCAGCAGCCCCATGCAGAAGGCGTACTCACCGTTGGTGGTTACGTTCGGGAAGCTGCAATAGAAGTTGTTGAAGACAAACCCGTTTGTGCTGAGTTTATAGAGCGTGGGGGTCAGCACGGGGTCGATCAGATAGCGGGAAAAGGACTCGCAGCACAGCATAATAAGGTTATAGCCCTCCGCCAAGCCGGTGTATTCATTTTTCTTCGTGGCCGCGATGGTGCTGAAATAGCGGTCCAGAGCGGTTTGCTGCTCGTTGCCGCCCTTTTCCATCAGCGAAACAAAGTCCAGGTTCGCGACGTTGTACATGGATTCGTTGCCAACCATTTCCGAAGCGGAACCGTTTAAGTCGCTGACAAAATAATTGACTTTGCCGCTGCCGGAGAGCATTCCTCGGGCCTCTTGCAGCGTGGTAATCGCCAAGCCGACATTTTTGATACTGCCCTCTGTGGAAGTGTTCGGACTGACCAAGAACCAATAGGCGGAGCCGGGCGCGTTGCCGCACAGACGCATCACGCCCCATGTGCCGATGGTACACACCGATATAAGCAGGCAGCACGCAAGCGCCTGCGCCCAATTCAAACGTTCCATTTTCAGCGGGCCGCGGAAAAACCCAAGCGCGGCAACGGGAATCGGCAGCAAAAACAGCAGGAAGGGAATTATATTTTGCCAAATGCCATAGAAAATCTGGCTGGTAAAATTGGTCACTGCGTCGGCGCCGTAGATCACGTTGGAGATGGGCATGAAGCTGCCAAAAATTCCGTGATAGACCAGTTGAACTTCAAAATAGACGACCATCAGAATGATCGCGCACAGGCCGATAATCCGGTTTGCCTTGCGCGGCAGCAGGGAACTGATCAGATACAAAACCGTGCCGGAAACCAAGGCAAATAAAATGGGATAGACAATCCGCCCGCTCAAGGAGCGATAGGTAAACAGATGAAGCAATACCTCTAAATACACAAATGACAGCGTGAAAAAACCCAAAGACAGCAGTTTACCGCGCCAATTTGTAAGTAGTTTTGTTCGAAAAGTCGACATGTCTTTTTTTCACCTTTCAAAAGAGTTGTTCATTTATAGTTCCCCCGTGTATAGTTCCCCCGTGCTAACTGGTATTTTTACGAAAACCCATAAATACCCATAAATCTTTCGTTATTATATCGCTTGCTTTGACAAAAGTCAACACAAAAAGCGGGGCTTAAAAGCGGCGTTTTTTATTAATTTCGCCTGTTTGAATCCGTAAAAAGCATCTTGTATCAAGGTTTTGGATATGCTATAATTTATTTTAACGCTGGACGCATAGGCGCCGACGTTTTGACACAATGTAAATATTTTGCCAAAAATTTCAAGAAGTATACAACGTTTCAATCCGCAATGGCGGGGTTACAAGTTCGATAGGAGTATAGGATGACAGAGGTTTTTTTAAATCAAAAGGCGCTCAGCGGGCTGCTGCCGCGCCGCGACCGGTTTGCCCATAAGGGGAATTTCGGCCGGGTGCTGATCATCGGCGGCAGCGTAGGCTTTACCGGCGCGCCGAAGCTGGCGGCGAACGCGGCGCTGCGCTGCGGAAGCGGACTAATTTACGTGGGGGTGCCGGAGGCGGTGTATCCCATCGTCGCGGCGGGCTTGACAGAGCCGATGCCGTTTCCGCTTCCGTGCGACGGGAAGCGGCTGACGGAAGAAGCGCTGGAGGAACTGCGCCCGCTGCTCGAACGCTGCGACGCGTGCGTGGTGGGGCCGGGCATGGGAACCGGCCAAGGCACCGAGCGCCTCATGTGTGCGCTGCTGCGGCAGGCAAAAATTCCGATGGTAATTGACGCCGACGGTATAAATGTCCTGGCCGGGCATATAGATGTATTGCGGGAAACAGCCTGTCCTGTGATTCTTACGCCCCATGACGGAGAGTTTGCCAGGCTCGGCGGCCGGACGGATACGGACCGCATACAAGCCTCCGCGGAGCTTGCCCGGCGGACGGGCGCGATTGTGCTGCGAAAGGGCCACCGAACGGTGATTACGGACGGCGCGCAATTTTGTGTCAACCGCGCCGGGAACCCTGGAATGGCCACGGGCGGCAGCGGTGATGTGCTGAGCGGTCTGATTGGCTCTCTGCTTGGACAGGGACTGCCGCCTTTCCAGGCCGCGGCGGCTGGTGCGCTGATCCACGGCCTGGCGGGGGACTTGTGCGCCGAGACCATCGGGGAGTACGGCATGACGCCGTCGGATATGGTACAGGCTGTTGCGCAAATACTGCGGAAGTGCTGAGCGCCTTTCGCGACAGGAGTGGAACAGCTTGCGCAAAATTGGAATTTCAGTGGCTATGATTTTGCTGCTTTGCAGCTGTGGGGGACAAGCGGAGGGGAACTTGCAGCCGGCGTTGGACTTCCGTGCGGCGCTGCTGAACGCTTCGGAGTGCAGCTTTTCGGCCAAAGTGACGGCGGATTATGGCGACCGGATATACGAGTTTTCCATGGACAGCCGCTGCAGCGGCGACGCAACTCAGATCACAGTCACACAGCCGGACTCCATCAGCGGCATTACCGCGCAGGTGGCGAACGATACCGGCGCGATTACGTTTGACGGGATGTCGTTGGATTTTGGCCTGCTGGCAGATGGGAATCTGGTGCCTCTGGCCGCGCCGGCGGTGGCGGTGGACTGCTGGGAAACGGGTTATATCGCTTCCGCGGGCGAGGAGGATGGCAACTACCGTGTACACTATGAACGCGGCTATGAAGACGAGCAGATACTTGTCGACACATGGTTTTCCAAGGATGTCCCAATTTACGTAGAGATCAGCGATCAGGAGCGCTGTGTTTTGCAGCTGGAGCTGCTTGATTTCCATATGAATTGAAAAGGAATTAAACCATGGAACTACTCAAAAGAAGCTGGGCGGAGATCCGCCTAGAGGCGCTTGCCAATAATTATACCCAGTTGCGTGCGCTTACGGCGCCCGGCTGCAAATTTCTCGGCGTGGTCAAGGCCGACGCCTACGGCCACGGCGCGGTGCCCGTCGGAAGGCGTCTGACGGAATTGGGCGCGGAATATTTGGGCGTCTCCAATTTAGAGGAGGCCATGCAGCTGCGCCGGGGCGGGCTGGAGGTGCCGATTTTGATCCTCGGCTACACACCGCCGGCCTATGCGGAGGAATTGGTGCGCCTGAACCTGGATCAGGAGGTACACAGCCTGGAATACGCCCGCCAGTTAAACGACCGCCTGTCCGGCGGGGCACTGCGCCTGCCGGTGCATATCAAGATCGATACCGGTATGTCTAGATTGGGCTTCATTGCCGGGGAGCAGGCGCTGGAGGCGTGGAAGAGCGTCGCGCTGCTGCCGCATCTGCATTGGGCGGGGACGTTTACCCACTTTTCCTCCGCCGACACCCGCGGCCCGGACGGCCAGGATTATACCCGCCGGCAATTTTCCAGGTTTATGGCTATGCTGGATGGATTGAAGGCGATGGGGATCGACCCGGGGATCCGCCACTGTGCCAATTCCGCCGCGGCGATGCTCTATCCGGAATACGCGCTGGATATGATCCGCCCGGGGATCGCCACCTATGGGATCGACCCATCCAACGAGCTGACCGGCGTGCTGGAGCTGCAGCCTGTTCTCTCTTTGCACACCACTATTTCCCAGATCCAAACCTATCCGGCGGGGACGTGCGTCAGCTATGGCCGCTCCTATACGCTTCCCGGCGTAAGGACGTTGGCGGTTCTGGCCATCGGCTATGCCGACGGTTTAAACCGCAATCTCTCCAACCGGGCGAGTTTCCTGCTGCACGGGAAATTTGTCCCGGTGGTGGGCCGTATCTGCATGGACATGTGCATGGTGGACGTTACGGAAGTCCCCGAGGCGAAGGTTGGCGATACGGTGACGATTTTCGGAAAAAACGGCGGCGCGTCGATCACCGTGGAGGAGCTTTCCAACCGGCTGAATACGATCCCATATGAGGTGTTGTGCGACATCAACAAGCGTGTCCCCCGTGTCTATCTGAACGGAGAAGACCGGGTGGAAGTTTTGCAGTATATTGTATAGCGATTTTGTCTGACAAGCATAGAATGAATCGGGAGCCTTCGTGAAATTCGTTTACGGTTAGTATAAAAAACAATTCTGCGTGGGAAAATAAGGTTACATCGTCAGTTGGACGGTGAATGATTTTTCGCGGAGAGTGACACCATGATGGATGAAACTGTAAAACGGGGCGATATTTTCTATGCCGATCTCAGTCCGGTCGTCGGCAGCGAGCAGGGAGGCACCCGGCCTGTTCTCATCGTCCAGAACGATATGGGCAACCGCCATTCGCCCACAGTGATCGCAGCAGCGATTACCAGCCAGACTGGCAAGGCAAGACTGCCGACGCATATTGAGCTGACCGGCCATGACGTTGGACTGACAAAAGATTCTGTTGTTCTTTTGGAACAGATACGTACGATTGATAAAAAACGCTTGCGCGAGCACATGGGAAGGCTGGACGAGGCTATGATGAACCAGGTGGATTCAGCGATTGCGGTGAGCTTCGGCTTGCACACCACCTAATTGAAGCGTTTGCCGGTCGGATTTTTGGATCCTTTATCAGACCCGGCGCCGCCTGAATATCGCTGCCCGTTTTGCGCCGGAGATGGCACGAAATGCCCGATAAATTTCCAATGGACGCGCGGCGCACGAAATTGCGGAAATAATTTAAATCCCTCCCGCGTATACTATGCGGGAGGGATTTTTATGGAGTGTCCGATGACGGTACCCGTCTATGAGAATGGCCAACAGGTCTGCCAACTGCATGTGACGCGGCGGGGACTGTACTATCACTTTGCATGTGCGTG
Organism: uncultured Oscillospiraceae bacterium; assembly: GCA_964450645.1. Classification (GTDB taxonomy): domain Bacteria; phylum Bacillota; class Clostridia; order Oscillospirales; family Oscillospiraceae; genus JAKSPM01. Next base: position 24,616 of record CAYVEB010000005.1, on the reverse strand, counting down.
TGAGCTGACTTCGCACCGCATTTTGCGCGTCTACGCGGTGCGTGGCCTTCATATCGCGCCGCTTGGGATTTTGATGCCCCAAAGGGAGCGCTTTGAACTGGAGGAAAGCGTGTCGGTACGAAGCTGGCCGCTGGATACGATCGACGCGGCGGTGTGCGGATACGCGCCCGAAGCGGGCGCTTTTCCCTGGCGGGGGACGGTCGACGGCGTGTGCGTGGACGGATGGCTGCGTAAAACGGACGGCGGATATGAATTGCTGCTGCCGGACAACGGGGTAGATTTTCCGCTTCCCGCGAATTTGCAGGATGCGCGGAAAACGACCTGCGGCGACGTCGCGTGCCTGGCCTTGCGGCTGGACGAAGCGGGAGCACTCATTTCCACGGGCCAGCCGTTTTTGAAGCTCAGCGAGCGGGAGGACGAACCGGTTGAAACGGTACGGAAAGAACTGACGGAGCGGCCGCCCATGGAGCCGGTGCAAGCGGAACAGCCTGAAGCATTGTCTCCGGAAGAAGAGCTGCCGGAAGAGAATTTGCCGCAGCCGAAGGAGGGCTTGCTTACATAATATTTAAAGAGGTGTTCAGCAAATGCGGCGATGGTTGGCGATTGTGATCATGATTGGGTGTTTGGTGACGAGTCTGCCGGTTTGTGCGGCGGCGGAGGAGGGAGAGAGCAAGCTGATTGCCCTGACCTTTGACGACGGACCCGGGCCGTACACCCGAAGGCTTTTGGAGGAGCTGGACAAACGCAATGTAAAGGTCACCTTTTTTATCCTGGGGTGCAACGCCGAATCCTACCCGGAGACCTTACGCCAGGCTTATCTGGACGGCCACCAGATCGGGAACCACACCTACAGTCACAATTTGCTGACCGGTCGGACTGACAGCCAGATCCTGGAGCAAATCCAAAAGACGGAACAAATTTTAAATGAAGCCTGCGGCCAGGGGACGGAATATCTGTTCCGGCCGCCTTTTGGCGAGTACAGCGAGCATATGATGTCCTTGGCGAAATGTCCGCTGATTTGCTGGTCTGTGGATCCGCTGGACTGGAAATATCAGGACGCCCAACGTGTGGCGAATAAAATCGTCAGCGACGCCTACGACGGCGCGGTCGTTTTGTCCCACGACATCTATTCGACCACGGTAGACGGCGTGCTCATGGCCATCGACCGCCTGACGGAAGAGGGATACGAATTTGTCACGGTCAATGAGCTGTTTCGCCGCCGCGGCGTGGAGATGCGGGCGGGGAAGGTCTATGCAAGTTGTCCCCCCACGGGGACGCAGCTGCCGGGAATTTCCGACCCGGTTATTTCCACCCTGACCGCCGGAACCGGCATCCAGATTGCCATCGACGCCGACGAGGGCGCGACTGTCTATTATACGACCGACGGCTCCATCCCGACGCCGCAGAGTGAAGTGTATGAAGCGCCGTTTACCGTGTCGAGCGCCTGCGTAATTCGTGCCATCGCAGCCTATCAGTTCAACGGCAGCCGCAGCAAAATGGCGCAGGCGGAAATCACGTTTCTGCCCGCGCCATAGAGTTCAGCTTGTCGAAAAACATAATTTTTCGACAGACCCCAAATCAAACCCGCTACGTTGGGCTTCGATTTAAAAATTTGCGCCTTGCTGCTGCTTACGACGTTGGCCGTCAAAGACGGCCAACGCACACGTTTGCAAGGCGTAAAATATTTTTCGCGGCGTACATGCCGCCGCGAAAAATAAATCTAGATTTTTTCGCGCCTGCGCGCGTGAACTTTGCGAGGTTTTTTAACACGCTGCGGGCTGTAGAGCTATTAGAAATGCTCCGTAAGCGGCATGTCCAGTTCCAAGCCGACCGGACAGTGGTCGGAACCGAACACTTCGTTATAAATGGGTGTGGAGAATATGCGCGGCCGTAACCGGTCTGAAACCAAAAAGTAGTCAATTCGCCAGCCCGCGTTGTTCTGCCGCGCGCGAAAGCGGTAGCTCCACCAGGTATACGCGCCGGCCATGTCGGGATGGCGGTAGCGGAAGGTATCGGTAAACCCGCACGAGAGCAGCTGGGTAAAGGCTCCGCGCTCCTCGTCCGAAAATCCTGCGTTGCCGCGGTTTGGCCCGGGGTTTTTAAGATCAATCTCCTGGTGGGCGACGTTCAGATCCCCGCAAAGAACCACCGGCTTCTGCCGGTCCAGCTCCATCAGGTATTCGCGGAAGGCGCGTTCCCAGGCCAGGCGGTGGTCGATGCGCTTAAGCCCATCCTGCGCGTTGGGCGTGTAGCACGTGACCAGAAAAAACGCCGGGTATTCCAGGCAGATTACGCGCCCTTCGGTATCCAGTGCTTCCACGCCGATCCCGTACCGTACGGACTGCGGCTCGTATTTGGTGAAAATCGCCGTGCCGGAGTATCCCTTCTTTTCCGCCGAGTAAAAATATTGCAGATAGCCGGGCAGCTCCAACGTCAGTTGACCCGGCTGCATTTTTGTCTCCTGAATGCAGAACATATCCGCGTGCAGCAGACGGAAGACGTCCAGGAAACCCTTTTGCACGCAGGCACGCAGCCCGTTGACGTTCCAAGAAATCAAGTTAAGCATGGCAAACCTCCCCGATCTTAGCGCGCAGGCGCAACAGATCCGAAAATGTGTCCGGGCGCTTGCTCACATCCCGGAGCAGTGCCGACGGATGATACATCGCGGTGTACCAGACACCATCGCGCTGGATCCACTGGCCGTGTTCGCGCGTGATCCGAAAATCCGGATGAATGAGTCGCCCGGCCGAGATTCTGCCGAGGCAGACGATGATCTTCGGTTGAATGAGCGCGATCTGCTCCCACAGATAGCCGATGCAGGCCGCCTGTTCAATTTCAAGAGGATCGCGGTTCCTCGGCGGACGGCATTTGACGATATTAGCAATATAGCAATTGCCCCGGTGCAGGTCGATAATCCGCAGCATTTCATCGAGCAGCTGACCCGCCGCGCCCACAAACGGGATGCCGGTCAAATCCTCCTGCTGGCCGGGGCCTTCGCCCACAAACAGGACGTCCGCCTGCCGGTTGCCCACGCCGAAAACCACGTGGTTTCGCGTGTCGCACAGCCCACATTCCCGGCAGCTGAGACAGCGGCGCTCCAAATCCTGCCATGTTGTCATGGGGTGTTCCTCCTTTGACCGGGTTTCCGGCTGCGCATGGAGCGGCGTTTGCGGATGCGGCGCTTGCGCCTCCTGGAAGCCCAAAAGATCAACAGGCCCAGCAGCACCAGGAGAATCAGCAGCGCACCCCACCAGTATCTTAACAGAAAGCTCTTGGTTTGGCGCGTGGTATAGGCCATGGTGGAGCGGGCAAGGGCGGTTGTCGTAGCCAGGTCCACGGCGCCCAATTCCTCGCCGTTGTAATATACATGGACAGTGCCGACCACCTGCTCGGCTTCCAGCGGCGCTTCGAGCGTATCACTCCCGCCGCTGAGGGTATAGGAGGTGGTGACGGCTTCGGTGTCGTAGGGAGAGGGAAGGAGGGCGTAAAAGTCCTCAGCCGGATGGACGACCACAGAGTCCCTGCCCGCGGACAGCGCGACCGGTACGGAATCGATCATTTCCAGCGTGGAGACCACCTGCACGTAGGCGAAATTCTCAAATCCGTACTCAAACATGTCCTTTGTGGTGGTGAACCGCTCATCCAGATAGCTTCCGTCTTCCTGCTCGACGGTATCGCAGCCGCAAACTACGCTGAGAAATTCCAGCTGTCCGTCTTTCGCGGTTGAGACCAGGCAGCCGCCGGCAGGAGTGGTAAAGCCGGTTTTGATGCCGGCGGCCTTGCTGTAGTAATACTGCTCGGCATAGTCGGGATTGATCAAATAGTTGGTGGAGGTCAGATCCCGCGCCTCAGAGAGGTTCGTCGCGGGAACCGTATAGGAGACCGTGGACGTAATTTCCTGAAAATCGGGATTTTGCCAGGCGTACCGCGCGATGATGCTCACATCCCGGACAGTCGTGTAGTGGTTCTCGTCGTGAAGGCCGTGCGTATTGGTAAAGTGGGTGCCGGTACAGCCCAAGGCGGCGGCTTTTTGGTTCATCAGATCCACAAAGCTGTCCACATTGTCGCAGATGTACTCCGCCACGACATTACAGGCCTCGTTGGCGGAGGAGAGCATCATACAATACAGAAGGTTCCTCAGCGTCATCTGCTCGCCAGCCTGCAATTCGGCCGTGCTGCCGTAAATATCCAGGCCCAGCAGCGAGGTATCCGTCACCGTCACCAGATCGTCCAGACGGCCATATTCCAGGGCCAGAATACAAGTCATGATTTTGGTCAGGCTGGCGGGATAGACCTGTATATCCGGGTTCAAGGAATAGACGATGGTGTTGGAATTCAACTCAATTAGAATGGCGGCCTTCGCCGCAGGATGGTAGTCGGAGGGATAGGGAACCTCTTTCGGTTCCGGCAGAGCCTGGGAGCCAGGGGCAAGATCGGACGGCGGCGCCTGCGTGGCGGCGAGTGTCTCGGTGGGGACGGATGACTCGGTCGGTTCGCCCTCGGCAAACGCCACGAATGGGATTTGCAGCAGCCAGATGAACGTTATAAAAAGCGATAAAAGCTTGAATTCTTTCATAAACGCCTCCGAAAGTTGAAAAAACATTATACAAACAGCCGGAAATGTGCTATAATTATTATACCAGAGTTTTCCCTGATGTCAACGTACAGAACGAAAAGTGAACGGCAAAAATCCGAGAGAAAGAGGGGATCGCCGTTGAAAAATATGAAACGTTTTACATGGTTGCTTTGCGCCCTGACCGCGCTGTTCGCCATGTTTTTATCAGGATATGTGCTTGGCTCCAGCCGGACGGAGGAGAACACGCTGCATGTCCAAACGCAGGAGCAGCCGGAGACGGCGGCGCAGACGAGTTCCTCACTTGCCGTGCAGTCGGGCCTGGAAAGCGAATCGCGGGCAACTTCGGCGTCAAGCGCGCGAACCCAACCGCCGGCGGACACGGGGACGAGCGCGCAAACTCAGCCGCAGGAGACTGCCGATCCGACCGCGCAAACTCAACCGCAGGAGACTTTCGATCCGAGCGCTCCCGCCGGCCCAACGGCCGCGCCGCCAGACGCGGACGAACCGGGAAAGATCAATATCAACACGGCGACCGCCGCGGAGTTGACCGCGCTTCCCGGCATCGGAGAAGTCAAGGCGCAGCGAATTGTGGACTACCGCGAGGAAAATGGGGCGTTCGTTTCAGTGGAGCAGCTCACCGACGTGAATGGAATCGGTGAAAAGACGCTGGAGAAGCTGCGCGATTATGTCACAGTGGGGTAAAGTATGAAAATTGCAGTTGTAGACGATGAAGCCTTGCTTGTCAAGGGAATCAAATTTAATTTACAAAACGAAGGATATACGGTTTTAACCGGCAGCAACGGCGAAGATGCGGTGAACGCGGCCAAGGATCCGGAGGTCGGATTGATCATTCTGGACCTGATGATGCCGGTACTGGACGGATTGAGCGCCTGCCAGCGGATCCGGGAGTTTTCCGACGTGCCGATTATTATGCTGACGGCCAAGGCCGAGGACATGGACAAGCTACTGGGCTTTGAGCACGGCGCGGACGACTATCTGACGAAGCCGTTTAACATTTTGGAACTCAAAGCGCGGATTCGGGCGCTACTGCGCCGCGCCGCGCGGAAATCGAATCGGGAAAGCCGCATTTCCTGCGGCCAGATCGTGGTGGATACGGACGCACGCAACGCCTACCGGGGCGGTGTTTTGGCCGACCTGACCGCCAAGGAGTTTGACCTGATTGAGCTTCTCATTCGCAATCCCAACCGGGTCTATTCCCGGGAAAACCTTTTGGACATTCTCTGGGGCTACGACTACCGCAGCGATGTGCGGACGGTCGACGTCCACATCCGCCGTCTGCGGGAAAAGCTGGAAGAGAATCCGGCGGAGCCTGAACATATTATGACCAAATGGGGCGTCGGGTACTATTTCAAGGCATAGCATTGCGTCTGACGGGCGGCCGGGCGGCCGCTGCGGCGCGGGGAGGTGGCTCCGATTTCAAAACAGCGAAGGTTCCGGTTCTGGCCCGGCGGTTCCCAGATGCAGTACGCGGTGGGATATCTGCTGATTACGGCGGTGGCACTGGTGTTTTTAAATATCTATGCGGCCGCGACGATGCGGAATCTGGCGTTTTCGGCCCAGCAGAGTTCGATGCACGCCAAGGCACAGCTACTTTCAACGTCGCTCAACGGCCTGGATGAAATGACCCTTACCGCCATCCGCCAGACTGTGAACGGCTTGGAAGATGTCCGCGTCACCCGCATTGTGGTGATGGACCGCCAGGGTTATGTCCTGTACGACACAGCGCGGTCGGATAATCAGCAGGGCAAGCTGTTCTCGGCCAGCGAGGCGCGGCAGGCGCTGGAGAATCAGGATGTGCTCTACAGCAAATACGAAAATGGCACGCTGGAAGGACGCGCCGCGATGCCGGTCTATACCGGCCAGGCGCTGTCCGGCGCGGTGTATTTGATGGATTTGGATGAGGAGCAAGGCGCGCTTATCGATACGCTGCAGATTAACACCTTGCGCATTTCCATTGTTCTGGCGGCGATGATTTTACTGTTTTCGCTGATTTTTTCCGCGGCGTTTTCCCGCCGCCTACGGCGAATTCTCCATTCGGTGCGTATGATGCGCGACGGGGACTATTCCAATCAGATTGAAATCAGCGGGCATGATGAGCTGAAAATTCTCGCCAGCGAGTTTAACGATTTGACTGTCCGCTTGCGGGAATCGGAAGAACGGCGGCGGCAATTTGTGTCGGACGCGTCCCATGAATTGAAGACGCCGCTGGCCTCGGTGAAGCTGCTGGCGGATTCGATTCTGCAAAACCAGATGGACGAGGCGACGGTCCGGGAATTTGTGGGCGACATCAGCGATGAGGCGGACCGGCTGACCCGCCTGTCCCAAAAGCTGTTGGAGCTGAACCGCATCGACAGCCATGTGGCGGAGGAGATCCAGTGCGTGGAAGTGGGGAACGTCATAGGCCGCGTGGTTCGGATGCTGACGCCAATGGCGTCGCAACGGGGAATTACCATTGAGGAATCCGTCCAGCCGGGCTGTACGGTCATGATCCAGGGTGACGACCTGTATCAGATTATTTTCAACCTGGTGGAAAATGGAATCAAATACAACGTCCCCAACGGCTGGCTGGGCATCTCTCTTTCCCGTACCAGCGAGAGCATCATTTTCACTGTCAGCGACACCGGGGTTGGGATTCCGGAGGACGCGATCGGCCATATCTTCGAGCGCTTCTACCGGGTGGACAAGGCCCGCAGCCGGAATGCCGGTGGCGCGGGACTGGGGTTGTCCATCGTCCACGACATGGTGCAGCGCAATGCGGGGACAATCAGCGTCAGCCGCCGGGAGACGGCTGGCACCTGCTTTACCGTAACTTTTCCCTATGTAAATGCACCGGCCACGGTGTGATATCAAGCATCATTTCAATTTTATTTGAGGGAGGAATTTTTAAATGAAATCCAAGGTTTATTTTACCAAAGACATCTCCGCCCAGGGCCTTTTAAGAATTTATGACGCGCTGAACGTGATGCTGCGGGATAAGGTGGCTGTTAAAATTTCGTCCGGCGAACCGGGCGGCCACAATTTTCTCAATCCCGCGCTGATCCAGCCGCTGGTCAGCAGCCTGTCCGGAACGATTGTCGAATGCAACACCGCCTATGAGGGCCGCCGGAATACCACGAAAGCCCATTGGGAGGCGATCCGGGAACATGGTTTCACGGACATCGCTCCCTGCGATATTCTGGATGAAGACGGCGATATGGCCATTCCTGTGACCAACGGCCGCCACCTGGACAAGAACTACGTGGGCGCTCACCTGAAAAATTACCGCTCCATGTTGATGCTCTCCCATTTTAAGGGCCACGCCATGGGCGGCTTCGGCGGCGCGCTGAAAAACATGTCCATCGGCGTCGCCTCCTCCCGGGGCAAACAATGGATTCACACCTCCGGTAGCGGGGAGACTTCCTTTGAGGCACTGATGACAGCGGATCACGATTCCTTCCTGGAATCCATGGCCGATGCGGATCAGTCGGTGATGGCCTACCTGGGCAGGGAAAATATCGTCTATATCAATGTGGCCAACAAGCTGTCCGTCGACTGTGACTGCGACGCCCATCCCCACGACCCGGAAATGGCAGATATCGGCATTTTCGCCTCGCTCGATCCGGTCGCGGTGGATCAGGCCTGCGTGGACGCGGTGTACGCGTCAGCGGATCCCGGAAAGGCGTCTTTAATTGAACGTATCGAGTCCCGCAACGGAATCCGCACGTTGGAAGCGGCAGCGGCGCTGAACCTCGGCTCGCGGGAATATGAGATCGTCTCGATCGATTAGGAAGCGCTGCAACGGTGCCCGCCCTGCAACAGATGCCTAAGGGCGAAGCGCCGTCCTGCTGAGAAATCGTAGAGGTAGATCTTATTCAGGGGGGCAGACTTCAAGAACAAAGGGGCTGTCGCAGAATGTAGCTTCTACATTTTGCGGCAACCCCTTTTGTGTGCCATGAGAAGGGCGGTGAATGATCCCGACCCAGTTTTTCAATTTTTCTTATAGAGAGAAATCTTCGTCCCGATATTTGGAAAAATCCTGTGCCGTGGGTTTGGGCGGAATCCGCTTGAGCGGGTCGTATTGAAATTTGCGGCAGCTGCCGTGACAGTCCACAAAGCCTTTTTTCTTGCACAAAACGGTTTGATCGTCCACCTTGCCGCCCCGGGCGCAATAGGAACAGGAACGTTCAATTTTTTTGCGAAACAGCATCGGGCCTCACCTCGCCCTCTATTATATCGAATTTTGCCGGGAATTACTAGCCTCTTTTTTCAAAATTTTTCCAAAGACGATCAGGAGCGCCGCGCACCCGGCCGGAAGGATCCAAAGATACACCCGCAGATTTTGCGGGATTCCCTCGCAGCCCAACTCCGCCAGACCGACCGGCAGCGCGATGGCCCCAGCGATTACGGCCTGGAGCAGCTTCGCGCCCAGATATTGCCCGACGGGCATCAGTTCGCCGGCAAGGGCCATCGCCTGACAGTGGACGCATACGCCGCCCCAGGTAATTAAGACCTCCGCCAGGCAGAACATGACGAGCGGGCTTTGCCCCGCCAGGGCCATCACGCCGGAGGTCATTTCCAAGCTTCCGCAGACCAGCGCCTCCCACAGTCCACTGAGCGGTACCAGCTGGCGCAATACGCCCAATACCGCGCCAAAGAACACGACAAAAGCGCTGATGTGCAGCATGGACTGGCAGGCGGATACGACAGCCTGGGGAAATACGCCCTTTTTTTTCGGCTCCGGCAGCGGCTGCACCGTGTAGGGGCTGGAGACCGGCCGCAGGCGTTGCAGCCAGACACCGGTGAGGACGGCGCTGACGGCGTGGATAACATAGAGTGTCAAGCCGACGGCGGCATTCCCAAACAACGCCAGCCCGGCCGCCCCGACGAAAAACGCAGGGCCGGTGTTGTTGCAGAACAAAAGGAGCTTTTGGACGTCGCTTGAATAAATGCGCTTTTGCTCGTAAAGATCCATCACGGCGCGCACGCCCAGGGGATAGCCGCCCAGCAGCCCCATGAGCAGCGCCATTCCGCCTGCTGGCGTGATTCCCAGATATTTGCGCAGCGGCCGCGCCAGTTTTTGCGCGATGCCCTGCCCAGCGCCCAGACCGGTCAGCAGACCGGACATGACGAAAAATGGAAACAAAGACGGAATGACCGTACTGCCGCACATGGCCAGCGCCTTACCCGCGCCGTCCACCGCCGCTTGTCCAAAAAACAACATCAGCCCCGCCCCAACGGCCAAAAGCGGCAGGATATAGGTCCTCCAATGGATTTGCTTCATACCATTCACCTCGACAATTAAATTGATTTGTCCTGGTATGAAATATATGCGTGCCGGACAAATCTTTGCCTGCCTGTGCATAGAATTGAGCGAGGTGAAACGGTTTGAAGGACAAATTTATGCACAAATTTTCCGAGAAATTCGACATCCCCAGCGAGATTCTCACACAGGAGCCTTTGATTGAGATCCGCGGGACATCCAAGGTGTCCATCGATCATCACAGCGCCATCCTCGAATATACCCAGCAGCGCATCCACGTTGCGACCCACAGCGGGATAGTCGCTGTCCAGGGCGAAGCGCTGACCATTACCCTCCTGACCCGGTCCCGCGTGGAGATCGGCGGCAACATATCTGCGGTGGTATTGGGGTGAGACGATGAATCCAGTAATCAATTATATCCGGGGTACGGCGCGCATCAAAATTACCGGCGCGTCCCAAGAGACTTGTATGAATCGCCTGGCGGCGCGGAGGATTCCCTTCTGGGGCATCGATCGGTTGAGCGAAGTAGAGTTCCGGTGCGTCGTCTACTGGCGGGATCTAGAGGAGGCTAGCCGCGTTGCCGGGAGCGCACAGTGCGCGGTGGAGGTGGAGCGGTATGTGGGATTGCGGCAGACGCTGCGCGGACTTAAGCGGCGGCCGGTGATGGTGGTTGGAATGGTAGTGGTTTTGGCCGCGCTTGTGCTGCTGCCGAGGTTTGTTTGGACAGTCCAGGTGCAGGGGAATGAGCGGGTGCAGACCGGCGAGATTCTCCACGCGCTGGAAAAATTTGGCGTAAAGTTTGGCGCGTGGGGCGCGGATATCCGCTCGCAGGACATTAAAAACCGCATGATGAATGAGCTTCCGGAACTGCGCTGGTGCGCGGTCAACCGCACTGGTGGATGTGTGACGGTTCTGGTGGCGGAGCGGGAGCCGGAGCCGCAGATCGAGCTGGAGCACGAGATTACGAACGTTGTGGCGTCCCGGGCCGGGGTGATCACGCAGATGCAGGTGATGGACGGGTTTAAGGCTTGCGAGGTTGGCGATACTGTCACCGAGGGGCAGCTGCTGGTTTCCGGCTATGCGGATTGGACGACCGGTCCGCAGGCGGTTCACGCCCTTGCGGAAATCTACGCCATGACCTGGCGGCATGAAACGGTACAGATTCCTAAAACTGTCCGGCAAAAATGCTATACCGGCGAGGAAATCACCAATTATATTTTAATAATCGGAAGAAAAAGAATAAATTTGTCAAGAAATAGTGGAATTCCACAGGGAAAGTGTGATAAAATAGTGGAAAGGAAGGCGCTCATTCTTCCGGGCGGATACGCGTTTCCCGCGGAGCTGGAAATCGAAACGCTGCGAAGCTATCAAACGCAGGAGGTTCCGCTGACCCGCCAGGAGGCGGAGGCGCTTTTGCTCGACTACGTGACCCGGACGGTCAAGGGGGACATGATCGCGGGCAGTATCCTCTCCCAGAGCTATACCGTCACGGCCAAAGCGAGCACCTGGCTGCTGGAGGCGGACAACAGTTGCCAGGAAATGATTGCCAGGATGGTGCCCGCGCCCATAGATTTGTTCGGCGAGACTCCGGAGACGTAAAAGGAGACGTAAAATACGAAAGCGAGAGAAAAATATGGCAGAGAGAGTAATTAACGCGGAGCGGATGGAGCAGATCATTAACGTATTCGGCTCCTTTGATGAAAATATTAAGCGGATCGAGCAGACCTTTCAAGTGAAGGTGGTCAACCGGGACACGGAGCTGAAGGTGACAGGGGATGTGGAGGCTGTGGATAAGGGCAGCCGCGCCATCGAGGGGTTGCTCAGTCTGGCCGCTAAGGGCGAGTCCATTGACGAGCAGAAGGTGCGCTACCTGATCGACTTGGTCTGCAGCGGGGAAGACGACAAGATCCAGGAGATGGCCAAGGATGTGGTCTGCATCACCGCCAAGGGCAAGCCCATCAAGCCGAAGACGTTGGGCCAGCAGCGGTATATGAAGGCAATTATGAAAAATACCATCACCATCGGCGTTGGCCCGGCGGGAACGGGCAAGACGTATCTCGCCGTTGCGGCGGCGGTGGCGGCTTTCCGCGAAAAAACGGTCAACCGGATCATCCTCACCCGCCCAGCGGTGGAGGCGGGGGAGCGGCTGGGCTTTTTGCCCGGCGATCTGCAAAACAAGGTGGATCCCTATCTGCGGCCGCTGTACGACGCCCTGTTTGATATGCTGGGGCCGGAGACGTACCAGAAATATCTTGAGCGGGGCAATATTGAGGTCGCGCCGCTGGCCTATATGCGCGGGCGGACGCTGGACGACAGCTTCATTATCCTTGACGAGGCGCAGAATACCACACGGGAGCAGATGAAAATGTTCCTGACCCGGCTGGGCTTTGGCTCCAAGATCGTCATCACCGGCGACGTGACGCAGATCGACCTGCCGGCGGATAAAGTCAGCGGCTTGAAAGACGCGATTAAGGTTCTGGAGAACGTCCAAGATATCGCTATCTGCCGGCTGACTGCCAGCGACGTGGTGCGCCACGCGCTTGTGCAGCAGATTGTGGCGGCCTATGAAAACTATGAAAAGCGCGCCAGGGAGCTGCCTGGAAAAACTTACAAAAGGAAGAAATCGCTGTGAGGGACCAGATCAATATTTCTTATGTCAACCGTGCCGATAAAAGCATCGCGCTGACGGTCTATCTGCGCCGGTGCATTTTGACGGCGGTGCGCTGCGAGGGCGTGGACGTCCCGGTGGAGATCAACGTTCTGGTGACGGATAACAAGGGCATCCGGACGATCAACCGGGCCAGCCGCGGCGTGGACAAGGCCACAGACGTGCTGTCATTTCCCATGTTTACGCTGAAGCCCGGAGAGCCGCCGGAGGACTGGGTGCCCTATCTGGACGCAGAAACCGGCTTGCTGCCCCTGGGCGATATGGCCATTTCCATGGAGCAGGTGCGCAAGCAGGCGGCCGAGTTCGGCCACGGCGTCCGCCGGGAGGCGGGATACCTGACGGTACATTCTGTGCTGCACCTGCTGGGCTATGACCACATGGACGAAGGCCCTATGAAAAAGCAGATGCGTGGCCGGGAGGAGGCCATTCTGGCGGAGATCATGCTGCCAAAATCAAAATAGAACCAAAATTCCGGCGTTCCGGGCGGCTTTCCGCACAGGCGTCCGGTTGTCAGAGGTACTGAAATACACACGATACGCGTTCGATTGCGGCGGGCGCGGTAAAAACAGGAGAAATCATCATGGATACAAAATCTGCAATGCTCACCATTTGTGGGCGGCCAAACGTGGGGAAGTCCACGCTGATCAACAAAATTGTGGGGGAGAAGATTGCAATTGTTTCCAACAAGCCGCAGACGACCCGCAACCGGATCACGGGCGTCCTAACCCGGGGAGAGACACAGCTTGTGTTTCTGGACACGCCGGGGTTCCACAGGCCGCGTACAAAGCTGGGGGACTATATGGTCGGCGTTGTACATGCCTCGGTGGCGGATGTAGACGCGGTGCTGCTGCTGGTGGAGCCAATTGCGAATGTGGGTGAGCTGGAAGAGCAGCTGCTGCGGCAGATCGCTCAGACGCATGTGCCGGCGATTTTGGTGATCAACAAAATCGACACGGTGGAGAAGGACGCGCTGCTTGCTGTGATTGCCGCCTACAGCAGCCGCTACGCGTTTGACGCGGTGATTCCCATCAGCGCCAAGACCGGCGACGGTGTGGAGGAGCTTTTGACCGTCTGCGAGCAGTACGCGGTGGAATCGCCCCACTTTTTCCCTGGCGGTGTCACGTCCGATCAGCCGGAGCGGCAGGTGATTGCCGAGATCATCCGGGAAAAGATGCTGTGGTGCCTGGAACAGGAAATTCCCCACGGGACGGCGGTGGAGATCACCAAATTCTCCGAACGGGACAACGGCATTGTCGACATCGATGCGACCATTTACTGCGAAAAGGCCAGCCACAAGGGCATTATTATCGGAAAACACGGGGCGATGCTGAAAAAAATCAGCACCATGGCGCGGGCCGACTGCGAGCGCTTTATGGGCACGAAGGTGTATTTGCAGACATGGGTTAAGGTCAAGGAGAACTGGCGCGACAGCCAATTCCTGATTCGCAATTTTGGATATGAATGATTTTTCAGAATAGTTTGTACCATTCGGCAAATCCTAACCATATCTTAAAAGTAGGATCGAAATGGAGGAATTGCCCTATGGATGCAAACGAGTATTGGTCGTTGTTTTTGCAAACCGGTGCGCCGGAGATTTATTTGCTCTATAAGCAGGCAATCCGGGATTTGGAAAAGACAGCGTAAGAAAAGTATTAGCTCCGGGGGAACGCGGTTTCCCCGGAGCCGACCGTGCGAATACGATAGGGAGCATATGTACTTAAAAACAGAGGGTCTGATCCTGCGGCAAACCGACTATAAAGAGCGCGACCGCCTGCTCACCGTGCTGACTAAGGATCATGGGAAAATGACCCTGAAAGCGCGGGGCGTCCGGTCAAAAAGCAGCAAGTTGAAAAGCGTCTGCCAGCTGCTGACCTACGGGGAGTTCACCTTGCTGGACTACCGGGGCTACCATGTGATCACGGAGGCGGAGCCGAAGGAGATGTTTTTCGGCCTACGGGGGGATTTGGAGCGGCTGTCCCTGGGGGCGTATTTCGCCCAGGCGGCGGAGGTTGTCTCCCAGGAAGACGTGATCAACCCGGAATTGCTGTCGCTGACGCTCAACGCCCTGTACGCGCTGTGCCAGCCGGCCAGGCCGAAGGAGTTAATTAAGGCGGCGTTTGAGCTGCGGCTGGCGTGTCTGGCGGGATACGAGCCAAATCTGGAGCGGTGCGCGGTCTGTGGTTCGGAGGAACCGGATCGGTTCAACGTGTCCAACGGAGGGTTACAGTGCCAGACCTGCGGCGAGGGTTATGACGGCATCCGGATGCCCGTCTCCAAAGGAACGCTGGCGGCGATGCGGTATATCGTCTACTGTCCGGCAAAGCGGCTGTTTTCCTTCACTCTGTCGCAGCCTGCGTTGGAGGAGCTGTGCGCGGTGACGGAGACTTTTTTGTGCACCCAGCTGGAACGGGGATTTTATACGCTGGATTTTTATAAATCTCTTATGGTCAAAGGGGCCGGGTAACGGTTTAGGCTTGTGGCGTGTGCCGCAAAATGGGAAAACGTTTGTACTGCAAGATGGAGGACGATTTTATGTCCCAGTTATATGAAAAGTCGATACAAAAACTGGAATTGGCCGCAGTTTTGGACAAGCTGGCTTTCTGCGCCACCTCGCAGGAGGCCAAGGAGCGGTGCCGGATGCTGAAGCCTTTGCGCGACGCGGACGACATCCGCGTACTCCAGCAGCAGACCGCGGCTGCGTGCCGCCTGATCACGCAAAAGGGCGCGCCGGGCTTCCAGGAGGTTCTGCCTGTCGGCGCGTCGCTGGAACGGGCGGAGCGCGGCGGCAGCCTGAGTACCGCGGAGTTGCTGCGGATTGCCGGCGTGCTCCGCTGCGCAAGAGCGGTCAAGGAATATTACAACGGCGATCTGGCGGAGTCATGCCTGGATCCCCTGTTCCAGGGCCTTTCGCCCAACCGCTATTTGGAGGAGCGAATTTCTACAGCCATTTTGTCGGAGGAGGAGATCTCCGACGCCGCCAGTTCGGAGTTGGCGGATATCCGCAGACATATGCGCGTGCAGAGCGCACGGATTAAAGAGAGCCTGCAAAAGATTATCACGTCTGCCTCCTTCGCCAAATATCTGCGCGAGCCGATCGTCACCTTGCGCTCTGACCGCTATGTTGTACCCGTCAAGAGCGAGTTTAAAAATGAGATTCCCGGCCTGGTACACGACGTATCCGCGAGCGGCGGCACGTTTTTCATTGAACCGATGTCGGCTGTCAACGCCAACAACGCATTGCGAGAGCTGCTGCTCAAAGAGAAGAAGGAGATCGAGCGGATTTTGGCGGAGCTCTCGGCTGAAGCCGCGAATTTCCGCGAGTCGATATCCCAAAGCTACGAGCTGCTGACCCAGCTGGACGTGATTTTCGCAAAGGCGAAGCTGGCCTTTCAGATGCGGGCGATTGAGCCGAAAATCACGGAAAACGGCCAAATTTTTCTGAAAAATGCGCGCCATCCGCTGATCGATCCCAAGGTGGTCGTCCCGATCACCGTGCGCCTGGGCGGCGATTTTGACACGCTCATTATTACCGGGCCGAACACCGGTGGCAAGACGGTGACCCTGAAAACCTTGGGATTACTGACACTCATGGCCGAGTGCGGGCTGCAAATCCCGGCGGACGACGGCAGCACGGTCTGCGCCTATGCGCGCGTCTTGGCGGATATCGGGGACGAGCAGTCCATTGAGCAATCTCTGTCCACGTTCTCGGCCCACATGAAAAACATTGTGGAGATTCTCGGCCAGTGCGACGGCGAGACGTTAGTCCTGTTTGACGAGTTGGGCGCCGGTACCGACCCGGCGGAGGGCGCCGCGTTGGCGATGGCCTTGATCGAATATTGCCGCAAGTGCGGCAGCCGTGTGGCCGCCACGACACACTACGCGGAGTTAAAACTTTACGCTATGCGCACGCCGGGCGTTATGAACGCAAGCTGCGAGTTCGATGTGGAGACTCTGCGGCCCACGTACCGCCTGCTCATCGGAATTCCGGGGAAGTCCAACGCCTTTGCCATTTCCCGCCGCCTGGGGTTGAGCGAGGAGATCATCAAGCAGGCCAGGGATATGATCAGCCAAAACGATCTGGACTTTGAAGATGTGCTCAATCAGCTCGAACAGCAGCGCCAGCAGATGGAGGCGGCCAAGGCGGAGGCGGAGCAGCTGCGCGCGGAGACGGAAAAGACAAAGCGCCAGTCCGAGGAGTACATGGCGCAAATAAAAAAGGAGCGGGAGAAGGCCACCGAGCGCGCCCGCAGGGAGGCGCAGAGTATTCTTGACGAAGCCCGTCTTGCCGCTAACCAAGTACACGAGGAACTTAAACAGCTGCGCAAGCAGATGAAAGACGGCGGCGTCCAGGGCATCAACGAGCGCCAGAGCCAGCTGCGCCATACCCTCAACGAGGCCGAGGCGCGCCTTTCCGCAAACGGGCAGACGGTCGAGCGGCCGAAGCCGAGCCGGGCGGTGCGCGTGGGCGACACGGTGGAACTGCTGAAATTGGGCACCAAGGCGACCGTTCTGGCTCTGAACAAGGACGGCACCTATCAGCTGCAAGCCGGGATCATGAAAATCAGCGTCAAGCCGGAGGAGGTCTACCTGCTGGAAAATGAGCAGCAGACGTCTGTGAAGAAGTATATGGAGCAGTCCGGCCGTGCGATGCGCGCTGTTGGCGCGTCACCGGAGCTGGATCTGCGGGGCATGGACGCGCTGGAAGCGTCCGCGGCACTTTCGTCGTTCCTGGACAACGCAATGATGGCGAACCTTGGCTTCGTGCGGATCATCCACGGAAAGGGAACCGGCGTGCTCCGCAACATGGTGCATGAGGAGCTGCGGAGGAGCAAATTCGTCAAAAAATTCCGTTTGGGCGCCTATGGCGAGGGCGATACAGGCGTTACCATCGCAGAATTATCGTGATTTTTGCACATTTTTAGTTGACAAATCTGTTGGATTTGCTATATTAAAAGAGGAGAAACCAACCACAACAAAGGAGTAGCGAAATGTATACTGAACAAACCGTCGTAAAATGCACGTCCGGCTTACATAATAAGCAGGCGACGTATTTTATCCAGAAGGCCAATGAGTTTAAGTCCAGCATTTGGCTGGAGGCGGACGAGCGGAAAATCAACGCGAAAAGCCTTCTTGGCGTCTTGTCTATGGGTGTGTTTACCGGCTCCACTGTTAATTTGATTGCCGATGGGTCCGATGAAAAGGAAGCTGTCCAAGCCCTGGTAAAGATGCTGGACGAGGACGTCTAACACGGGGCTTTCTCTGCGCGAGCGCCGCATTTTCTGCGCGGGGAAACGGGAATCGAAGCAGACGTCTAAGGTGCGCACTGATGAAAAGATCGGCAGACCTTTTCATCAGTGTTTCATATGTGTGGCAATTCCGCTTTAAAAATTTTTTGATTTAGAAGTGGGAAAGCGCCGCATCGGCGTTTTTGCCGTTTTGGAAACAAGTCAGCGGGAGACAGGAGTTGGCATGACGTTCGAAGAATTAAAGGATAAGGCTCGCTCGCTGCCTTTGGCGCCAGGCGTCTACCTGATGCAGGACAAAACCGGCAAGATTATTTACGTGGGCAAGGCGAAAAAGCTGCGCAACCGCGTCAGTCAGTATTTTCAGGATTCCGCCTCCCACACGCCGAAGACGCGCCGGATGGTGAGTCAGATCGATCGGTTTGATACGATTGTGGCCGCATCGGAATTTGAGGCGCTGGTGCTGGAATGTAGCCTGATCAAGCGCCACATGCCGAAATACAATATTCTTTTGAAGGATGACAAGGGCTATCCCTATTTGCGGGTGGACCGGCGTGTGGAGTACCCAGTGCTGACGATGGTCAGCCAGGTAACGGACGATGGGGCGGAGTATTTTGGCCCGTTCGGCGGACGGTTTGTGACGCAAAAGGTGATCGACACGCTGCGCACAACGCTGAAGCTTCCCGGCTGCGGCAAAAAGTTCCCCGCGGATATTGGAAAAGGCCGCGTGTGTTTAAACTATCACATGAACAACTGTGACGGCTGGTGCCAAAAAGAGGCGGGAGGCCCGGAATACCGCAGGCGTGTGGACCAGGCGGTGCAGCTGCTCCATGGGAATTACCGCGCCGTGGCCCAGGCGATCCGCGAGGAGATGCTAGCCGCATCTGAAGCGCTGGAATTTGAACGGGCTGCCGCTCTGCGCGACCGGCTACGGGCCATTGAATCGCTGGGGCAAAAGCAGCTGGTGACGGCGGGGCGGATGGCGGACACCGACGTAATTGGCTACGCCAAGACGGAGGCGAAGGCCTGTTTTGTAGTGCTGCACTACATTGGCGGCAACCTGATCGATAAGGAGTATGAAATTGTCGCCCTGGAGGAGGACGAGGAGGAAGCCGTGTCTTCCCTGGTCAAGCAATTTTATCTGGCGCGCGGCGCGGCGCCGCAGCATATTTTTCTCCCCATTGAGATGGAGGACGGGGAGTTGTTCGCGCAAATGCTCCAGGAGAAACTGGGGAAAAAGGTGATTATTCGCAAGCCTCAGCGGGGCGACAACCGACTTTTGCTGGAACTGGCGCGAAAGAACGCGCTGGAGGAGGCGCAGCGGCTTACCACTAAGGCTGAGAAGTTAAGCGGGACGTTGCGGCTGCTGCAAACGATGATGGGATTGCCGGAGCTTCCCCGGCGGATGGAGTCGTATGATATTTCCAACTTAGCCGGGACGGATATTGTGGCGTCCATGGTGGTGTTTGAGGACGGAAAGCCCAGAAAGTCGGAGTACAAACGTTTTCAGGTGGAGGATCTGCGGGATCAGGACGACTACGCGTCGATGCGGCAGGTGCTCTGCCGCCGGTTTGCGCACTATCAGGCGGGAGACAAGGGGTTTGACAAGATGCCCGACGTGCTGCTCATTGATGGCGGCCAGGTCCACGCCAACACTGTGGCGGAAGCGTTGCGGGAAATGGGCCTGACGCCGCCCATCTTTGGCATGGTCAAGGACGACCGCCACCGGACGCGGGCGCTGGTGACGCCGGACGGCCGGGAGATCAGCATCAGCACGGCGCCGGCGGTGTTTGCCCTGATTGGCAGCATCCAGGAGGAGACGCACCGGTTTGCCATCACCTATCAAAAGACGCTGCGCAGTCGACATCTGAAGGCGTCGGTATTGGATCAAATTCCGGGCGTGGGCGACGCGCGCAAGCAAAAATTGCTGCGGCATTTTAAGTCCATCAAGGCGATCGCGCAGGCGGATCTGGAGGCTTTGCGCGAGGTTTTGCCAAAGAACGTCGCCCAAGCGGTTTTCGATTTTTTTCACAGGGAGTGAGCGTATGCGGGTAATCACCGGCACGGCCAAGGGCATGGAACTGAAAGCGCCAGCGGGGATGCTAACCCGCCCCACGGCGGACCGCGCCAAGGTGGGGATGTTCAATATCATTCAGTTTGAAATTTACGGAGCTGTGCTGGATCTGTTCGGCGGGACGGGGCAGCTGGGAATTGAATGTCTGTCCAGGGGCGCGTCAAGTGCCGTGTTTGTGGACAGCCGGCCGGAGGCCGCGGCGCTGATCCGGGAGAATCTGTGCCGGACGCGCCTGCTGGAAAAGGGGCGGGTCGTGTGTATGGACTATGCGGATTACCTGAAAACCTGCAAGGATACGTTCCAATTGATTTTTTTGGATCCGCCCTACGCAGAAAAATATTTAGAAAATTCATTAAAATGGATATCTGAAATTGACATTTTGGCACAGAATGGTATAATTATCACAGAACGTCCCATAGGGAAGGCGCTGGACGGTGAATATCCCGGCCTTGTACGCTCGCGGGATTACAAGTACGGGAAAACTTTGATCGCGCTGTACCGCAGGGAGGAAGTTTGTTTATGAAAATTGCAATTTATCCTGGCAGTTTCGATCCGGTGACCAAGGGCCACCTAAATATTATCCAGCGGGCTGCCAGAATTTTTGATAAGCTTGTTGTATGCGTGATGGTCAACCGTGGCAAGACGCCGCTGTTTACCCTGGAGGAACGGGTGCGGATGCTGCGGCTGGTGTGTGCGGGCATGGACAATGTGGAGGTCGACAGTTCCGATATCCTGCTTGCAGACTATGCCAAGCGGTATGGCAGCTGCGTGATCGTGAAGGGATTGCGGGCAGGTTCGGATTTTGAAAAGGAATTCCAAATGGCCATGATTAACCGGAAGCTGAATCCCAGTCTGGACACGCTGTTTTTGACCGCGCAGCATCAATATATGTATCTTAGCTCCAGCAATATCAAGGAATTGGGCAGCTACGATGTAGATCTGTCGGACTTCCTGCCCCAGGAGATTGTGCCGGTCTTCCGGCAACGGATAGCAGCCACCTAAACAAGGAGGAGATCATAATTATGAACGAACACGGCATTGAAGAAATTATAAGCACCTTATATGAGATGGTGCAGGACGCGCGCAGCGTGCCTTTCAGCGGGGATAAGTGCGCGGTGGAGCGCGACCGCGTGCTGGATCTGCTGGACGAGCTGAGCAACCAGCTGCCTGGCGAATTGAAGCAGGCGAAGACAATTGTGGAATCCCGCAGCGATGTGATTACCAGCGCGAAGCGCGAGGCGGAGAATATTCTCAAGCAGGCGCAGCTGCAGGCAAAGCAAATGGTATCCCGCGAGGCCGTCTTTTTGGAGGCGCAGAACCAGGCGGCGGAGCTGGTCAAAACGGCGCAGGATAAGATCCGGGATCTAAAGCAGGTCACGATCGACTATGTGGACGACAATATGCGCCGTACGGAGGAGGAGATTGCCGCGGCTTTGTCGGAAGTCCGCGAATCACGCGCCAAGTTCCGTGCGATTGTTGGCTCGCAGACCAAAGCGTCGTCCCCGATTATTGAGGATGTATAGGGAAAAGCAGAAAAAGACGGGTCAATTCCAAGGGATTGGCCCGCTTTTGGCAGAATAAGGAGGTTACTATGAACGATCTGGAGTTATATCAGGTTTGGTGTGCCGAGCCGTCCATACCGGCGGACATGAAGGCCCAGCTGGAAGCGATGGCCGGAGATCCGCAGGAGATCAAAGGCTGCTTTGGGGCGGAGCTGCAGTTTGGCACGGCGGGCATCCGCGGCCTCATGGGGCCTGGAACCAACCGGCTCAACGCGTTTACCGTCCGCAGAACCGCGCAGGGGCTTGCGTCGTGGTTGTCCGGGACCGATCTGCCGCAGAAATGCGCCATCGGCTACGACTCGCGCCACAATTCCCGCTATTTTAGCGAGCTGTGTGCCGAGGCGCTGGCGGAAAAAAATATCCATGTCTATCTCTACCATGAGCTGGCGCCCACACCCATGCTGTCGTACGCGGTGCGGGAACTGGGCTGCGGCTGCGGGATCGTGGTGTCCGCGTCGCACAACGCGGGCATCTACAACGGCGTGAAGTGCTACGGCGCGGACGGCTGCCAGATGACCGACGAACCGGCCAAGGTTGTGCTCGATCAGATCTCGAAGATTCCCTATTTCCAGCCGGCGAAACACACCTACGCGGAGTACATAGCGCGGGGGCTGATCGAGGAGATCCCAATGGAATTGTGGGAGCGGTACTATCACCGCGTCATGCAGGAGGGCTTGCGCCTGGAACAGGTGCCGCGGGCAAAGCTGCATGTGGTTTACACGCCGCTGTGCGGCGCGGGAAACAAGCCGGTGCGGGAGGTGCTGCGCCGCATCGGCGTGCATACGACGGTGGTCAAGGCCCAGGAGCTGCCTGACGGCGATTTCAAGACCTGCGAGTATCCCAATCCTGAGACGGACGCGGCGCTCAACGAGAGCTATCGGGTGGCCAGGGAAGTCCCGTGCGACCTGATCCTCGGCACGGATCCGGACTGTGACCGGGTTGCGATCGCGGTGCCGGTAAAAGATGGCTTTCAGAAGTTGACGGGCAACGAATTGGGCTGCCTGTTGCTGGATTATGTGCTGGCGGCGCGAAAGGAACGGGGCGATCTGCCGGAGGGCTGCTTTGCGGTGCGGAGTATCGTGTCGTCTGCGATGGCGGATCGGATCTGCGAAAAATACGGCTGCGAAATGCATGCCGTCCTGACGGGCTTCAAATGGATTGGCGGTGAAATCCTGGGTTATGAGCAGCGCGGCGAGGTGGATAAATTTGTATTTGGCTTTGAAGAGAGCTGCGGCTATCTCAAAGGCACCTATGCGCGGGACAAGGACGCGGTGGTAGCGTCCATGCTGGTGTGCGAAATGGCGGCATACTATAAGACAAAAGGAATGAACCTGGCGGAGGCGATGGAAGCGCTTTATAGGGAGTACGGATACTATCTGTCCAAGGTGGAGTCGGTGGAGCTGTCCGGCCCGGACGCCATGGAGAAGGCCGCGGCAATTATGTCTGGTCTGCGCGCAAATTGCCCGGAGCAAATTGGCGGATATCCCGTAACGGCTGTTTTGGACTACAAGTCCGGCGTGAATACGGATACCGCCACGGGCAAGACCCAGCCCATCAAGCTGCCGCGTTCGAACGTATTGGAGCTGCTGCTGGGCGAAAACGGCAAGGTCATTGCCCGGCCCTCCGGCACGGAGCCGAAGGTCAAGTTCTATTACACCGCCATTGGCGCGTGCGTCAACCGCGCGGGCGAGACGATGGCAAAGCTGCAGGAGGGTATGAAGTCCTTTTTGGCATAGCGCTTTGGAAAAGACTTTGCCATGCTTTTATAAGAAATCTATTAGAAACATAGGGAAACGCCTGATTTGGTACTGCACTTAGACCGTCGATAACTGTCACAAAACGGTTTTACAAGAACGACACCGAGGGCTGCAAAAGCAGTACCCCGGTGTCGTTCTTGTGGTAAAATAAATCAAGGCAGTACCGCATAATGCAAATTTCCCCAAAATGTGCTATAATACAGTCATGGAGAAGCAACGAAGCCTGTCCGGCTTGAGCGATGAGCTGGCACAAGTACGGACAAAGAAAAAGGAATTTTTGGAAACAATGGATCGCATCATTCCGTGGGGAGAGTGGATCGCACGCATCCAGCCGTACGATTAGTTTGGCATTTCGGCTACAAGGCCCACATTGGGGTAGACAGGGACAGCGGATTGGTGCATACCGTGAAAGTGACCCCGGCAAACGTGCGTGATGTTCCTGTTACAGGTGAGTTGTTGACCGGCAAGGAAGAAACGGTTCACGGTGACAGCGGATACCTTGGCGCGAAAAAGCACCCGGAAACCGTTAAGCGTAACAAAGTGGGGAAGCGGATCCGTTACAAGATCAACCGGCGTCCGTCCCAGAGCAAAAGCAATTCTACCCGTTTCAAAGCACAGGTCAAACGCAGAGAGCATGAAAAGTCTTCCATTCGCGCCAAGGCTGATCATGTCTTTGCCGCTGTCAAGCGACAGCTTCGATTTCAGAAACCGCGATACCGAGGGTTACAGAAGCAAGTGGCAAAACGCAATATCCGAGATGAATGTTTGTGTACTATATGTCGCGATATGGCCTTGCGATTATCCGCACTTGACGGTAATATGCAGTCACAAAAAGAAAACGACCGAATACCAGAAAAAGTACGACGACCTCTCGCGGCGGTTCGATGACGCCGAGGCAAAGCTGGAACTCGTCAAAGCGCAGATTGCGGACAAGGTCACCCGCCGGGCGACGATTGAAGACTTCCTTGCGGAACTACGGTCGATGGACGCTCCGTCACGGAATTTAACCCCGGACTATTCAGCCGACTGGTGGATTTTTACACAGTGTACAGCAAGGACGATGTCCGGGTGACTTTCAAGAATGGGACGGAGATAAAGGCATAAAGGGAAAAAAGATGTCTCCCGGCTATAGTAGTCGGAAGGTAATTTATCCGACAAACTGGAATTGTTTTATATCGCCTTACGAAGCATCCGTCTGTAAATTGGCCTATCCGGAGCCGGTGACGTTATAACTTCAAGCATTCCCTCCCTAATAAACTGCTCGATCCGCAATGCGATCCATACATCTCCTATTCCCAGTTGGTATTTACCAAGAATATCGCCGATCACTTTCGCCTCCGAGAACTCGGACTTTTGAGACTTCAGCTCCCTTAGAATAAAACTATCGTATATGGTTTCCGGCGCACTTTGAAGCTTGCCATTCAGATAAACCCGTAATGGCGCGTTTTCCTCCTGAAGTTGTCTCCAACGCATGGA
>CAYVEB010000004.1:29181-70718 GCA_964450645.1 uncultured Oscillospiraceae bacterium | reverse complement strand
GCGCTGGCGGGAGATGCACCAGTCGCTGCGCTCACGGATCATGGAGATCAGCCGGTCCTTGCCCCAGGCGGGCAGCCAGCGCACCTCGTTGCAGGCGGCGACGGCTTCGTCCTTGAACGCGTCCACCGAGCAGAACCATTGCGGGGTCGCGCGGAAGATGATCGGATGCTTGCAGCGCCAGCAGTGGGGATAGGCGTGGACGATGTCTTCGCTGGCGAACAGTCGGCCGGACTGACGCAGATCCTCCAGGATGACAGGGTTGGACTCGTCGGTGGTCATGCCGGCGTATTTTCCGGCGTAGCCGGTGTGGCGGCCACGGTCGTCTACCGGCACCACCAGTTCCATGCCGTACCGGCGGCAGGTCTGGTAGTCGTCCGCGCCAAAGCCGGGGGCGGTGTGGACGCAGCCGGTGCCGGAGTCCATGGTGACATAGTCGGCCACCAGCAGCCGGGATGTCTTGTCCAGAAACGGGTGCTGCGCCAGCATGTTTTCAAAAAACTGCCCCTCGTGGCGGCTGACGACGGTGTATTGGGTGAAGCCGCCCTTCTCCATGACGGACTTGGCCAGCGCCTCGGCCAGGACATACTGTTCCCCGGTCTCGACGCGTACGATCACATAGCTCTCCCGCGGGTTCAGGCAGATGCCCAGGTTGCCGGGGAGCGTCCAGATGGTGGTCGTCCAGATCAGGAAGTTCAGATTGCGGGATTCCTCCCCGGTCAGCTTGCCCAGGTCGTCCTTCAGGGCGAACTTGACGTACACGGTGGTACACGGATCGTCCTGATACTCAATTTCCGCCTCGGCCAGCGCCGTCTCATCCTTGGGACACCAGTAGACGGGCTTTAGGCCCTTGTAAATATAGCCCTTTTGGAACATTTTCCCGAAAATTTTGACCTCCTCGGCTTCAAAGCCGGGATCCATGGTCTTGTACGGATGCGCCCAGTCGGCCACCACGCCCATGCGCTGGAAACCGGCCATCTGCCGGTCGATATAGTTTTGGGCAAAGTCATGGCAGGCCGAGCGGAACTCCGGAACCGGCATGGTCTTGTGGTTAAGCTTGTTCTTCTTGATGATCGCCGACTCGATGGGCATCCCGTGGTTGTCCCAGCCGGGGATGTAGGGGGTATAGTAGCCGCGCATGGCGTAGCTGCGGACGATAAAATCCTTGAGCGCCTTGTTGAGGGCGTGGCCCATGTGGATATCGCCGTTGGAGAACGGAGGGCCGTCGTGCAGGATAAAACGGGGTTTCCCCTCGTTCTTTTTCAGCAGTTCGTTGTAAAGATCCAGTTCCTCCCAGCGCTTGAGCATATCCGGCTCGCGCTGCGGCAGTCCCCCGCGCATGGGGAAGCCCGATTTTGCCATGTTCAATGTTTTCTTGTAGTCCATTTTCTTGCTCCTTAAAATATCGTTACCAAACAAAAAAATCCCTTGTCCCATCAAGAGACAAAGGACGTTCCTCTGCGGTACCACTCTTGTTGCCGAATCCGGCCGCTCGAACTCCGATAACGGGGAGGAACCGGCCGCGCGCTCTGCGCGCGGCAGCTCCGGGGTGATCCCCTTGTCCGCCCTTACCGCCTTTCAGCAACCGGCGGCTCTCTGAAAAGGGGGAAGACAAGGACGTGTCCCCTTCAACGCTTCATGCATTTATTTACTTGTGGGGTCATAATTTTTGCCAAATTGGAGATTTGCAAACTTCTCCGCACGAAGTGTGGGGATTTTTTTCGTATCCGACAAGGATTGCGGCGCCGGATCAGGCGCCGCGGCCTTTTCCCCGCCGCCGACCAGCTTCTCCAGACTCAGCTTGATTTCGTCTGCGATGTCCTCCTGCTTGTCGGCCTCGGGCGGCGATGGCCTTTTTACGCGGGGCTTTTCCTCCGCCTCGTAGTCATAGGCACGGCGCTGCGGCGCCGGCTCCTTCGCGGGCGCGGCGGGCGTCAGATCCATCTGCTTGAGCACTTTGAGCGCGTCGAGCTGGCGGCGTACTTGCTCCTCCACGGCCTGGATAAACTCCGCAGCGGAGGCCTTTGCGCGGTTGACCCGCTCCTCCTCGGCCGAAACCTCGGCTTCGGCGCTGCCGGATTTGGCGCGGATCTGCGCCTCCGCGTTGCTGATCATCCGGGCGCATTTGCGCTGCGCCTCGGCGATCATGTCGTTGCAGGTCTTCTGGGCGGCCACAATGGCGTTGTTCATGGCGGATTCCTGGCCGCGGTATTCCTCCAGCTTTTCCACCAGCACGCGCATCTTGCTCTTGAGCACGGCGTTTTCTTTATACAGCGTGATATAATCCTCGGTCAGCGGTTCGAGAAAGTCGTCCACAGAGTCCACCGTGTATCCGCCGAACACAGCCCGTTCCAGGGTGGTTTCCTGAACCTGTTGCGGTGTCAACATAATTGCAGCACTCCCTCTATCAGAAGTATACGCCGTTGTTTTCCAGCTCCTCCATCAAATCGCCCACGACGTCCACGTTGTAGGGGGTGATGATGTAGGTGGAGATAGCGACCTTTTTGATCTTGCCGTCGAGAACGTACGTGCAGCCGGACAAAAAGTCCACCAGCCGCCGCGCAACGTCTTTGTTGGTCGATTCCAAGTTCAGCACAACCGCGTGCTTTTCCCGCAGATGGTCAGCGATGTCCGACACGTTCTCAAAGCGGTCCGGCTTCACCAGAATGACCTGCAGCTGTGAATTAGCGTTCAGGTTGACGACCTTGCTGCCGCGTGCCGGGGCGGTGCGCCCGGTGTCGGAAAACGTGGTCGAAGCGCGCTTGGGCGCGGGGGCGGGAGCTTCGTCTTCCCCGTCGTCGTCGTCATCGTAATCGTCAAAATCCTCGTCGTCTTCAGAATAGGGACGCGTGAGTTTTTTCAGTTCATCCATGAATCCCATGGTTCATACCTCCGGTTTCTATTTCTATCGGTGGGCTACCGGCGCTATTTCCGGCTTCCAAAAATTGCGGTACCCACCCGTATCATCGTACTGCCACAGGCGATGGCCGCCTCGAAATCGTCAGACATCCCCATGGACAAACAATTCATACTCACATTATCATATTTTTTTGCCTTTATGTCAACCCACAGAGCGTGCATTTTCTGAAAATAATTGTAATTTCTTTGCGAATCCTGGCAGATCGGCGGGATAGCCATCAATCCGCACAGGTGCACATGGGAGTACTGGCCCATATGCGCGGCCACGGCGTCCACTTCCCCGGGCGCAAAGCCGGCCTTGCTCTGCTCCGCGCCGATGTTGACCTCCAATAAAATATCCTGCGTGAGACCGCGCTTCGCGGCTTCAGCCTCGATGGCCTGCAGCAGACGCTCCCGGTCCACGGACTGGATCAGCGCGACCTGCCCCACGACAAATTTCACCTTGTTGGTCTGCAGCCTGCCGATGAAGTGCACCGGCTTGTCCCCGTAGGCGCCCAGCGGCTGCTTTTCCCGCAGCTCCTGCACGCGGTTTTCCCCGCAGCAGTCCACGCCACCCTCCACGGCCCAGCGCACGCGCTCGGCGTTGTTCATCTTCGAAGCGGCGCACAGCGTGATTTCCGCCGGGTCGCGCCCGGCAGCCTTGGCCGCCGCGTCCATCCGCGCGCGGATGGCGGCGATGTTGCGGACAATCGTTTCTCTCATGGGGATACCACCTTCCCATCGTAGATTTCCTCGTCGGTGAGGATGATCTCGTCGCCCGGCCAGAGGTTGTGGATGGACGACGTGTCCTGGACGACCAGGTAGCTGTCACCGTTGTCGCGGATGATCTCCACCTGCTTCCAATCGGCGCAGGCCCCTTCCAGGATGTATACCCCCGGTTCGCCGTCTTCGTTGATATACAGGCCCTCTTTGGGAACCCGCAGACCGGACTGGGTGCGGAACACCACGTCCGCGGACTCCTGCCGGACGCCCGCCGTGTCGGCCACGTTGGCGTCCGACGTCAGGACCAGCAGACAGCGGCCGTCCTCGTCCTCGCCCACGCGGAAGACCCGCATGGACAAGTCCTGGGTCAGATGATAGGCGAAGCGGACGCTTACATAGTCCCCGGCTTCGCAGCTGCCGAGCTGGTCCGTCGGCACCTCGGTGACGTAATACCAGTGGTTGGACGTGATCACCTTGCAGCTGCCAGCGCCCGGCGCGGCGGCGGACAGCGCCCGGAAATCGGCCACGGTCATCGTCTGCAAAGAATCGGGTGTCAGCACCGCCTCCAGGCCGTCCACGCTGGACGAAAAGTATCCCGCCTCCGGCGCGGCGATCTCGGAGGCGACGGCGGACGAGGTCGTGCCGATCGCATCGATCTGGCTGCGCAGCTCGGTGATGCGCGACAGCAGCGCCTGGGTGTCGTCCGAGCCGGTATAGCGGCGGAGGATATAGGTTTTGAGCATGGCCGCGCCGTCCTCGGCGGCGGTCAGATCCCGCTGGGCCACGCCTACGGCGGTACGGACCAGCTGCTGTTCGATGTTGGTATCCAGAGTTGCCATATCGGTGTTGGCCGCCGCGTAGGTATAGGCGTACTCCAGCTGCTCCACTTCTTCCTCCATCTGCTCCAGTTCGAGCTGACGGCTCCTGGCCTCCTCGGTGCGGTAGGCGGTGGCGACGCTCTGCCCCTTGCCGACCCATTCTCCCTCCTTGCGCGTCAGAACCAGCAGGGAGTTGGCCTGGGAAATCACCGTCTCCGAACGCACCACAAAGCCGGAGGTGGACACGCCATCGCCGACTTCGTAGGCCACAGCCGTTTCGAGCTGAAGCTGGCGCGATTCCGGTTGAATGGCGCGCAGTACCAGCAGCATACAGATAGATACGCCCAGTACGCCGAACACGACTTTTAAAAAAATACTGCCCTGTTTTTTCATGGGGACCTCCCGGCAGGGCGGCGGGAGCATTGCCCTTAGCCCTGCGGCGCGATCTTCACGGCCTGCGCCGGCACGATGGTGGAGATCGCGTGTTTATAAATCATTTGTTGCTTGCCCTCGGAAACGACCATGACCACAAAGTTGTCAAACCCGGTCACCACCGCCTTGAGCTGAAACCCGTTCATCAAAAAGACCGTCAAAAGGGTATGTTCCTTGCGGACTTCGTTCAAAAAATGATCCTGCAGATTTTCAATGGTAGCCATAAGTATCCTCCTTATATATTTCGGACGGTATGTCCTTCTGGATACTTCTATTTTACTGTGGCTACCGTGTCAAAAAAAGGTATAACCTGTCGGGCCTGCGAGAAAACTTTTGAAAAATCCTCCCCAGGGGTCTGGTGGATCCACGTGATGTTGGGATTCCTGCGGAACCAGGTGAGCTGACGCTTGGCAAAATTGCGGGTGCGCTTTTGAATCAGCGCCACCGCCTCGTCCATGGTGCACGCTCCGCGCAGCGCCATGGCCAGTTCCTTGTACCCCAGCGCCTGCATTGCCGTGGCCGTATCCGGGAGGTTCCGCGCCAGCAGCGCCTTCACCTCGTCTATCAGCCCGGCTTGCAGCATCGCCTCGACCCGGCGGTTGATGCGCGCGTAAAGATCCTTGCGGTCGGTATAGTCTAAGCCGATCCAGACCGGATCATACTTGGGCGGCTGCGCCCGCGTCTGCAAATTGTGCTGGGTGATGGTCTTGCCCGTTTCCAGATAGACCTCCGCCGCGCGAATGATACGCTTTTGATCCGAAGGGTGCAGGCGGCGGGCGGATTCGGCGTCATAGGTTTGCAGCAGTTCCAAAACGGCTTCGATGCCGTATTCCTCGGCCAGCTTTTCCAGCGCCTCGCGGTGGCCGGTGCGCGGATAGGGGGCGAAGGAGCGCCCCGCCATCAGCGAGTCGATGTACAGCCCAGTGCCGCCCTCGACGATTACGGTTTTCCCCCGCGACAAGATGTCTTGGATGCACGCGTCAGCCATGGCCACGTATTTGCCCACGGAGAAGCTCTCTCCGGGATCGGCGACATCGCTCAAATGGTGCCGCACGCCGTTTAGTTCCTCGGCGGTGACCTTGGCGGTTCCGATATTCATCCCGCGGTAGAGCTGCATGGAATCGCAGCCCACAATTTCACCGTTCAGAGCCTTCGCCAGGGCGATGGACAGGCGTGTCTTGCCCGACGCAGTTGGCCCGACGATACAGATGATACGATCCATAGCGCTCCTTTCATGCCGCCGTGGGGGCGGGGCGTCGGATGGTCAAAAGAGTCATTTGCGCCCGTTCGGTGCAAAAAAATCAAATTTGGATTTCCGGCGGCCTAAAAGCGCCGGAAGCGCCGCGTTTACGAGACATTTGGCGCCTGCGCCCGTCCGGGTGGCCTCGATTGTCTCCGCAACGCTTTTATCATATCATATTTTCCCAAAAACTGCAAGGAGCAAAAAACGAAGCGGCAAACGCGGCGGGCGCTGGAATGTTTTCCTTGAAAAAATGGAGGAAAAGTGGTACAATGCAGATATTCTAGAATCGATTTTTGGAGGGAACCACTTGGAGCGGAACACCACTGTCATCGCGCCGGACGAGCTGCGCAGGCAAGAGGAAATATGTCAGAATATTCGCGAATATTGGCACAGTCAGGGCCGCACGCCCGTCGCCTGGGTGGACACCTACGGCTGCCAGCAAAACGAGGCGGATTCCGAGCGCATCCTTGGGATGCTGGCGGCCTGCGGCTACGGTATGGGAACCGGGGCCGAGGGCGCGGACGTGGTGGTGATGAATACCTGCGCCATCCGCGAGCACGCCGAGCAGCGCGTGTTCGGCAATCTGGGCGCCTTGAGCCACACCAAGCGCCGCCATCCCGGGCAGAAAATTTTTCTGTGTGGCTGCATGGCCGGCCAGAGCGTGGTGACCGACCGCATCCGCCGCAGCTATCCCCAAGTGGACGGCTGCTTTAACCCGCACAACCTGTGGCGCTTCCCAGAGCTGCTGTGGGCGGTTCTGCATGAGCACCGGCGGGTCTTCGCCGTCGACGGCTTCGCCGGCAACATCGCCGAGGGCATCCCCGTTGTGCGCACCAACCGGCTCAAAGCGTGGGTGTCGATCATGTACGGGTGCAATAATTTTTGCAGCTACTGCATCGTCCCCTATGTGCGCGGGCGGGAGCGCTCCCGCCGGCCAGAGGAGATTTTGGCCGAGGTGCGCGGCCTGATCGGCCAGGGATATAAAGACATCACCCTGCTGGGGCAGAACGTCAACTCCTACGGCAAAGATTTGGACTGCGGCGTCGACTTCGCGGACCTGTTGGAGCGGCTGGCCCAGCTCGAAGGCGACTTTTTGCTCCGCTTCATGACCAGCCATCCCAAGGACGCCAGCCACAAGCTCTTTGACACCATGGCCCGCTATCCCAAGATTGCCCGCCAGTTCCATCTGCCCTTCCAGTCCGGTAACGACCGGGTCTTGCAGGCCATGAACCGCCGCTACGACTCGGCACACTATCTGTCTTTGATCGACTATGGCCGGGAGAAGATGCCGGACCTGGTTTTTACCTCCGATGTGATTGTCGGCTTCCCCGGCGAGACGGACGAGGAATTTGAAGATACCCTCCGGCTCATTTCGCGCGTGCGCTTCGACGCGCTGTTTACCTTCATCTTCTCGCCCCGCCCCGGCACGCCGGCGGCGAAAATGGACGATCCCACGCCGAAAAGCGAAAAAAACCGTCGGTTTGACCGGCTGTGCGCCCTGCAAAACCAGATTTCTCTGGAAAAGCACCGGGCCTATGTGGGCCAAAGCGTCCGCGTGCTCATCGACGGCGTGGAGGGGGATCTGCTGACCGCCCGCACCGGCGGCGGAAGGCTCGTACGCCTGCCGGGGGACGCGTCGCTGGTGGGCCAGTTCCGCCAGGTGGAGATTACCGGCTGCACCACCTGGTCGCTGACCGGGCGGCTGGATGAAAAGGAGTGAACGCGATGGCTGAAATCACCCCCATGATGAAGCAATATCTCAAGATCAAAGAAAAGAACCGGGACTGCATCTTGTTCTTCCGCCTGGGTGATTTTTACGAAATGTTTGCCGACGACGCACGCACCGCTTCCCGGGAGCTGGACTTAACGCTGACCACCCGGGACAGGAACAAGGACAAAGAGGACAAGATTCCCATGTGCGGCGTGCCGTACCACTCGGCGGAGGCGTATATTGCGCGATTGGTGGCGCGGGGCTACAAGGTGGCCATTTGCGAACAGACCGAGGATCCAGCCCAGGCCAAGGGCCTGGTGGAGCGGCAGATCGTGCGCGTGGTGACGCCCGGCACCGTGGTGGAAAGTTCCATGTTAGAGGGCGCGCGGAATAACTATTTTGCCTGCGCCTATGGACGGGAGAGCAGCTTTGCCGTCGCCTTCTGTGATATCTCTACCGGCGAGTTTGACGCCACCGCCTGCCAGGATCTGGACGCTTTGCGCAACGAGCTTGGCCGGTTTTCGCCCCGGGAGGCGCTCCTGGGCGGAGATCTGCGGGAAAATTCGGAGCTGCGGCGGCTGCTGACCGATCAGCTGGACTGCTCCCTGGACGACGCGGATCTGGCGCTGTTTCAGCTAGGCGCGTGCGAGGCGCTCTTGGAGGAGCAGTTTCAAAAGCCCTTGGATGAGCTGCGCATTGCGAACCAGTCTGACGTAATTTTGGCCTCCGGCGCGCTGCTGGCGCGGCTGCGGGAGCGGCAAATGGCCGCCATTCCCCATGTAAGCCGTTTTACATATTATTTTTCCAACGCCTATTTGGAGATGGATCTGACCGCCCGGAACAACCTGGAGCTGACGCAGACCATCCGCGCCAAGGAAAAGCGCGGGAGCCTGCTGTGGGTGCTTGACAAGACCAAGACGGCCATGGGCAGCCGGATGCTGCGCGGCTGGATGGAAAAGCCGCTGGTCGATCCGGCACTGATCGACCGCCGCCTGGACGCGGTGGACGAGATGCTTGGCAAGACCATCGCGCGGGAGGAGACGATCTGCCAGCTGCGGAATTTGCCGGATTTTGAGCGCATTATGGCCCGCGTCGTCACAGGATCCGCCAAGGCGGGGGATCTTTTGAGCCTGGCGCAGGGGGCGGCGCAGCTGCCGGGGCTGAAGGCGGCCTTAGAGCCGTTTACCAAGTCCTGCCTGCAGAGCCTGGCGCTGGAGCTTGACCCGCTGACGGATCTGCAGCAGCTCATTGAATCGGCCATCTGTGACGATCCGCCGCCCACTCTACGCGACGGCGGCGTGATCCGCGACGGCTACAACGAGGAGCTGGACCGTCTGCGCAAGATCATGAATGGCTCGAAGGATTTGCTCCTGGAAATCGAAGCGCGTGAGCGCGAGCGCACCGGCATCAAAAATCTGCGCATCGGCTACAACCGCGTCTTCGGCTACTATCTGGAGATCTCCAAGGGCCAGGCCCATCTGGCGCCAAAGGACTACATCCGCAAGCAGACGCTCACCACCGGCGAGCGCTATATCACAGACGAGCTCAAGGAGCTGGAAGACGCCATTCTCAACGCCAAGGAGCGCAGCCTGCGCCTGGAAAACGACCTGTACGCGCAGCTGTGCGAGCGGCTTGCCAAGCAGGCGGCGCGGGTGCAGGAGGCCTCCCAGCGGATCGCGCGGATCGACGTACTCGCGTGTTTCGCGTCGGTCGCGGCGGACAACCGCTATTGCCGCCCTGTGGTGGACGAATCCGGCTGCATTGACATCGAGGAAGGCCGCCACCCGGTGGTGGAGCAAATGCTCAAAAACGACATGTTTGTCCCCAACAGCACGCACATGTCCCCGCGGGCGGAGCGGGCGGTGATCATCACCGGCCCCAACATGGCGGGCAAATCCACCTATATGCGCCAGGTGGCGCTGATCGTGCTGCTGGCGCAGATGGGCAGCTTTGTTCCGGCGAAATCGGCGCGCATCGGCGTGGTGGACAAGATTTTTACGCGCATTGGCGCGTCGGACGATCTGTCCTCCGGCCAGTCCACATTTATGGTGGAGATGGCCGAGATGGCGGCGATTTTAAAGCACGCGACCTCCCGGAGTCTGCTGATTTTGGACGAAATCGGGCGCGGCACCTCCACCTACGACGGCATGGCCATTGCCCGGGCGATTCTCGAGCATGTGTCCGACCGGCGCAGGCTCGGGGCGAAGACCCTGTTTGCCACCCACTACCACGAACTGGCCGACGCCATGGATGGCGCGGAAGGCGTGAAGAATTATAATGTAGCCGTGAAAAAACGCGGCGGGGAGATCACCTTCCTGCGGCGGATCATTCCCGGCGCCGCGGACAACTCCTTTGGCGTGGACGTGGCCAAAATGGCGGGACTGCCCGAGAGTGTGATTCGCCGGGGCCACGAGATTTTAAAGGAGCTGGAGAGCGGCCAGGACGCGCCGTCTGGCGCGAAAGCGGCCCAGAGCGCCCCGGCAGACGCGCAGGTATCCATGCTGGACCTGCAGGCGGGCGAGATCTGCCAGCGCCTTTCCCGGATCAGCCCCGAAGCGCTTACGCCCATCGAGGCGCTGAACATCCTCTATCAACTCAAACAACTGCTCCCCAAGGAATAGGAGAAACGTATGGCAAAGTATGACAGAACCGCGCGCGTCAGCCTGAGCCGGGGCGAGATCATCGGCGGCTGGATCTTTCTGCCGTTCCAGGTGGCTCTGACCGCGCTGCTCATCCAGACCGCGTTTGCGGCGCTGGGCGCGGATTTGAATAACTATCAGCTCAACGTGATTGTTTTTGTGGTGAACTTCGTAGCCGCCGCGGCGATTTTCCACCGGTTTTTGTTCCGCTCGCTGCAATATATCGGGCAGCACTTTTGGCTGTTCGTGCAGACGGTGATTCTGGCAGTCGTGTTTTATTTCGCCATGAATTATGCGCTCAGCTGGCTGTTCGCCCTTTTACGGGTCGAGTCCTATAATGGGAATAATGAGGTCGTCATGGGGATGGTGCGCGCGCATTTCATCCCGATGCTCCTGTGTACGTGCCTGCTGGCCCCACTGGTGGAGGAGTGCTTGTGCCGGGGGCTGCTGTTCACTCTGGTGCGGGAGAAAAGCCGCGTGTGGGCGTATGTCGTGTCCATGCTGGCGTTCGCGCTACTGCACGTGTGGCAGTTTTTTGGCCAGTATAGTTTCGCGAACACGCTGATGGTGATTGTTTCCTATCTGCCGGCGGGCCTGGCGCTGGGCTGGGCGTATGAAAAGAGCGGAACCATCTGGTGCGCCATTTTCGTGCATGGAATTGTGAATTTGGTGGTGTGCTACACCACCTATTACTTGTAACGCGGAGGAATCCTTATGCCAAAAATCATACAGCTCCCGCCCCATATGGCGGATTTGATTGCCGCCGGGGAGGTGGTGGAGCGGCCGGCGTCGGTGGTCAAGGAATTGATGGAGAACGCCATCGACGCCGAAGCCAAACAGATCACCGTGGAGATCCAGAACGGCGGCCTAACCTTTTTGCGGGTCACAGACGACGGCTGCGGAATTTCCAGGGAGGACGCGCCGACGGCGTTTTTGCGCCATGCCACCAGCAAACTACACACGCCGGACGATCTGGCGGCCATCGGAACGCTGGGGTTCCGGGGCGAGGCGCTGGCGGCGACGGCGGCGGTGTCCCATGTGGATCTGCTGACGAAGGTGCCCGGGGCGGTGGCGGGGACGGCGCTGCATTTGGACGGCGGCGTGGTCACGGAGAACAGCGAGGCCGGTTGCCCGGAGGGGACGACCATCATCGTCCGCGACCTGTTTTACAACACCCCCGCCCGGATGAAGTTTATGAAGCGCGACTCGGTGGAGGGTTCGGCGGTGTTCGCCGCCGTGCAGAATCAGGCGCTGTCCAGGCCGGAGATCGCCTTCCGCTTTTTGCGCGACGGGAAGCAGGAGCTGCGCACCTCTGGCGACGGAGAATTGCTCAGCACGATTTATTCCGTGTTTGGCCGCAAGGATGCGTTGGATATGCTGGAGGTCAACAGCCATTGGGGGAAGACCACGATCCGCGGCTATGTCTCAAAGCCCACCGCGACCCGCGGCACCCGCGGGTATCAGCACTTTTTCGTCAATGGCCGCTACGTGCGCAACCGCACGCTCTCTTCGGCGCTGGAGGAGGCGTACCAAAACCAGCGGATGGTCGGCAGATTTCCGGCCTGCGTCCTGCACATCCGGATGCCCATCGAGACGGTGGATGTGAACGTCCACCCGGCCAAGACGGAGGTAAAGTTTCTCTCCGAGCGGGAGGTGTTCGACTGCATCCACTACGGCGTACTGTCCGCGCTGAACCGCGCCTCCGGCCGGGTGGAGATGACATTGCAGCCGCCGCGCTCCGCCGTGGAACCAAAACAGGCCGGATTTCGCACGATGTCGGCGCAGTCCAACCGTGCCATGCTGGATGCGGTGCAAGCCCAGACGCCCGTGGAGATTCCTGCCGCGGTCGCGCGGCAGGTGTTTTCCGAGCAGACGCAAGGGCGCGGAACAAAGCCCGGCACGGAATCCCTG
Organism: uncultured Oscillospiraceae bacterium; assembly: GCA_964450645.1. Lineage (GTDB taxonomy): Bacteria > Bacillota > Clostridia > Oscillospirales > Oscillospiraceae > JAKSPM01. The sequence goes on along the minus strand of CAYVEB010000004.1, from coordinate 58,346 downwards.
CGCTTCCCCGCGGCGCAAAAACCGGAGAAACCGGCGGACGCGGCGCGGCGGCCGGCCGCGCCTGTCCAGACGCAAAAAAAATCGGAGAAGCCTGGAATTTCGACGCCGGCGGCGCTGCAAGAAATCCGGCAGGAGATGGAGCAGCAGTCGCTGCCGGTCAAGGACATCCCGTTCCGCGTGGTGGGCGAGGTGCTGGACACCTATTTGATCGTGGAGCAGGCGGACACGGTGCTGTTTATTGACAAGCACGCCGCCCACGAGCGGATTTTATTTGAAAAGCTCAAGGCGCAGACCAATCCCATTATGGGGCAGCTGCTGATGTCGCCCATTGTCTGCGGTCTGGAACGGGAAGAGGCGGCGGTGGTGCTGCAAAACCGCGAACTGCTGGAAAATCTCGGCTACGGCGTCGAGGACTTCGGGGGCGGCACGGTGCTTTTACGGCAGATTCCCAGCGATGTGGATTTGTCGGACGCGGAGGCCAGCTTGTCGGAACTGGCGGGCAAGCTGCTCACCGGGAAGAAGCTGGACGCCGGGAGCCTGCGGGACGAATTGCTCCACACCATTGCCTGCAAGGCGGCGATCAAAGGCGGCTGGCACACGGAACCGGCCGAGCGCGAAGAACTGATTCGCCAGGTGCTCACCCGCGAGGATCTGAAATACTGTCCTCACGGGCGGCCCATCTGCATCACGCTATCCAGGAGGCAGTTAGAGCGGCAGTTCAAGCGTTGACCCGCGCGGAGGCTCAGCCGCGTCGCAGACCTCGCGCGACCATCCGCATATGGCTATCAACGCGCAACCGCCGGCGAGAGCCGGCAGTTTTCTTTACAATAACGATACTACGACAAAAGCCGGGGCCGTCCAGGCCCCGGCTTTTGTCAAAGAAGAGAAAGGAGAGAAAGGAGACAAGATAACTTTACACACAATAAAATCCTACACACTTATCCTAGCGGGCGGGTATGACAAAACTGTGAACAATTCGCAAAAAATCCATAAACATCCGTCGCACCGCTCCGGAAAGCTGCCGCACCACTCCGGAAAGCTGCCGCACCGCTCCGGAAAGTTGCCGCACCGCCCCGAAAAGTTGCCGCACCGCCCCGAAAAGTTGCCGCACCGCCCCGAAAAGTTGCGCCCCCGCGCCCGCCAAAAGACAAATCGATGCCGTGGATCTTCGCACGGCATCGGGTACACAGGTTGATAGGACTCTCCAAATAAAACTTTATGCGCTGGCGCCGCACCACAACAGATGCAAATGCGCTGTAGCGCATGAAGTTTTACGCGCGTGTGGGGTGAGACGCCCCACACGATTAAATTTCAGACCGTGCCGTCGGAAACGGCACATGGCCATTTTGCTATGCGTTTGCATTGCAAAATAAGACATAAAACATTTTTATTGGAAAATGGCTGTGTTTCCGCGCGGCCCCTTTTAGCGGCCAGCCGCTAAAAGACCGTTTCATGCACGATTCCATAAAAAGTATCCTTTTTCAAAGTCTGATTTTTATTGAATTTGAGCATGAAAAAACCTCGCGGAGTTCGCGCCGGCAGACGCGAAAAATCAGCCGTTTTCTCTCATTCTTGCAAAGCACTCGCTGCAATAGACCGGGCGATCCGTCTTTGGCTCAAAGGGAACGCGGGCCTCTTTGCCGCAGTTCGCACAAATCGCGGTAAAGTATTCCCGGGGACCACGGGCAGCGTTTTTCCGGGCGTCGCGGCAGGCCTTGCAGCGCTGCGGCTCATTCTGGAAACCGCGCTCGGCGTAGAATTCCTGCTCGCCGGCTGTGAATACAAATTCTTTTCCACAGGCTTTGCAAACTAAAGTTTTGTCTTCGTACATTTGATGATACCTCTCTTGATTATAGTTTCTCCCCGACGAAGATACCATCAAGGAACGCTTGTTGGTCCAACACAGGGCGATTGACAGCAGCGGAACGATTTTCTCCGCTGCCGCTGAATTTGGGGATTTTACGGCCACCCCATGACCTTTGACTTATTTTAACCTTAAATTTCCAATTTGTCAATAGTTCATGAAAATTATTTTTAAAATTTGTTTATTTTGGCATAATCGACAGTTTTCGGCTTGTAAGGTGCAGAAAAATTACAACTGAGATTTCAATTTTTTAGTAAAATTGCTGCTGGCCGGGTCGCTCCAGCCCCAAATGGTCATAGGCCAGCTGGGTAACGCAGCGGCCCCTGGGCGTGCGGGTCAGGAAACCGATCTGCATCAGGTACGGCTCGTAGACGTCCTCGAGCGTGACGGCCTCTTCGCCGATGGTAGCCGCCAGCGTGTCCAGCCCTACCGGCCCGCCGCCGTAGTTGCGGATGATGGCGGTCAGCATCCGGCGGTCGGTGGCGTCCAGACCCAGGGCGTCCACCTCCAGCTTTTCCAGCGCGTGGCTGGCGGCAGTTTTTGTGATGACGCCGTCAAAATAGAGCTGGGCAAAATCGCGCACCCGCCGCAGAAGGCGGTTGGCGATGCGCGGCGTGCCGCGGCTGCGGGAGGCGATCTCGTGGGCGCCGGATGGCTCGATGTTGATTCCCAAAAGGGTGGCCGAACGGGTGACGATGCGCGAAAGCTCCTCGGTGGTGTAGAGCTCCAGACGCAGCGACACACCGAACCGGTCGCGCAGCGGGCTTGAGAGCTGCCCGGCGCGGGTAGTGGCGCCAATCATGGTGAAACGCGGCAGATCGAGCCGGATGGAGTTGGCCGACGGACCCTTGCCAACGATGATGTCGATGGCGAAGTCCTCCATGGCGGGGTACAAAATCTCCTCCACAGCCCGATTTAGACGGTGAATTTCGTCGATAAACAAAATATCTCCGGCGTTGAGATTGGTCAGCAGGGCGGCCAGATCGCCGGGCTTTTCAATGGCCGGGCCGGACGTGACGCGGATGTTGACGCCCATTTCGTTGGCAATTACGCCGGCCAGGGTGGTCTTGCCCAGCCCCGGCGGGCCGTAGAGCAGGACGTGGTCCAGCGGCTCCTGGCGGCGCTTGGCGGCCTCGATGTAGACGGACAGATTGCTCTTGGCCTTCTCCTGGCCGGTGTAGTCGTGGAGCGTCTTGGGCCGGAGCGAGAACTCCGCCTCGTCCAGAGGCGTCAGACCGGCAGACAGAATCGGGGATTGGCTGAAATCGATACTCATATGTTCCTCCTGATCCGGCACGGCCTCAGCCGCTCACCATTGCGCGCAGGGCGTGGCGGACGATGTCCTCCGTGCGCATACCGTCCGGCTGCAGGCCGCGCAGAGCCTGCGCGATGTCGGCCTGGGAATAGCCAAGCTCCGCCAGGGCCGCCTTGGCCAGGGCGAGCGGACTGCCCGGCACGGAGAGTTCCGCGGCCCCGTCGGAGAAGTCTACCGACTGGACTACGCCGCCCAGCTTGTCCTTCAACTCCAGCACGATCCGCTGCGCGACCTTTTTCCCCACGCCGGGGGCGCGGGAGATGGCACGCTCGTCGCCCGTCGTAACCGCCAGGGTCAGCTGATCCGGCGGCAGGGTGGACAAGATCGCGACCGCCACCTTGGGACCGATGCTGCTGACGCTCAGCAGCAGCTCGAACAGGCGCAGCTCCTCCCGAGTGGCAAAGCCATAGATGTCAAACAGATCCTCACGGATGTTGCAGTAGGTATACAGCCGCTTTTCCTCGCCGATGCGCAGCTGGGACTGCGTGTAGTTGGTCACATGGCAGGCGTAGCCCACGCCGCCGCAGTCCACTACGGCGAGATTGGCGTCAAGAATCGTGATTTTTCCGTTGAGATAATAAAACATAATCTATTCTCCAATTTTCGAAAGCAAAGAGGTGTTGGAACGGGCGTGGCACAGGGCGATGGCAATGGCGTCTGCCGCGTCGTCCGGCCGGGCGACCGCCTGCATTTTTAAAATGCGGCGTGTCATGTCCATGACCTGGCGCTTTTCCGCCTTGCCGTAGCCGACGACGGCCTGCTTGACCTGCATGGGCGTGTACTCATAGATCGGCACGCCGGCCTGGGCGACGGCCAGCAAAATGACGCCCCGCCCGTGGGACACGCCGATCCCGGTGGTGATGTTGTGCCCCCAAAACAGCTCCTCCACGGCCACGGCGTCGGGTTTGGCGGCGTCCAGGAGGCGCCGCATGTCGTCATATAAAATGACAAGACGATCCGGAAACGGCAGATCTTTGGGCGTGGTGATGACGCCGTATTGCAGCAGCGACTGCCGCCCGCGGGCCGCCGCGAGCAGACCGAAGCCGGTGGTGGCGTAGCCGGGGTCAATTCCCAGAACGCGCATAACTCAGCCGAGCAGGCCGAACAGCTTGCCGGCGGTGGCGATCTCCAGCAGCCACATGATCACGCCGATTACAACAATTGCCAGCAAGACCCAGGCCAGGATGATCTGATATTTTGGCCGCTGGGCGTGCGGCGCATCCTCTTGCGGCTGGGATTGCAGTTCTTCTGGATCCATACCAATCACCTCGCGTCTATCATAGCATATTTCCCGGCGTTTTTACAGACATTTTTTCAAAAAAGAATTTTTGGAGCATATCGAAAATCATGGTTTTCGATATGCTCCAAACCGAACCTGCTTTGCCGGGCTTGCTGTTTGGTAAGGACGACTGACACGCACGTTTGCGACCTATCATGTATTCATGTATTTTTTGCGACGTACACACCCGCCGCAGCGGGCGTGCGGAGCTGGGCCGCCGCTTTTGCGGCGGTGATTCGTGCGGAGCTGGGCCGCCGCGAAAAATAACGAAAAACGCTTTTGCGCCTGCGGGCGCGAACTCTGCATGATTTTTTCAAAAAATTTTTTGTACAATCTTTCCGTACGGGCAGTGGACGCCCGGTTGCAATTGGGAAAAATTTTTGTTACAATAAATGTACACGTTGGGAAGGAGCGGTCTGTTATGTATCAGGTGACGTTTGTATTTGAAAAAGAAGCGGACAAGGTTGTCGTCTCGGCCGCGCCGGAGAGTACCTTGCTGGAGAGCGCGAGAGCTGCCAACGTGGCCATCGATGCCCCGTGTTCCGGGAACGGTTCATGCGGCAAGTGCCGCGTGAAGCTGTTGAAGGGCGACGTCTTCAGTCCGCCCAACAGCCACATCTCCCAGGCGGACTATGACGCAGGTTGGCGGCTCGCCTGCGCCAGCCGGATCACCGGCGACGTGACGGTCATGGTGCCGGATATCGCGTCGGCCTACCAGAGCCGGATGAAGACGGCGGATCTGTCCTCCGGCGAGGAGATCGCGATTTTTGAGCGGCTACAGGCAGACGTCCAGGCGGCCGGGGTCGATTTTACCAGCCCGTTTGCGGCGCTGGATGTGGCCATGGACCGGCCCACGCTGGACGACACCATGCCGGACAACGAGCGCTTCCAACGGGCGGTGCAGGCGGCATCCGGCTGCGAAGAGGTGGACGTTCCCTATTTTGTATTGAAAAATCTGGCGTCGGCGCTGCGGAAAAGCGATTTTTCCGTCCGCGTGATTGCCGAGCGGCAGGGCGTGCGCTTGACGGTCTATGATGTGCGCCCGGCGGGTGACACCGCGCCGGTGTGCGCGCTGGCCGTGGATATCGGCACAACGACGGTATCGGCGGTTTTGGTCGATCTGCTGACGGGGGAACTCCTGTCCAAGGCGTCGGCCGGAAACGGCCAAATTCGCTACGGCGCGGACGTGATCAATCGCATTATCGAGCAAGGCAAGCCCGGCGGAATCCGGCGCCTACAGGACGCGATCATTAAGCAGACGCTGGCGCCGATGATTGCCGTGATGTGCGCCGACGCCAAGATCAAGGCCCGCCAGATCGTGCGGGTGTGCGTGGCGTCCAACACGACGATGAACCATCTGTTTTTGGGTGTCGACGCCGGGCCGGTGCGCATGGAGCCGTATATTCCCACCTTCTTTCGGGCTGACGGCCTTCGCTGCGGCGCGCTGCATCTGCCGGTCCATCCGGAGGCGAAGCTGCTCGTAGCGCCCAACATCGGCTCTTACGTGGGCGGCGACATCACCGCCGGCGCGTTTACCAGCCTGATCTGGAACAAAGAGGAGTTTTCCTTGTTTATCGACCTGGGTACCAACGGCGAAATCGTGTTCGGCAACCGGGACTTTTTAATGTCCTGTGCCTGTTCCGCAGGACCTGCCTTTGAGGGCGGCGACATCTCCTGCGGCATGCGCGCCACCGACGGCGCCATCGAGGCTGTTACCATCGACCACGGCACTATGGAGCCAACTTTGGGCATTGTGGGAGAGCCGGGGCAGAAGGCCGTGGGCATCTGCGGCTCCGGCATCATCGACGTGATTGCGGAGCTCTACCGCTGCGGTATTATCTCCTCCAAGGGGAAATTTATCCGCGAGGGTAGCCGCGTCGCCAGAGATCACCACGGCATGGGCCGTTACATTCTGGTTCCTGCGGATCAGAGCGAGACCGGCCGGGAGATCTCCATCACCGAGGTGGACACGGAGTCGTTCATCCGTGCCAAGGGCGCCATTTTCTCGGCAATCCACATCATGCTCGCCTCGCTGGATATGGACGTGTCGGTGATTGAACACATTTACGTAGCCGGGGGCATTGGCTCCGGCATTAATATGGAAAACGCGATCCGCATCGGCATGTTCCCGGACGTCGAGCGGGAAAAATTCTCCTACATCGGCAACTCCTCCCTGGCCGGGGCCTACGCCATGGCCAGGAGCGACCACGCCCGGGAAAAGGTCTATGAGATTGCCGCCAATATGACGTATCTGGAGTTATCCACCAATCCGCGGTATATGGACGAGTTCGTGGCGGCCTGCTTCCTTCCGCATACGGATATTGCCCTGTTCCCTTCGGCTGTGCAGGAGGTGTAGGCGCGTGCGGGTTCCAAACAACAAAGAAGAGGTTCCCTTTGCCCACTATGTGGAGCGGTTTTTATCGTTAGACCCGCAGGAGGCTGCCGCGCGGTGCGGCTTGCCCTTTGACGGGACGTGGTTCGACTTGACGCTGCTGGGCGCGCCCTACCGCGTCCGGTGGCCGGAGTACGCGCTGCAAGCGCGGACGCCCGCCAGCTTGCCCGCGCAGACGTTTTTGCTGCGATACCTTTTGGAGGGCAGGGCGGTGCCTTCGACGGGTCAGTGGAAAACGTTCCGCGAGATGCCCTGGGGCGAGATGTATATCCGTCCCTACACCGGCCGCTGCTTGAACCGCGCCGCTTTCGCCTTCGGGACGAAGCTGCCGCGCTTTATCGCGGCCTGCCGCCGCATGGGCGCGGTGGAGCTGCCAAACGCGGACGCGGCTTTCCAGCTGCCGTTTTTAGGCCCCTACGCCATGCGGATCCTCATCTGGCAAGGGGACGACGAATTTGCGCCCAGCGCCCAGCTGCTCTACTCGGACAACTTCGCCCAGGGCTTCGCCGCGGAGGACCGGGTGGTCGCCGGAGATCTGCTGATCACGGCGATTCAAAAGCAAATGAATGAGGTTGATGCTTCATGATCCAGGTCTATGACCGCCAGGAGCAGCGCTTGACCGACGACCAGGAGTGCGCCGTCGGCGGGCGGACGGGACAAAGGCTGCCGGTGCCAAGCGCCTGCGCGGCGCGGTGAGGAGGACGCGATGGATACAAAACGCTATGCCTGCTTTCAGCATACAGCCTGCGAGTTTTTCCCCTGCCATCCCGGAGCGGATCCGGCGCGGTTCAACTGCCTGTTTTGCTATTGCCCGCTGTACTGCCTGGGGGATCGCTGCGGCGGCGCATTTACCTATACGGCGGACGGAGTTAAGGATTGCTCCGGCTGCCTGTTCCCCCATGTGCCGGAGCACTACGACGAAATCAACGCCCGGTTCGCTGAAATTGTGGAGCAGATGCGGAGGAAGCCCCATGCGGAGGAATAATTATGAGATTATGACCAGACAGTCCCAAGCGCTGTTCGCCAAGCAGGACATGGACGCGCTGGCCCTGCGCCACAATTTGCGGCAAGCGGACGGCGACCTGCTGGTGCCGTTTTGCGGCAAGACCTACCGGCTGCGGCGCGCGGACGCGCGGCTTTCGGGGGAGGACGGCCGCGAAGCGGAATTTCACACGGCCCTTTCCATCTATGACCTGCTCAATCACGAGCAGACTGCGCCGGTCACTGGCCGGTGGTGTACCGTCAACGCGCTGCCCCACACGCTCCGCTCCGGCAGCGCCGCTGGCCCCGCCTTGTCCGACGGCAGCACCCGGCTGACCCGGGCACAGTTTTGCGCCGGATGCGAAACAATTGGCGCGCCGTATCCCACGAAGGCGGACGTCAGCTATCAGATTCCGGTTTTCGGGAAGCTGTCCGTCCTGCTCCAATACTGGGAGGCGGACGACGAATTTTCGGCCAAGCTCCAGAGCCTGTGGGATTACAACGCCCAATCGTTCGTCCTGTATGAGACGATGTACTACATATTAGGGCATCTGTACCGTCAATTTGGGTGGGAAGTGTAATGTTTTCGATCACCGTGATCGCCATGGGCAAACTGAAAGAGCACTTTTACCAGGAGGCCGTTGAGGAATACGCCAAGCGCCTGCAGGCGTTTTGCCGGTTTCAGCTGATTGAATTGCCGGAATGCCGCCTGCCTGAGGACCCCAGCGCGGCGCAGATCCGGGCGGCGCTGGAAAAGGAGAGCGCTGCCATTCGTGGAAAGCTGCCAAAGGACGCGTGGGTGTGCGCGCTGACGCCGGAGGGGACGGCCCAGTCGTCCGAGGAGCTGGCCGGGACCCTGCGGCAGATCAAACTGCGGGGAAAATCGGCGGCGTGTTTTATCCTCGGCTCGTCCTACGGAATGGATCCGGCGCTCAAGCGGCAGGCGCAGTTCCGGCTGTCCATGAGCCGCATGACCTTTCCGCACCATCTGGCACGGGTGATGCTCCTCGAGCAGATCTACCGTGCCGAGAGCATCCAGGCGGGGATCCGGTATCATAAATAAAAATAAATAGCATAAATAGCCAAATTGAACCCGCATTGCTTCGATTTGGAAGGTTTTCAGGTCGCTGCAGCGCGTCTTCCCGGACAGCGCACCGGATTATCGTTTTCAACAGCAACCCGCGTTGCTGGGCTTGCTGTTGGAAAGGAACGATTGACACGCACGCTTGCGATCTGCAAAGTATTTTTCGCCACGTACACGCCGCGGCGAGAAATGATGCAACTTCTTTCGCGCCTGCAGGCGCGAACTCTGCAAGGCCTCATTCGTACGGAACACGGATAAAAGATTGGAAATGGTTGATTTGCGCCTGCGCAAGATATGCGCCTGGGTAAACGCGGCAACGATTGCATAAAAGGGATGCGTTTTGACGTATATGAGGGATCGTTTCGGAAAAATTGTTACAAAAGGGTTGCATGCCGTTACAATTTGTGATAGTATAAACCCGTGAAATCCGCACGATTCTAGGAGGACCGACTATGAGACGAAGATTCTGCGCATGGGCGCTTGCCCTGTGCTTGATATTTACGCTTGTGCCCGGTGCGGCGCCGCGGGCCGAAGCCGTCGGGGATTTGCCGCCGGAGATTTTTCTTACCCAAGAGTGCGGCAACACCTGCACGTTGAGCTCCGCGGCGATGATGCTCCGCGCGCGGATGTATCTGAGCGGAAGTGCCCTTTGGCCCGGCGTAACGGAGGCGGCAATCCGCTCCACCGCGTGGTACGAGGGGCAGGGCCTGATCTGGTACTGGACCTATGACGTCCAGGGGAACAGTATGCGCGTGAGCCACACCTCCCTGGGCGGAATCAGCGTGTCGAGCCTGAAGGCCGTGTTGGACGAGCATGAGGAGGGCGTTGTGCTCTACTGCTCGTCGCTGGGGCAGTCCCACGCCGTGTTTTTGACCGACTACGTGGGCGATACCTTCTACTGCGCCGATCCGGTGTCCGGCTACTCCGGCGATCGCAGGCCGCTGGCCGACTCCCTGCTCGGTGCGCGGTACGGGGGGCAGGCGGGCGCTTTGCGCAACGCGTCGGCGTATTGGTACATAGCCTCCTATGAGATCACCTCCGATCCGCAGGTGACGGTCACCTTTGACGCGAACGGGGGCAGCACGCCGGTTTCGGAAAAGATGGTTGCCTATGGCGCGGCCTACGGCGAACTGCCGCAGGCCACCTGGGACGGGCATGTGTTTGACGGCTGGTTTACAGCCGCCGACGGCGGCGACCTGGTCACCGCTGACACAGAGGTCAACGTGTGTACGGATCACACCCTCTATGCCCATTGGCTGCCGGTCTGTGCCGGCGCACATTCGTTTGTCTATACCGTTGCCCAGGCGCCGACGCAGTCCGCTTCCGGCACGTTGCTGGGCGTGTGCGGTGTCTGCAAGACCGAGGAGAGCCACACGCTTCCGCCGCTTGATGAGGAGAACTACCGCTACACGCTGGTCAAGGAGGCCACCTGCACCGAGGAGGGCCTTGGCCGCTACACCTGGCTGACAACCGACTATGGCACATACGATTTTGACGTCGCCCTTGCCAAGCTTCCGCACAACAATCAGCCCATCGCCACGCAGGAGGCCACCTGCACCGAGGACGGCTACACCACCTACGCCTGCCAGGTCTGTGGCGAGGTCTCCCAGGGGGATTTTGTCCCGGCCCTGGGGCACGCGTGGGACGATGGCACGGTACTCGAAGCGCCGACCCAGACGTCGTCCGGCGTCAGGCTCTACACCTGCGTGCGCTGCGGGTGCACCGAAACCGAGACGATCCCGGCCCTTTCCTGCGACGGCGGCGACGACTGTCCGGGCAGACGTTTTACGGATATGCCCGACGCTGATAACTGGGCGCACGCGGGGATCGACTTTGCGGTTTCCCACGAGCTGTTCTCCGGCATCACCGATACGTACTTCGGCGCGGGGCAATTCATGGACCGGGCTATGCTCGTGACGGTTCTGTGGCGGCTGGAGAACCGGCCGAAGACCTCCGCCGCGACGCCCTTTGTAGACGTGGATGACGGGCGGTATTACACCGCCGCGGTGCGCTGGGCCAACGCAAACGGGATCGTGGACGGCATGGACGAGACGCATTTCTGCCCTGGCAACGACGTGACTAGGGAGCAGCTGGCGTCCATTCTCTATCGCTACGCCCGCATGAAGGGCTACGATGTGTCCGCGCGCGGGGATCTAAGCACGTTCCCCGACGCCGGTCAGGTGTCCCGCTTCGCTGAAACCGCCCTGTCCTGGGCCATCGCGGAGGGCATCGTCTCCGGCAGCTGGAACGCGGCGGACGGATTGGCCTATCTGAGCCCCAAGAGCAGCGCAACCCGCGCCCAGGTGGCGAGCATATTCATGCGGCTTATCAATTCCTAGTATAATTGAGGGCGAAGAAAGTGGCAGCGTTTTGCCCGCGTGTCAGCGGCGGCATCTGCGGCAGGCCGCGCGGCATTTCCGCCACCAGGCAGATACTCGGATCACGTTTTCTAGATTTTTGTCACCTACAATGAGTTTTACCCCGTCCGGACCAAGGCCTTTGAGTCATTAAAAAATTCGGCCCAACTGGACCTATCTCCGGATCTATTCAGTCAGAGGTTTAGGAGCGGTCAAGCGGAATTACGGTTTTCGCCGCTTTCTGCCGCGGGGTCGGGAGAAAGTATTTACCGAGATTCTGCTCCTGGCCTTGGCATACAATGTGAACAAGCTGCACGCCAAAATACGGCAAGGACGCATCGGCAGGCAGTTGTTTGGGGAAGGTTCGGCTTTGTTTCCGTAAAGCCGAATATGATACCGTTTCGCGTACCTTTTTGAGGGGTATGTTTGGATCGCTATGGTTAATTTTTCACAATTGTACCACTTTTGTACCGTTTTTCACAATCCCCGCTGCCTTAGATATGGATAAAAGATTTGTATGAATTGAAAAAGCAGATGACTTCCAAGCCTTTTGCATGTGGAAGTCATCTGCTTTTTCAGAATTTTTCACTGCCTCTGCTATTTCCAGGGCTTCTGGGTGCGGAACTGCCAGAACGCGACGGCGGCCGCCGCGGCGACATTTAAAGAATCCACGCCGCGCGCCATGGGAATCCGCACCACGCGGTCGCAGGCGGCGATGGTATTTTCCCGCAGACCGTCGCCCTCGCTGCCGAGCAAAAGCGCCATTCGCTCCGGAGCGTCCAGCTGGTCGATGGCCGTCGCACGCGCGCTTAGGGCCAGCGCGACGGTCTGCACGCCCATCTCCCGCAGCAGCGCCAGACCGCGCCCCGGCCAGTCCTCCGGCTTTTTGCCAATCTTGGCCCAGGGCACCTGGAACACCGTCCCCATGCTGACGCGTACCGCCCGGCGGTTGAGCGGATCGCAGCAGCCCGGCGTGACCAGCACCGCGTCAAGCTCCAGCGCGGCGGCAGAACGGAAAATTGCGCCGACGTTGGTGGCGTCCATAATATCCTCCAGCACGGCGATCCGCCGCGCCCCGGCGCAGACCTCCGCCACATCGCGCGGCGCCGGGCGGCGCATGGCGCACAAAATTCCGCGTGTCAGGGCGTAGCCTGTCAGATCCTTGAGCAGCGCGCGTTCCGCCGTGTAGACCGGGATGTCCGGGCACCGCGCGATGATGGCCGCGCCCTGCCCGGTGATATGTTTCTGCTCCATCAAGAGCGCTACGGGTACGCATCCGGCGTCCAGCGCCAGGCGGATCACCTTCGGGCTCTCCGCAATGAACACCCCCAGCTCCGGCTCCAGCCGGTTGCGCAGCTGGGCCTCCGTGAGCCGCGCAAAGTTCTCCAAGCCGGGGTCGGACAGATCGTGCAGTTCAATAATATTCGCCATAAGACATCTTCTTTCCGATCATACCGGGCATACTTTCTCCACATCCGGCATGAGACGCGTCTTGCGCCGAACTTGGCGCGCACGGGCGCCTGCGTTCCGGCGGCGCCTCGCGATTTTTTATTTGGGATAATATCAGTATACAAAGTTTTGGCCGTCCGCGCAAGGAGTTTTTTGTAATCGCCCCAGACCGCCAAAAAGACCTGCCGCGCACAATTTTCCTCAATTTACCCCGCGCAAAAATGACTGGTTTTTACGAAATTGATACACTTTTTATTTACAAGTAGAATGGAAACTGATAACCTGATACCGAATAAAATTCCCGTACTTTTCCCCGGTATACCCGCTGGCGCGGAATTTGCGGCTTTGACGTACACGGTATCGTCGGCAGAAACTACCTGCGCTTTCCCGCGGGCGGCAGCGGCTGCTGGCCATAAGGCTGCAGTCCCACCGCGATCGAGCAGATCCGGGCCATCAAGGCCAAACTCGACGCCAAAGATGCAAAACACGGCCCGTCAGTAGAATAAGAAGAAAGCAATCATCCTATGGCATTAAAAGCGTATTGCGCGGCACCAAAGAGATGGTCGCCAAGGCCCAACAGGAGTTGGATGCCGTTGTAGCGGAACCGGGCGAATCGGCCCCCATGACGATGTCCAAAACTGCCTGCTCCCTCGCCTGTATCAAGGCCTATCTCGGTAGGAAAGCCCAAACCTTGCCGAATTAAAGCAGCTTTTAAAGATGTAAAGGGCATGATGCTGCGCGAGGCGCGCATACATTCCATTTTCCAGTCCGGCGTCGGCACGACCATCGCCGCGGAGATTATCGAATCGTGCAAATACGCCGTGCCCCCGCCCCGTACGGGGGCACGGCCTGTCACGGCCATTTCTCCGTCGCGGAGGTCCGCGCGGCGATGATCTTTGGCAACATCCAACCCGGTGATGTAGAGGGGTTCTTACACATTCGACCGCATTAACGCGCTCGTCAACGCATATAAGCCCATGAAGAACATCGTGGTTGCCAGCGGCACGGGCGCCATCAAGATCTCGTGCTCCTACACCATCGACGTGGCCGGCAAGAATATGCAGCCCGACTTCGAGGGCGTGTTCGGGTGCAAGATCCACCAGGTTCTCAATTGCGTCGAGGGTGACATGCACATCGGCCAGCGCGACATAATCCGCGTGCGCATCTCCAAGGCCGACTATAAGGCGGGCTTCTGTCTGCGCCACCTGGGCGAGGTGCTGTATGCCAAGATCAAGTCAGAATTTAGCACCGTGGTCAACAAGCGCCAGCTCCGCATCGCTGTCGACGCGGAGCAGAACAGGACGCTGCGCGCCCATGCCGAGCCGCTCGGAGGGACGATGTACACGCAGCTGGGCAAAAACGCCTGGCACTGATGCATTATCTGTCCGAGATCGGCCATTTAATCTTCTCCATGGAGCCGCTGGACATTTAAGGTTCATGATTGGCGCGCCTGCATACGTGTAAAATTTTTTGCCGCTTGGTTAGGAGAAGCATACTATGTATGATTATTTTCACTACTTGATTTATCTAAGAAATCAGATATAATAATCATACCAAGGCGGTTTGCCGCCCAAATACAGGAGGTTCCAATTATGAGCAAAAAAGTATTGATTCTTACATCCAGTCCCCGGGAAAACAGCATTACCAAGCGGATGGCGGAGGCGTTTGCCGAGGGAGCCAGAGAAGCCGGGCACGAAATATTCTATTTTGATGCGGCGGAGCATCAGATGAAGGGCTGCCGGGCGTGCAACGCCTGCTGGAGCAACGGCGAGGCGTGCGCGCTAGACCCGGAATTCAACAAATTTGCCGCGCTGATGGAAAAATGCGACGTGCTGCTGCTGTCCACGCCGCTGTACTGGTTCAGCCTGCCCGCGCAGGTGAAAGTTGCCATTGATAAGCTCTATGCCTACGGCGGCTCCGGCGGCCCGCGCCCGCTGACGGTGAAGGAGAGCTATTTCTTCGTGTGCGGCGGCAACGGGGATAAGGCCGAGTACAAGCCGGTTCTGGATCTGTATCAGATGATCGCGGACTATCTAAAGTGGACAAATCGCGGCATCCTTCAGACCGGCGGCATCGGCGCGCCCGGCAAGCTGGAGGCGTCCGGCGTGCTGGAACGGGCGAAGGAAATGGGCAGAAACGTATAAACATTCGAAAATTGGCCGTCGGAGCGAAGGGTGTTTGCTCCGGCGCGGCTGACCGGCGGGGGTGTGGAATATGATCATGGAAATTTTGAAGCTGTTTCAAAACCGCGGCGGCTTTTTTCTGGAATTGTTGGCGGAGCATCTGCGGACGTCCGCGATCTCAATTTTGATCGCGGCGGTCTTGGGGCTGGGGATCGGCGTGCTGATCAGCGAGCTTCCGCATACGACGAAACTCGTGATGAGCGCGGTCAACTTTATCTACACCATCCCGTCGATCTCCCTGCTGGGATTTTTGATCCCTCTGTCCGGCGTCGGAGATACGACCGCGATCATCGCCCTTACGGTCTACGCGCTGCTGCCCATGGTGCGCAACACCTATACGGGGCTTAGCAACATCGATCCGCTGCTTCTGGAGGCGGCGGTCGGCATGGGCAGCACCAACGCCCAGGTACTCTGGAAGATCAAGCTGCCGCTGGCGGCGCCGGTGATTGTGGCCGGGCTGCGGAATATGGCGGTGATGACGATTTCCCTGGCTGGCATCGCGTCGTTCATCGGGGCGGGCGGCCTGGGCGTTGCGATTTACCGGGGAATTACAACCAACAACAAGGCTATGACGCTGGCAGGCAGTCTGCTCATCGCCGCGCTCGCCATTGCGGCGGATATGCTCATTGGGGCGGTGGAGCGGGCGATCCGTCCCGGCCGTAAAATATGAGGAGTAGAAATATGAGAAAAAAACTGCCGTTGCTTTTGGTTCTGGCGCTGCTGCTGACGATGTTTGCGGGGTGCGGCGGATCGGAACAGACGCTGCATATGGCCACAAAACCGATGACAGAACAATATATTTTAGGCTATATGATGAAATCTCTTATCGAGCAAGACACGGACCTGCGCGTGGATTTGACCCAGGGCGTGGGCGGCGGCGTATCCAACATCCAGCCCGCGATGGAAAACGGCTCGTTCGATTTTTATCCCGAGTATACCGGAACCGGCTGGAACGCGGTGCTGAAGGAGCAGAGCGTCTACGATGAGAGCATGTTCGACCAGCTCCAGGCCGGATATGCGGCGATGGATATGACCTGGACGGGCATGATCGGATTTAACAACACCTATGGACTTTGCGTGACGCGGGAAGTCGCGGAGCGGTACGGCTTGAAGACCTATTCGGATCTGGCCGCGGTGGCGGATCAGCTGACCTTCGGCGCGGAGTACGACTTCTTTGAGCGCGAGGACGGCTACGATGCGCTCTGCCAGACTTACGGCCTGGCGTTCCGGGACACCATGGATTTGGACATCGGCCTGAAATACGACGCCATCCGGCAAAAGCAGATCGATGTGATGAATATTTTCACCACGGACGGCCAGCTGTCGGTCTCCGACGTGGTGGTGCTGGAGGACGACCAGGGCCTCTACCCGTCCTACGTCTGCGGGTTTGTGGTGCGCAACGAGGTCCTGCGCGATCACCCGGAGCTGCAGGCTGTCTTTGACAAGATGGAGGGCCTGATCACCGACGCCGAGATCGCCCGGATGAACTACCAGGTGGAGGCCGAGGGTGCCGACCCTGAGGAGGTTGCGGAGACGTTCCTCCGGGAAAAGGGTCTGCTGCGTGAGGATTAGCGCGATGTACGCGTTGGAATACCGCCATGTCCGCATGGCCTACGGCGAGAAAACCGTCATTCCGGATTTCAGCCTGTGCGTGGAAAAGGGCGCGTTCGTCACGATCATCGGCTCCTCCGGCTGTGGAAAGACCACCGTACTCAAAATGGCCAACGGCCTGATCAAACCGGTGGCGGGTGAAATTCTGGTCGGCGGGCGCGATATCCGCCAGATGGATCCGATCCGCTTGCGCCGGGGAATTGGCTACGCGATTCAGGGCAGCGTCCTGTTTCCCCACATGACGGTGGAGCAGAATATTGCCTACGTCTGCAATCTGGAGGGCAAGGCGGACAAAAAACAAATTTCCCAGACGGTGAGCCAGTGGCTGCAGATTGTGGGACTGGACGAATCGCTGCGAAAGCGCTATCCGCGCCAGCTCTCCGGAGGGCAGCAGCAGCGGGTGGGCATCGCCCGCGCGCTGGCGGCGGGGCCAGAGATCGCGCTGATGGACGAGCCGTTCGGCGCTGTGGACGAAATTACCCGCGCCACGCTGCAAGATGAGATCCGACGTATCCACCGGCAGACCGGGATTACCATCGTCTTTGTCACGCACGACATCCGCGAGGCGCTGAAGTTGGGGACCCAGGTGCTCATCATGGACAACGGGGAGATTCAGCAGTATGCGCCGCCGGAGGAGCTGCGGGCGCATCCGGCAAACGGCTTTGTCCGGACGCTGCTGGCGAGAAACGAATGAAAAATGATTATCGGTATTTTTAGGCCGGGTAGGGAGCATGCAGCCTGCCCGGCTTGACTTTTTTTGTGAAATCTGATACCATAAACTAAACGATTTTTGATTATTTCTGGAGGACCAGATGGTTTTTTTGGAGCGGGACGAGCGCACCCCGATGTATGAACGGCTCTACCGGGCGCTGCGCGAGGAGATTATTGGCGGCCAGTGGCAGGCGGGGCGGAAGCTGCCCTCGAAGCGGATGATGGCGCAGCAGCTGGGGATCAGCGTGAACACAGTGGACGCGGCCTACGGCCAGCTGGCGTCGGAGGGCTATGTGCGGGCGCAGCCGCGCAGCGGATTTGTGGTCTGCGCGATCGACCGAATTCAAAAGGTCTCGCTGGCGGCGGATCGCCCGGCGCGGGCGGAACCCAAGCGGCAGTATGCCGTGGACTTTGACCCCAGCGGCATGGCCTGGGCACAGTTTCCGCTGACGATCTGGCAGCGGCTGGCGCGGGAGGTGTTTGCCACGCCCGCCTGGCTGGAGCGCTGTCCTGCCGAGGGGGATCCGGGCCTGCGGGAGGCGGTGGCGCAGTACCTGCAAAAGGCGCGGAACGTGCGCTGCGCGCCGGAGCAAATTTTGATCGGCAGCGGCACGGCGGGGCTGATCACGCTGCTGGGCTTGATGATGGACCGGAGCGTCTGCTTCGCCGTGGAGAATCCTGTGTACAACCGCTGCTACCAGCGATTCGCCCGGATGGGGCATCCAGTCCTGGCGGCGGAGGTGGATAGGCAGGGCGTCATGGTGGAGCCGCTGGAGGAACTGGACCATGTGGTGCTGTACACGACGCCGTCGCACCAGTATCCGTTGGGAATCTGTATGCCCATGTCCAGGCGGGCGAAGCTGCTCAACTGGAGCGCGAAAGGCGCGTTTCGCTATATCATCGAGGACGACTACGACTCGGAATTCCGCTACGACGCCCGGCCCGTGCCGCCGCTGCAGAGCATCGACGGCCACAACCGCACAATCTATTTGGGAACTTTTTCCAGCACTGTCGCGCCTGCTCTGCGCATCGGGTATATGGTGCTGCCGCCGGAGCTGCTACAGCTGTACCGCCGGAGCGGCCTGGGGGTGTCGTGCGATGTGCCGGCGCCGGAGCAGCTGATTTTGCGGGAATTTTTGGTACGGGGACATTTTGAAAGGCACTTGAACCGGATGCGCACCTACTACAAACGGCAGCGGCAATTTTTGGTAGACGCGCTGGGAATATTTGGGGACGATCTGCGCCTGATCGGTGAGGCGGCGGGACGGCATCTGACTGTGCAGCTGCGCCGGGACGAGGAGGAACTGTGCCGTCTGGCGGAGGAAGCGGGCGTAAAGGTCTATCCCATCAGTCCGTATTTCATCGGGGAGATGCCGGAAAAATACGGGGGGAAGCTGCTGCTGGGCTTCGGCGCGCTGACGCAAGCACAGATGGCGGATGGTGCGGCGCGGCTGTATCAGGCGTGGCGGCGCGCATAGTTTTGCTCTGGCGTGGAACAATAGGCGTATCATTCAGAAGAAGGAGGATACGATTATGGATTGCAACACCAACGCCAACAAGTGCATCGCATGCACCGTTTCCCAGTGCACGCACCATTGCAACAGCTCCAACTACTGCACGCTGGACAAGATTCAGGTCGGCACCCACGAGGAGAACCCCACTGTGGTCGAGTGCACCGACTGCAATTCCTTTGAGCGGAAATATTGATGAAGCGCAAGGCGCCAAAACCGCGGTTTTGGCGCCTTAGACTGTCTAGAAAACACTTGCCTTGCTATGTGCGGCGGGCAGCGCGCCAGCGCTCCAGGTAAACGTTGAACAGGGCGCTGTAAAAGAGGATACTCAGGCAAAAGTACAGCCAGAGCATACTCACCGCGATGACGCTCAAAGACCCGTAGATGCGCGAGAAGCCACCGAATCGGTTGACATAAAACGAGAAAAGCGACGAAAAGACCACCCAGCCCACGGCGCCGATGGCGGCGCCCGGGAAAACGGCCCGGACGGTCAGCTTGCGATCCGGGAACACCAGAAAGATCATGGTAAACAGCGCGGTCAGCAGAATCGAGACGACCAGCCAGCGCAGCTGGATGAAAAACAGCAGCAGCCGGAATAGCGGAATCGGCCGCGCGGCCAGATAGACGCGGATGCGCTGGCCGAATACATATAAGAAGACCGTGAGCAGAAGCGCGGCGAACAGCAGCAGGGTATAGAGCATACACACCAGGCGCCGGAAGAGGTAGCCGCGGTGCTCCCGCAGGCCGTAGACGACGTTGAGTCCGTCGAGCAGGCTGTAGACGCCACGGGAGGCTGACCATACGGTGGTGATGGCGGTGAAGGAGATCAGGGCGATGCTCTGGTTGGCGAACAGATCGGTGACTACGTAGTGCAGCAGCGGCTCCAGAACCGAGGGCACCAGCCCCTCGGCGGCGGAGAGGAAGGCCTCCTTCGTCAGGGGCGTATACTGCAGCAGGCTCAGAAACAGCATCATCGCCGGGAAAATGGATAGCAGGATAAAAAACGATGCGTTTGCCGCGTAGATGCCGACTTTTTTGCGGCTGACTTCCTTCAGTAGCTTCTGTATTTGCATAATCGCTTGCATATTTGCCCTCCCCGTGCCATTTCAATAAAGGGATCCGCATTAGGGTATACAAGTTCGCGGCTAATTATTCCACCCAGATGGCCGGAGGGATGATGATCTTGTGATTGCAAGACGGTAAATTTTGTGGTATACTAATATTAATTATTTATTTGGAGGGACCTATGGGTTTGAATCAGGCTTTGCGGGAGGAACTGTACGCAAGCGCGCCGGAGCTGGAGGTGCGGGCGGAGGAACCGCTGGGACGGCACACGTCGTTTCGGATTGGCGGCCCGGCGGAATGGATGGTGTTTCCCAAAAGTGCGGAGGAGCTGCGCACGGTGCTGGAGGTGCTCCACCGGCGGGGCGTCAAGCCGGTAATTTTGGGCGCGGGCACCAACGTGCTGGCCCCGGACGAGGGCTTGCGGGGTGTGGTGATTGTACTGGGCACGTGCCTGAGCGGGATCCGGCGGACGTCGGATACGCGGCTGGAGGTTCTGGCCGGGACGCCGATGGCGAAAGCGGCGATGCGCGCGTGCGAGTTGGGCCTGCAGGGGCTGGAATTTGCCTACGGGATTCCGGGGACGGTCGGCGGCGGCGTCTATATGAATGCCGGGGCATACGGCGGCGAGATCGCGCGGGTGGCGGTGCGGACGGAGTTTTTGCACTTGGACGGAACGGCGGAAGTGTTCGAGGGCGCGGCGCAGGGCTTTGGCTACCGCAAGAGCGTCTTCCAGGAAAAAGAGGGCGTGATTCTGCGCACCTGGCTGGAGCTGGCGCCCGGCGACCGGGAGGCGATCCGCAAGACGATGCGTGCGCTCCAGGAAAAGCGCCGTGCCTCGCAGCCGCTGAATCTGCCCTCGGCGGGCAGCACGTTCCGGCGGCCTGCGGGCGGCTATGCGGCGGCGCTGATTGAACAGGCCGGACTGAAGGGCGCGGGCGTCGGAGGCGCGGCGGTGTCGGAAAAGCACGCGGGATTCGTGGTGAACCTGGGCGGCGCGACGGCCGAAGATGTCAGGAAGACCGTGGAATTGATTCAAGAACGGGTACACGAGTGCTCCGGGATCTGGCTGGAACCGGAGGTCAAGTTTTTGTAGTTTTCTGGATTTGGAAGATCCAAGGAGTCTGCGCCCGGCGCGGGGCGGCGGGCGCAGACTGTTTGCACGGGGATGGCGAGATGGAACCGATTTGCGTGATGTCCTTCGGGTTTTTGTACGGAATTCCGCAGGCGGATATGGTGATTGATGTGCGGGGATTGCAAAATCCCTTTTACGTGCCGGAGCTTAAGGAGAAAACCGGCTTGGATGGGGAAGTGCGGGATTACGTGTTCTCCTTCCCGGAGAGCGGGCGTTATCTGCGGGCGGCGGTGCGCCTGCTGTGTCTGCGGGTTCGACAATATCAGGCGTATCTTGCGCTGCATCCCGAAAAAGCGACGGGCCATTTGACCTTTGCCATCGGCTGCACCGGCGGAAGGCACCGGTCGGTGGCGATGGCGGCGGCGGTGGCGCGGGCGTTGGAGGCGAAGGGGTTCCCGGTCGCGGTGGAGCACCGGGAGCGCTGGCGGTGGAAAGAGGATTGACATGTCATTTGCAGCGAGAGTGAAAACGGAAATTTGCAGGACTCAACCCGGCAAAAAGTGCTGCGCGCTGGCGGAGTGCTATGGGGTGCTGCTGTATTGCAACACGTTCTCCCAAGATCAGATCAAGATCGTCACGGAGAGCGCGGATTTTGCTGCGCGGCTGCCCAAAGTGTTCCGCAGGGCGTTCGGCTTTGGCTTCGATATGCTTCCGGGGCAGGGCGGGGGGAAGATGGCCTTCGGCGTCACCGATCCGGGAAAGCTGAATCGAATCTTTGCCAGCTATGGCTTTCAGCGCCAGAGCTGCGTGACGCTGCACGTGAACTTTGGAATTTTGGAAAACGAGTGTTGCCGGAGCAGCTTCCTGCGCGGCGCGTTTTTGGCCGGCGGCTCGGTCACGGATCCGGAGAAGCGCTACCACTTGGAATTCGTCACCAACCATCGGAAGGCCGGCGCGGAGACGAACGC
This sequence comes from uncultured Oscillospiraceae bacterium, assembly GCA_964450645.1. GTDB lineage: Bacteria > Bacillota > Clostridia > Oscillospirales > Oscillospiraceae > JAKSPM01. The sequence goes on along the minus strand of CAYVEB010000004.1, from coordinate 36,504 downwards.
GCTGATGGAAGATATGGGCTGGAGCCCGAAACGGACGGATCGGGGCGGCAGCTGCATTTTGTATTTCAAACAGAGCGAGCTGATCGCGGATTTTTTGACCTTTCTGGGCGCGCCGGTCTGCGCCATGTACGTGATGGAGGCCAAGGTGGAAAAGGATTTGCGCAATAAGGTCAACCGCCGGGTCAACTGCGAGACGGCAAATCTGACCAAGGTGGTGGACGCGGCGCAGGATCAGATTGCGGCGATCCGCCGCCTGGAGGCCAAGGGGATTTTACCCACGCTGCCGGACAAGCTGCGCCAGGCGGCGCGCCTGCGGCAGGAAAACCCGGAGGCGACTTTGACGGAGCTGGCGCTGATGTCCGACCCGCCGGCGAGCAAGTCGGCCATCAACCACAGAATGCGGAAGCTGCTGGAATTGTCCAGAGAATAGGAGAGGGCTATGGCTTTTGTGCATCTGCATGTGCATACGGAATACAGCCTGCTGGACGGGGCCTGCCGGATCGGAAAGCTGATGGAACGGGTGAAGGCGCTGGGGCAGGATGCCGTGGCGATTACCGATCATGGCGTCATGTATGGCGTCATTGATTTTTATAAGGCGGCGAAGGCGGCAGGGGTCAAGCCAATCATCGGATGCGAGGTGTATGTGGCGCCGCGCCGCATGACCGACCGGGTGCACGGCGTCGACAACGAGGCGCGGCACCTGGTGCTGCTGTGCCAGAATGAGAGGGGCTACCGCAATTTGAGCTATCTGGTCTCCCGCGGATTTTTGGATGGTTTTTACGGCCGCCCGCGCATTGACATGGAGCTGCTGCGCTCGCACGCGGAGGGGCTGATCGCGCTGTCGGCCTGTCTGTCGGGGGCCATCCCCAGGGCGCTGCTGGCCGGCGACTACGAGGCGGCCAGACAGACGGCGCTGGAGCTGTCTCAGATATTCGGACCGGAGCATTTTTACTTGGAGCTGCAGGACCACGGCATCCCCAATCAGAAGCGGGTGAACCAAGGCATTTTGCGTCTGTCCCGGGAGACGGGGCTGCCGCTGGTCGTCACCAACGACGCCCACTATCTGACCCGCGACGACAGCCAGATACAGGACGTGCTCATGTGCATCCAGACGGGCAAGACGGTGGACGACCCTAACCGGATGCGCTTTGAAACGGACGAATTTTACATCAAGAGTGAGGAGGAGATGCGCGCGCTGTTCCCCAACCAGCCGCAAGCTCTGGAAAACACGGCGAAAATCGCCGCCCAGTGCAGCGTGGAGTTCAAGTTCGGGGAATACCACCTGCCGGAATTTACCTATCCGGAGGGATACGACGGCTGGAGCTGGTTTGAAAAGCTGTGCAACGACGGCTACGCCCGCCGGTATCCCGACGATCCTCCCGGCTATCGCGAGCGGCTGGAATACGAAATGCGGATGATCCGGAAGATGGGCTATGTGGATTATTTTCTGATCGTCGCGGACTTTGTGGCATACGCCAAGGGGCAGGGGATCCCTGTGGGACCGGGGCGCGGCTCGGCGGCGGGTGCGATAGTGTCCTATTGCCTGGATATCACCGATATAGATCCGATGAAATACAATTTATACTTTGAGCGCTTCCTCAATCCCGAACGCGTGTCCATGCCGGATATCGACATGGACTTCTGCCAGGCGCGGCGCGGCGAGGTCATCGACTATGTGACGCGCAAATACGGCAAGGACCGGGTGGCCCAGATCGTCACCTTTGGAACCATGGCCGCAAAGGCCGCCGTCCGGGACGTGGGCAGGGTGCTGAACATCTCCTATGCCCAGACGGACGCGGTGGCAAGGCTGATTCCCGCCACGCTCCACATGACGCTGGGCGAGGCGCTGCGCGTCAGCCCGCAGCTCAAGGAGATGTACGACGGCGACGAGCAGATCAAAAAGCTCATCGACACCGCCCGCGCCATCGAGGGGATGCCGCGCAACACCTCCACCCACGCGGCCGGCGTGGTCATCACCAAAAACCCGGTCAGTGACTATGTCCCGCTGGCAAAAAACGACGACACCGTCGTGACCCAGTACACCATGACTACCATCGAGGAGCTGGGCCTTTTGAAGATGGACTTCCTGGGCCTGCGGAACCTCACGGTCATCGAGGACGCGGTGCAGGAGATCCGCAAGACGGTTCCAAATTTCTCCATGCACAACCTCCCCGAAGACGACCCGGAGACCTACGCCATGCTGGCCGCCGGGCGGACATCCGGCGTCTTTCAGCTGGAGTCGGCGGGCATCACCGGCGTGTGCATGAACATGAAGCCCACGTCCATTGAAGATCTGACGGCCATTGTGGCCCTCTACCGCCCCGGCCCCATGGATTCAATTCCAAAATTTATTGCCAGCAAGCTCCACCCAGAGACGATTCGCTATCAGTGCCCGGAACTGGAGCCGATTTTGGCTGTCACCTATGGCTGCATCGTCTACCAGGAGCAGGTGATCGAGATCTTCCGCCGCCTGGGCGGCTATACGCTGGGCCAGGCGGACAATATGCGCCGCGCGATCTCCAAAAAGAAGCAGCAGGTGATCGTGGCCGAGCGCAAGGCGTTCGTCTACGGTGACGCGGAGCGGGGCATCCCCGGCGCGGTAGCCAATGGCATCGCGGAGGGCGTGGCCCAGGCGATCTACGATGAGATTTTGGATTTTGCGAACTACGCCTTTAATAAGGCGCACGCGGTATGCTATGCCAAAGTGGCCTTCGACACGGCCTATCTCAAGTGCCACTATCCCCGCCAGTACATGGCGGCGCTGATGACGTCGGTGCTGGGCAGCCCCTCCAAAATTGCAAGTTACATCGCAGAATGTAAGGATATGAACATCGAACTGCTCCCGCCGAACATCAACCGGTCGGAGGATAAATTCACGGTGGAGGGGACGAACATTCGCTTCGGCCTGGCGGCGGTGAAGAGCATCAGCAAGGAGCTGATCCGGCAGGCGGTGGGGGAGCGGAAGAAAAACGGCCCGTTTACCTCCTTTGAAAACCTGTGTGAGCGGCTGTACGAGACGGATGTGAACCGGCGCGCGATGGAGAATTTGATCAAGTGCGGCGCCATGGACTGCTTTGGCTATCACCGTTCGCAGCTGTTGCGGATCTATGAGCCGGTACTCGACGCCGTCGCCGGCAACCGCCGGAAAAACGTGTCCGGCCAGATGGGTCTGTTCGACGCGGGGCAAGACGATGTGCCGTCCGTCACCGTCCCGGACATTCCGGAGCTGCCGCGCCAGGTGCTGATGGCCATGGAGAAGGAGACGACGGGGCTCTATCTCAGCGGCCATCCCATGGACGAGTACCGCGCGCTGCTGAAAAACACGCTGGTTGTACCGCTGGCGGACATCATGACGGCGCCGGAACGGGAAGACGCGCGTTATCAGGACGGGCAGACGGTGACGGTTGCGGGGATTATCCAGTCGGTGCGGATGAAGACGACGCGGAACAACTCCACCATGGCCTATCTTGTACTGGAGGACGACACGGGGGCGATTGAGCTGCTGGCGTTTTCCAACACGCTGAGCCAGTACGGCGGCTATTTAAAGGACAACGCCGCGGTGGTTGTCAACGGGCGCATATCGATCCGCGAAGAGAAGGATCCGCAGATGGTGGTCAACAACGCACGGCCGATTTCCGACTACGAGGAGGAGTCGCAGCCGCCCGCGGCGGCTGCCGGCCAGAAGCTGTGGCTGAAGCTGCCCTCGGAGGCGGATCCGGCGTTTGAAAAAGTACGGGCAATTTTGAGTATGTTCCCAGGGACGATGCAGGCGGTTTTGTATTTTGCGGATACCAAAATTCGCCGGGGGACCCGGTGTTTCGTGCGGCAGGATATGTTGCAGGAGCTTTCGCGGGTGCTGGGCGCGGAAAATGTTGTAATAAAATAGGGAAAGCTACTATCAATTTGTAACGATTTGTGGTATAATAGCCGCAAAGCGGCTGTTATTCGCTGTATTTAAGCACATTGTATTTAAGCCGTTAAGCCGTTTTTCCCCGGCTTTGCCGGGAATGGAGAAAACCTGGGTGGAATACCATCTCGCTTCACCGCGTGGGATCATCTTGAGGAAGCTCTGAGCGTTGGGAGGGAATCGCGTTGAAACAAAGACTGCGTATTTTAGCGTTGGCGCTGAGCTTGGCGCTGGCGCTGTCGGGCTGTTTCATGCGCGCGCCCGACGAGCTGCTGGCGCTGCCGAAGCAGGCGGAGGACTACTACAATTTGCAGCAGGCCATCGACGAGGCCATGACGGCCGCGGCCTACAGCGCGCCCGTCAGCGGCGAGAACCGCCAGGCGGTGCAGCTGAAGGATCTCGACGGCGACGGCATCAATGAAGCGGTTGTGTTCGCCAAGGCGGAGGGTGAGCATCCGCTGAAGATTTATGTGTTCCGGCGGACCGGCTCGGTCTTCTCCCAGATTGCGTGCCTGGAGGGCGACGGAATCAATTTCGACTCTGTGCAGTTCGTCGAGGTGGACGGGCTGGAGGGCGCGGAGATGGTGGTCAGCCGCCAGCTGAACGAAGGGGTCCCCAAGAGCTTGAGCGTTTACGCCGCGCAAAACGGCGCGGTGAGGGAGGTGCTGGCCGTGAGCGGGTACCGCTTTGCCGTGACGGATCTGGATCAGAACGGCTGCGAGGACGTGTTTGTGCTGCGGGGCGACGCGAACCAGGTGGACGGGCTTGCGGAGCTGTATACCTGGCGCAACGGCCAGCTGCTGGGGAGCAGCAAGGCGTCCACGATGACGCTGGCGGAGTCGGCCAACTTGGTGCAGACTGGCACTATCGAGGGCGGCGTACCGGCGGTGTTTGTGACGGGCACCATTGACGAGGCTACGCAGTGCGTGGACGTGCTGGGGTACCAGGACGGCGCGCTGGTCTCTCTGACCGGCGAGAAGAACGTGCCGCCTATCCCGGCAGGCTGGGCGCTGACGGATATTGACGCCGACGGCGCCATGGAACTGCCGTATCTGGTCAAGCCGCGCCTGCTGGAGGGCAGCGAGGCGGCTGTGACGCTGGTGAACTGGAAGGGAATCCGGGCCGGCGGAAGAACGGTGTCAAAATATTTGACGTGTTATAATCTGAACGATCAGTGGTATTTCAATTTGCCCGGCGGATGGGACGAGAATTTGTATCTTTTCGCCCGAACGACGGAGAATAGCCGCTGCACGACGTTTTATCAGCGGCAAGCCGACGGCGAGATGACGCCGATGCTGGACATTTACGCGTTTAGCGACGAGGACGACCATAGCGATAGCCCGGTTATCCTTGGGACGAGGGGAAACGTGACCTTTGCAGCCGCTCTCTATCCGGACAGCGGCTTGACCCAAGAGGCTGTGACGGCGCGGTTCCGTCTGCGGCCGGATCAGACTACAGTAGAAAATTGAAGGAGACGTACCGATGAAAAAAGTGCTGATTCTGGAGGACGAGGTCAGTATCCGCAGCTTTGTGGTGATCAATCTCAGACGTGCCGGTTATGACGCCATCGAGGCTGGAACCGGCATGGAGGCGCTTGAGCGCCTGAAGGAGAACCCCGACATTGGCGTGGCGATTTTGGACATCATGCTGCCGGACATCGACGGATTCGAGGTCTGCCGCAGCATCCGCGCCACCAATAAGACCATTGGAATCATCATGCTCACCGCCCGAACCCAGGAGATGGACAAGGTGACGGGGCTGATGACCGGCGCGGACGACTATGTGACCAAGCCTTTTTCTCCCGCGGAGCTGACGGCGCGGATCGACGCGCTTTACCGCCGGGTGGACGGCGACACAACGATGGATGCGCAGGTGATCACCCATGGGCCGTTTGTGCTGAATTTACGCAACCGGACGCTGGAAAAGAACGAGCGGCGGATCAAGCTGACCCAGGTGGAATACGCCATCATGAAATTGTTCATGCAAAATCCGGGCAGGGCGCTGTCCCGGGAGGATATTCTCACCTCCGTATGGGGCAAGGACTACGACGGCGAGCTGAAAATTGTGGATGTGAACATCCGCCGGCTGCGCATCAAGGTCGAGGACGACAGCACCAAGCCGGTTTATATCACCACGGTCTGGGGCTTTGGATACAAGTGGGGGCTGTAGGGACGTGAAAAAGTCGAAACGGTCCGGCGGATTGCAAAAGCGCTGGCTGCGCAACACGGTGAGCGTCACCGCCGCGCTGGTGGTGCTGACGGTGCTGGGGTTTACTATCGGCATCACGGCCTATTACTACTCCGGCGTCGAGTCGGAGCTGGAGGCGCAGGTGATTGCCACTACGAACTTTTTGAGCAATAACCTGGATCAGAGCAACGCGGAGCTGTACGTGGCCTGTTCCAATGCCGCCAGCAATTTCCGGGAAAAGGAAACGATCGAGATGCAGTTTGTGGATACGGATTTGAATCTGGTATCCACTTCCTACGGGCAGATTCCCAAGTCCGTGGCGGTGACGGACGATTTGATCCGCGCGATGCGCGCGCGGGAGACGGCGCCCTTTCACGGCAGCAACTCCGCGACGGGGGAGCGCGTTATGGCGGTGTCCGGACCGGTGATACGGGCGGACGGGACAGTCGCGGGCGTCATCCGGTGCATTACGAGCCTGCGGCTGGTGGATCGGCAGATTTTCCTGCTGGCGGGATTGCTGTCGCTGGTCGGAATTTTACTGCTGTGTGCGGTGTTTATGACCAACCGCTATTTTATCCGCCAGATCGTCTTGCCGGTGTTGGATATCAACGCCACCGCCAGGCGGATTGCCAACGGCAGCTACGGCGTGCAGATCCAGACCCACTATCAAGACGAGATCGGGGAGCTGGCCGAGACGATCAACGACATGTCCAATAAAATTAGCCAGGCGGAGAAGATGCAAAGCGAGTTTATCTCGTCAGTGTCCCACGAGCTGCGCACGCCGCTGACGGCGATTTCCGGCTGGGGTGAGACGATTTTATCGTCGGAGCAGAACGACCCGGCCATGACCCGGCGGGGCATGGAAATTATTTTGCGCGAGAGCCACCGCCTGACGGAGATGGTCGAGGAGCTGCTGGAATTCACCCGGATGCAGGACGGCCGGTTTACCCTCAACGTGGCTCCGTGCGATTTGCGGGCGGAATTTGAAGACACGGTGTTTATGTACGGCAGCCGCCTGCAACAGGAGGGGATCGAGCTGGACTATCTGGCCAACGACGAGGACATCCCCGAAATCGCCTGCGACGCGGCCCGGCTCCGGCAGGTCTTTTTGAATATCCTGGACAACGCCGCCAAGCACGGCGGGCAGGGGAAAAAGATTACCGCGGAGATCCACGCGGATCAGGAGAGCATCTACGTACAAATCCGGGATTTCGGCCCCGGTATTCCGG
>CAYVEB010000004.1:0-29171 GCA_964450645.1 uncultured Oscillospiraceae bacterium | reverse complement strand
GACGAGTTCCCGTTTATCAAGCGAAAATTCTACAAGGGCAGCTCCAAGGCGCGCGGTAGCGGCATCGGCCTGGCAGTGTGCGAGGAGATCGTCACCATGCACAACGGCGAGCTGGATCTGTGCAACGCGCCGGGCGGCGGCGTGCTGGTCACCATCCGGCTGCCGATTGTAGCGGTGTAATCATCTGCAAACGCCCGCGGACGTTTGCAAGACCGTTTTCGCGCCGGAAAGGTGCGAGAATCGCGGGGGCTTTTCCAACACGCGGAGAGTCCTTGTAAGGTTTTAAGCAACAATTTGTCGAGCGAGGTTTTTACGATGGCGAACAAGGAACAAAGCCAGGAAAAATTTAAAACGATGATCGGCGGCCAGGCACTGATCGAGGGGATTATGATGCGCGGGCCGGAGAAGCAGTCTGTGGTGGTGCGATCGAAGGGCGAACTGGTGACGAAAGTGGAGCCGGTCAAGCAGCTGCGGATCCAAAAATGGCCCCTACTGCGGGGCGTGGTCAGCTTTTGTGCGTCCATGGTGAGCGGCGTGCGGGCGCTGATGTACTCGGCGGACTTCGTGATGGACGAGGAGGATACCAAGGAGAACCAGTCGAAATTTGACGCCTGGCTGGAAAAGAAGATGGGTTCGGAAAAATTTGCCCAGGGGCTGATTTATGTTTCGGCGTTTTTGGGTATTTTATTCTCGGTGGCGCTGTTTTTCCTGCTGCCGATTTTGATTGGCGACGCGCTGGAGGCGTGGCTGGGGTTCTCCGTGCTGGCGAAGAATCTGCTGGAAGGCGTGATCCGGGTGGGGCTGTTCTTGGGCTATTTGATTTTGGTGTCGCAGATGAAGGACATGAAGCGGGTGTTCTCCTACCACGGCGCGGAGCACAAGGCCATCCGCTGCTATGAGGCGCGGCTGCCGCTGACGGTGGAGAACGTCCGCAAACAGACGCGCAAGCATCCGCGCTGCGGAACCAGCTTTTTGTTTGTGGTGATGGCGATTTCGATTCTGGTGTTTGTCCCGGCCAACACGCTGCTGCTGAGAATCGGTTTTTTTGCGGCGCTGCGGGAGAGCAACCGAATTGTGTTCAATCTGCTGATGATGGCGGTGAAGATTTTGGTGCTGCTGCCCCTGGTGGTGTCTATCACCTATGAGATTAACCGCTTTGTGGGCCGGCACGACAACTGGCTGACCCGGATCCTCACCGCCCCGGGCGTGTGGCTGCAAAACTTTACAACCCGCGAGCCGGACGACGGCATGATGGAATGTGCCATTGAGGCGCTGAAGCTGGTCATTCCTGAGCAAGAGGGGAGCGATCGATGGTAAAGACCTACGCGGCCTTGTACCTTGAAGCGCGCAGGGCGCTGCTGCCGGCGGAAGGCGAGGCGGCGGGCGGCGTGGCGCGGGAGCTGCTGTGCGCGGCGTCCGGCCGCAGCGCGGAAGAAATCCTCGCAAAGCGGGACGTGTACGCGCCGCAGACGGTTTGCCGCAAGATGGCGGAATATCTGCGCCGGGCCATGCGGGGCGAACCGCTGGCCTACATAATCGGCGTTTGGAGTTTTTACGGGATGGAATTGGAGGTCACGCCCGACGTGCTGATCCCGCGCAACGACACCGCGGCGGTGACGGAACTGGCCATCCGCTACGCCCAGGACGCAGAAACCAACCCCAGGGTTTTGGATCTGTGTACCGGCTCCGGCTGCATCGGGCTGGCCGTGGCGCGGCGGGTGAAGGACGCGCGGGTGACGCTGGGGGATGTCTCCCAGGCGGCGCTGCGGGTGGCCAAGCGCAATATTTTGGGGCAGAAGCTGTCCGGGCGGGTCAACTGCATGGAAATTGACGTGCGCCGGCCGGCGAGCAAATTTTTGGGAACGTTCGATCTGATCGTTTCCAATCCGCCCTACGTGGCCGGACCGGAGATGGCCGGGCTGCAGCCCTCCGTCCGGGACTACGAGCCTCATCTGGCGCTGGACGGCGGGGAGGACGGTCTGGATTTCTACCGGGCGATTTTGCAGAATTTTTCGCCTGCGCTGCGCCCTGGCGGGATATTGTGCCTGGAATTCGGCATGGGGCAGCACGGGGAGGTCGGGCGGCTGCTGGAGCGGCACGGCTTTACGGTTTTGGAATGGAAAAACGACGCGGCACAGATCATCCGCGCGGTAGCGGCGCGGAAGAAAGAGGATGAATACTATGGCTAGCAAGAAACCCGCATATGAGGCACCGGCGCCCGCGGAAGACCGCAAGAAGGCCCTGGAAACCGCGATCCGTCAGCTGGAAAAGGACCACGGAAAGGGCGTCATCATGCGCATGGGCGAACGCCCGAATATGAATGTGGAAGTGATTTCCACAGGCTCATTGTCGCTGGACGCGGCGCTGGGCGTGGGCGGCCTGCCGAAGGGCAGAATTATTGAGATCTTTGGGCCGGAATCCTCCGGCAAGACGACGCTGGCGCTGCACGTGGTGGCCCAGGCGCAGAAACAGGGCGGCGAGGTGGCCTTTGTCGACGCAGAGCACGCGCTCGACCCGGCGTACGCGGCGGCCATCGGCGTGGACATCGACTCCATGCTGGTCTCCCAGCCGGACACCGGCGAGCAGGCGCTGGAGATTGTGGACGCGCTGGTGCGCTCGGGCGCGGTGGACGTGATCGTGGTGGACTCGGTCGCGGCGCTGACCCCCCGTGCGGAAATTGAGGGCGAGATGGGCGACAGCTCCATGGGCATCCAGGCCAGGCTCATGAGCCAGGCTCTGCGGAAGCTGACCGGCAGTGTGTCCAAGACCAAGTGTATGGTTATCTTTATCAACCAGCTTCGGATGAAGATCGGTATTGTGTACGGCAACCCGGAGACGACCACCGGCGGCCAGGCGTTGAAATTCTACTCCACGATCCGCCTGGATGTGCGCAAGCAGGAGGCCATCAAGGTCGGCGGAGAAGTGGTTGGCAACAAGACCCGCGTCAAGGTTATCAAGAACAAGGTGGCACCCCCGTTCCGCGAGGCGTATTTTGACATCATGTACGGCGAGGGCATCTCCAGGTTTGGCGAACTGCTGGACATGGCGGTGGATTTCGATCTGATTCACAAATCCGGCAGCTGGTTCTCCATCGGAGACGAGCGTATCGGCCAGGGAAAGGAGAACGCCAAGCAATATCTGATGGATCACCCGGAGATTGCCGACGAGATGGAGGCCAAGGTGCGCGAGCTGCTCAAGGACCGGCAGATGCAAAAAAAGATTATGCCGAAGAAGGCGTCCAAGCCCGTGGATGTGGAGGCGGACGATTTTAGCGATGACACGGATGACCCTTTTGAGAATTGAAAAAACCATGTCCCAGGCGGGCCGGGTGCGCCTGGTTTTTGACGACGGCAGCCGGAGGATGGTCTATCCGACGGTGGTGGCTGACCTGGGGCTGTATTCCGGGATGGAGCTGGACGAAGACGCGATGGCGCGCCTAGAGCGGACGATCGGCGCGGCGTCGGCCAAGAACCGGGCGGCGCGGATTTTGGCGGCCGGCGACGTGTCCAAGCGGGATCTGCGGCGGCGGCTGGTTGCCAAGGGCGAAAAGCCGGGCGACGCGGACGACGCGGTGCGGTGGCTGGAGGATTTGCAGCTGCTCGACGACGAGCGCACCGCGCGGCAGATTGTCCAGCGGGGCGTGCGCCGGGGCTACGGCCGGGCGCGCATCCGGCAGATGCTCTATGAAAAGCAAATTCCCAGGGAGTACTGGGACGATGCCCTGGCCCAAATTCCCGATATGTCCGACGCCATCGACCGGTTTCTCGCGCAAAAGCTGCGGGGGACGGACGCGAAAAGCGTCAAACGGGCGGTGGACGCGCTGCTGCGCCGGGGTTACAGCTATTCCGAGATCAAAGCGGCACTGGCCCGCGTACAATGGGATGAGGAAGATGATTTGGAGGACGAACTATGACGAATACCGTGGGATTTATTTCCCTTGGGTGTGCAAAAAATCAGGTGGACTGCGAGCAGATGATGTTCCGCCTGCGGGAGGCGGGATACCGGATCTTGCCCGATGTGGACGGGGCGGATCTGGCGGTGATCAACACCTGCGGGTTTATTGACTCGGCCAAATCCGAGGCCATCGACCACATTCTTGCCGTGGGCAAGCTGAAGGAGGAGGGCCGCGTCGGGAAAATTTTGGTCACCGGCTGCCTAGCCCAGCGCTATCGGGAGGAGATTTTGCGCGAGATGCCGGAAGTGGACGGAATCCTGGGCACGGGCAGCTATTACGCCATCGCCGCCGCGGCGAAGGCCGTCTTGCGCGGGCAGAGCGTGAACCAGATGGACAGCGTCGACGCCGAGGTTCCGGAGTGCGGCAGAATTTTGACCACGCCGCGGCACTATGCCTACTTAAAAATTGCCGAGGGCTGCAGCAACCGCTGCGCCTACTGTGTGATCCCCCAGCTGCGGGGGCGCTATCGCAGCAGACCCATGGAGCGCGTTTTGCAGGAGGCGCGGGAGCTGGCGGCCGGCGGCGTGCGGGAGCTGATCGTGGTGGCGCAGGACACAACGCTCTACGGCGTGGATCTGCCGGGACATAGAAAGTTGCTGCCCGAACTGCTGCGGCAGCTGTGCCAAATCGACAAACTGCGCTGGATTCGTGTCCACTATCTGTATCCGGAGGTCATGACGGATGAACTGATCGACGTCATTGCCTCGGAGGAGAAGATCGTCAAATACATCGACTTGCCGATCCAGCATGTCAATGATGCAATTTTAAAGCGCATGAACCGGCGGGGCGATAAGCAATATCTGTCGGACCTGTTCCGCAAGCTGCGCGCGCGGATCCCCGGCCTTGTCCTGCGGACCAGTTTGATCTGCGGCCTGCCCGGAGAGGGCGAGGCGGAATTTGAGGAGCTGTGCCAATGGCTCAAGGAGTTCCGGCTTGAGCGCGTGGGCGCGTTTGTGTTTAGCCCTGAGGAAGGGACTCCCGCGGCCGAGATGGAATACCCGGACGAGGAAGTGGCCCGCCACCGCGCGGAGCTGATCGAAGAGATGCAGTCGCGGATCATGGATGAGCAAAACGCCGAGAAAATCGGCACGACCATGGAAATCCTTTGCGACGGCTACGACGCGGATGAGGGGCGCTATTTTGGCCGCTCCTACGCCGACTCGCCGGATATCGACGGGCGGGTCTGGTTCACGGCGGACGAACCGGTGCCTGCGGGCAGTTTTGCGAAGGTAAAGATCGAAGCCGTATCCGGCGGCGATCTATCTGGTACGGCTAAGGAGGTTGCACGATGACGACTGCAAGTAAAATTACCCTGGTGCGGATTGCGCTGATCCCGGTGTTTATGGTCTGCATGGAACTGGGACGCACGAACACGTCGCTGACCTATGCCGCGCTGGCGGTGTTCATTTTGGCCAGCGTGACCGATTTTGTGGACGGATATATTGCCAGAAAGTACAACCAAGTGTCTGATCTCGGCAAATTCCTCGATCCGCTGGCGGATAAGCTGCTGGTGATTTCGGCTATGTGTATCTTTTGCGCATGGGGCGTGTTCCCCGCGTGGGCGCTGATGGTGGTGCTGACGAGGGAGTTTGCAGTGACCGGGCTGCGGCTGATTGCGGTGGGCCAGGGCAGGGTGATCGCGGCCGGTTGGTCCGGCAAGATCAAGACGGCGGCCACCATGGTGAGCCTGTGCGTGTGGCTGGTATTCTGGGGAAAGTCCGCCGTGCTGGACTGGGCGGTCATCGGGATCATCGTGGTCACGACGGTGGTGTCTGGCGTCGAGTATTTCGCGAGGAATCTGGATGTGTTCCGTGCGAAAAAAACGGATTGACACAATTTGGCACAAATGCTATGATAAAAAGGCAACGACACCCGTCTCTCGAACCGTGTAGGGGGCGGGTGTTTTCCGTATGGAATTGATGGAGTGAGGGAATTTGTTGTATTTGCGGGAAACCTTAAAAGCCTACCGAGAGAATGACCCGGCCGCCAAGAGCAGCTGGGAAGTGCTGTTTTTATACCATGGCTTGCGGGCCACCATTTACTATCGTATTGCCCATTGGCTCTATCTGCACAAGCGAACCTTTTTGGCCAGGTTCCTGTCGCAGCGGGCAAAGCGCACCACCGGCGTGGAGATCCACCCGGCGGCGCAGATTGGGCGGCGCCTGGTCATCGACCACGGCGAGGGGGTCGTCATCGGGGAGACGGTGGTCATCGGCGACGACTGCCTGATCTACCAGGGCGCGACCCTGGGCGGCACGGGCATCACCACCGGCAAGCGCCATCCCACCCTGGGCAACAACGTGATGGTCGGCAGCGGGGCGAAGGTGCTGGGGCCGATCACCGTCGGGAACCACGTGCGCATCGCCGCCAACGCGGTGGTCTTGCAGGACGTACCGGACAATTCCACGGTTGTGGGCGTACCGGGGCACGTGGTGCGCATCAACGGCGAAAAGCTGGACCAAATCCACACCCCCGACCCGATCGTCCAGGAGATCGCCGATCTCAATGCACGGCTGGAAGTTTTGGAGAGTTTACTCTATGAAAAGGAGAAGTGATCCATGTATTTATACAATTCTGCGACCCATAAGAAAGAAGCCTTTGTGCCAAACGACCCGAAGCTTGTGAAGATGTACACCTGCGGGCCGACCGTCTACCACTACGCCCACATCGGCAATTTGCGCACGTATATCATGGAGGACGTGCTGGAAAAGACGCTGCGGTACGTGGGCTACAGCGTCAAGCGGGTGATGAACATCACCGACGTGGGCCACCTGACCTCCGATGCCGACGAGGGCGAGGACAAGATGCTCAAGGGTGCGCGGCGGGAGCACAAGTCGGTGATGGACATCGCAAAGTTTTACACCGACGCGTTTTTTGACGATTGCGCGAAGCTCAACATCAAGCGCCCGGACGTGGTGGAACCGGCCACCAACTGCATCGGTGACTATATCCGCATCATCTCCCGGCTGGTGGAGAAGGGCTACGGGTATGTGGCCGGAGGAAACGTGTATTTTGACACTTCCAAATTGGAGCGCTATTATATTTTTAATGACCATGAGCAGGAGAATCTGGCCGTCGGCGTCCGCGAGGGCGTGACGGAGGATCCGAACAAGCGCAACAAAAACGACTTTGTCCTCTGGTTTACCAAGTCAAAATTTGAGGACCAGGCGCTGAAATGGGACTCTCCCTGGGGTGTGGGCTATCCCGGATGGCACATCGAGTGCTCGGGCATCTGCATGAAGCACCTGGGGGAGAATCTGGATATCCACTGTGGCGGCGTCGACAACGCATTTCCCCACCACACCAATGAGATTGCCCAGTCCGAGGCGTATTTGGGGCACAAGTGGTGCAACTACTGGTTCCATGTGCTGCATCTGAACACCAACGATGGGAAGATGTCCAAATCCAAGGGCGAATTTTTGACGGTCAGTCTGCTGGAGTCCAGGGGGTACGACCCGCTGGCCTACCGGCTGTTCTGCCTGCAGAGCCACTACCGCCGGAATCTGGTGTTCACCTATGAGAACCTGGATAACGCCCAGGCGACGTATCAAAAGCTGATCGCCCGCATCGCGGCGCTATTCCCGGAGACGGGCGAGGAAGTGGATACGGCGGCGCTGATGCGGCTGAAGGAAAAATTTACCAAAGCGCTGGAAAACGATCTTAACACATCCCTGGCAATTACCGCCGTCTACGACGCGCTGAAGGAGAAGACCAACGCCGCGACCAAGCTGGCCGCCATCGGTGACTTCGACCGTGTGCTGAGCCTGGATCTGCTGGAGAAGGCCGAGGCGCTGCGCGTCTCCCAGCCCAAGCAGACGGCCAGCCACGGGGACTTGTGCATCGAGGGCGAGGGCGACCCGGCCATCGACGCGCTGGTAAAGGCCCGCGCCGAGGCGAAGAAGGCCAAAAATTGGGCGGAAGCCGACCGGATCCGCGACGCGCTGCGCGCCCAGGGCGTGGAGTTGACCGATTTTCCCGGCGGCGTCAGCTGGAAAAGAATGTAAGCAGCTCGGTTGACTTCTCCTGGTCCCGATGCTATAATGGCCTTAAATTAAGAGCTTTACGGAGGAACCGCTATGGCGGAAAATGTCATGGAGCTGTTGGAACGGACGGCGCGCCGGATGCCGGATCAGGTGGCGCTGGCGCAGGAGGACTTGCAGCTGACGTTTGGCCAGTTTTACGCGCTGGTACGCGCGGTGGGGAAGTGGCTGCGGGAGCGGGGACTTGCTGGAAAGGCCGTTGGTGTGGCGGCGGTGCAGTCGGTGTATACGCCGGTGCTGTTTCTGGGCGTCGCCTGCGCCGGGGGCTGCTATGTGCCGCTCAACCCGGATCTGCCGCGGGAGAAGCTGGCCGCCATTGTGGCAGACTGCCAGATGCCGGTGGTGCTGACCTGGGGAAAGGTGGAGGCCGTGGCCGCGCTCGGCGCCGCGTGTGTGGACGTCGGAGCGCTCAACCTTGCGGAGGACGCCGGAACGCGCAATTTTGCACAGGACGCCGGAACGCGCAATTTCGCGGAGGACGCCGAGGCGCCGCCCACTGTGTCGGCGGACACGCCGCTGTATCTGATCTACACGTCCGGCTCCACGGGTCAGCCCAAGGGGATCCAAAAATCCCACGGCGCGGTGCTCAGCTTTGTGCGTGCGTACTGCCAGACATTCGACTTTGGACCGAAGGACGTCATCGGCAACCAGACGCCGTTTTTCTTTGACGCCTCCGCCAAGGACTTGTATATGACGCTGGCGGTCGGCTGCCGGCTGGAGATCATCCCGCGGCGGCTGTTCCTCTCGCCGGTGCGGCTGATCGAATATTTGAACGCGCGGAAGGTGAGCATTATCAGTTGGGTGCCGTCGGCGCTGTCCATCGTCTCCCAGTTCGACACATTCCGCACGGTGAGGCCGGAATCCCTGCGGCGGGTAATGTTCGTGGGCGAAGTATTCCCCATGAAGCAGCTCAACCGCTGGCGCAGCGCCTGCCCGGAGATTGATTATGTAAACCTATATGGCTCCTCGGAGCTGGCGGGTGTGTGCTGTTTCTACCCGGTGACGGGCGAGTTTTCTGACACGGACACGCTGCCGGTGGGAAAGCCGCTGCCCAATTGCCAGGTGCTGCTGATGAAGGACGGAAACGTGATCGACCGGCCGGAGGAGCTGGGCGAGATCTATGTGGCGTCCAGCGCCCTGGCCGACGGCTATTACCACGACGCGGAGAAGACGGCGGCGTCCTTTCCTGTGATGGGTCAGCCGCCCAGGCGGTATTTCAGGTCCGGGGATCTGGCCCGGTATGACGCGGAGGGGAATTTGGTGTTTGCCGCGAGAAGCGATTTTCAAATCAAGCACATGGGCCACCGCATCGAGCTTGGTGAGATTGAAACCGCTGCATCCGCCCTGCCGGGCGTCACGGCCTGCTGCTGCGTATACGACGCCAAGCGGCAGAAAATTTTGCTGTATGTGCAGGGCGAGGGCGTGGAGGAGAAGCGGCTGCGGCTGGCCTTGCGCGAAAAATTGGCGGATTATATGGCGCCGTCCAAGGTGACGGTTCTGCCGGAGCTTCCCCGCAACGCCAACGGGAAGATCGACCGGGCGGCGCTGCAAAACGAAAGATAGAAGGAGAATGGACCATGGAAACGTTACTGGAGATTTTGGCGGAGATCCGTCCAGATGTGGATTTTGAGACGCAGACGGGGCTGATCGACAACAAGATTCTCAATTCCTTTGACATCGTGAGCATTGTGGGCGATATCAACGACGCGTTTGACATTGAGATTTCCGCTGCCGACCTGGTGCCGGAGAATTTCAACAGCGCCCAGGCGATATACGAACTGATCTGCCGACTGCAGGAAGAATAGGCCATGTCGTTCGTATCGCTTCCGTTCTTTGTGTTTGTGGCCGCGGTGGTGGTGTTCTACTACGCGGCGCCGAAGCGTTTTCGCTGGATCGTGCTGCTGGCAGGCAGCGTGATTTTCTATGTGATGGCCGTCGGCTATCTGGCGCTGTGGATTTTGGTGACGATCTGCACCACCTTTTTTGCCGGCCTTTGGATGGAGCGCATCCACGCGGCGCAAAAGGATGCCGTGCAGCGGGCGGAAAAGGCGGAGCGCAAGCAGGTGCGCGCCCGGTATACGCGCAAGGCCAAGCGGCTGCTGGTGCTGGTGCTGGTGGTGAACTTTGGGCTGCTGGCGGCGTTTAAGTATCTGACGCCGGTGGCGACGCTGGCGGCGGCGCTGGCGAGACGGTTGGGCTTTGCGGCAGGAGCGCCGCGCTTCGAGCTGATCATGCCGCTGGGCATCTCGTTTTACACCTTCCAGGCCATGGGGTACCTCATTGACCTATACCGCGGCCGCGTCCAGGCGGACCACAATGTGTTGAAATTCGCGCTGTTTTTGTGCTTTTTTCCGCAAATTGTGCAAGGCCCGATCTCCCGGTATTCCGAGCTTGCCGGGCAGCTGTACGAAGGAAACGACTTTGACTATGAAAACCTGCGGCGCGGCGCGCTGCTGGGTCTGTTCGGCCTGTTCAAAAAGCTGGTAATCGCGGATCGGGTCGTAGTGGCGGTGAACACGATTTTCGACAACTACCCCACCTATACCGGCTGGTATCTGGCTTTCGGGGTGCTGCTGTACAGCATCCAGATCTACTGTGACTTCTCCGGCGGCATCGACATCGCGGCTGGTGTCGCGCGGATGCTGGGGATCACGCTGCCAAAGAACTTTGAGCGGCCGTATTTTTCCCGCAATATTTCGGAATTCTGGCGGCGCTGGCATATGACCCTGGGCGCCTGGTGCCGGGACTACATCTTCTACCCCATGAGCCTGTCTTCGGGCGTCAACCAGCTGTCCAAAAAATGCCGAAAACGTCTGGGGACGACCTACGGAAAGATGATCCCCGTCATCTTGACGCAGACGGTTACGTTTGTGATCATTGGATTGTGGCACGGGGCGCAGTTTATGCACGTGTTCTTCGGTTTGTACCACGGCGGGCTGGTGGTCCTGTCCATTTTATTTGAACCGTTGGCGAAAAAAATCAACGAAAAATTGCGGATTAACCCCAAAAATCCGATTTTTGTCGGCTGGCAGACGGTGCGGACGTTCGCGCTGGTGGTGTTCAGCCGCTATTTCGCAAGGCCGGTCTCCTTCCGACAGAGCTGCTCGATGATCCTTGCCACCTTCCGGCGCGCGGAACTGCCGTTTTCCATCGGGAATCTGGGCTTGACCATGCGCGAGTGGGCCGTTTTGGTGGTGGCCTGCGGGCTGCTGTTTTTCATCAGCGTGCTGCAAGAGCGCGGAACCGACGTGGGCGGGCGCATTTTGCACCTGCGCGCCGTGCCGCGCTGGGCGATGTACATTTCAATGACGTTTTTGGTGCTCATGTTCGCCGCCTATGGCGAGGGCTATGACGCCGCCAGCTTTATCTACATGGGATTTTAAACTATGAAAAAGATTTTGTGGAAGGCCGCGGCCCTCGGCGCGGTGATGATAGTGCTGATGGTGCTGGTGACGCCGGTGCTGACGCCCAACTGGAATGTGGGCAACTCCGCGTTCGGAAAGACGACGGCGGCCTATCTTGCGCAGGGGGACAATTCCATCGACGTGCTGTTTTTGGGCAGCTCCCAGGTGCTCCGGGGGCTGGATACGGCGGCGTTCCGGGACGAGTACGGCATCGCCGCGTACACGCGCTCGACGGCGGTGCAGTTCCCCGCGGTGACCTACTACTATCTGAAACAGGCGCTGGATCACCATGACATCCGGGTGGTCGTGTCCGATTTTTCCAATCTCTATGTCAACTACAGCCCGGACGAATATGAGCCGTATCTGCGCTATGCCTTTGACTATATGCCGCTGTCGTTGGACAAACTGGAAATCGTGCACGAGGTGCTGAAAACCAGCGAGGAGCAGAGCATGCTTTCGTACATTCTGCCGTTTTTGCGCTATCACAACCGCTGGCGGGATGTGACGCTGGACGACATCCGCTGGCCCCTGTCCGCCCCGACGGACGAGGGATACGGCAGCATTCTCTGCTCGGATGTGAAGGTGGTCAACCATGTGGCGACCACCTATTCTGACGCGTCGGCGCCCTATGATGAGACGTCTTTGTATTGGTACGAAAAGATCGTGCAGCTGTGCCAGGAGCGCAACGTGCGGCTCATTTTGCTGCGCCTGCCCCGGGAGACTTGGGATCCCGGCCAGGCCACGGCGGATTTGGCGTTTGCAGAAAAACACAATCTGACCTTTTACGATTTGAACCGGGAGGATTTGTACACCGAGCTGGGCTTCAACGATCAGACGGACTTCATGGATCTTGTGCATCTGAACGTCGTCGGCGCCAGACGGATTACTCCGTGGCTGGCACCAATTTTGCTCGACGCGCTATCCCAGGGACAAAGGATGGATACGCGATGAAACTGATGATTTTGGATGGCAACAGTGTCATCAACCGGGCCTATTATGGAATTCGTCCCCTGACTACGAAGGACGGGCTGTATACCCAGGCCATCTTTGGCTTTTTGAATATCCTGCAGCGGATGCTGAACCAGGAGGAGCCGGAGGCGCTGTGCGTCGCGTTTGACCTCCACGGCCCCACGTTCCGCCACGCGCGCTACGACGGCTACAAGGCGACCCGCCATGGAATGCCGGAAGAGCTGGCGATGCAGATGCCCTGGATGAAGGCGGTTCTGCGGGCGATGAACATTCCAATTTTTGAGGTCCAGGGCTGGGAGGCCGACGATGTGATCGGTACGGTGGCCAAGGCGTGCGCGGAAAAGCAGTGGGACTGCGTGATCGTCACCGGCGACCGCGACCAGCTGCAGCTGGTTGACGAGCGCGTGCGGGTGAAATTTGTGTCGTCCAAGGCGGGCAGGACCAACACCGTGGACTATACGCCCGAACGTTTCCGGGAGGAATACGGCTTTGATCCCATCCGCCTGATCGATCTCAAGGCGCTGATGGGCGACAGCTCCGACAACATTCCCGGCGTGGCGGGAGTCGGGCCGAAGACGGCCACCGAGCTGCTGGTCAAGTACGGCACGCTCCAGGGGGTCTACGACCACCTGGACGAGACGAAGGGAAAGCTGCGGGAGAAGCTGGAAAACGGCCGGGACAGCGCGCTGTTGTCCTATGATCTTGCAACGATCGTCTGCCAGGCACCAATCAATTTTGCCCCGGAGAACTGTCTGCGCCGGGAGCCGAACCAAGGGGAGCTGTATGATCTGTTTGTCAAGCTGGAATTTGTCAAGCTGATCGACCGGTACGGCCTGCGGCCCCAAGCCGTCGAAGCGCAAAAGGTGCAGGCGCCTGCAAAATGCGGCGCGCTGCCGGAAGGGCAGGCGTGCGCGGTGCTGTTTGACGCGGAGGGTGCAAACGCGGCGTTTGCGTCCGCGGACGGTGTGCATACGGTGACGGTGGAGGATCACCTCGAGCAGATCCAGCGGGTTCTCGCGGGCGATTCCTTGAAAATCTGCTTTGACGTCAAGCAGCTGCTGCGGCAGCTGCACGCGCGCGGGCTGGAGCTTTCCGAACCGGCGGAGGACGCGGCGCTGGCGGCCTATCTGCTGGATCCGACGGCCAGCACGTACACCATCGACAAGCTGGCCACGCGGTATCTGGACCGCGATACCGGCGCGGAGCTGGCCGAGCAGGCGCAGGCCCTGTGGCAGCTGTGGCCCGCTTTGCAAGAAAGAATACGGGCCGAGGGGCTGAGCCGGGTCTACCGGCAGATCGATCTGCCCTTGTGCAGGACGCTTGCCAGGATGGAGGAAGTGGGCGTCCACGCGGACCGGGCGGGGCTGGAGGAATTCGGGCGGATGCTCTCGCAGCGCATCGCGGCGCTCGAACGGGAGGTGTACGCCTACGCGGGGGAAACGTTCAATATCAATTCCACCAAAAAACTGGGCGAGATCCTGTTTGAGAAACTGGAGCTGCCGCCCGTGAAAAAGACGAAAACCGGGTATTCGACCAATGCGGAGGTGCTGGAAAAGCTAAAGGACAAGCACCCGATCGTCGAGCGCATTATGGATTACCGGATGCTGACCAAGTTGAAATCCACTTATGCCGACGGGCTGCTGAAGGTAATCGGGGAGGATGGCCGCATCCACACTACCTTCCAGAACACGGTCACGGCCACGGGGCGGCTGTCCTCGACGGATCCGAATCTGCAAAATATCCCCGTGCGCACGGAACTAGGCGCAAAGATTCGGAAGATGTTTGTCCCGCGGGAGGGCTGGGTGCTGGTGGACGCCGACTACAGCCAGATCGAGCTGCGGGTACTGGCACACATCGCGGACGACAAAAATATGCAAAAGGCGTTTTTAAGTGGCGCGGATTTCCACGCGGCGACAGCGGCGCAGGTATTCGGCGTCCCGCTGGAGGAGGTGACGCCGCAGCTGCGGCGCAACGCGAAGGCGGTAAATTTCGGCATTGTCTACGGCATCTCCAAATGGTCCCTGGCGGAGGATATCGGTGTCGCGCCCTGGGAGGCGGAGGCGTATATTAACAGCTATTTGGCACAATTTTCGGGCGTGCGGGACTATATGCACGAGATTGTGGAGCTGGCCCGGCGGCAAGGGTATGTGGACACCCTGTTTGGCCGCCGCCGCTGGATTCCGGAGCTAAAGAGCGGCAATTTCAACGTCCGTTCCGGCGCGGAGCGGATCGCGCTGAACACGCCCATTCAGGGCAGCGCGGCGGATATTATCAAACTGGCCATGATTCAGGTGGACGCGGCGTTGCAAGAGCAGGCGCTGCAGGCGCGGCTGGTGCTGCAGGTACACGACGAGCTGATCGTAGAGTGCCCTGCCTGGGAGGCGGAGCAGGTGATGCGCCTGGTGACGGACAAGATGCAAAACGTCTGCCATCTGGCGGTGCCGCTGATCGCCGAGGCCAAGATGGGGGACAGCTGGTATGATGCCAAGTGATTTTCCCATCGTACCGATGGCTCCGGCCAATATCCGCCAAGTGGCGGAGCTGGAACGGCAGTGCTTTTCCGATCCGTGGCCGGAGGAGATTTTGCGCGGAGAGCTGACCAATCCGCTGAGTCTTTGGCTGGTGGCGCTGGACGGCGCGGATGTGGCCGGCTATGTGGGCAGCCAGAGCGTTCTAAAAGAGGCGGATATGATGAATCTGGCGGTGCGGCCGGACTGCCGCCGCCGGGGCCTTGGAATGGCGCTGGTGACGGAATTGGAGGTCCGCCTGAAAGGGCGGGGCGTGGGCAGCCTGGCGTTGGAGGTGCGCGTCACAAATCAGCCGGCGATCTGCCTGTATCAGGCGCTGGGGTTTACCCAGGTGGGGCGGCGGCCGCGCTATTATTGTCACCCGGAAGAGGACGCGCTGATTTTGAAAAAGACATGGAGCGTGGGGCATGAACATTCTGGCAATTGAATCCTCGTGTGACGAGACGGCCGTGGCCGTGGTGGCCGATGGGCGGAGGGCACTGTCCGACGCCATCGCCTCGCAGGTGGCGCTGCACCGGATCTACGGCGGCGTGGTGCCGGAGATCGCCTCCCGCAAGCATATCGAGTCCATCTACGCCCTGGCCGATGAGGCCCTTGCGCGGGCGGACGTCCGGCGCGGCCAGATCGACGCGGTCGCGGTGACCTATGCGCCGGGCCTGATCGGCGCGGTGCTGGTGGGCGTGAATTTCGCGAAGGCGGCGGCTCTTTCATTGGGTGTGCCGCTGATTCCCGTCCACCACATCCGGGGCCATATCGCGGCGAACTATCTGGCCTACCCGGAGCTGGAGCCGCCGTTTTTGTGCCTGGTGGTGTCCGGCGGGCACACCTTGCTCGTAGACGTGCGGGACTATACCCGGATGCAAATCCTCGGCGGTACGCGGGACGACGCGGCGGGCGAGTGCTTTGATAAGGTGGCGCGGGTGCTGGGAATGCCCTATCCCGGCGGCGCAGCGCTGGACAAGGCCGCCCGGACGGGAGACGAGGAAAGATACGCGCTGCCGGTGCCGAAGCTGGCGGGGAATCCGCTGGATATGTCCTTCTCCGGGCTTAAGACGGCGGCGCTGAACCTGATCCACAACGCCGCGCAGCGGGGCGAGACGCTGGAGATCGCGTCCTTGTGCGCCAGTTTTTCCAAGGCGGTCAGCCAGATTTTGGTGCCGCGGGCGATGTTGGCGCTGGAGCGGACAGGCTACAACAAGCTGGCCATCGCCGGCGGCGTCGCGGCCAACTCCAGAATCCGTGCCGACTTTTCGTACCAGGCGCGGCGGCGGGGAATCACGCTGTATACGCCGCCCGTGTCCCTGTGCGGGGACAACGCGGCCATGATCGGCGCCCAGGGGTACTATGAGTATCTGGCGGGCAACCTCGCCGATCAGACCCTCAATGCCTACGCGACCAAATCCATCGAGGGTGAGCGGCTGTAATATGCGCGCGAACTGTGCAGCGTTTTTGCCTTTAAAGACGCAAAAAACCGGCCGGGACGACCCGGCCGGATACGCTTGAATGACGATACCCACTGGACAGGCCGGTGGGTATCGTTACATGATTTAAAAAAAAGTTACGGTGATTATCTGCAAAGCGCCGCTGTGTCCTGGGCGATCATCAGTTCCTCGTTGGTGGGGATGACCCAGACGGTGACCTTGGAATCGGATGCGGAGATGATCCGCTCGTCGCCGCGCTTTGCGTTGGTTTCTGCGTCCAGCTTGACGCCCAGGAATTCCAGCCCTTCGCAGATGGAAGCGCGCATGTTCGCGTCGTTTTCGCCGACGCCGGCGGTGAAGACCAGGCAGTCCAGCCCGCCCAGCGCGGCGGCGTAGGCGCCGATGTATTTGCGCACTTCATAGGCAAATTTTTCGCGGGCCAGGGCGCAGTTCTCGTCACCCTCCCGCACGCCATCTTCCAGATCGCGGAAGTCGGAGGACTTGCCGGAGATGGCCAGCATACCGGACTTCTTGTTGAGCATATTCAGACATTCCGAGACGCTCATGCCGTACTTGTTGCAGATAA
The DNA here is from genome assembly GCA_964450645.1 of uncultured Oscillospiraceae bacterium. GTDB lineage: Bacteria > Bacillota > Clostridia > Oscillospirales > Oscillospiraceae > JAKSPM01. The sequence goes on along the minus strand of CAYVEB010000004.1, from coordinate 12,268 downwards.
ACTCCACCACGCACGGGTCAATATCGCCGCTGCGGGTACCCATGGGCACGCCCGCCAGCGGGGACAGACCCATGGAGGTGTCCCGGCACTTGCCGCCGGAGACGGCGGACAGAGAAGAACCGTTGCCCAGGTGGCAGACCACGATTTTCAGGTCGGGGTTCGAGCCCATCAGCTCAATGGTGCGCTTGGAGACGAAGCGGTGGGATGTGCCGTGGAAACCGTAGCGGCGAATGTGATCGTTTTCGTAGTATTCCGTGGGGATCGCATAGCGGTAGGCCTTGGGCGGCATGGTCATATGGAACGCGGTGTCGAATACAGCGACCTGCTTCTTGCCGGGCATGGCCTTTTCACAGGCCAAAATGCCCTTGAGGTTGGCGGGATTGTGGAGCGGGCCGAGGGGGATGCAATCTTCAATGGCTTTCTTGCAGGCGTCGTCCACGATGCATGATTCCACAAATTTGTCGCCGCCATGGAGCACGCGGTGGCCGACGGCGTCCACTTCGTCCAGGGACTTGACCACGCCGTAGGTTTCGTCCACCAAAATCGACAAGACCGCCTCGATGGCCTCGGAATGGGTGGGCATGGGGATGTCGCGCGTATCCGAGAGCGTGGTCTTGCCCGCTTCGTCAAGCACTTTGTGGTTGAGACGGCCGTCCAGACCGATTCGCTCGCACAGGCCCTTGGCGTAAACACGGCCGGTATCCGGATCTATCAGCTGGTATTTCAAAGAGGAGGAACCAGCGTTGATCACGAGAATTTTCATGAGAAATCACTCCTAAATCTTGTATTTATGTTCCATTTGAGTTAGTATGATACTAAATTCTATTCTATAATAGATTTCCCGGTTGCACAAGTATTATTTTTGGAAAAGAGGAAATTTTTGTGAAAGTCGTGGGGATTGTCTGCGAATACAACCCGCTGCACCGGGGCCACGAAAAGCAGTTTGCGTGGATCCGGCGGCGGTTTGGGGCGGACACGGCGATCGTGTGCGTCATGAGCGGGCAGTACGTCCAGCGGGGCGCTCCGGCGGTGATGGACAAGGCGGTGCGGGCGCGGGCGGCGGTGCTGTGCGGGGCAAATTTGGTGCTGGAGCTGCCGGTGACCAAGGCGCTGTCCTCGGCGGAGGGGTTCGCCGCGGGCGGCGTCGCGGCGCTCGACGCGCTGGGCTGCGTGGACGCCGTTTGCTTTGGCGCGGAGTGCGGAGATCTGGAGCGCCTGACGGCCACGGCGCGGGCGCTTCTGACCCCGGAATATACGCAGGCGCTGCGGCGGGCGCTGGCGGAGAAGGCGTCGTTTGCCAGCGCGCGGCAGCAGGCGCTGGAGCAGGTGACGGGCGCGTGCGTGCCGGTCACGTCGCCCAACGACATTTTGGCGGTGGAATACTGCAAGGCGATTTTGCAAACCGGCGCGCGGCTTGAACCGGTGGCGCTGCGGCGGTCGGGAGATTACCACGCGCGGGAGGCCGACGCGGAAAATCCCTCGGCCACGGCGCTGCGGGGGATGCCGACAGCCGGCTGGCGCGGCTATGTCCCGGAGGATGCCATGGCGGTCTATGAGGGCGCGGCGCGCTATGACATGGCCTTTGGCGAGCGAGCGGTGCTGGCGCGGCTGCGGACGCTGCCGGACGAAGCGTTCGCGGCGCTGCCCTTTGGTAGCGAGGGCCTGTGGCGGAGGTTTGCGCGGGCCTGCCGGGAGGGGAGCAGCGTGGGGGATGTGATCGCCCGCACAAAATCCAAGCGCTACGCCAGGTCCAGGGTGTGCCGGATGGTACTGTGCGCCTATTTGGGTATCTCCCAGGAGCGGATGCAAGCGCCATTTCCCTATCTGCGGGCGCTGGCCGTGGATCAGACCGGAATCGGGATCCTCCACCGGTGTAAAACGACGGCCAGGCTGCCTATCGTCAACGCCGGAGAGCGGCCGCCCGACCAGGCCTTCTACCGGTTGGAGGAGCGGTGTGCCGACCTGTTTTCCCTGTTCATTCAGCCTTCCGCCGTCCCGGAGCCAGGACAGGAGCGGAAGGAGCGGATCTTTTGCCGCCTGCCCGGGGAGACTTGGAAGCGCTGACCGCGCGCCGACGGAAATTTGAGCGTATTCTGGGGAATTTTATAAAAAAGACTTGCAATTCCAAAAAGGATGTGATATGATATTTCGGCATGCAAGCCAAGGGGAGGGTTGTGTCGCCCTCTTACAGATTTCTTAAGAAAGAGGTGAACTCCGATGAAGGAAGGAATCCATCCGAATTATCAACAGACGACGATCAGATGCGCGTGTGGTGCGGTCATCGAAACCGGCTCCACCAAAAAGGACATCAGAGTTGAAATTTGCTCCAAGTGTCATCCTTTCTACACCGGCAAGCAAAAGCTGGTAGATACCGGCGGACGTGTTGACCGGTTCAACAGAAAGTACGGCCTGAAGTAATTTGATTTAAGTCCGCACCTGATACTGGTGCGGACTTTTTCTGACTATTTTCGACATGTTCCAATTGAACCCGCTTCGCCGGGCTTTGATTTGGATGGATGCAGGTCGCTGCAGCGCGGTTTCCCATTCAGGCGCGAGTGCCGGGAAGCCGTGCAAGCGCGCCTTTCCTTGCAACGCGCCTGATGTCTCACCCTCAACAGCAACCCGCGTTGCCGGGCTTGCTGCCGGGAAAGTGCGCACGTTTGCGACCTGTAAGGTATTTTTCACCATGTACACGCCGCGACGAAAAATGATTGCAATTTTTTGCGCGGTAAACCGCGCAAACTCTGCGAGTTTTTTAGCCGAAAGCTTTAGAATGAAAGCTTTTGATGCGTGGCCAGGACAGGATACAATTTTCCGAAAAAGAAGGGCAGATCGCAGCGGAGGAACTATGGAACAGTTACAAACCCAACCCATACAGCGGGCGGTGCTAGTGGGCTTGCACGCCGAGTGCTTCAGCCCCGAGGAGACTGCCACGGAGCAGACCCTGGACGAGTTGGAAGCGCTGCTGGAGACCGCCGGCGGCGCATGCGCCGCCAAAGTTTTACAAAACCGTCCTGCGCCGGATCCCCACAGTTTCGTGGGGCCGGGAAAGGCGGAGGAAATCCGCGACCTGGTGGAATCGACCGAGTCGAATATGGTGATCTTTGACAACGACCTGTCGCCCTCCCAGATCCGGGCGCTGGAGGAACTGACCGGCGCGACGGTTTTAGACCGCAGCGCACTCATTTTGGACATTTTCGCCCAGCGGGCGCAGAGCGCCGAGGGGCGGCTGCAGGTGGAGCTGGCGCAGTACCGGTATTTGCTGCCGAAGCTCAGCGGGATGGGGAAGTCCATGTCCCGTCTCGGCGGCGGGATCGGCACACGCGGCCCTGGGGAGACGAAATTAGAAACCGACCGGCGGCATATCCGCAGCCGGATTCAGCGTTTGGAGGAACAGCTGACGCAGGTGCGCAAGGTGCGCGGCGTGCAGCGGGCGCGGCGGATTAAGAACGCTGTGCCGGTGGTGGCGCTGGTGGGCTATACCAACGCGGGCAAATCGACGCTGCTCAACTGCCTGACCGGCGCGGCGATCCCCGCCAATGACCGCCTGTTCGACACCTTGGACACCACCACGCGTCAGTTGCCCGTCACAGACCAGCTGACGGTGCTGCTGTCCGACACGGTGGGCTTTATCGCGAAACTCCCGCACCACCTGGTGGAGGCGTTTCGGGCCACCCTGGAGGAGCTGGAATACGCCGATCTCCTGATCCATGTGATCGACAGCGCGGACCCAGAGCGCGATGCCCATATCCGGGTGGTGGACAAGCTGATTGCCCAACTGGCAAAGCCGGGCGTGCCGGTGCTGCGGTGCTATAACAAGGCGGATCTGGTGGAGCGCGCGGACATCCCGGTGGGAGAGGACGCGCTGGCCGTGTGCGCCAAAACCGGCGCGGGCATGGACAAGCTGCTGGCCGCCATCGACCGGAAACTGGGGAAACAGCAGCACCATGTGACGCTGCTGCTGCCCTACGCCATGTCCGGCCAGATCGGCGTGCTGCACACCCAGGCGAAGGTGCTGCGGTGCGCGTATACCGACCAGGGGATCGTGGTCGAAACGGTGTGTGACGACGCATTGTTCGGAAGGCTCAAAAAATACGTCAAGGAGGGGTAGGCGTGGAGGAATATCTGGTTCCCACCGGCGACGGCGTAGCGGAATTTGTGGAAAAACGCTCGCGCTTCATCGGCCATATCTGGCCGGTGCAGACTGAGGAGGAAGCGGTCGCCCGCATCCGGCGGATGCGGGAAAAGCACTACGACGCGTCCCATAACGTCTACGCCTACATTCTCTGGGGCGGCGCGATGCGCTATTCCGACGACGGCGAGCCGCAGGGAACCGCTGGGATGCCGGTATTGGAGGTGCTGCGGCGCGAGGAACTGTTCAACGTCTGCTGTGTGGTGACCCGCTATTTTGGCGGGACGCTGCTGGGCGCGGGCGGCCTGGCGCGCGCCTACGCCAAATCCGCCAAGCTGGCGGTGGACGCTGCCGGGATCAGCCGCAAGCAGGTCTGGAACCGGGTGGAGATGGTCTGCCCGTACCCCTTGTATGAACGGCTGCGGCAGAGCGTGGCCGCGTTCGGCGGGCAGATCACGGATACGGAGTATGGGGCACGGGTGACGCTACAATGTATTGTGCCCCAGGCCGAAGCAGAGGCTTTCGCGGCGAAAATCGTCGATACATCCAACGGGAAAGTCCGGCCCGTGTTGGGCGAGCAGGAGTACAGGGCGTTTCCCGTAGAAAAGGCGGGGAAGACGTTATGACAGTTCGCGAACGGATGGAGATTCAAGAGCACCAGAACCTGGTGCCCTATGCCGCGTTTGCCGATCAATCCCGCGGGCGGGACAAGCCGCAGGAGCAAAGCGATACGCGCACATGCTTTCAGCGGGATACCGACCGCATTTTACATAGCAAGGCGTTTCGCCGCCTGATGCACAAGACCCAGGTATTTCTTAAGCCGGAGGGCGACCACTACCGCACGCGCATGACCCACACGCTGGAGGTGTCGCATATTGCCCGGTCGATTGCCAGGGGTCTGCAGCTGAACGAGGATCTGACAGAGGCCATCGCCCTGGGCCACGATCTGGGGCACACGCCCTTTGGCCACGCCGGGGAAGAGGCGCTGAGCCAGATGATCGGCAAGCCCTTCCGGCACAACGAGCAGTCGCTGCGGGTGGTGGACCGGCTGGAAAACGACGGCGAGGGCCTCAATTTGACCTACGAGACCAGGATGGGGATCCTGGGCCATACGTGGAGCGCCCGCCCGCCGGAGAGCGTAGAGGGCATGGTGATCCGCTACGCCGACCGCATTGCCTATATGAATCACGACATTGACGACGCTATGCGAGGCGGGATTTTGACGGAACGCGACATTCCCAAGTCCATCTCCGACGTTCTGGGCGACCGTCACTCCACCCGCATCAACACGATGGTGGAGGATATCATTCTCTCGTCCCAGGGCAGCCGCACGCTGCGGATGCGGCCGGAGATTGAACAGGCCATGCAGGCGCTGCGGGAATTTATGTTTGAGCGCGTCTACCGCAACCCGGTGGCAAAGGGCGAGGAGTCCAAGGCGCGTGAAATTTTGTGCAGATTGTATGAATATTATGTCAAAAATCCGCAAATGCTACCGGATAGCTTTGGAATACAACTGGATTTCGAAGGGATCTCGCGGGTGGTCTGCGACTATATTGCCGGAATGACCGACAAATACGCAATTTTTAAATATTCGGAAATTTTTGTGCCGACCGGTTGGCAAATTCGTTAAATGTATGTATAATGGTTAAAGATTTATAAACTCTAGCGGTATGCTGCATCGGGCGATCAAAAAGCCTCGCGGAGTTCGCGCGGTTTCGCGCGCGAAAAAAGTTGAATTATTTTTCGCGGCGGCATGTACGTGGCGAAAAATGCTTTACGCCTTGCGAACGTGCGCGCCTTTGGCGCGCGCTGCGGCAAGGCGCAAGGCCCGAATGGAAACCCAGCGAAGCGGGTTCGATTTGGAACAGACCGGATGGAGGTGATTTCCCGTGGCGTTTCCGCCTGCATTTTTGGACGAGCTTGTGGCCAGAAATCCCATTGAGGATGTGGTCAGCCAATATGTGGCTTTGACCCGGCGCGGGGGAAATCTGTTCGGTCTGTGCCCGTTCCACGGGGAAAAGACGGCCTCGTTTTCTGTTGCGCCGGAAAAACAGATTTTTTACTGCTTCGGCTGTCACAAGGGCGGCGGAGTCGTCCAGTTTATCATGGAGATCGAAAACCTCACCTATCCGGACGCGGTGCGGTTTTTGGCCAAGCGCGCCGGGCTGGAGGTGCCGGAGGACGCGCAGTACCAGTCCCGTTACCGCCAGCAGGAGCGGCTGTACGCCCTGTGCGGCGACGCGGCGCGGTTTTTCCGGCGGCAGCTTTTTTCGCCTGAGGGGGAAAGCGCCCAGCGGGCGATCATCGAGCGAGGGATCACGCGGCAGACCGTCAACCGTTTCGGCTTCGGCTACGCGCCGGACAGCTGGGACGCCTTGATCGGCGCAATGCGCGAAAAGGGCTACTCCAAGCAGGAGCTGCTGGACGCAGGCCTTGCCGTCTCATCGAGCAAAACCGGCGGGATTTACGACCGGTTCCGCGGGCGCTGGATGGTTCCCATCATCGACCTGCGGGGCAATATCATCGGCTTCGGCGGCCGCGTAATCGGTGACGGGGAGCCGAAGTACCTCAACAGTCCGGAGACGGTAATTTTTAACAAGCGGCGGAATTTGTTCGCCCTGAATTTTGCAAGGAAGACAAAGCGGGAGATGCTGATTCTCACCGAGGGCTACATGGACGCCATCGCGCTGCACCAGTACGGTTTTGACTGCGCGGTGGCCTCCCTGGGAACGGCCCTGACGGAGGAGCAGGCCAATCTTCTGTCCAAATATACCAACCGTGTCGTTTTGACGTATGACAGCGACGAGGCCGGCCAGAACGCCACCCGCCGCGCCATTCCCATTTTGGAGCGGACGGGCGTGCAGGTGCGGGTGCTTCGGATGCAGGGGGCGAAGGATCCGGATGAATTTCTGCGGAAATTTGGTTCCGATCGGTTTGAGCTGCTGCTGCGGCAGGCGGAGAACCAGGCGGAGTACCGATTACAGTCGCTGCAGCGCGGGTTCGACCTGTCCCAGGACGATCAGCGGGTGGAATTTTTGAAGCAGGCGGCGGATCTTGTGGCGTCGTTCCCCAACGCGGTGGAGCGGGAGGTCTATGGCGCCCGCGCGGCCGAGGCGGCGGGCATTTTGCCGGAGGCCATGAAGGTGGAGGTCGGGAAGGCCTGGAAAAGGCGGATGTCCCGCCAGAAGCGGGAGGAACAGCGGATCCAGCTGTCGCCGGCGGTATCCCAGCAGCCGAAGGTACGCGCGCTGCGGTATGACAATATGCGCTCGGCCATGGCCGAGGAGGGATTGCTGCGGATGGTGCTGAAGGAACCGGCGCTGTTTGACAAGCTGGACGGTCTGCAGCCGGAGCAGTTCTCGTCGCAGGTTTTGGGAAAGACATATGGAGCGCTGCGGGACAGGTACAAGGCGCACCTTTCGGTGTCGCTGGCGGTTCTGGAGGACGTGCTCACGGCCGAGGAGATGACCCATATGACGGCTGTGGTGCAGAAGGAGGATCCGCTGGTGTCCGAGCAGGCGGTGCGGGACTACTGTGAAATCATACAACACGAACATCGCCGGAAAACGCTGTCCAGCGGCGACGATCTGCTGGCCATGCGGGACCGGCTGAAAGAAAAAAAGGGTTACGGAGGTTGAGCAATGGCAGAAAAACACATGGACCCGAGACTGACGCAGTTGTTGGAGAGCGGGAAAAAGACTGGGAAGGTCTCGTCAAAGCAGCTGTTGGAGGTGCTGGACGCCATCGACGCGGATGAACAGCAGACAGATCAGTTCTATGACGCGCTGGAAGCGGCGGATGTGGAATTGGATGTGTCCGATGTGTTGGAGGTCATCGGCAATCAGGAGGACGAAGCCCCCAGCGATTTGGATATGGATCTTGTGGAGGAGGAAGAGCTTCAGGACACGGAGGCTCTTCTGGAGGGCGTCAGCGTCAGCGATCCCGTGCGTATGTACCTCAAGGAAATTGGCAAGATTAGCCTTTTGACCCCGGAACAGGAATTGGAAGTGGCGCAGCGCATCGCCCAGGGCGACGAGAGCGCCAAGACGGAGTTGGTGGAGGCCAATCTGCGGCTGGTGGTGTCCATCGCCAAGCGGTATTTGGGCCGGGGGATGCTGTTTTTGGACTTGATTCAGGAGGGCAACCTCGGACTTTTGAAGGCTGTGGAGCGTTTTGACTACACCAAGGGCTATAAATTTTCCACCTATGCCACCTGGTGGATTCGCCAGGCAATCACACGGGCCATCGCCGACCAGGCACGGACGATCCGCATCCCGGTACACATGGTGGAGACGGCCAACAAGGTTGCCCGGACGACCCACGAGCTGGTGCAGGAGTTGGGGCGCGACCCGGCCCCGGAGGAGATTGCCTCGCGTTTGAGCCTGCCGGCCTATAAAGTGGAGGAGATCATGAAGATTACCCAAGGCCCCGTTTCGCTGGACACCCCCGTGGGTGAGGAGGACGACAGCCACCTGGGCGACTTTATCCAGGACGAGGACGCCAAGGAACCGGCGGAGGCGGCGACCTATTCTCTGCTCCGCGAGCAGCTGACGTCGGTGATGCACACCCTGACGCCCAGGGAGGAAAAGGTGCTACGCCTGCGCTTCGGCATGGAGGACGGCCGGGTACACACGCTGGAAGAGGTCGGTGAGGAATTCGATGTCACCCGCGAGCGGATCCGCCAGATTGAGGCGAAGGCCCTGCGCAAGCTCCGCCACCCCACCCGGTCGAAACAGCTAAAGGATTTTTTGAATTAATCAAAACTTTTACTTGACTTTGCATCAAAATGTCGTATCATAATTGAAGAAACCTTTGATGAGCATGAGGAGAATAAATTATGTTTGAGAGAATTGCAAAATATCTTTCCGAACAGCTGGACATCCCGGTAGAGGAGATTGACCGCGACACCACGTTTGAGAGTCTGCATCTGGATTCTCTGGACATGGTGGAGATGGTGGTGGATTTGGAGGAAGAGTTGGGCATCGACCTGCAGCAGGAAGACCGGCTGTATACAGTCGGCGAATTGGCGGACTTTGTGGAAGACCGCCTGAACTGATTATTTACATAACGCTTGTCGCACCAAACCGGTCTGTGACAAGGTCGCACTAGTTGGGGAGATAGCGGTGCCCTGTAACCTGCAACCCGCTATAGCAGGAATGAATTCCCGCACCCGGACTTGTTCGGTATCGTCTGACCCTCGTAAGTGGCGTTGAGGGATCGGTCTCACGCAATGGGCTCCTGTGAACCATGTCAGGTGGGGAACCAAGCAGCATTAAGCGGATCTGCCTATGTGCCGTGAGGAAGCCGTTTCTGAGTTAACTGCTTGGGTAACGGGTATCGTGCAGGTTCAAATGCGGGTGTGCGATCTTGTCATGGACCGGTTTTTGATTTTAAAAGGAGGTGGGCGGTTTGTATCAAGCCCTTTACCGAAAATACCGCCCTCAGACCTTTGATGAAGTCGTGGGGCAGCAGAGCGTCACCCAGACGTTGAAAAACCAGCTGATTTCCGGCAAGCTGAGCCACGCGTATTTGTTCACCGGCACCCGCGGCACCGGCAAGACCAGCTGCGCGAAGATTTTGGCCAAGGCGGTCAACTGCCTGCAGCCGGTGGACGGCAATCCGTGCGGCCATTGCGCGGCCTGCCGCAGCATCGATTCCGGCGCGTGTATGGACGTGCTGGAGATCGACGCGGCGTCCAACAACGGCGTGGACAATGTGCGTGCGCTGCGCGACGACGCGGTGTATACCCCTTCCGAGGTGCGGATGCGGGTGTATATCATCGACGAGGTGCATATGCTTTCGATGTCCGCGTTCAACGCGCTTTTGAAGATTGTGGAGGAGCCGCCGGAGCATCTGCTGTTCATCCTGGCAACGACAGAGCTGCAAAAGGTTCCGGCGACGATTTTGTCGCGCTGCCAGCGCTTTGCGTTTCGCCGGTTGACGGCGGAGGATATTGCGGCGCGGTTGAATTATGTGGCCTATCAGGAGGAAATTGCCATCGACGACGCGGCTGTGCGGCTGCTGGCCAGGCTGGCCGACGGCGCGCTGCGCGATGGGTTGAGTCTGCTCGACCAGTGCGCGTCCGCGTCCGGCGGGCAGGTGACTGCTGAAACGGTTTATGGCTGTCTGGGGCTGGCCGGGGAGCGTGGCGCTTCCCGGCTGATGGAGGCTTTTGCCCGGCACGACAGCAAAGCGGCGCTGACGTTGTTCACCCAGCTGTATGCCCAGGGGAAGGATCTGGCGGCGATGCTGGGAGAACTGTCCACCCTGGCGCGGGATCTGCTGGTTGTCAAGACGGCGCCCGGCGCGGCGGCGAATTTGATTTCCGGCGTGTGTACGCAAGAGGAGTTGGAGCGTCTGCTGCCGATGCTCTCGCGCGGAGAGCTGCTGTATATGGCTCAGCTGCTGCAGCAGACGGTTGCCGGTTTTGCGCGCAGCGCTAACCAGCGGATCGACGCGGAGCTTTGCATTTTGCAGCTGTGCGACCCGGCTCTGAAGCTGGACGCTCAGGCACTGAACGCGCGGCTGACGCGGTTGGAAGATCGGCTGGCGTCGGGGACGTTTGCGGCGGCGGAACCGGCGGCCGACGAAGCGCCGCCGGAAGACGAAGCGCCGCCGGAAGACGAAGCCGGCGCGGAAGTGCCCAAAAACGCCGGGGCCCCGGAGGCGTCCGGCGCCCCGGAGGAGCCGGTCCGGCGGGATTTCTGGCCGGAATTGGTGGAAAAGCTGCGGGCCGAGCTGAAGCCGCCTGCGGTGGGGTTCTTCACCGTCAGCGATTCGGCGCCGGTGCAGGGCGTTTTGAAAGGGCGGCGGCTGATTTTGCAGGCGGCCAACGCGTTTATCCGGCAAATGATCGAAAAGCCGGAAATTTTGAAGATTGTCCAGGACAAGGCGCAGGCGGTGTTGGCAATGCCGGTGCGTGTGCAGGTGCAGGATCAGAGCGCCGACGGCAGCGAGGACAGGTTCCAGGAGCTGCTGCGCTTTGGCCGGGAACACAGCGATTTGATTCACATCAACGAGTAAAGGAGATAAAAAATGGCAAAAGGCGGTTATCGTGGCGCGCCGACGGGCGGTATGAATATGAACATGATTAAGCAGGCGCAGAAGATGCAGCAGGACATGCTGAAGATGCAGGCCGAGATGGAGATCAAGGAGTATGAGGCCGCTGCTGGCGGCGGAATAGTCAAGGCCGTCGTCAACGGCAAGCATGAGGTGCTGCGCATCGAGATCTCCCCGGAGGCGGTGGATCCGGATCCGGAAGAGGTGGAGATGCTGCAGGATATGGTGGTTGCAGCTGTCAATGAGGCGATGCGCAGCGCCGACGCCGACGCGGCCGCGAGTATGTCTAAGCTGACCGGCGGAATGAATTTGGGCGGGTTGTTCTGATGCGCTATTTTCCCGCCGCGTTGGAGCGGCTGACGGAGCAGTTTGCCCGCCTGCCGGGGATCGGCAGCAAGACGGCGCAGCGGCTGGCCTTTTATGTGTTGAGCCTGCCCGTGGAGCAGGCGGAGGAGTTTGCCGACGCGATTCGCGAGGCCAAGCAGACCGTGCATCTTTGCCCGGTGTGCCAGAACCTGACGGATCGGGAGATCTGCCCCATCTGTGACGACGAAGAACGCGACCACGGGCTGATCTGCGTGGTGGCGGAACCGAAGGACGTCATCGCCATGGAGCGCGCGAAAGAATTTCGCGGCGTCTACCATGTGCTCCATGGGGTCATCTCGCCCCTGAACCACATGGGGCCGGACGATATCCGTATTCGGGAACTGCTGGCACGGGTGTCGTCGGGCGAGGTACGGGAGGTCATTATGGCGACCAACCCGGACACGGAGGGCGAAACCACGGCAATGTACATCTCCCGGCTGCTGCGGCCCATGGAGGTGCGCGTGACGCGCCTGGCCTACGGCATCCCGGTGGGCGGCCAGCTGGAATACGCCGATGAGATTACGCTCCTGCGCGCCCTGGAGGGCCGGCAGGAGATCACGTAAAAAACTTCGAATTAAACCTGTTCCGCAAGGCTTCGATTTGATATTTGAGAAAAATTTGCCCACGTATGCACCGTGCATACGTGAAATGCACCCCAAAAAGTTAGACAAAGTTTTATAGAGAACTTGTGCAAACTGAATATTAAGCGGC
>CAYVEB010000003.1:30605-74117 GCA_964450645.1 uncultured Oscillospiraceae bacterium | reverse complement strand
GAAGCCGTTGTGATTTGCAAACCTCATTGTTCAGTTTTCAGGGTATATCCTGAAAAGTTGGTGTTGATTGGCCTGAGGGTCCACCTGTTCCCATCCCGAACACAGAAGTTAAGCTCAGGACCGCTGACGATAGTTGCCGGGCGACTGGCCGCAAAAATAGGTAACGCCAACATAAGCGATACGGCACGCATCTGCGTGCCGTATCGTGTTTTGCACGAGATATATATAGACATTGCAAAGGATGTATGGTTATGGAACAAAAACCCAATCCCGGTAAAAATGAGATTATCGAAGTCGACGGCAAGCGCTTTCAGCGTCTGCCAATCTGGACACACCTGATCACCGATCAAGACGACATTTTGGATGTGGCCGACCAGTACGGCACTCCCGTACTGACCGAGCCGCAGGATATTTTGTTTATCTCGGAAAAATGCGTTGCGTGTACGCAGAAGCGCGCGATCCCCTTATCGGAGATTCATCCGCGGAAGATGGCGGTCTGGCTGAGCAAATATGTGACGAAGACGCCGCACGGCATTGGCCTGGGAATGCCGGAGACGATGGAATGTGCGCTGCGCGAGTGCGGCACGCTGCGGATTTTGTTCGCGGCGGCTTGCTCGGTGATCGGTAAAAAGATTTTCCACAAAAAAGGCTGGTTTTACGCGGTGGCGGGGTACCGCGCCCGGTCGATCGACGGGCCGTGCCACAACACCATTCCGCCCTATAACCGATATGTGGTGCTCGGCCCGGAGAAGCCGGATCTGGTGGCGGCGCAGATCGCCCAGCGAATCGGCCACCGGGTTTGCATTGTGGATATCAACGATTTGGAGGGCCAAATTTTGGGCGTTTCCGACAAGAGCATGGACAAGCGTTTCTACGCCCGCGTTTTGAAGGACAATCCGCTTGGCCAGGACGATCAGCAAACGCCTATGGGGCGCATCCGTCAGCTATAATTTCACGAACCGCACGGAGCCAATTTCAGCTCTGTGCGGTTTTGTGTGCGATTCGGTCCTTTTCGCGTAGTTATTGCGGTATACGGAACGGAATCCAGCACGTCGTACAATCGCTGCGCGCGGACATTTCCAACGACGCAGCAAAGGCAAACTCCCGCGTACTCCTGGCCGAGGAGCAGACTGAGAAGGAACTGCTGCATTTGCGCATGGCCAGTTCCATGGAATGCCCTTTTTTAAAAGCCAAAAAATATATTATACTGAAATTTTATAAAAATCAACTTTTTCGGGAATCAGGATTCGTGCTCCACAAGGCCGCCCGTTTGGCAAGGCCGCGCCCCAATTTGCCGCGCGATGCGGGGAGAAAATTCGCCCCAATTCTTTGAATTTTGCCACGTAAAGGTCGAAAGAATTGTAGAAAATTGCCAAAAGAAATTGGAAAACTTTGGAACAATTGCCAAAAGTTCCAAGAAATTACCAATAGCCCTTGCACTTTTTGTGAATATCTGCTATAATTACCAAACAAATAGAATGACCCGGAGGAGCTCCATGGCAAAGCTTTATTTTAAATATGGTGCAATGGGATCGTCGAAGACCGCGACTGCGCTCATTACAAAGTATAATTACGAGGAGCGCGGCATGAAGACGTGGCTCATCAAGCCTGCGGCCGATCATCGGGACGGGCAGTATACCCTGCGTTCGCGGGTTGGCCTGACGGCGGAGGTGGAGGCGATTTCTCCTGAAAAGGACATCCGGGAGGTCTATGCCGCCCACGGGAAGACGGACGTCATTTTGGTAGACGAATGTCAGTTTCTGACCGAGGAACAGATTAATCAACTGCGGGAGTTGGTGGATTTTGAAAATATCCCCGTCCTGTGCTTCGGCTTGCGGACCGACTTCCAGGGCCACCTCTTTTCCGGCAGCCGCCGCCTGTTTGAATTGGCCGATTCCATTACGGAGATCAAGACCATGTGCGCGTGCGGCTCAAAGGCGACCGTCAACGCCAGAATCGACAGCGAGGGCTACATTGTCACCGAGGGCGCGCAGCTGCTGCTGGGCGGAAACGACAGCTATGTTGCCATGTGCCACAAGTGCTGGATCAAAAATATCCGCGACCACACAAAGGTCAGCAAGCTGCTGTGATCGCCGGAATTTTCGATATATTTTATTTGAAGGGAGAACTACTATGAATTATCCAACTCCTCATATCAATGCCGCACCTGGGGATTTTGGACAGACTGTTTTAATGCCGGGCGATCCGCTGCGTTCGAAATATATTGCGGAGAACTTTCTGGAAAATCCCAAGCTGGTCAACAACGTCCGCGGCGTCCAAGGCTATACCGGTACTTACAAGGGAGTCAAGGTCTCTGTGATGGCCTCCGGCATGGGTATTCCGTCTATTGGCATCTACTCGCACGAGCTGTACAACGCCTTTGGGGTGGAAAATATTATGCGGATTGGCTCCGCTGGATCGATCAATAAGGACATCCATGTCCGCGATATTGTCGTGGCGCAGGGCGCCTGCACCGACTCCGCTTGGGCAACGCAGTTCCGCCTGCGCGGTCAGTTCGCGCCGATCGCCTCGTTTGATATGCTGAGCAAGTGTGTGGAGACCTGCAAGGAAATCGGCGCGGCATACCATGTGGGAAATGTTCTTTCCTCCGACGCGTTCTATGGCGACAACGAGGGCGTTCCGGAATTCCTTCGCGATAACTCCGGCTGGATCCGCATGGGCGTGATGGCCATCGAGATGGAGGCCGCTGGGCTGTATATGAACGCGGCGCGCTATGGCAAAAACGCGCTGGCGATTTGCACAATTTCCGATCATGTGCTCACGGGCGAGAACTTGTCGGCGGAAGAGCGCCAGACTTCGTTCCGCGAGATGATGCAAATCGCACTGGAAACAGCTGTCAAGCTGGAGAAATAAGCGCGGCGCGAAAGGAGAAAAGCATGAGACGAATTTTTTTATTTGTGTTGGACTCTTGCGGTGCCGGGGAAGCGCCTGATTCGGCCAGCTTCGGCGATGTGGGCGTAAACACGCTGCGCAGCTGCGCGACGTCCGAAAAGCTGAACATTCCCACGCTGCGGAAATACGGCATCGCGAATATCGACGGGCTGGATTTTCTGCGCCCGGTGCAGGCCCCGATGGGCGCCTACGCCAAGCTGCAAGAATCCTCGATGGGGAAAGACACCACCATCGGCCACTGGGAGATCGCGGGCATCGTCTCCCCGGATCCGCTGCCCACCTATCCCAACGGTTTCCCGGAGGAGGTCCTTAAGCCGTTCCGCGAGGCGACCGGCCGCGGCGTTCTGGCCAACGCGCCCTGGTCCGGCACGGAGGTGATCAACCGCTACGGTGACGAGCATGTGAGAACCGGCGACCTGATTGTCTATACCTCGGCGGACTCTGTGTTCCAGATCGCCGCCCATGAGGAGGTTGTCCCGCCGGAGACACTCTATGATTACTGCCGCGCCGCCAGGCGGATCCTGCGCGGCAAGCACGGCGTTGGGCGCGTCATTGCCCGGCCGTTTATCGGCTCCAGCGGCAACTATACCCGCACGGCCAACCGCCACGATTTTTCGCTTGAGCCGCCGAGGGCCACCATGCTCGACGCGCTCAAGGCCGCCGGGTTGGACACCATCGCGGTGGGCAAAATTTATGACATCTTTGCCGGGCAGGGCACCACGGAGCATGTCTACACCAAGGGCAACGCTGACGGCATGAACAAAACGGCGGAATACGCCGAAAAGGACTTTCACGGGCTTTGCTTTATCAACCTTGTGGATTTTGACATGCTCTATGGCCACCGCCGTGATATCGACGGCTACGCCCAGGCGCTGACGGAGTTTGACGGTTGGTTTGCCGGGTTTATGGAGAAGCTTGGTGAGGATGATCTGGTGATGATTACCGCCGACCACGGCTGCGATCCCGCCTACCTGGCTACGACTGACCACACGCGCGAGTATGTCCCGCTGGTGATTGCAGGCAAGGGCGTGAAGCAGGTCAATCTGGGTACCCGCGTGGGGTTTGACAGCATCGCGGCCACGATTTGCGACATTTTCGGCGTCCGGCTGGACACGCAGGCCAAGAGTTTTGCGGCGGAAATTTTGTGAGGAGGCGGTTGCATGACGGAATTGGAGTTGATTGCGCTGGCAAAGGAGGCCAGAACTCATGCCTATGTCCCCTACTCGGGGTATTCGGTGGGCGCGGCGCTGCTGACCAAGGACGGCAAGGTGTATCAGGGCTGCAACATTGAAAACGCGGCGTATGGCCCGACGGTGTGCGGTGAGCGGACGGCGTTTTTCAAGGCGATCTACGACGGTGAGCGGGAGTTTACCGCCATCGCGGTTGTAGGCGGCAAGGCAGGAGAGGAGGTCAGCGGATATTTTCCACCCTGCGGCGTGTGCCGTCAGGTGATGCGGGAGTTCTGCAGGGAAGATTTCAAGGTGATCATGGGCGGCAAAAACGACGAATACCGCGTAATGACGCTGGAGGAAATTTTGCCCGCGAGTTTCTCCCCTACAGATTTAACTAAATAATTTTGGTCATATTCAACAAATTTTCTGGAAACGGTTGATTTTTCCGTAGTTTTGTGTAACAATGTAATAAACGGCAATGCCGTAAAAAAATGGAGGTTAAGAAAATGAAAAAATTTCTAGCATGGATCCTCGTATTTGCGATGGTCGCCTGTATGTTTACCGCCTGCGGCGGAAACGAGGAGACGGAGACACAGGCACCTGAGACCGAACCCAGCACGGAAGCTACCGACGCCACTGACGCCACCGACGCCACCGATGCATCTGAAGAAACCCCGAGCAAGGATTGGAAGGTTGCAATGATCACCGACTATGGCGACATCACCGACGAATCCTTTAACCAGGCTACATACGAAGGCGCGCAGGCGTTCTGCAAGGACAACAGCCTGGACTTCAACTACTACAAGCCCGTTGACGACTCCGACGCCGCCCGTGTGGCGAGCATTGAGCTGGCGATTGACGACGGCTACAATGTCATTGTAATGCCTGGCTACGCGTTTGCCCCGGCGATCTCCCAGACCGCTTCCAACAATCCCGACGTGACCTTTATCGCGCTGGACGTGTCGGAAGGCGATTTGCAGGACGCTGGCATGACGGCTCCGTATCCGGAGAACCTGTTCTGCGCTGTCTATCAGGAAGAGCTGGCCGGTTACATGGCTGGCTACGCCGCTGTGATGATGGGCTACACCAAGCTCGGCTTCTTGGGCGGCATCGCGGTTCCCGCTGTTATCCGCTATGGCTACGGCTTCGTGCAAGGCGCTGACGCCGCGGCTGCCAAGCTGGGCAACGCTTCCGATGTGAGCATTGACTATGTCTATGCCAACCAGTTCTTCGGCGACGCGGACATCACCGCCTACATGGACACCTGGTATTCCGGTGAGACCGAGATCGTCTTCGCCTGCGGCGGCGGCGTCTACACCTCCGCTTGCGAAGCTGCCGCGAAGGTTGGCAAGAAGGTCATCGGCGTTGACGTCGACCAGGCTGCTACCATCGACAAATACGGCGAAGGCATGTGCGTCACCTCTGCGATGAAGGGCTTGGCCGCGACGGTTCAGGCTGTTCTGAACGAGCTGGTCAACAACAACAACTGGGCTCCGTACTCTGGCCAGGTTGTGGCTCTGGGCTTGGTATCCGATACCGATGTGGAAACCAACTACGTGCAGCTGCCTATGGAGAGCACCCAGTGGAACGACGGTTTCTCGCAGGACGACTACAAGGCGCTGGTCGCTGATTTGTACAACGGCACCATCACCGTCTCCAACGACACCGAGAATGAACCCGTAGTTTCCATCACGGTTGACTATCAGGGCAACATCAAGGGCTAATATTCGATATGATAAAATGAGGGGCCGGTTTCGGCCCCTCATTTTAGCTTGCCGGAAACCATTGTTTTTTGGCAAGCCCAAACCGGGCCCGCTACGCGGGGCTTCGGATTGAAAGGGTTGCAGGCCGCTGCAGCGCGGCTCCCCGTTTAGGCGCGAGTGCCGGAAAGCCAAGCAAGTGTGTCTTCTCTGACGCTCGCGCCAGAGTGGGAAGCGTTTGTGAAATTACACAAAAATTTCTTTTATATTTGAGAAAAATTAAAAAAAGTTTGAAATTTGTGTGAACGTGTGTTATAATCTTTTTGTACTTTAATAGGAGGTGGATAGTGTGGAGAATCAATACGCGATCGAAATGCTGAACATCACGAAGCGTTTCCCGGGTATTATCGCAAACGACAACGTCACACTGCAACTGCGTAAGGGCGAAATCCACGCGCTGCTGGGCGAAAACGGCGCGGGCAAGTCCACGTTGATGAGCGTTTTGTTCGGCCTCTATCAGCCGGAGGAAGGCATCATCAAAAAGGACGGGGTAGAGGTCAAAATTAACAATCCGAACGACGCCAACCGCCTGGGCATCGGCATGGTGCACCAGCACTTTAAGTTGGTGGAGTGCTTCTCCGTCCTCGACAACATTATTTTGGGTGTGGAACCCACATCCGCGGGCGGCTTCCTGCAGAAGGACGCGGCCCGGAAAAAGGTCATGGCGCTTTCCGAGCAATATGGCCTGCAAGTAGACCCGGACGCCATCATCGAGGATATCACCGTCGGCATGCAGCAGCGTACCGAAATCCTGAAGATGCTCTACCGGGACAATGAAATTCTGATCTTTGACGAACCCACCGCTGTGCTCACCCCCCAGGAAATCGAAGAACTGATGCAGATCATGAAAAACCTGGCGGCAGAGGGCAAATCCATTTTGTTCATCTCCCATAAGCTCAACGAGATCATGGAAGTGGCCGACCGTTGTTCCGTCCTGCGCAAGGGCAAATACGTCGGCACCGTGGATATCAGCGACGCCACGAAAGAGAGCCTGTCCCGCATGATGGTCGGCCGCGACGTGGAGTTTGTGGTTCACAAGGATCCCGCGAAGCCCACCGAACCGGTTTTGGAGGTTGAGAATCTCACGGTCGCGTCCAAAACCCATGCCAAGGATGCGGTCAAGAACGTATCGTTCAAGGTGCGCCGTGGCGAGATCGTCTGCATTGCCGGGATCGACGGCAACGGCCAGACCGAGTTGGTCTATGGCCTGTCCGGTCTGGAGAGCGTAAAGAGCGGCAAGATCACTCTCTGCGGGCAGAACATTACCAAGTGGCCCATCCGCAAGCGCTCTGTCAACGGTATGAGCCACATCCCCGAAGACCGCCATAAGCATGGCCTGGTCCTGGACTACACGCTGGAAAACAACATCGTCCTGCAGCGGTATTTTGAGCCGGAATTCACCAACAAGCTTGGCTTTATGAAAAAGGGCAATATTCGCAAGTACGCCGAAGCGCTGATTGAGAAATATGACGTCCGCTCCGGCCAGGGACCTATCACCATGGCCCGCGCGATGTCCGGCGGCAACCAGCAAAAGGCCATCATTGCCCGCGAAATCGACAAGAATCCGGAGCTGCTGATCGCTGTGCAGCCGACCCGTGGCCTGGACGTGGGCGCGATCGAATTCATTCACAAGCAAATTGTTGCCCAGCGCGATGCCGGTAAGGCCGTCCTGCTGGTCTCTCTGGAACTGGACGAGGTCATGGCCCTTTCCGACCGTATTCTGGTCATGTATGAGGGCGAATTGGTCGGTGAGCTGGATCCCAAACAGACCACGGTGGAGGAATTGGGCTTGTATATGGCTGGCGCTAAGAGAATGGAGGTAAAGTAACATGAAGCAAAAAACGCCGTTACTTAGAAACAGTGGCCTCCAAACCTTGCTCTCGTCGCTACTGTGTATCATCCTGGGCCTGATTGTCGGTTATTTGGCCCTGTTGTGCATCAACGCGGAGGGCGCGTGGGAAGCCATCGTCAACGTCATGAAGAACTTCATGACCTATTCCAAGGGCGAATCGCGCATGAAGTATTTAGGCGAAACCCTGGTCGCCACAGCGCCGCTGCTGCTGTGCTCGCTGTCGATTCTGTTCGCCTACAAAACCGGTTTGTTCAACATCGGCGCCGCCGGTCAGTACTGCTTGGGCGCCGCTGCCGCGCTGTACTGTGCGCTGGGTCTGCATCTGCCATGGTTTGTCTGCCTGCTGGCGGCCATTGCTGCTGCGGCTGTTTCGGCTGCGATTTGCGGCCTGCTCAATGCGTACTGCAACGTCAACGTGGTTATCTCCGGCATTATGCTCAACTGGATCAGCTTGTACTTAACGAATATTATCCTCACCCCTGTCAAGCAGCCCGCCGGGAAAGATACCATTGCGCTGCTGTCTGGTTCGCCGGAGTCCGCGCTGCCCACCCTGGGCCTGGACAAGCTGTTTGGCGACCAATATGTGACCATCGGCGTGCCTCTGGCAGTTATTGTAGCGATTGTGATTTGGGTAATTCTGGAAAAGACCAAGCTTGGCTATGAGCTGAAGGCCACCGGTAACAACCCCAACGCCGCCAAGTACTGCGGCATGAAGGAAAGCCGGAACATCATCCTGACCATGGTTATCGCTGGCGGCCTGGCCGGTATGGGCGCCGGGCTGTACTACCTGTCCGGTATGATGCCTTGGGACGTCAACAGCTCCTCCGTTCCCGGCATGGGCTTCAACGGCATCGCCGCGGCCTTCCTGGGTGGCCTGAGTCCTATCGGCTCGATTTTCTCGTCCTACTTCATTCAGCACATTACCAGAGGCGGCAGCTATGTGGACCTGAACCACTACTGTGCGCAGATTTCGGACTTCATCTCCTCGATGATCATCTATCTGTGCGGCTTTGTGCTGTTCTTCAAGACGTTGCTCAACAGAACCTTGGACAAGCGCGAGGAGCGCCGCATTGCCAAGGAAAAGTCTGCGAAGACTACAGAATAAGGAGGTAAGAAATTATGGTATTGCTGATTCAATATACACTCATCTTTGCCTCCGTGCTGCTCTTGGTTGCGTTGGGCGGGTGCGTATCGGAGCACTCCGGCGTGATCAACCTGGGACTGGAAGGCATCATGGTCATGGGCGCGCTGGGCGGCGCGATGGTCATGAAATTTGTCCCGTATAATTCCGCGACGGCTGGCTTTGGCACCAGCTTCGGCCTGTTTTTATTAATCATCCTGGCCAGCGTTGTGGTGGGAATGTTGTATTCAATGCTTTTGGCCGTCGCCTGCATCAGCTTTAAGGCGGATCAGACCATCGTCGGCATTGCGCTGAACCTGCTGGGCACGGCCCTGGCGACGGTCATTGTCAAGTCGATGAACACGGCCATGAACCCCAACGATCACTCCTCCGAGATCAGTTACATCGAGCCGAGAAAGGCGTTCTTGACCAATATCGGCAGCTTTGAACTGGACTGGTTTATGATCGTCGCGGTGATTATGCTGGTGGTCTGCTTTATTCTGTTGTATAAAACACGCTTCGGCCTGCGTCTGCGGGCTTGCGGCGAGCATCCGCAGGCGGCGGACTCCGTTGGCATCAACGTATACAAAATGCGCTATTGGGGCGTGCTGATCTCCGGTTTCCTGGGCGGCCTGGGCGGTATCACGTACATCACCTCCGGCGTGAGTCTATGGAAGTTTGAAAACGGCGTGGCCGGTTTCGGTTTCCTGGCTCTGGCGGTTATGATTTTCGGCGCATGGCACCCCGTGAAGATCGCTCTGGCGTCCTTGTTGTTCGGCCTGTGCCGCGCGCTTGGCAATGTCTACAACGGCTTCGATTTCCTGGTCAGCCTGAATCTCCCCAGCGCTGTGTACAATATGCTGCCGTACTTTGTCTCTTTAATTGTTCTGGCGTTCACGTCGAAGAACTCCAAGGCGCCGAAGGCGGAGGGCATCCCCTACGATAAAGGAGAACGCTAACTGGCTCCTCGTATTGGCGCGAGTGCCGCGCGGAGTACGGCTGCACAGGCAGCGCAACAGACTCGTCGTATCCAACCCAAACCCGCGCCGGAAGCTTATTTGACAGAAAATGTCCTATCCCTGGGAGACTGGGGATAGGACATCCTTTGTGTGCCTGGGCTGAGAATATGCACAAAATCTCTGAAAAAAACGGCGAAAGATTTTAGTTGCAATTTGACGGAATTGCTCTTATAATGTTCAAGAGTAATGGAATCCTGTTTTTGAGGAGTGATCTCAGCAAAAACAGCGTGCTACGTTGCAGCGTGTCTTTGCATGCCGCGCCGTTTCACGTGCAATTGCAGAAGGTGAAAAGACAAACACTTACCAGGGCAATACGGAGGAACATTTATGCAGGATATTATCGTCATTGGCATAGCGGGCGGCAGCGGCAGCGGCAAAACAACGCTGATGAAAAATCTGATCAAAAAATTCGGGGATGATATCAGCGTCCTGAGCCACGACAACTACTATCGCGCGCACAACGACATGCCCTACGAGCAGCGCAGCAAACTAAATTACGACCATCCCGACGCGTTCGACAC
Source organism: uncultured Oscillospiraceae bacterium (assembly GCA_964450645.1). Classification (GTDB taxonomy): domain Bacteria; phylum Bacillota; class Clostridia; order Oscillospirales; family Oscillospiraceae; genus JAKSPM01. The sequence goes on along the minus strand of CAYVEB010000003.1, from coordinate 63,760 downwards.
CCAGATGATGATTGACCATCTGCGGCAGTTGAAGGCGGGGAAAGCCATCGAATGCCCCACTTATGATTATTCTCTTCACAATCGCGCCGCCGAAACGATTTTGGTGGAACCGCGCAGAGTAATCGTTGTTGAGGGCATTTTAATTTTTGAAAATCAAGAGCTTTGCGACGAGATGGACATCAAGATTTTCGTGGATACGGACGCGGATGTGCGCCTGATCCGCCGCATCAAGCGCGACGTTGCCAAGCGCGGCAGAAGTTTGGAGTCGGTTCTGGAGCAGTATCTGCGCACGGTCAAGCCCATGCATGAGATGTTTGTGGAGCCAAGCAAGAAGCAAGCGGACATCATTGTGGTCGGCGGCGGCAAAAACCTGGTGGCGTTGGAGATGCTCTATAACCGGATCCAGCACCACATTGACGGGATTGCGCTGGACGCGGAAATATAATAAAGGCGCGCCGCCGGCAGATCTGTGTAATGCACCCCCTTAGACATTATAACACATAGTATAAAATTTGGGGTGCACTTCATCTGCCGGCGGCGCGCCTTTCAACGTAGTTTTTTACGGTTCTGTTTCCCCGCCGTCCGGCGCGGGCGCGGACGTTTCGGACGGGTCGGTCTGCGCCGGCTCCGGCTGCGTGGGAGGTGTGTCGGAGATCGGCGGGGCACTGTTCGGGGGCGTTGTAGACGACTCCGGCGGGCCGACAAGCGTGACCTGGTCGCGCTTGAAGTAGTTGGAGGTGTCCTCCTCGGTGCGGCTGAGCAGATTGCCCTCCGCGTCGTAGACGCAGCGGTAGGTCTGCACATAGTAGCCGGTGATGCCCGTGGTTTTGAGCTCGGAATAGCCCGGCTCCTCCAGCCACGCAATCTCCTCCATTTCCTCCGGCTCGTAGGTTTCCAGAATTTCATACTCCATCTCGATGTACGTATCGTCCGTTTTGGTACCCCAGATGGCCACGTTCACATAGCCGCCCTCGGCGGAAGCGTTGATGCGGATGGCATATTCTGAGGAGTTTCGAAACTGCAAATCCTGGCCGCCGTCCCAGTAGATCGCGGCGTCCATACCCAGGGGAAGGTAGTTGACGGTGAACTGGTGGCACCGGCGCTCGACGATCTGCATATTCGCCTTCATGGAAACGAGGTACAGCGTGGAGGCCACTTGGCAGATGCCGCCGCCGATTTCATCGGTGGTGGTACCGGCGCTGTAGATGGAGGCAGGGAGGTAGCCCTTTTCCTCTGTGCGCTCGCCGACGGTTTCGTTAAAGGAAAAAACCGCGCCCGGGGCGACTTCAGCGCCGTCGAGGGCCTCGCAGGCCAGCTGCAAGTTGATTGTGCGGTTGTAGCCGCCGTAATTGGGGCTGGTATATTCGGCCAGCAGATCGGGGAAGGGGCCGGCAGGTTCAGTTTCCGGCGGCTCGGTTTCCACCGGTTCGGGTTCCTCCGTTTCCAGCGGCTGCGATTGCAGACTTTGCGCGGGCGCCGCCGTCTCCGACGCGGCGGGCTTCGTCGGTTCGGGGATGGAAGCCGGGGCGGCGGGGCCGAATTGGGAAATTAGAACAACCGTGGCGGTGACGGCCAAAATCCCCACCAGAACCAGCAGCACAGGACGCTTCGGCTCTGCCGGTGTTGGGCGCGCGGTGTGGACAGCGGCGGCTTTTTGCCGCTTGGTGGGCTGGCGCAGACGGCGCGTGCGGGAGGAAGCCTGGGCGCGCTGCGGCGAAGCCGCGGGCGTACGCGAAGCGGCCTTCTGCCGGGCGGTGGGTTCCGGTTTTGAGGTTCTAGGGGGTTTGGCGGCCATAGTGTAGCTCCTTTCCGCAAATTCTTTCACAATAAACTATACACAAATTTTCTCCTTTTGTCAATCGATCGGGGGGAATCTTTCCGCGCGGACAAAAGAAGCGGCTGGGGCGGAATTTATTGAAAATGTGACTTGTATTTTGGCCGGACATGCGCTATAATAGTATTCACTGGATAAACCGCTTGGCGGATTATTGGCGCGGCATGTGCGAAGAATCCGCAACCCTTGCGTCAGAACAAAGGCAAGGTGCCTGAAAGGCTTTTGCTTTCGTTCAGTACGCATTATAATAGACGCGACAATGGAATAGGGGGAGCTTGTGAACAGGCTGAGAGGAAGGTGTACCTTCGACCCGGGACCTGATTTGGATAATGCCAACGTAGGGAGAGAATGCGAGCAAATATACCGAAGTTGGTGTATTTGCTCGTTTTGTATGAAACGGACCGCTGGCACGGCTGGCGGTTATGACGCTGGAAAAGGGGCTGGAAAGATGAATTGCAATCAAAAAGATTTGCTGCTGTACGCGGTGACGGACCGCGCGTGGCTGGGGGACGGGACACTGACCGGGCAGGTGGAACAGGCGATCCTGGGCGGAGTGAGCTTTGTCCAGCTGCGGGAGAAAACCTTGCCGCACGACGCGTTTTTGGCCGAGGCAATTCGGATGAAAGCACTGTGCGGCCGGTACGGGGTGCCGCTGGTGATCAACGACTCGGCGGAGATCGCCCTGGCGTCCGGTGCGGACGGCGTCCATGTGGGGCAGCATGATATGGGCGTGCGCGAGGCCAGGAAGATGCTTGGCCCGGACAAAATCATTGGGGCTTCCGCGCGCACGGTGGAGCAGGCGCTTCTGGCGGAGCAAAACGGCGCGGACTACCTGGGCGTCGGGGCGGCGTTCCCGACCGGCTCCAAGGCGGACGCGGTGGAGGTATCCCACGGTACAATCCGCGCCATCTGCCAGGCAGTGCGGATTCCGGTGGTCGCGATCGGCGGAATTTGCGCGGAAAACGTGCGGCAGCTGGCGGGGCTTGGCGTGTGCGGCGTGGCCGTTATCAGCGCGATATTTGCCAAGGCGGATGTCCGGCGGGCGGCGGTCGAGCTGCGCGCGAGCGTAGAGGCAATGTTGGCGGAATGATCCGCGGAGCGATTTTTGACGTGGACGGCACCTTGCTGGATTCCATGCCGGTCTGGCGGGACGCCGGGAACCGGTTTCTGGAGCGGCTGGGCATTGTGCCAGAGGCGGGCCTCGCCGCGACGCTCTATCCCATGAGTTTTGAAGAGGGCGCCGCATATCTCAAGCGGCGGTACCGTTTGCCGCAGAGCCAGGCGGAAATTCAGGCGGGGATCAGCGGCGTGATCGGCGACTTCTACCGGCGCGAGGTGCGCCTGAAGCGCGGCGCGGAGGAATTTTTGCGGCGGCTCGACCGGGCGGGGATTGCCATGGTTTTGGCGACGACCGGCGCGCCCGCGTTGATCGCGGCGGCGCTGGAGCGGTTGGGCGTGGCGCGGTATTTTCAAAAGACGTTTACCTGCACCCAGTTTGACACCACCAAGCGCCAGCCGCTGATCTATCGGCGCGCGGCCCAATTCTTAGGCTGCGGCGCGGAGGAGACGCTGGTATTTGAGGATGTCTTGTACGCGCTGCAGGCCGCCGGGGACGCGGGGTTTCGCACCGTCGCGGTGGCGGACGACGAGAGCCGTAGAGACTGGGAGAAAATGCGGGCGACCGCCCGCTATTTTTTGGAAGATTATACCGATTGGGACGGATTTTGGAGGTTTTTGACGACCTCTTGAAATCACGCGGCGAATTGGGGGCACCACTTTTCGTCGCGCAAATAAAATTGATGCTGAGAATCAAGAAAGGAGTCACACATGAAAACAGCATTAACAATCGCTGGAAGCGATTCCAGCGGAGGCGCCGGGATTCAGGCGGACATCAAAACGATGACCCTGAACGGGGTATTTGCGATGAGCGCGATCACAGCGCTGACGGCGCAGAATACCACCGGCGTGACAGGTATTTTGGAGGCCACGCCTGAGTTCCTGACCCTGCAAATCGACGCGGTATTTGACGATATCCGTCCCGACGCGGTGAAGATCGGGATGGTATCCTCAGCGGGACTGATCCGCGCCATCGCCGGCGCGCTGCGGCGGCACAAGGCTGCCAACATCGTGGTAGATCCGGTGATGGTGGCGACCAGCGGCGCTAAGCTGATCAGCGACGACGCCATCGAAACGCTGAAAGCGGAACTGCTCCCCCTTGCGTGCGTCATCACGCCCAACATCCCTGAGGCGGAGGTTCTCTCCGGGCGGCGGATTTCGTCGGAGGAGGACATGGTCGCCGCGGCCAGGGCCATTTCGGACGCGTTCGGCTGCGCGGTGCTGTGCAAAGGCGGGCACAATCTGAGCGATGCCAACGATCTGCTGTATACCGGCGGCGGATACACCTGGTTCCGTGGCCGCCGGATTGACAATCCCAACACCCACGGTACGGGCTGTACGCTCTCAAGTGCCATCGCGGCCAATCTGGCCAAGGGCTTCTCCCTGGCCGAATCGGTTGCGCGGGCCAAGGAATATATTTCCGGCGCGCTGGCGGCTATGCTCGATCTTGGCGCGGGTCGCGGACCGATGAACCACGCGTTTGATTTGACGAGTCGTTTTGCACAGGAGGCGGAATAATATGGAAGGAAAGAGAACGTCGGTCTTTGAAAACGGCCTGATCTGGTTCGGTGCGGGCGTCTCCATGGCGGAGATTCTGACGGGAACCTACCTCGCGCCGCTGGGCTTCCGAAATGGGATTCTGGCCATTGTGATTGGACATATCATCGGCTGCGCGCTGCTGTTTTTTGCCGGACTGATCGGCGGCAAGGTGCGCAAGAGCGCTATGGAAACGGTGAAGATGAGCTTCGGACAGCGAGGCGGTCTGCTGTTCGCGCTGCTAAATATTTTGCAGCTGGTGGGCTGGACAGCGATCATGATCTATGACGGTGCGCTGGCCGCCGGGGGCATTTGGGACTGCGGCAACTGGATTTGGTGCCTGCTGATTGGCGGACTGATCGTGTTGTGGATTTTAATCGGCATCCAGAACCTCGGAAAGCTCAACACCGTGGCGATGGCGGCGTTGTTCGTTTTGACGTTGGTGCTGTGCTGGGTAATTTTCACGGGGGAACGCGCCGTGAGCGCAGCGGGTGAGAGCATGACCTTCGGCGCGGCGGTGGAGCTTTCGGTGGCGATGCCGCTGTCGTGGCTGCCGCTGATCAGCGACTACACCCAGAGTGCGAAAAAACCCGTGAAGGCCACGGCGGTCAGCGCGATTGTGTACGGCCTGGTCAGCTGCTGGATGTATGTGATCGGCATGGGCGCGGCAATCAAGACCGGCGAGTCCGACATTGCGAAAATTATGGTCGGCGCGGGCCTCGGCGTTGTGGGCCTGGTGATCATTGTGCTCTCCACGGTCACAACCACGTTCCTGGACGCGTACTCCGCGGGCGTCTCCAGCGAATCGGTATCGACCAAGCTCAGCGGCAAATGGATCGCCGTGGCGGCCACGGTGATCGGTACAGTCGGCGCAATTTTCTTCCCCATGGACGATATCACTGACTTTCTCTACTTGATCGGCTCGGTCTTCGCGCCTATGATCGCGATCCAGATCGCGGACTTCTTCCTGCTCAAACGCGACAGCGGCAAGCGGAGCGTCGATCTGCGGAATCTTGTCATCTGGGTGATCGGCTTCGCGCTGTACCGGTATTTGATGAGCGTGGATATCGTCGTCGGCAACACGCTGCCGGATATGGTGATTACGGTGGTGATCTGCGTGGTTGTGGAGCTGGTCGCCAGGCGGATCCGGCCGAAGGACGCGGCGAACAAGGCGTAGTGCGATTTTCCGATAAAACTCCATGCGCTGGCGTCGCGCCACGATGGATGCAAATGCGCTGTAGCGCATGAAGTTTTACGCGCGTGTGGGGCGTCCTGCCCCACACGCTTAAATTTCAGCACGCGCCGTCGGAAACGGCGCATGGCCATTTTGCTATGCTTTTGCATAGCAAAATAAGACGTTTTAACGAAAAAGGGGTCGCGCTTTCGGCGGCTGCGCATAAAACTGAATCGGCAAACAAGCTGAATCGGGGCAGACAGATTCGCCCGCGGGAGGGGAAACAGATAACAGATGAGGCTGTGAAGTCCGGAAGCATACCTGCTCCGTTTCTTCACAGCCCCATTTTTGCAACTCACGAATTTTGGTAGCGCACCTCGGCGGCTGAATTTTCCTGACCGGAGAAAAATTTCAAAATATTGTCCACCGTGGTTTTGGCAATATTGCCCAGCGCCTCCTCCGTCAAAAACGCCTGGTGGGAGGTGACCAGGACGTTGGGCATGGCGATCAGCCGCACCAGTTGGTCGTCCTGGACGATATGGCCGGAGAAATCCTCGTAGAAGAAGTTGGCCTCCTCCTCGTAGACGTCCAGACAGGCCGCGCCGATTTTTTTCGCCTTAATGCCCTCGATTAGCGCTTCGGTGTCCACCAGCGCGCCGCGGGAGGTATTGAGAATGACGATCCCCTTTTTCATCCGCTCGATGGCCTTGGCGTCGATCATGTGGTGGGTGTCGTCGGTCAGCGGACAGTGGAGGGAGATGATGTCCGACTGGGTCAGCAGTTGCTCCAAGGGCACATAGTCCAGCTTTAATGCCGGATTGGGGAATTTGTCATAGGCCAGCACGCGCATGCCGAAGCCCTGACAGATGGCCGCGAAAATTTGGCCGATCCGTCCCGTGCCGATCACGCCAACGGTTTTCCCGTGGAGGTTGAAGCCCACCATCCCGGACAGGCTGAAATTGAAATCCCGCGTGCGGATATAGGCCTTGTGGGTGCGGCGGATGATGGTCAGCAGCATGGCCATGGCATGCTCGGCAACCGCGTGGGGCGAGTAGGCCGGGACGCGGAACACCCGCAGTTTGCCCTGGCAGGCTTTGACGTCCACGTTATTGAAGCCCGCGCAGCGCAGGGCGATGATCTTGACGCCCATCTGGTGCAGCCGCTGGGCAACGGTGCAGTCGACTACGTCGTTGACGAAAATGCACACGCCGTCAAAGTCCCGCGCCAGCCACACGGTGTCGGCATTGAGGCGCGTCTCGAAGTATTTGATTTCCAGATCTGTCCCCTGGCGGCAGCGTTCAAAGCCGGGGACGTCGTAGGGTTTGGTGTCAAAAAAAGCAATTTTCATAAGTGTTTCCTCCGGTTATATCCAACGGTATCGGGGCAGCTGTTCCCCGAACAGCTGCCAGCGCAGCCAATCCTCAACGAACAGCACAGCGCCGGACAGTGGAAACCATAGCAGCGTAACAGGTAGGCAAATTTGCCCGAACAGATTGAAGGGCAAGGCGCTGTAGTCCCACACATGCAGCCGCAGCAGCCTGTTTAGGAGCAGGCCGCTCAAAAATTCCAAAAGGGTGATGAGCACCGTCCCGACGGCCATTTGGCTCAGTACCGACCGGTCCTGGCCCTGCCGGTTCAGACTGCCGACCAGGTAAAAACACGCGCCGCCCACGAAGAACATACTCCAATGGCTCCAACCGCGCCAAAGCAGTTCCAGGAGAATGTACAGCAGGCCGCCCAGGCAGAAAATGATCCAATTTTAACAATCACCGAAAATAGTATCGCCAGAGAACCGGAAAATCATTCCTCCAAAATGGATGTCCGGCAAAGTGTGTCCGTCACTGTGGCAGAAAAAGATTATACGGCCTCGATTTTCCACCGGTCGCCGCGAGCAATTCTTAACGAATACCATTCGAATTCGGAAAATTTACCATCCGCTGGTTCTGGCAGCTTCGTGGGGGACGGCTAGAGTGAGCGGGTCGGTCAAAATAATTTTCCGGCCTTTCTTTCGCGCATAGTGCAAAGAGGACACTCGGCTGAAAGTTGGAATGTTTTAATAGTCATTTGCGTGTGTGAGTACGTCGCAAAAGATCGCATCGGCTGAAACTTCAATGCCTTCAGGAGCGTCATGCGCTTTCCACAGCGAGGAAATGAAGCGCCGCGCGCAACCGTAGAGATATAATTTGGCGCCAAGCCTGTTTTTTCCGCGAATTCCTCCTGCGTCAATCCGAGCCGATCCCGGCATTGTTTTACCCGTTTCCCGATCCGCTTGCCAATCATAATTGTGCCATATCCTTTTCTATACTGTTTGTAATAATTATATAGATAAGCATCATAGTTATACAAAAACATTCATATAGAGAATATGAATAAACACATAGAAAAGACAAAAACCCCCAGCCGGTGCACGCGAGTGCATCGGCTGGGGCGCTTAGCCATTTTAAGATTATTGCAGCCAGAATTGTTGCGCGTCGATTCCTTCCGCAATTCCTAAAAGGAATCGGGCCGACCCCTTGGACAAAATCGGGCCGATTTTGTCCAAATTTTTATAAAATCTTTCCAAAGTTCTTTGTTCGGCGGAAACAAAGCTGTTTGCCGCCCGCATAAAGCGCAGGGAAAACCATTATTCCTCCGACGGTGGAACAGAATCTTCGGTTTTTTCCAACGGCGGAACAGAATCTTCGGTTTCCTCCAACGGTGGAACCGCACTGCTGGTATCCTCCGGCGGCAGAATGGTGCTGCCGGCTTCCACTGACGGCAAAATGGTGCCGTCAATTTTTTCCGGCCTTGGAATCGACTGTTCCATTTCCTCCGGCGCAGGGTCCGCGATTTCCTCCGGCGGTCCGTCGGAAGCCGCGATGTCCGCGTCGGTTGGGGACATCGCGGTGATTTCGCCCAGCTGGAGCCTGGGCATGGAGCACTGGGGCGCATCCTCAAGGGTCTGCTCCGGTGAAGAAGCCGAGGGCTCTTCCTCCCGGACCGACTCAGGAACCGGGAAGCGCGGGCAAATCAGCCAGAGCAGCAGCAGCCCGATTAAGCTCAACCCCGTGATCAGCGCGCCGGTCCACACGCCGGGCGGCGTATAGGTGATGGTGACGGTGTGGGTGCCCTGCGGAATGCAGAACGAGATGAACGCGCCGCCGACTGGGGTGATCTCCACCGGCTCGGCGTCCAGTTCTGCGGTCCAACCAGGCTCGTAGGGGATGGAGGTGTAGAACAGCCCAGCATCTTTGACCTCGATGACGCCGGCCAGGGTGTTGCCGCTGGCCTGCGTGGCCGCCAGCGTGCTGCGGGACAGCACTTCAAACCCCGCGTCAAAAACCTCCGGTTCGAACCGACCGGCCTGCAAATTCACCTTGCCGGTTTCGCCGGCCTTGGCGGTGCAGGAGACACGGATCTGATCGCCGGCGTGGTATTTTCCCAGGCACAGCAGACTGCCCACCTTTACATTCCGGTCGGCCAAGTACGTGCCGTTGACGGTGATGCGCAGATTTTGGATCCCCTTGCTCTGGAAATACAGGCAAAACAGGGTGTCCTGATCTATTTGATAGGTAAAGGACAGTTCCGGATCCTCCGTCAGACTGGCGGCGTTGTAGTAATAGACGTTGGGCGCGCTGTCGGCCCGGACGGAGGTTCCCTCGCATTCCATTTCCGTGGGCAGCAAATTGGTGTACAGCTTATCCTCCACTCCGGTGGCCATGGTAAAGAGTTTGTTTTGGACGGTCATGGGAAACGCGCGCGCGCCCGTGACGTCGTAGTCCAGAATGTCCTCGCGCATCACAAAGCCCATGGGCAGATACGCCGTGTTCTCCTGCAGTGTCACGTTGCCGCGCTGGGCGACGATTTGTTGATAGTCCGGGTCGAGGTGGTTGCCCTCGCGGTCGACCAGATAGCGCAGATTCAGCATCAAGTTGGTAAAGGGCGAGCTTTCCATATAGGCAAAGCGGTTGCTGGCCGGCCAGGACGCCAGGCCCAGATGGAGCAGGAAGTCCGTCAGGTTTTTGGCAGTCGTGGAGGAGAAGATCGTCACGCCGTCATAGCCCAGAAGCGCCGGATCGTTTAGGGTTTGATAATTGGTCAGCTCCGTGCGGTACCAGTCCACCTGGGACGTATCCCGTGCGGCCAGGACATCCTTGACGGCCTCACCCTCCTTGGGATAGTTGGAATAGCTGGAGGTTCCGGCCTCCCGGACGCCGAGCGCGGCGCACAGACCGCCCTCGATTAAAAACAGCGCCAGCAGGCCGAACGCCTTGTACGTCTGCGGCAGGCGGCGGCAGAACAAAAACAGCGCAAACAGACTCACGCCGACCACGCCGGTCAGGGCCAACTGCCACCACGCGGCCTGCGAGAATCCGCAGGCAATAACGATTGCTACGGCGGCCAGGCCAGCCAGCCCGTGCCACCACTTGAGTTCATCCAGCGCCAGATATGCCCGGTACGCCATCGACAGCACCACGAAGCAGTACAGAAAGCTGAACCGGTATGGCAGCATATTGGGAAAGTGCATCCCGTGCCACAGGTAGTCCAGCTGCCGAAAGATAAAGCTGGCCGAGAAGAACAGCAGCACCAGCACGCAGCAGATGCGCTCGCGCAGGCGGAATTTGCCGCTGAAGCAGAACACCGCCGCCAGGAACAGCGCGCTGATGCCGCAGAAGATGTTGGGTAGGCCGGACATCGCCGTCGGGATGACGCCGGAAAGCTGGTTCCCCACCACCTGCCGCAGCGCGTCCAGCGCGCCCAGCCAGGTGTTTTCATCGGCAATATTCAGCGCCAGGCCGGTTGGGAAATTGTTGATGGCGGAATAGGTGTTTTGCAGGCCCAGATACACCGGCAGGAGCAGCACCGCCGTCAGCCCAATGGCCAGCAGCGAGCACAGCAGCATCCGCCCCAGCCGCCGGAAAAACCCCCGCAGACCGTCCCAGCGGCAGACGGTATAGCCCAGAAACAAAAGGGCCACGCCCACGCAGACGAAAAATCCGATATAGTAGTTGCACCACACGGCCAGCGCCAGCGACAGCACATACAGCCGCCAGCGGCCCTGCCGCAGCAGCGCGATCGTGCCGGCCATCACCAGCGGCGTCAGCGCCACCGTGTCTAGCCAGATAATATTCCAATAGTACCCCATCAGGTACGCGCACAGCGCGAAGCCCACCGAGAACGGGACCACCGACCAGTCGTTCCGGCGGAAGGTGATCTTCAAAAACAGCGCGAAAGACAGTCCGCACAGGCCGATCTTCACCAGCAGCAGCCCCGCGAACAGGTGGGGGAGCATGGCGTCCGAAACCAGCGCCGAGAGCAGGTACAGGGGGCTTGCCAGGTAGTAGCCATAGAGCGCCAGGAAGTTGGTGCCCATGCCGGAGGTGTGGGAATAGAGGAGCGAGCCGCCCTCGGTCAGCAGCCGGTGGAACTCCACAAAGAAGGGATAGTACTGGTGCCACATATCGTGGGCCAGCACCTGTCTGTCGCCAAACGGCCACACGCCGCACACGGCGAACACCAGAAACATCACCGCCACCGGCAGGAAGAACGACAGCGCCAGAGCGCCAATTCCTTGCAGGCGCGGCCGCTTTTCCTCCCCCTGGCGGAAGGCGAAGAACCGCTGGCCCAGATAGTTAAGCCCGGTGAACAGGCACATACCCAAGAGCATGGCCACGTTTTCCCGCGCCGCTACGCTCTGACCGGACAGCGCCAGCCGCGCGAGCGGCTGTGCCAGACCGTAGGCCAGGCAGTAGCAAACGGCGATATTCGCGGCAAAGCGCAGCGCGGGCTTCCAGCCGGACTCCTGGGAGCGGAAGGTAAAGCGCTTATTCAGGCAGTAGCTCATGATACTGGCCAGAATGTATCCGATGGCGGACGAGGGCCAATAGCCGAGATGAATCAGGTTGTAGAGCAAAAACATCAGCCCGTTGCCCACCAGCGTATTGAGCACGCCCACCAGCAAAAATCGCAGCAGGGTTTTGTCAAAGAGGCCCAATAGTTTCTTGATCATCCTTGTTCTCCTTTGTCATGCGCGCTGCCAAAAACGGCAGCGCACGCTCGAAGCTTGTCCCATACCATCTCGCGTCGGGATCGCGCAGGGTTTGGCGGATGCTCTCTGCAACAAAATCCGCGCCGATTGCCGCCGCGTCCAGCAGCGTCCGCCCTTGCACCAGCGCGCCCACACAGGCGCTGGCGAACAGGTCGCCGGTGCCGGGCCGGCCATTTTCCAGCCGGGGCAGCGCGTAGCTTCCGTCGGCCGTCAGCACGCCGCAGCGTCCGCCGCCAAAGTCCACGCCCGTCAAAATCGCCTGCTTGGCGCCCAGCTCCAACAGCCGCCGCAAGAGCCCCTTCAGATCATCCAGCGTGAAATCGGGCCGGTAGGCCGTCCCGGTGAGCATACACGCCTCGGTGATGTTCGGAACGACCACGTCCGCGCGGGCGCAGATTTTCGCCATTTCCCCGGGGAAATCCAGGGGCAGGCCGGGATAGAGGGCGCCGTCGTCGCCCATGGCGGGATCGGAAAAGATCAGACCGCCGCCAAATTGATCCAGCCAGCGGCAGACCTCCCGCACCTGCGCGGCGCTGGAGAGATAGCCGGTGTAGATTGCGTCGAAGCGCAGATCCATCCGTGCGAAATGGCGCCGGGTGGGCTCCAGGCTGGCGGCAAGGTCGCGGCTGAGGAAACCGGGAAACATGGTGTGCGCCGAGAGCAGCGCGGTCGGCACGCCGACGCACTCAACGCCCATCGTCGAGATGACCGGCAGGGCCACCGTCAGCGAGCATTTGCCGATACAGGAAAAATCCTGGATACTTACAATTCGTTTCATGTCTGTCTCCACCATTCTAGGAAAGCTCTGAATGAATCTGGCGTGTAGCTTGCGCAGTCGAATTTTTTGTCAGACAAGACAAAAGCCGCCGCGAGTCCTTTGCGGATTCGCAAAAGTTTTTGGAATGTATGACGGAAAAGTTGCAAGCAAGATGCACGTCAAGGCGTTCGCCGTGATTTGTTTAGAAGTTTCCTAGATAACCTATATCTTACGACATTTTTGCACGCTTGTCAATTTCCGGAAAAAACTTCGAATAACTAGACGTAAAAAACACCCGCCAGTTCCCCGATATTTGTGCATTTCCATGGAAAGAAAGCGTCGGCGCGGCGGAATTTTCAAAATTGAGGAAAGCGGGGGAAATAAGATTGCCCACCGGCTCCGCCGGTGGGCTGCTTTGCGCTATGAGGATTCAATTTCCCGGTACATCGCGGAGGCGTCGCCTTTGCGAATGGCCTCCGCCACCGCCAGAACCTCCACACATACCGTGCGCTGGCCAAATGCGATTGTAATCCGGTCGCCGATCTTCACGTCGTACGACGCCTTGGCCGGCCGACCGTTGACGCTTACCCGCGCGTTGTCGCACGCCTCGTTGGCGACAGTCCGACGCTTGATCAGCCGGGAAACCTTCAGATATTTGTCCAGCCGCATCGTCTGTTCCCGCTCAGTTGACGGCGTCTTTCAGCGCCTTGCCCGCCTTGAACACCGGCGTCGTGGACGCGGCGATTTCAATCGGTTCGTTGGTTCTGGGGTTGCGGCCGGTACGGGCCTCGCGATGCTTGGTTTCAAAGGAGCCAAAGCCGACAAGCTGCACCTTTTCGCCGGCGCACAGGGCGGCGGTAATGGTGTCGAGCGCCGCGGTCAGCGCCTTTTCAGCGTCTTTTTTGGACAGGCCGGATTTTTCAGCAATTTGCGCAATGAGTTCAGTTTTGTTCATTAAGTGCATCCCTCTTTCTTAATTTTATGGGTTCAGATAACGCGCGGTTATCTTATAAGCAACATTCTAAATTTATCATATTATTCCACAAAGTGCAAGTGTTTTACACAAATTATCGTGCGCTTTGCAAAAAACTTTTCGATTTGCCCTGTAAGAGTTCCACAGGGTCCATTTAGCGGATGCGCAGGAATTTTGCAATTTGCTCGCCCTTGGGCAGCAGCTCGCAGTCCTCCCGGGTGATCACCCGCAGCGCCAGCACCAAGATCACATAGACAACCGCGGCCAGCGCCACCGCGCCGGCGGTTGCGAGCAGTCCCTCGCCCAGCAGCCCGGCCAGGAACCAGTAGCCGAAATAGGTTGCGACGCCCATCAAAAGCGACGCGGCCAGGGGCTTGAGCATGGTGCGTCCCAGGCGCAGCTGGTAGTTGCGTTTGACCATGGCGACCACGTTCATGCACGTGATTGCAAAATAGCAGATCAGCGTGCCGATGGCCGCGCCAATGATGTTGAACGACGGGTTCCCGACCAAAATATAGTTGACGATCACCTTGACCACGCCGCCGATGATCATGTGGATGACCGGCGTGTTCACGTCCCCGTGGGCCTGCATGATGGCGTTGGTCAGCAGCACCATGGAGTTAAACAGCACGCACACGCCCAGGATGGCGAGCACCGGCTTGGCCGTGACCAGGCTCTCGGCGCTGTGGGAGGCCAGCAGCTGATAGATCGGGCCGGGGATCACGGCCAGACCCACCGCGCAGGGCATAGCGATCAGGCTCATGACCCGCAGGGCGCTATCGGTGACGATCCGCTCGCCCCGGCGGTTTTTCATGGTAATTTGCTCCGTCAGCGCCGGGATGATGGAGACGACCAGCGGCGAGATGAACGAACAGGGCAGGTTGAAAATGGTCTGGCAGAAGTTGTAGATCCCCTTGAGGGAGTTGGCCTGCTCCTGGGAGAAGCCGGCCGCGCCCTTGAGGCGGTACATATAGACCATGGTGTCCGCCAGGTTGATGATTTGCAGTCCCGCCGCACCGATGGTAATGGGGATGGCGATGGCCATCAGCTGGCGGAAGGTCTGGCGGCTGGTTTTGACCGTCGGATCGCCGCCCTGCAGATAACCTGCCGCCCGGCGGTACTGGAACGAGAGTATCAGCACCGCCACCAGACAGCCGCTGGTGACGCCCAGAATCGCGCCGCCCGCCGCCCAGGAGTAGGCCGCGGTTCGTCCCGCCTCGGTGGCGGTGGCGCCGCTGGCGGTAAAGTAGCGCATGATGCCATACGACAGCGCCAGGCCGATAATCAGCTTGCACAGTGCTTCGACCACCTGGCTCATCGAGGTCGGGCGCATATTGCCTTGCCCCTGGAAGAAGCCCCGGTAGGAGGCCGTCAGACACATGAACAGTACCGACGGCGACAGGCACAAAATGGCGAACCACGCGTCTTTCTGCCCGCACCAGGTGGCCAGCTGCACGCAGAAGATGGACATCCCGGCGGTCCCGACCAGGCCCAGGACCAGAAATACCCGGAACGCAACCGTGTGGATGCGGCGGATCTGCTTGTTGCGGCCCAACGCCTGCGCCTCGGAGATCATCCGGCTCATGGCCACCGGCAGGCCGGTGGTGGAGATCATCAGCAAAACCGAGTACACATCGTAGGATGTGGAGAAAAAGCCATAGCCGGTTTCACCGATGATCCGCTGGAGGGGAATTTTATAGAACGCGCCGATGACCTTGACAATGGCGGTCGCCAGGGCAAGGACCGCCGCGCCGCCGAGAAAGCTCTGTTTTTTTGGTTTATGGTTGGAAAGTGTCAAATGCGATCATTCCTTTTCATACGAGTAAGATGCGATTTTTACGGTTTATCAAGAACGGCTGGATTGCTCGCTTGCGAAGACCTGTCCGATGGCGTGGAGCGACAGCTCCCGCACCACGCTTGGAAGGTCGATGGTGGCGTATTTCCCAGCGGCGTAGAGGATGTTCCCGCGCACAACGGTCATCACCACGTCGTGGCCGCTGGCGGCGTACACGAGCTGGGAGAGTACATTGTGGCAGGGAATCAGATGGGGCGCGGAGAAGTCCAGCAAGATCACATCCGCGTCCATGCCCACCTTCAGCTGGCCGCACTCGGCCTGCCGACCCTGCGCGCGGGCGCCGCAGACGGTGGCCATCATCAAGATCGCGGGAATGGGCAGCTCCTTCGCGTTGCCGCTGGCCGTCTTCGCGAGCAGCGCGGCGATTTTCATGGTTTCGAACAGGTCCAGATTATTGTTGGCCGCCGGGGAGCCGGTTCCCAGGCACACGTTCATGCCCGCGCGGATCATCGCCGTCACATCGGCCACGCCGTTGGCAAATTTGGCGTTTGAGGTGGGGCAGTGAACCGCCGAGACCTTCCGCCGCGCCAGCAGCGCCAGATCGTCCGGTTCCAGATGGGTACAGTGGGCCGCCGCGGTGCGCACGTTAAAGACCCGGTGGCAGTCCAATAGCTGCGCCGGGGTCAGCCCGGTGCGCTCCAGGCAGCTCTCCTGTTCTGCTTGCGTCTGCGACAGCGGCAGCTGCATCCCCAGCCCGTGGCGCTCGGCAAATTCCGCCAGCGCCTCCCACAGAGGATAGGCGGAGGTATACTCCGCGTGGATGCAGGCGTCGGCCCGGATCCTGCCGTGGTCGTAGCCATGCCAGGTTTCGTACAGGTTCCGCGTCTTTTGCAGCCCCGTGTCGCGCAGCTCGTCCAGATCCTCGGTGAACTGTGTGCAGGGATAGGATAGATTTGCCTTGATGCCCGACTCGGCCACCGCCTGGGCGGCCTCGCCGCAGAACACATCTGCGCTGGACACGGAGGTGACGCCAAAGCGCAGACACTCGGCGATGGACAGCAGCGCGGCGGCCTTGGCGCTGCGGGCGTCCATCCGGTCTTGCCGGGGGAGGACGGTGTCGTTCAGCCACGTCGGCATATCGCAATCGTCGGCGTAGCCGCGCAGCAGACTCATGGTCAGCTGGGTGTGGCAGTTGATCAGGCCAGGCATCAGCACCAGGCCCTCGCCGTCAATAATTTTTTTCGGCTTCTGCTCCGGCGGCGTCTGGGACAGGTAGCTGATTTTCCCGTCCGTCACGCCGACAAAGGCGGTAGGGTATACGTGCATGGCCGCGTCCATGGTGACGGCGGTCACATTGGAAAAAAGAAGATCCATATACATTTCCTCTAAATGGTTTGGAACAGGGCGGTTTTTTGTTCCAGCACCCGGTCGATCCGTTCGATGTACTCCTTGGGATATTTGGGGTTGGAAAAGCGCACCAGGCGGCCGTTGGGCAGATTGACCTTGCTCACACCGCCGCCTCCCAGCGACACAATGGTGTGCAGCTCCTCCATCATGTAGATATTGTAGTAGCCAAGGCTGCCTGGCTGGCACCAGCCCACGTTTTCAAAGCTGCCGGACATATATTTCTGCCGGTACAGATAATAGGGCGCGTACCCGGCTTGCCGCAGGGCGTGCTCGCCGGTTTGCAGCATTTGTGCTACCTCCGCACCGCCGGGCAGGCGCGTTTGGCTGAAAGATAGCTCCGCACCCTTCTTGAGCGCCAGCGTGTGCACGGTGAGATTGCTCGGCCGCAGGGCGATCACCTGGCGCAGGGAGTCGAGATAGCCCTCGGCGGTGTCCTGGGGCAGGCCCGCGATCAAGTCCATGTTGATCTGCGAAAAGCCCGCCGCGCGGGCCTGGTCGTAGGCGCGCAGGGTCTGCCGGGTGTCATGGCTGCGGCCGATGGCCCGCAGGACGGCGTCCTGCATGGTCTGGGGATTGATGCTCACCCGGGTCGCGCCGCTTACGCGAATGGCGGAAAGCTTTTCCAAATCCAGCGTATCGGGCCGCCCGCCCTCTACGGTATATTCTATCAGGTCAGACAGATTAAAATGCGTCGCAATTGCCGTCATCAGGCGAATCATCTGCGGCGTGGAGAGCGTCGTAGGCGTGCCGCCGCCGATATAGAGCGTCCGGATCCGCTTGCCGGACTTCTCCAAAAGCGCGCCCGTGTGCCGAATTTCCCGCAGCAGAGCCTCCAAATAGGGTTTCAAAAGGCCGGAAAACCGCTCGATACCCAGCGAGACAAAGCTGCAATAGGCGCAGCGGGTGGGGCAGAAGGGGATGCCCAAATAGACCGACACGTCGTCTGCGCGCAACTGCCGGGCGGCTTCCACTGTTGCCAAAGAGGCGTCCACGCACAGCTTGCGCCTGGGGGCGGACACAAAGTATTCCCGCTCCAACAGGCGATCGGCTTCCTCCGCGGTTCCGCCGGCCAGCAGCAGACGGGTGGTAAGCTTGGTCGGACGCACGCCGGACAGCGCGCCCCAAGGCGGCGCTTGCGGCAACAGCCGCACCGCTGCCAAATAGTAAGCCTGCTGCACTAGGCGGCGCAGCCGGGAGTATTCCGCTTGATCCGCCCGCAACCGCCGCCGAGCGCAGGCCGTCCGGCCGTCGTAGGTGACGCGGGCGGTGGCTGTGAGCCACGTCTTCCCGTGGTGCAGCGCCGAAATAGCGCCGTTGCCTTCAAAGGGGCCGGTCACAGGCTCCATAGGCTCCTGGGGAAACAGCTGCAGCTGCAGCTGCTCGACCGCGAAGCCAAACGCATGGCCGGAAATCCACAGCTTCATCTGCGCAGGGCCTCCCGCATGGCGCCGTTTGTCCGCTGCTCCGCGCGCAGCGTGGTGGCCGGGCCGTGACCGGGGAAGACCCGATAGTCCCCCTCCAGCTGGCCGAGCCGCTTTAGGCTTTGCAGCATCTGGCTCCAGCTGCCGCCGTCGAGATCTGTCCGGCCGCAGTCACCGGCGAACAGCGTGTCGCCGCTGAGCATCACATCCCCGCAGAGCAGGCACACAGACCCGAGCGTGTGGCCGGGCGTCGCCAGCACCTGAAAGGACATCGGACCCACACGTACCGTGTCACCCTCGTCATAGGCGTCGGTGTAATACAGGGGGCCGGAGGTCAGATAGGCGGGCATGGAGAGGTCCCGCTCGTTGAGGTAGACGCGGCAGCCGGTGGCCTGCGCGATCTTGCGGACGCCGCCCACATGGTCAAAGTGGCCGTGGGTGAGCAAGATCGCCTCCAGGCGCAGACCTTGCTCCTGGAGCGTATCGAGGACCTTCAGCGGCAGATCGCCCGGGTCGACCACGGCCGCCGCGCCATCCTGGGAGAGCAGATAGCAGTTGGTCTGCATCGATCCGAGTACCAGACATTCAATCTTCATAACCATATACCATTCCTTACAAGTTCCAAATCGAACCCGCTTCGCTGGGGTTCCATGCATGTGTCAAAATAACTCCGCCGAGTCCAGCCAGATCGTGACCGGCCCGTCGTTGACCGATGCCACCTGCATATCCGCGCCGAACTCCCCGTGCCGCGGCGCAAAGCCCCTGGCCGCGCACTGATGCAAAAACGATTCATACAGCCGCTTCGCCAGTTCCGGCGGCGCGGCCCCTACAAAGGACGGCCTGCGCCCCTTGCGGCAGTTTCCGTAAAGCGTGAACTGGCTGACCACCAGCACGTCCCCGCCCACCTGCTCCAGGGAGCGGTTCATCTTCCCGGCCTCGTCGGTAAAAATCCGCAGGCCCAAAATCTTTTCCGCTAGCTTGGCGCACACAGTCTCGTCGTCCTCCGGCCCGACGCCCAGCAAAACCAGCAAGCCCCGCCCAATGCGGCCGTTGCACTTGCCGCCGATGGAAACCGAAGCTTCGCGCACTCTTGTCACAACCGCCCGCATGGCTTCTACCTCCTGAAAGTCATACGAAAATTCATGTAAAAGCGGACAAAAAATGTTTTTGATCGCGCCAACAGTTCCGTTAAATTTTCGCATGAGACGTCTTTTTTGTGTTTTTCACTTGAAAAGTTCAGCGCGGATGCCCGGATTTTCCCATAAAAAGTAAACCTTTTATGGGAAAACAAAATCAGTTCTGTCCCCGGCGCACACTGATCACGCCGGGGACGTTGCGGATCTTTTGCCGTATGGCCTCCAGCTCCGTCACATCCTTGACTTCAAAGGTTGCCGTAAACAGGCACTTGCCGTCTGGCATATCGCGCCCGCTGATCTCCTTGAGGCGCACTCTGGCGGCGGAGAACGCGGTGGCCAGGTCGAGCAGGATCGAATCGCGGTCGGTTGCGTCGATCTCCAGGGTGGTGGCAAAGGGTTTCCCCTCGTCCACGAACCACTCCACCCGTACCCAGCGGCCCATTTGCTGCCGGATCCGCTCCGGCGACGCATTGGGGCAGTCGGTACGGTGGATGGATACGCCGTAGCCACGGGTGACGAAGCCGATGATCTTGTCCCCGGGCACCGGCGTGCAGCAGCGGGAAAATTTGATCATGCACGAGTCGATACCCTCCACGATCACGCCCGAATCCTTATGACGGCTCTGCCGCACCGCGGGCGTTGAGGCGTTGGCCGCCTGCGCGGGGTCCTTGGCCGGCTGGCGCAGTTGCTTGAGCAGATCGTCCCTTACGCGGCTGAAGGCCTTGACCGCGGTCAGGCCGCCGTAGCCGATGGCGGCGTACATATCGTCAAGCTGGTCGAAGCTGTTCTTGCGCAGAATCGTCGCCACAACGTCGGGATCCTGCAAAACCGACAGCGGTACCATATTGTGGCGCAGCTCGCTTTCAAACGACGCCCTGCCGTGCAGGACGTTCTCCTCCCGGCGCTCTTTTTTGAACCACTGTTTGATCTTTGAGCGCGCTTGGTTGGATTTGCAGATTTGCAGCCAGTCGCGGGACGGGCCCTTGGCCGTTTTGGACGTGATGATCTCGCAGATGTCGCCGTTGTGGAGGGTGACGTCGATGTTGGCGATGCGGCCGTTGACCTTGGCGCCCACCATGGCGTTGCCCACGCCGGAGTGGATGGCGTAGGCGAAATCGATGGGCGTGGAGCCGGAGGGCAGGGAGATCACCTTTCCCCTGGGGGTAAAGACGAACACCTCGTCGTTGAACATATCCACCTTCAGCGAGTGGATGTAGTCCTCCGCGTCGGTCTCCTGCTGGCTTTCCAGCAGCCGCCGCACCCAGTCAAACTCCTTTTCCCCGGTGGAGACGCCCTGCTTGTATTTCCAGTGGGCGGCAATGCCGTATTCCGCCGTCTCGTGCATATCCCACGTGCGTATCTGCACTTCGAAGGGAATCCCCTGCCGGCCGATGACCGTAGTGTGCAGGGATTGATACATATTGGGCTTGGGGGTGGAGATGTAATCCTTAAACCGGCCCGGAACAATGTTGAACAGGTCATGGATATGCCCCAGGACGTTGTAGCAGTCCGGGATGCTGTCGACGATCACGCGAAAGGCGTACAGGTCGTACAATTCGTCCAGGGTCTTGTTCTGGGCCTTCATCTTGCGGTAGATGGAGTAGATGTGCTTGATCCGGCCGTAGATCGTGCAGTGGATGCCCACTGAAGACAGGCGGGTTGTGATCTTGCTCTGGATGGAGCGCATGAACTCGTCGGACTCCTTGCGGTGCTTGTCGAGATACGCGGTCAGCTCCTGGTAGCCCTTGGGGTCGAGGTATTTTAAAGAGGTGTCTTCCAGCTCCCACTTGATCTTCTGCATTCCGAGCCGGTGCGCCAGGGGCGCGTAGATGTCCATCGTTTCCATGGACTTGGAGATCTGCTTTTCCGGCGTCTGGTACTGTAGGGTGCGCGTGTTGTGCAGCCGGTCGGCGATTTTAATGAGCACCACGCGGATATCCTTGGACATGGCCATGAACATCTTGCGCAGATTCTCCATCTGCTGCTCCTCAAGCGTGGAGTATTCCACCCGCGTCAGCTTTGTAACGCCCTCGACCAGCTCCGCCACCGTCTGGCCGAACTGGCGGGAGATGTCGTCAAAGGTGGTATCGGTGTCCTCCAAGCAATCGTGGAGCAGCGCGCCGAGAATCGCGTCGGTGTCCAGGCCAATCTCCGCCACGATCTCCGCCACGGCCAGCGGATGGATGATATACGGCGAACCGTCTCTGCGTTTTTGATTTTTGTGTTTTTCGGCCGCGTAGGCCACACCGCGGTCGATGACAGACATATCTACATAAGGCGCATACTTGGCAATCGCCTTGGCCATTGCGTCATAGCGCTCCTGAAAGGTTTCCATGATAATTCCCTGCCTTTTGCTCGACTAGGTTGCGGAGGATGGCGCTCTGCGTCAGATCCACCTTCTCCCGCGGATTCCGGATGGTGATCAAAACGCGCGCCGGCTGTTCCTCCAGGGCGATCAGCCCCTGCTCGGCGAACACATCCAGACAAATGCGAACCCGCAGCAGGCTCATCGGCCGGCTGCCGCAGCGGGTCAGTTTTCGGCCCAGGCGCTCCGGATCGTCCGCCAGACGCCCCTGCTCGCTCTGGGCGACCAGATAGCGCCACACCGCGGCAAATTCCTGCCGCACAGGCAAGAGCATCTCCGCCTCCTCCTGGGACAGCGCGTCCATCCGGCGGAGCTTTTGATAGATCCGCTCGGCGTCGGCGGCCTCTCGCCGCGCCTGAGCGGCCAGGCGGATATCGGTCAGATTCAGTTGTACGGAGTGGAAACCGCGATATTCGTTGACCTGTGGCGTAAAGGCCACGTCCACCCGGTCACCCACGCTCACGCCTAGGTTTGCCAGCTTGACGGAAAAAAAGATGCCCGCAATCGCAATTCCGTTGGGCGCGCGCAGGCGCATCCGCACATGCTTGCCGCCGCTGCCGACCGTGCTCAGCTGTTCCACCAGCAAATTTTCCGCGCACAGCACCGGTTTTGGGCAGCCGTTGCCGCACGGCTCCAGTTGCTCCAGACCCATCACGTTTTCCAGGGTCAGCAGATCCAGCGTCACCGCGCAGTCGCACCGCAGCGCGCTCGTGCACTGGCTCGAGGCGGTAAAGTCGGCCGCGCGCGCGGTGATCTCGCGGCGGAACGCATCGATATTGCCGCGCGGGATGGTAAAGCCGGCCGCCAGCTCGTGGCCTCCATAATTCTCCAGCAGATCCGACAGCTCGGACAGGGCCGCGAACAGGTTAAATCCGCCGTAGCTGCGGCTGGAAGCCTTGCCGTGGTCGCCGTCCAGGCAAATTAAAAAGGTTGGGCAGCCGCACTCCTCGGCGAGCCGGGAGGCCACGATCCCAACCACGCCCTGGTGCCAGTGTTCGTTGGCCAGCACCAGCGCCTTGGGAGCGGCGTTTTTCGGAATTTGCCCCAGCGCCTGGCGGTAAATTTCCAGCTCCACCCGCTGCCGCTCCCGGTTCAGCTCGCACAGCGCGCTCGCCGCGCGGGCGGCCGCCTGGGGATCGTCCGTCAGCAGCAGCTCCAGCGCCAGCTCCACCCGGCCCATGCGGCCAGCCGCGTTGATGCGCGGCGCGAGTACGTAGCCCACCGTGTTGGCCGTGACCGGCTGGCGGTCACAGCACTCGCGGATGAGCGCCGCCAGGCCCAGACGGGCCGGGTGCTGCATCGCCTGCAGGCCGCGGATCACGAACGTCCGGTTTTCGCCCCGCAAGGGCATCACGTCGGCCACCGTGCCCAGGCACAGCAGATCCGCGTAGCGGCGGAGCATCTGCTCTTGGCTGCCCCAGACGGCGCTGACCAGCTTGAACGCCACGCCCACGCCGCACAGGTCCGCGTGGGGATACGTCCGGTCGCGGCGGCAGGGATCCACCACCGCCAGCGCCTGCGGCAGCTCCGATTTGCACTCGTGGTGGTCGGTGATAATCAGGTCGATTCCCAGTTCCCTACACAGCCGCGCTTCGGCGATGGCGGTGATTCCGCAGTCAACGCTGATGATCAGCCGCACGCCCAGTTTCGCCAGGCCCCGGATGGCCGTCTCGTTGAGCCCGTAGCCCTCGCCCACCCGGCCGGGGATGTACGGTGTGCAGTGCACGCCCATGCTGCGCAGAAAATCTGTCAGCAGGCATGTGGAGGTGATGCCGTCGACGTCGTAATCGCCATAGACGGCCACATGCTCTTTTTCCTCGATGGCCCGCCGCACCCGCGCGGCGGCTACGTCCATTTGCTTCATCAAAAAAGGATCCGGCAGCACCTCCGCGCCGGAAAGATATGCCCTTGCTTCTTCCGGCGTGCGGTACCCACGGCTGCTGAGCACCCGCGCCGTCAGCGGGGAATAGCCCGCCTGGCGCAGACGCTCCAGGGCTTCCGGGTCACACACGCCGATGTCCCAAACCCTGAATTTCATATGCTACACATCCAAATTTTTATTTTTATCATTATAGCAAATATTCTCCCGATGTACAACCTTAAATCGCACCGCCGAAAAAAGTTTTTCCGCGGCCCGCGGGCAAAACATGAATTTTCCGTTAACATTGGGGCAAATCGCTTGTAAAACCGCGAATTGGAACTATAATAAAAAGAAGGTGATCATATGTTTCAAAGGATGATGAATTCGCTGCGGCGATTTTTTTATGGGCGCAACGGAACCGACCAGTTGAACCTGGTTTTGATCAGCGTCGGGATTGGCCTGTACGTAATTGCCAGCATTGTATACCGGTTCGTGCCTGAGAGAGGCTTCTCCGTGCTGATTTTGTTGGGCTATTTTCTGCAACTGGCGGCGGATGGGCTTCTGATTTGGAGCCTGTTCCGCGCGCTTTCGCGGAATTTGATGGCCCGGCAGCGGGAAAACCGCTGGCTTTTGCAGCACTGGCGCAGCCTGACCGACCGGCAGAACCGTTATTACCGCTGCCCCCAGTGCCGGCAGACGGTGCGCGTCCCGCGCGGCCGGGGGAAGATTTGCATCAAGTGCCCGAGATGCGGGGAAAAATTTGTCCGGAAATCTTAAATAGAACTGCGGCCCGGCCGCGATCCCGGCGGGCGCCTTGCCCAGGCGCTGCGGGCCGGATCGCGGCCGAGCCGTGCCCGCGCGGCAAATCGGGAAATAAGTTGGAGGAACATACGCAATGTGGGTAAAGGTGCTTGTCTGCTTTTTTGCGGGCGCCGGCGCGGGACTCGGAACCGGCTTTGCCGGGATGAGCGCAGCGGCGATTATCAGCCCGATGCTCATCACGTTTTTGGGGATGCCGGCCTATGAGGCGGTCGGGATCGCCCTGGCGAGCGACGTGCTGGCCAGCGCGGTCAGCGCCTATACTTACGGGAAACATAAAAATCTGGACATTCGTAACGGCCTGATTATGATGGCGGCGGTACTGCTGTTCACGCTGGTGGGCAGTTGGGTCGCCAGCCTGGTTCCCAACACGACGATGGGAAGCTTTTCCGTATTTATGACGGTGCTCCTGGGCATTAAATTCATTGTCAGGCCCGTGATGACCACCAAGGAAACCATGGCCGCCGCCAGCGCGAAGAAGCGCGTCGTCCAGTCGGTTGTCAGCGGGATGGTGGTCGGGTTTATCTGCGGATTTATCGGCGCGGGCGGCGGGATGATGATGCTTTTGCTGCTGACCAGCGTCCTGGGCTATGAGCTGAAAACCGCCGTTGGAACCAGCGTCTTTATTATGACCTTTACGGCCCTGACCGGCGCCGTGAGCCATTTTGTGATCGGTGGCGCGCCGGATCTGTGGTGCCTGGGTCTGTGCGTGGCGTTTACGCTGCTGTGGGCGAGAATCGCCGCGCTGTTTGCCAACCGGGCCAGCGCGAAGACGCTCAATCGGGCCACAGGCATTGTGCTGACGGTGCTGGGCGTGGTGATCCTGGGCGTCAAATACCTGGGATAGAAATTTGGATCGAACCGAACGAAAAATTGGGCCCTCCGGCGAAGCCGGGGGGCCTTTGCTTGTAAAATGTCATTTTAATTGGCCTCGAGTGTTTCCTCGCGCAGCTTCCGCGCCGCCTCTTCGCGCTGGCGGCAGATCTCCGCCCAGTCCGGCAGGGTCTCCAAACTCTCGGCAAAGCTCCTGAGCGCGCCGGGGATGTCGATGCTCTGGGGACATACCTGCGCGCACTGGCCGCAGCCGACGCAGGCGTCCGGGCCTTTGTCCGCGCCCAGACCGCCGACGATCATCTTGATCGTCAGATCCTTGGCGTAGCGCATACTGTTGTACAGCGACAGCAGCTTCGGAATGTCCAGCCCCATGGGGCAGCCGGCGCAGCAGTATCGGCATGCGGTGCAGGGCAGGGAATTTTTCAGCCCCTCGGCAATCTCCAGCAAGGTCTTGCGCTCGTCCGGCGTCAGCGGCTGATCGGATTCAAAGGTATGGACGTTGTCGATCATCTGTTCGAGATTGGACATGCCGCTGAGGATCATCCGCACATTCGGCAGCCCCTGCAGGAAGCGGAACGCCCAGGAGGCGGTGGAGGCTTCGGGGCGGAACGCCCGGAGTTTTGCCGTGGAGGTTTCATCCAGATTGGCCAGTTTGCCGCCTCTGACCGGCTCCATGACCCACACCGGAATACCGCGCTCAGTCAGCAGTTCGTATTTTTTGTCCGCGCTTTGCAAGGTCCAGTCCAGATAGTTCAGCTGGATCTGGCAGAAGTCCATCACGTCGCCGTACTTGTCCAGGAACGCGGCCAAGGTGTCCGGCATCCCATGGCAGGAGAAACCCAGGTACTTAATGCGGCCCAGGCGCTTTTGTTCCACGAAGTAGTCCACCATGCCCCACTTGGGGTCGCAGTACATATGGATGGAGTGCTCGTTGACGTTGTGGAGCAGGTAAAAATCGAAGTAGTCCACGCCGCACTTTCTCAGCTGGTCTTCAAAGACACCGGCCGGATCGTAGCTGTCTGCGATCTGGTGACCGGGGTACTTGGTGGCCAGGTAGAAGCTCTCCCGGGGGAGCTGCTTGAGCGCCTTGCCGATGACGATCTCCGACCGCATATTGTGGTAGATGTAGGCGGTGTCGTAGTAGTTGATGCCGTGATCCGCGGCGTAGCGCACCATTTTGTTGACCAGTTCCTGATCCACTTCGCCGCCCGGCAAAGTGGGCAGACGCATGGTGCCAAAGCCCAGCAGCGATAGGTTTATGCCATGGAATTCGCGATAGATCATAGTGGTTCCTCCGTTTTTTAATTGCATTGGCAAACGTGGGCGGTCCCGGAGAGGGACCGCCCAATTCTTATGGAAATCAGGCGCGAAGATTGTTACATGAGGGGTTCCATGCTGAGAACCGGGTGGTTCTTCTCGGTCAGGAAGTCCATCAGCGCGTCGCACTCGGTGCAGATCGTCTCGTCGGCGACCATGTCGGTGAAGTTGTCGATGCCGTAGAGCTCCTTCGCGGTGCGGTTCAGGCGGACTGCCACGTCGTCTTTCAGCTCCTTGGGCATCCAGACGATGCGCTCAATGCCGCCCTCGGCGTAAATAAACTTTTTCGAGGAGATGAAGTGACGGCCATGGCCCATATAGCCGGGCGTCTGGACGCCGCCGCCGGTGCAGGAGGCCAGCTCGCCAAAGGTCATTCCGGCGGGCGTCATGCCCTTGTATTCGCGGTTGACCACGATGAAGCCGTTGGACATAGGCTCGATGCCGCAGATACATTCGAAGCAGCCGCAGGAGGTCATCGGATCCTCCAGAATGGAGTATAAAGTGACGTTTTCCACCGCGCCGTGGGTCGCCTCGGCGACGGCGGCGTTGACGGTTTCATAGCGGCCGGTGCGCTCGTCAATGCAGTTGGTCTTCATAATGGGCTGGCAGGGGCCGTTGGGGTTTAGCTCATTGGTGGCCTTGGCGTCCAGCCAGGACACCGCGCCGCACAGGCCCAGTCGTTCGGGCGTGACCACGCAACAGTGCGCCGGCGCACAGGACTGGCACAGGATACAGGTG
The DNA here is from genome assembly GCA_964450645.1 of uncultured Oscillospiraceae bacterium. Lineage (GTDB taxonomy): Bacteria > Bacillota > Clostridia > Oscillospirales > Oscillospiraceae > JAKSPM01. The sequence goes on along the minus strand of CAYVEB010000003.1, from coordinate 36,649 downwards.
TAGAAGCGGTCAACCGCCTCGTCGGTCATGGAGGCCAGACGGTCGTCACGCGCGTTGTAGCGGGGGAGCGCCACTTCGTCCAGAAGCTTCTGGACGGCCTCGCGCTCGGTGATCAGCGTGACCTGGCACTTGTCGACCACTGCATCGAACTCGTCCATGATCATATGGTAGAGCACCTCTGCAAAGTCCTTCAGGCGCAGGCCCTTTTCGTAGGCGTCATTGCTGACACGGACACGGATCTGGTTGCGCTGGCCGGTGTGCATCACGCCCTCCATGTAGTTGAACCAGGCGTGAATTTTCCGCTCGATGACCGACTCGAAATCGGTCTGCATTTTTTTGCCGGCGACTTCCACAAAGGTGCCCAGGGCGAAGTCCTTCCCGGCGTCCAGATCGTCGCCGATGATGGTAATCTTGTGATCCTCCACCTGGTCCAGTTCCCGCATGACGACCAGCTCGGCCGTGGGATTCTTGCCGGACCAGAATTCATTGTGCATATCGGCCTTGCGGATGATCTCGCCCTCGAACGCGGCGGCAAAGGCCACGGGGATGGGCAGTTCTTTGGATTTAATCTTAATATTGCGCAGCTCCAGAGATTTCCTGACGGTTTCGCCGTGATCCAGGACGGATTCCAGCGCGCCGGGGACCTGGTTTTCGCCCAAGTCGACGTCCGCAATCACCGGGAAGCCCAGCGCGATCGCGCCGGCGCCGGCGGAAACGACGACGGGGTCCAGCTCACCGAAGGTATTGACAAACGCGGGGACGCGCTCTTTGGTGTATGCCAAAAGAGCAGTCAGATCGCCGGGCTGCACGTTGCCGAAGATCTGCGCCGCGCGCACGGCCACAGTGACCACGTGGATCACAGCCGTCACGTCATGGCCCAGGGGGATGACGCGCAGCTCCAGGCCCATTTTCACGCCCTCGTCGGCGCACTGTTCGATGACGTCGCCCACCAGGAAGGTCATGATGCCCTTGGACTGGTAGTCCTTGACCACGCTGGCCGCGTCTTTCGCGTCGCCCGCCTTGCCCAGCACCACGGCCACACCGGGGATATCGCCCGTGACCAGCGGCACACCCAGCGAACGGATGACGGGATCCGGTACGAATCCGATCCCGGGGACGCGGGCTTCTTCGTACACATCGCGTGCCTCGACGAATTTTAAGCCCTCGATGATTTCCGCGCCAACGGCGGTGGCAAGACCGGCGTTGAGCGCCTGGCTCAGGTCCTCCCGGTTGGTGATCAGCGATTTAAGCACATCCACGCAGGCGGGCAGATCGCCGAGCTTTGTCACTTTTACGCCGGTCGCCGCGTAGATGGTGGGGAAGTAATACGCGGTGTCGGGGAAGGCGATGGGATGGTCAGCACCGTATTTGGCGATGGCGTCCTTGACGGCGCCCTCGGTCAAACCGGCGACGGCATTGGAACCGCCGTAAATGAGATCGGTTAATACGCTCATCGTTTGAATTCCTCCTAAATTTAAAAAACTTGAATGTTTCAAGTTCCTATACAGATTCATTATAACACAGAAGCTGCCAACAGAAATTACAAATTTTTACGCGTTTTTTCGTATATTTTGCACAGTTCCGGGCCGCTTGCGCGTCCAATTTTTCCTATGAAAGGAAAGGGGGCGGCCGCGTAAAAACCACAGTCGCCCCCTGGATCAATTAAGCTTCCAGATAGCTGTCGGAATACAGTTCGTTGTTCTTGAAGATGTCGCAGGACTTGATCGTCTCCATCAGGCGCAGGTCATTGGGGTTGACAATGGCGGAGGTCAGGCCCTGCATCATGGCCATTGCGACCAGCGCCGAGTCCATAATGGGCCGGACCGCTTTCGGTGCGCCGTTGGAGTTGTTGGACAGGCCGCCCGTGGACTTCAAGCCCTCGTCGGAGAACAGCTTAATGGCCCGCAGCACGTCCATCTGCTTGTCCTGCATTCCCTTGACCACCAGGAACAGCGGGTCGAACCACAGGTCGGTCGCCTCCATGCCCAAGGACAAACCGCGTTCAAGCATGTTGTGACAGTGCATCATGCGCTCTTCGTTGTCCTTCGCGATGCCGTCGGCGGAGCACAGGGCGATGCAGATGGCGTCGTTGGCGGCGGCCAGGTCGATGTTGGAGATCCGGGAACCGGCATCGGCGGAGTTGACGATGGGCTTGCCGTTGGTGCGGTTGTAGACCGCAATACCGGCTTCAATGGCGCGCTTGTTGGCGGTATCCAGCGCCAGCGGCACATTGTTGAAGTTCTCCTGCAGAAGCTTGACTACCCAGGTCATCAGTTCGGGACCGTTGGATTCGGCGGGGCCGATGTTGACATCCAGATAGGTGGCGCCGGCCTTGAGCTGCTCGGCGGCACGCTTGAGGATCGGTTCGGGATTCATGGTGTTCATGGCTTCGCGGATCACCGGGGAGATGCAGTGGATGCGCTCGCCGATGGTGACGAACTTGGGCGAATTGGGGTCGCGCTGCTTGTAGGCGACGCCCATGTCCACCACCTTGATTTCGGGGATGGATGCGGCGATCTTGGCAAAGTCCAGCGGCGCGTTGACGTCCGCGGCCTGATTCTTTTCCTCGGCCGGCTTCTTGGCGGCGGCGACGGCGGCAGCGGCTTTCTCATGTTCGCCGTCCTTAAGGTACTTGACGATCTCGACCGCCTCGCGCGTGCCGACGACGACGTTGAGATCGGGTAGCTTGTCCTGAATTTCGCCTTTCATCACCGCCACCTTGCCGGGGATGACCAGGGTGCGGGACTTGATCTTGTTGGCGATGTCCAGCCGCTCAAAGGTCTTCTGCACCGTGGAGGAGGAGAACTTGCCGGCGGCCCAGGCTGTCAGGACGGACATACCGGAGGCGTCGGTGATGACCAGGTTGACCGGCACCTTGGAGCGCTCGATCTCGCCGGAGACCAGGAAGTAGGTCAGGGCGAAGTTTACAGTCATCAGGATCGGGGCGTTTTCGTCCGCACCGTTCATGGGATAGATGCCCTCGTCCACCTTCATGGGCTTCTGGGGATCGGTGTAGATGTTCTGGCGCAGGCCGTACAGCGGCAGCGCCTCGGCGTAGCCGATTTTCTCCATCACGATGATGGAGCCGTATTTTAAAGTGAAGGCCGCGGCCAGCGCGGTTTGCAGATGGAGGTCGCCGGGGGCAACTTTCGAAAGGTTTACGATGGAGGGATAGCCGAACGTGCGGTCGCCGTCTTTCAGAGCGGTGCGGCGCACGAGGACGGCGTTTTTGAAGGTCTCCTTGGCGGTGGGGGCGGTGCAGTCCAGAATCAGCTTCTTGTTGCCCAGCTTTTCCAGTGCGGCGACGGTGTCGTGCAATTCCGCAAGGTTGTTTGCCTGCACGCCCAGGACGGCGTTGTTCATCACAACGGCGTTGAGTTCCTGATAGTTATCCTTGTTCGCACCCAGGATGATCACGTCCTTGGTCACGGCCAGAACGGCTTTGGCAGTTTCGGGACAATGGGTCTGCACAATGGGCAGGCGGCCCGCGTCCACAACCTTTTTTACCAGTGCGGCTGTGGCGTCCACACCGTCGACGTCGTCGGTGATCAGAATGGATTCCACATATTCCCGCTCGCCGATGCGCTCGTAGTCCACCTTCGCCACGTCCGCCAGCTTCTCGTCCGCGTCGGCGTCGCTCGCCGCGATGGGCACCGCGAACAGGTTGCGGGAGACAAAGGTTTTCTCGTGCCGGAACAGCACGGTTTCGCCGCCCAACTTATGTCCGCCGACGTCGATGGTCTTCATGGGGGGCGCGGTGGCCTCGCTGAGCAGGGCGATCGCCTGTTCGCTCATGTACGGGCATTTTTCAATGGGCAGGGCGCCCGCGGCGACCTTCATGCAGAACGCCATGCAGGTGGGGCTGCCGCACTCTTTGCAGTTTTTCTTCGGGGACAGCTTGAAAATGTCAAGACCTTTTACAGCCATGGGAATGTCCTCCTTTCCTTAAACCAACGCGTCGATCATGGCAGACACGGCGGCGATGGCCGCCGGATGGCGCATGATAACGGCGTCTGAGCCGCCTGTCAAAGCGGCCGCGGCGGTGGCAATCTCCATCTCGACGCCGCGCTCCTCCTGGTTGCCCCATTCGGGCATATCCGTCTGCGACATCACGGTTTCTTTCACGCTCCAGGTATCGGGCGAGATGGGCGTCATGATGGGCATCTGGAGCATGGCGTCGCCCTGCTTCAGTGCGGCGTCCTTGATGCGGTCGAGCGTCGTGGCCACGTACTCATAGCCGTAGCCCGCGGCGGCGGAACCGGCGTTCATAACGATGTTCTGCGCGTTGACGCCCAGCTGGGTCATCACTGTGTTGAGCTGCTTGGCCAGGTTGATGTCCACCGCGGATTCCGCGCCGACCTTCTGGCCATAGGCCAGACCAGCGGACGCGCCGACGGTTTTGTAGTTCTCATCGCGCGCGGACAGGACCAGGATGTTCTTCCCGGCCAGGGCCTCGGCAATCTTGGTAAACAGCTCGGTGTCCTTTTCGATGTTCTTGCAGCCCATAATCACCAGCGGCAGCTCGGTCGTTTCGCTGACGGTCTTGGCCAGTTCCACGCACTCGGCCACGGACTTGTTCTGGCCGTTGGGATCGGCGCCCTCTAAGTGCAGGCACACGAAAGAGGCGCCCTTCATGGTTTCCACGCGCTTTGCCATGTCGGCCACAGTTTGGCAGCCTTCATAGAAAGCCTTCAGGCCGGGCATGTTGCACATGGCCATGCCCGCGTCGGTCAGTTCTACGCCGATCTTCGGCGCGTTGGTAATCTCCGCGTCAAAGGCGTAGAACGGCAGCGTGTTCTGCCCGCCAAGCGTGACCGCCTTGGCCCCGGTACCCAGGGTGACGGAGTTGATCTTGGCGTTAAACGCCTGCGTCTTCGGAACGAAAGACATAAAATGAATCCCCCCTTGCAAATGATGAAATTGTTAAATATTTAATTTTTGCATTATTCCACGGAGCGCGACTTTCACCGGCGAGTCCTCCGGCACCTGGGAGCTGGGACGGCCGTCGCAGTCGTACTGGAAGACGGTGTCGTCCTGGGGCAGCACCCCGGCCAGCTCCAGGCCGAAACGGTCGATCTCCTCGCGGACGCCGTCGTTCAGAACGCCGCCCGGCGCCCGGTTGACAATCAGCAGCATCCTGCCCGGCTTCAACTCCAGCTCGCCCACCATCTCGGCGATCCGGCCCACGGCCTGGATGCCCCGGCGGGAGCAGTCGGAGATCAGCAGTAGCGTGTCCACGTGGGGCAGCGTCCCGCGGGCGATGTGCTCCAAGCCCGCCTCATTATCGATGACGGTGTAGCGATAGTTGCCCACATACTTATCCAGCTGCGCTTTCAAAACGCTGTTGACATAGCAATAGCAGCCCTTTCCCTGGGTTCTGCCCATCACCAGCATGTCAAAGTCGTCCTCCTCGATCAGGGCACCGGCAAATTTCATCTCCGCCCAGTCGGCCTTGGTCATGTTGGGCGGAATCGCGCCGGACTGATCCGCGTGGGCCATCTCCTCGCGGATGTCGCCCAGCGTGGTCTCCACCTCCACGCCCAAAACCTCATTTAGATTGGAATTTGCGTCGGCGTCTACCACCAGCAGCGGTGTCAAGCGCTTCTTGCACAGATAGTCGATCATCATGCCGCAGGTGGTGGTTTTTCCCACGCCGCCTTTTCCCGCAACGGCTATGGTATGTGCTGCCATTCGTGTCGCTCCTTTAAAATCAGATTTGGAAAGCTCTGAATAAATCCGGCGTGTAGCTTGCGCAGGCAGATTTTTTCATCAGACAAGACAAAAACTGCAGCGAATCCTTTATGGATTCGCACGGATTTTTGAAATGTATGACAGAAAAATGCAGCAAAATGCGCTTCAAGGCGTTCGCCGTGGCTTGTTCAGAAGTCCCTTAGATCAGATCAACAATCCCGGACTGTTGAACGATGTAGGCTACGTCCTCGTATTTGTTCAAGGCGTACAGATGGATCCCGGCGATGTCGCAGGCGCGGTACTGGTCGATCAGATCGATGGTGTAGTCCAGGCCGGCCTTGCGGAAGTCCGCC
>CAYVEB010000003.1:0-30595 GCA_964450645.1 uncultured Oscillospiraceae bacterium | reverse complement strand
TCCGCCTTTTTCTGCGCCTCCATGGCGTCCTGCGGCGCGTAGGGGTTGGGGAAAATCCAGTATTTGGAGATAATTTCGCACAGCTTACGGTCCATCACGCACGCGTTGCGGCTCAGGGCGTTGGTCAAGGTGCCGGTGATGGTGGTGATGGGCATGATGCCGACGTCGATGGGCATGGTGATCCCGGCTGCGCGAACGGCGTCGAGCCAATAGCGGAACTGATCCATATCCCAGCACAGCTGCGAGATCACATAGTCCGCGCCGTTGTCCTGCTTCTGCTTAAGGAAGGAAATGTCGGATTCCAGGCTGCGGCACTGGACGTGGCCCTCAGGCGAACCGGCAACGGCGATGGTGAACGCGTCGCCAAATTCCTGGCGGATGAACTTGACAAGTTCTGTGGCGTAGTGCAGATCGCCGTTGGTGCCCTCCCAGCCAAAGGGCAGGTCGCCGCGCAGCGCCAGGATGTGGTCGATGCCGCTGTTAAGATAGGTCTGGAGCTTTTGACGGATGTCGTCCTTGGTGTTGCCAATGCAGGTGAAGTGGGTGACGGGGATACACTTGCCGTCGTGCTTGATTTTTTGCAGCACCTCCAGGTTCTTGCCCACGTTGCTGCCGCCGGCGCCATAGGTGCAGGAGATGTAGTCGGGGTTCATGGTGTACAGCTTGTCCAGCACGCCTCCCTCCCCGCAGAGCTTTCCCATGCCGGCGTCTGTTTTCGGCGGAAAAACCTCAAAGGAGAAGGTGCTTCGTTGCTCCATCAGGTCGATCACACGCATAATTTGGTTTCCTCCTATTTAAAAATAAAAATCAAACGTTACACGCGCGTCCGCTCTCTGCAATTCTCATGCGGAAAACGTGCCCACAAGGCTTTCACACATGTGGGACGCCCCGCACGCGCGTTTGTTTTGCGGCCGCGCCGTCAAAGTCGGCGCATGGACATTTTCCCATGCTTTTGCACGGCACAAACAGCCGCATTTCTATGCAGCACCCGCGAAAGACGCGGATATGCACACTTATCAATAATAACATACTGATAATACCATATCTTTATATCGAATTCAACTGAAAATCGATATTTTTCAAAAATTTCCCCCCGCTTGCGCAGTTTCGCGCGAAAAGCCGGAATACCCGCCGCTTTTGCACGCAGACGGGTCATTCCGGCCTTCCGCATTATAATTTTTTCATCAGGTCGTCCAGCGCGTCGCCCAGCGCTTCTTCAAAGGTGGGATGCGGGCGCATGGCTTTGCACAGCTGCTCCGCGCGCATCCCGTTGGCGATCGCCACCGACAGCTGGGAGATCATGTCCGTGCTGTTTTGGCACATCAGATGGGCACCGATCAGCCGGTGGTCGTCCGCCCGGGCGACCAGCTTCAGAAAGCTCCGGTCGCCGTCCAGGATGAGGTTGCGGGCGTTGCTGAACAGCGTGCATTTTCCAACCCTAACCGCGATTCCCGCGTCTTTGGCCGCCTGCTCGCTCATGCCGACGGACGCGATCTCCGGGCGGCAGTAGACGCAGCTGGGGATGACGTCCATGGCCACGGCGTTCTCCCGCCCGCACAGCAGATCCACGCACCGCACGCCCTGCGCGCTCGCCACATGGGCCAGCTGCACCTGCGACGAGACGTCGCCCACCGCGTAGACGTGGGGGATGGACGTCTGATAGCGCGCGTCGACGCGCAGACTCCTGCCGTCGGTCTGCGGGCGGAGGTTTTCTGCGAACAGACCCTCCCAGTAGGGCCGGCGTCCGATGGCGCAAAGCACCGTTTCGCCCGTGGCGCGGGCGGGGCCGCCTTTTGCCGCGAAATGGACGCAAAGGCCGTCTGTTTGTCGCTCCACCCGCTCCACCATCGCGCCCGTGTGGATAGCGACGCCGCGCCGCTTCATCAGCTGCGCCAGGCTCTGTCCCAGTTCCCGGTCCATGTTCGGCAGCAATCGGTCCAGCCCCTCCACAATGGTGACCTGGCTGCCCAAGTCGTTATAAAAGGTGGCCAGCTCCACGCCGATTACGCCGCCGCCGATAATCACGATGGAGCGGTACAGATGATCTGCTCCTTCGAGCAGTTCGTCGGACGTCAGAACTCCGGGCAAATCCAGGCCGGGGATGGGCGGCCGCGCGGGAACCGAGCCGGTGGCGATGAGAATGTCCCGCGCGTGCAGCGTCTGTTCACCGTCTGCACTCTCCTCACCGTCTGCGCCGTCCCCGCCGCGGACGAGAACCGTACCGGGCGCCTGGATGACAGCCGTGCCGGGTATCCAATCGACCTTGGCGCTGCGGAACATAGACAAGATTCCGGACGAGAGTTTCTGGGTGATCTCCCGCTTGCGGGCGAACATGGCCGCCAAATCCGGACGCACGGCGTCCGCGATGATCCCCGCGCTTGCGCCGTGCCGAATTTCATTGTACAGCCCGGAGGCGTGCAGCAGCGCCTTTGTGGGCACGCAGCCGCGGTTTAGGCAAGTGCCGCCGGCCTGAGCCTTTTCCACCACGGCGGTGCGCAGTCCCAGCGACGCGGCGTGGAGCGCGGCGGTGTAGCCGCCTGGGCCCGCGCCAATGACGAGTAGTTGGTAGTCCTTCATTGCGCAATCTCCTCACTGTGCAGCTTTTCTATATAGTATAACATACCTGCCGAGCGCTTTGCAAGACGAAGATTTTCGCGCAAAGGGCGCCGAATTTTGTCCGCCGCGCGAGGACTCCGCCCGCCGAGTCCCAGCGGCGGACGCGCGCGGACGCCTTCGGCCGAAAGCGCCAAAAGGCGGCAAATTTCGCCTGACACTAGATCTATGGCTCACCGGAAACGGGACGACTAAATTTCCTATATCTAGTGAATAAATGACCATTTAAACACAGGATTTGGAAAGACTATACATTTTTCGTGACGACAAAAAATGACGGAAAATTACAAAAAAGCCAGTAAATGTCACAAAATGTCGAAAAAAACTGGAAAATTATTTGAAGTTTTTTCCAGGAACGCCTTGCAAAAAGCGAATGATTATGCTAAATTATATTCATCACAAACAACCAACGCAAGCGGTTGCGACAGGAAATAAGAATCAGTTTCCCCGTCGGAAACAGGAGAGGAGAATCATGGAAAGTCGAATCAATGTATTGATTGCCGATGGCAATGAGAACTTTGGCGAGTTATTAAAGGAGACATTGAGACAGACAGAAGAATGTAACGTGGCTGGGATCGCGACGGACGGTTTACAGGCCAAGGAGCTGCTTCAGCGTACGCAGCCGGATGTTATGGTGCTGGATTTGACTCTGAGCAAGCTCGACAGCATGGACGTTTTGAAATTTGCCTCCACCATGGACAAACGTCCGGCAACGGTGGTTACGTCCAATTATGTGACGGATTATGTCGCGTCCATGACCTCGTCGCTGGGCGCGCAGTATTTGATGATCAAACCCTGCGACCCGCTGGCTGTTGTGGAGCGCATCCGCGAGATCCGCGACAGCCGCCGGGGGAAGAAGGACGGCTACCGCCGCCCCAACGAAGTGAATATGGAGTCGATGGTCACGTCCATTATCCATGAAATTGGCGTTCCCGCCCACATCAAGGGCTACCAATACCTGCGCGAGGCGATTATGATCGCGGTGGAGGACATGGATGTGATCAACGCCATTACCAAGGTTCTCTATCCGCAGGTGGCAAAGACCTTTGCCACGACGCCCTCGCGCGTGGAGCGGGCGATCCGGCACGCCATCGAGGTAGCCTGGGACCGGGGCGACCTGGAGACGCTGCAGCGCTTCTTTGGCTATACGGTGTCCAACACCAAGGGCAAGCCTACCAATTCGGAGTTTATCGCCCTGATTGCGGATAAGCTGCAGCTGCAGCTGAAAAATATGAATGTGGCCATTGTATGACGCGGCTTTTCTGCGCGGGGAACCGGGCAAATTTCGCCTGACAGCTTGCATGCTGCCGTGTCCGCCGCGCCGGCGCCCGGAATAACGCTTTGGACGTCTTAAGTAGCTTTGCCAGGATGGCAGGGCTACTTTTTTTGCGGGAAAATCGGGAATATTTTTTAAAAAAGCTCGATTTTTGCTTTACAATTGGCGACTTTTGCTGTAGAATACTCAAAAATATAATTTGCCCTGTTTTTTTGATAAAATTTTCCAATAAAAATAAAATGTTTTTATTGAAGAATGTTCAACATGATTATGAGGAGGCGGCATTTATGCTGCAAAAGGAATATGACATCCCCGCGACGCGGACGGGGTTTTACAGTCCGGAGACTTTGATGGCGTGCCTGCAAGACGCCGCCAGCGAGCATGCGGAGGAAATTGGGATCGGCAGAGAGGTTATGCTGCGCAATCACAACTGCGTGTGGATGGTGGCGCGCGCATGGTATCAGCTGGACGCGCCCATTGACGGCCGGATTACGGTTCAGACTTGGCCCTGCGGCAATACCGCCACGGCCAGCAACCGCTATTTTTCCTTTTTGTCCGGCGACAGGGAGATTGGCCGCGCGCTGCAGCTGTGGGTATTGGCAGATGTGAGCCGGCGCAGGATTGTCCCCATGCGGGGGCTTGCGGAGATCGGCGCCATGCCCGTCGAACCGGCGCCTATTCCCATGCGCCTGGGGCATTTGGCGCTGGAGGCGCTGACGCCGGCGGGAAGCTACACGGTGGCGGCGGAGGACATCGACGTCAACGGCCACATGAACAACGCCCACTATCTGCGCTGCATCCGGCAGGTGACCGGCGAGGGCTTCGTACGCCAGTTGCAGATCGATTTCAAACGCGAGTGCGCGGACGGCCAGACGCTGCGGCTGCTGGCCGCGCGGCATGAAGGCGCGTGGGATGTGCGCGGCGTGCTGCCCAATGGCGAGGTCAGCTTTGAAGCGCGGGTATATATCGCCAGGGAGAGCTATGAAAAAGCTGTTTGATAAGGTATTTCTCCGCTACTGCCTGTTGGGCGTGTCGAATTTTGCGCTGTGTACGGCGATCATGTTTATCCTTTATAATACCGGCCTGTGCAGCAAGGACGTAGCGCCCCTGGTCAACTACGGGCTTGGCGCGGTAATCTGGTATTTTGGGAATCTGTGGCTGGTCTTTCCGGGGCAGAAGCAGTCGGTGGGTCTGGTCGTCCGCTTTGTGCTGGAGATTGTGCTGTGCTATGTGGGCAGCTACTACCTGCTGGCGCCGGCGATTTACCGACTGCTGATGCGCACCAGTTGGTTTCCAAGGGCCGTGGGATTTTTGAGGAAAATGCCCGCGGAGCGGTTCGAGGCCAACTGCATCATGGGGATTGGTGTGGTGTTGTACGCTGTGAGCAACTATTTTGGCCAGCGGTTTTACGTGTTCCGCAACCACAAGCGGGTAAAATCCAAATAATGCATTTTCAAGGTAAATTCGCTTTGCTGGGCTTGTTGTTGGAAAAGACGGTCATGGCGTACTTTTTCAAGGCGAAGTTCTGTTTTTATCCTTGGATATTGCCGGAATGGCGGTGCGCCAAAAGGAAACATTGTAAACGGAAAGCGAAAAATGCTATGCAAAAGGTTAGTCAATTCGGCAGCTGCACATAAAACAGGATCAACCGACAGACTGAATTAGGGTAGCTGCCAGGCAGGGCGCGGAAAAAGACGGGTGGAAAGTAACTTGTTTCCTGCCCGCCTGTCTCTTTTTGTTATGGAATAGAAGCCCGTTCTGAGAACCCTTACCCTGTTATTTTCGCGTCTACAAAGCCGCATAAATGGAAATGTCAAACGTTTTGATCGTGGCTGAGATGCTGCAAAGCGTATTTTAAAACTTTCTTTTCACGACCTGAGAATTTGAATTCTTTCCTATGCTCCGGGTCAAAATCAGCATCACCTACGCCATGATCATCTTTATTGCCAAATTGCAAAACGGTTTTACAAAAGCGACGTAAAAGGGGCAAAGAATATGTCCAATACTTTCATGGTAAACCATACTTATTCAGGGGTGTGGATGGTACGCCGTTTTTACATTTGAAAGTTATTTTCAAAATTTTTTCCAAAAGTACGGAGAGCCTCGTTTTCGAGACTCTCCGCTTTTCGTAGGGCCGTTTTTTTACAGACACTTTATCATACGAAAATACGAATGAAACCGAGTGACGCGGAAACGGCGCTGCCCGGTTTGTGCCTTAGGTGGCACAAAAAACGTATTGTATAAAGTATTTTTCACACATACTTACCTGCGAGCCGCGAGCGTGCGGAGGCGGAAGCGGCTTTGCAGCGGTGATTTGCGTGGCTTTGCTCCCGCGGTTTGCACGCGCGGGCGATTTTCCAAAGTGGCTCTTTCAGCCGCTCAGCTGGCGCGTAATCTCCCGGCGCAGGCGCAGCATAATGCGCTTTTCCAGGCGGGAAATGTACGACTGGGAGATCCCCAGGTCGTCGGCTACCTCTTTTTGCGTTTTCTCCTTCCGCCCGCCCAGGCCATAGCGCATGACGACGATCGAGCGCTCGCGTTCCGGCAGCCGTTCCAGCGCCTCGTGGAGCAGCTGATGTTCCACGCTTTCCTCCATGGGCCGCATGACCACGTCGGAGTCGGTGCCCAGCACGTCGGAAAGCAGCAGTTCGTTGCCGTCCCAGTCGGTGTTGATGGGTTCATCCAATGACACTTCCGTTTTCTGCCCGGATACCTTGCGGATGTGCATGAGAATTTCATTTTCAATGCACCGGGAGGAATAGGTGGCCAGCTTGATGTTGCGGTCCGGCTTGAACGTGCCGATGGCCTTGATCAGACCGATGGTGCCGATGGAAATCAGGTCTTCCAGATTGATCCCCGTGTTTTCAAACCGCCGCGCAATGTAGACCACCAGGCGCAGATTGTGCTCGATCAGACGCTTCTTCGCCTGTTCGTCTCCTTGGGCCAGCTGCTCAAGTGTCTGCTGTTCCTCGCTGCCTTTGAGTGGTGGCGGCAGCACGTCCGCCCCGCCGATGTACATAACCTTTGGCACGTAAAATTGCCAGACGCAGCATAGAATCCGTTGGATGGGATTGTGTTTCATCAATGCTTCCTCCTATCAAAGCCGCATAGTCTCCCCGGTCGCTGACCGGGAGCGGAGATAAAGCGATCAGGGCGTTTTCCCGGACGCTGCGGCCGATTTGCAGCCGCCCGCAGCGGATGGCCACCAAAAGCCCGCTGGAGGTTCCCACGGTTCGGTAGGGAATCAACCTGGGGCGGTAGGGCGCAAGGCACTCGATTGCCAGCTGCAGATCCTGCCGGCGCAGCGCCCGCAGCGCGTCGCGGCCCAAGATCTGCGCCAGCGCGTCGGCCGCCACCACGGGAACGCTTTGCCCGGAAATGGGGTCGCGCAGGGAATTGCCCGTGTCGTGCAGGGCGGTCAGCTGCACGCGGGCGCCGCCGAGCGTCAGCTGCATGGGGTATAACCGTTCGCTGGGGCGAACGGCCACCTTTTCCAGCACCAGGCGGCCGCCGGTATAGGCCAGGCCCGCCGTGAGCAGCAGCTCGGCAAAGGTCACCGGGTAGATACCGCCCAGTGGGATATGCACGCCCATCAGCACGGTAGCCACAAAGTAGACCAGGCCGGACAGGCCAATTGCCAGTATCAAAAAAATGACGCCGCTGCCGACGGTTTGCCGGCGAAACCCAAACGCGGTTACCAGCATCAGCGCCAGCGCCAGCAGCTTCATGCCCCATCCCTGGAACCAGGCAAGGCCCGGCAGATAGCACAAAACGGCGTACAGACCGCCCAACGCACCCGCAGCCCAGAAACGGCCTCGCCGGAGCGGCGCGCCCCGGATGCGCGCGGCCGCGTGGAGGAGCATGGTGTTAATCAGCCAGTTGAGCAAAAATACGGCGTCAATGTAAACTGTCAATGAACTCCCTCCCGTCTTGTCCAGTATACGGTTTCATGCACAAAAAAACAGGTCGCAATTCCAAACGGAGATTGGACCTGTTTTTGGAGAAACCGGGCTGTTCCCCGGTGCTTTCCGGGAAAGCAGGGGAGACAGGGGACCGGACGTCGAACGATTTTGCCGCGCCGGGCATTTGAAGGCCTGGCGGCCCGAACAGAACGCGGCTTGCGTCACGCCCGCTCGATTTTGCGGATATTTTTTTCCGCCTTGCTTCTCGGCAGCATCACCTCGTGGCCGCAGCCGCAGCACTTGAGACGAAAATCCATTCCCGTCCGCAGCACGCGCCAGCGGTTGCAGCCGCAGGGATGGCTTTTCTTCATCACCAGAATATCTTCCAGACGGACGTCCATGGGCTTACCTCCCGGCTGCGGCGGATTTGACGGCGTCCCAATAAGCTTTGCACGACTGTTCAAACTTATTGTCGCCGGCGTGGTAATAAGCGGCGTCCCGCACGACGTCCGGCAGATATTGCTGCGCGACCCAGTGGTGCGGGAAATCGTGCGGGTAGAGATAGCCCTGTTCGCGTTCAAAGCCCGTGCCGTCGGCGTGGACGTTTTGCAGTTCGCGGGGAATGTTGCCCAGCTTTCCGGCTCTGACGTCGGCAATCGCGGCGTCGATTGCGCAGCAGCCGGAATTGGATTTGGGCGCGGTGGCGAGCAGAATGACCGCGTCGGCCAGCGGCAGACGCGCCTCGGGCAGCCCCAGCTGCAGCGCACTGTCCACGCAGGCCTTGACGATGGCGATGGCCTGGGGATAGGCCAGGCCGATGTCCTCGCTGGCGGAGCAGAGGATGCGGCGGCAGCAGGCGGGGAGGTCGCCCGCCTCCAAAAACCGCGCTAAGTAGTAGATCGCCGCGTCCGGATCCGAGCCGCGGATGGACTTCATCAGGGCAGAGAGGCAATCGTAGTGGTTGTCGCCGTCCCGGTCATAGCGCATGGAGGATTTTTGCGTGACGGATTTGGCATCCTCCAGGGTGACGGTCAGGTGCTGAGGGTCGGCGGCGAAGAACAGCACTTCCACGGCGTTGAGCGCCTTGCGGATATCGCCGCCGCAGGATTGGGAAATCCACGCCAAAACGTCGTCATCCAAAACAACCTCTAGGCCGGTCTTCCGGCGCATGTAGTCCACCGCCCGCCGGACGGATTTCATGACCTCCTGCGCGGGAATGGGCTTGAATTCAAAGATCGTGGACCGGCTGACAATGGCGTTGAAGACGTAAAAATAGGGGTTTTCCGTGGTGGAGGCGATCAGGGTGATCTTGCCGTTTTCAATGTGTTCGAGCAGCGACTGCTGCTGCTTTTTGTTAAAGGACTGGATTTCATCCAGATACAAAAGCACGCCGTTGGGCGCCAGCATGGTGTCCAGCTGCGCCACAATCTCTTTGATGTCGGCGGTGGATGCCGTGGTGGCGTTGAGGCGGCACAGCTTGCGCCGGGTGGCCCCGGCGATGATGTTGGCGACGGTGGTCTTGCCCGTCCCGGAGGGGCCGTAGAAAATCATATTGGGGACTTTCCCGGCAAGGATCATGCGGCGAAGGAGCTTTCCTTCGCCCAGAATATGTTCCTGGCCGACAACGTCGTCGAGCGTTTTCGGCCGCAGTTCGTCGGCCAACGGTTGATACACCGTCCATTCCTCCTTGCGATTGTCTCAAATATCCTGACGCGTGGGCGGGATAACGGAAGTTTCTTATATCCGCTCTACAACCTGCTTGCACTTCGCGGCGTATTCCTCATCTGTGAGAATGCCCTTGGCATGGAGCGCCTGGAGCTGCTGGAGCAGCGAGTCGATCTGGTGCAGATTTGCCGCGGACTGCTGCGCGGCGGGTGTTGTGGGCGCCTGCGGAGATGGTTGCTGGGGATAGGCGGGCGCGGGCTGCTGCTGCCAATACGGGGCCTGGGACCATGGGGCCTGCTGCTGGGGCGGCTGCCAGGCGGTGGTTTGCGCGGGCGCATGGGGATAGTAGACCGGGGCCATGGCGCCAAAGGTCTGGTGGCCCGTCTTGCGGTCGGTGAAAACCTGCTGTTGGCAGAACAGCGGTGTGCCGTCCGGATCGGTTCCGATCCGGCGCCAGATGTAACCGTCCATCGGCAGCGGCATCGTCTGCCTGGGTGGAACCGGCGGCACTGACGCAGCGGGAGTTCCTTCCGGCGCGCCCGAAGCGGCGGACGGCGCACCTCCCGTGGATGCCGGCGCTTGTTCCGTAACGCGCGGTGTTTGCGCGGAGCCATGGAGTTCCTCCCCGGCGGGGAAAGCGGCCGCCTGGTTCACAGCGGGCTGCGCCCCGTCGGGAATCGGCTGGGGAGCATCAGGCGCGGGGACGTCGTGGGACGGCGCGAAAGGCGCGCTGGCAGACGTCTCGCCGTGGGCGGCAGGTCCGGCCTGACGGCCAGACCCGGCGGAAATATCCGGAGCGGCCGCCGCAGGGGCGGGTTCCCATGTCAGGGCACAGAGGGAAATTGCACTGTAGCAGCACAGGCAGAACACCAGCCCGGAGAGTTGGATTTCATCCGGGCTTCCGTAGCCCCCGATGCGCAGAAAGGAAAGCGCGGCGATCAGAATACCGAAGGCGAAGCCGAATACCGCCACGGGGATGCCAGACCGAATTGCCCTCTGCGCGCAGAAGATTACGCAGACGAGCAGCCACAGCGCGAGCAAAACATCCAAGTAGGCCATGGAAAACGGATAAAACGGCGCGCGCTGGAGATACAGCGTGTCGTACAGCGCCGCCGCAAAGCGCGCTACGGCGCTCAAAAACAGCATAACGCTGCCGGCAATCAGGCTTTTCGCGTGCAGCCCCAGATAGTGGAGCAGACACACGACGGCCACCGTCAGCGCGGAAATGGTAAAGAACCAGCTCGTAATGGCCGTGTGGAAGTCCTTGCCGCCCATCAGATGAAAACTCAGGTGGTTGGTCAGCGTGATCCAGGCGATGCTAAACACTACGGCGACCAGCGCTAGGGCGAGGCCCAAAATGGACAGAGCGCTGCCTTTTCGTACAGACCATTGGGATTTCATAAAATAACCTCCTTACATGGGAATTTTAAAATATGTCAGCCGTCGATATCCAGCGGATGGTAGGCTTCCAGCGGCAAAACATTCGCCAGCTCCACCAGCGCGGGGTTTCGCCCGCTGGGGATGCGGGGCACTTTGCGGGCCGAGTGCAGCTCCTGCGGCGCGCGGCCCAGGCTGATGGACATGGTGACGGAATATCCGCCGTCCGGCTGCGGGCAGATCATAGCCGAGCCGCCGTGAAGGGCGGCGACCTGCCGCACGATGGCCAGTCCCAATCCCAGACCATTGTTGGCACTTGTCAAGCCTGGATGTTGGGCATAAAAATCAAAAACGGGGGCCTGCTTGTCCGCCGCGCCGTGGTTGGCGACGCAAATCAAAAGGTTCGACGCCTGGATCTGCACGGACAGCTCCACCGTACCGCCCGGCGCCAAATGGGCAATGGCGTTGGCAAGCAAATTCCAAATTGCGCGGCTGAGCTTTTCCGCGTCGATATCAGCGAAGCGAAGCTGCGGCAGACCGGAAAATTCCAGGCGTATGCCCAAATAATCCATCATATCCGCCGCCCAATCCGCCAATTGCTGAAAAAACGCCTGCAGTTCTACGCGCTTGGGCCGCAAGGTGCCCTTCTCCAGCGCCAGCTGCCCGCCGTCGGAGAGCTGCCAGGTCAGCCGCTGCAGCTGGTACAGCCCCCGATAGATGAGACTGGCCTGCTGCTCCGTTTTGCGGTCCATCAGCTCCAGTTCGGGCAGCAGCCGCCTGGCGGCGGAAAACAGCTCGTCCAGGGGCTTGCGGATCTGGGCGGCGATGACGTTGAGATAGTTGACGGGCAGTTGTGCTTGCTGAGGCTGCGCGATAACGCAAAACGCGCCCTCCCGCAGCGGATGGACGGCCGCTTGGTACGACGTCCCGCGCAGCGAAATGATCATATGGGAGTCGGTGTCCGCGGGCGGGCTGAGCGGCAATACGGACGCGGCGTCCGCACCCTCCGCAACCCCCAGCGCGGCGGCGGCTGGGTTGCGATAGATCACCGCGCCGCCGTCCAGGAGTATTGCCGGTTGCGGCAGCAGCTGTAATATGTTGGTCAATTGGGAATCCGAGTTTTGAAGCATCGCACGCCTCCTGTTCTCACTCGTCTTTTGGATGTGGATGTGATACTCGACACGGATTAGTGTACGCCGGAATTTCAAAAGATGAAATGGGAAAGATTCCCAATCCGTCGAAAAAAGTCGAAAAAATCAAGGCGCAAACTTACACTTGTATGAGGACTTATACGAAAATTCCAATAAAAGGTAAACTAAAATGCGAACTTTGCAAAGGGATACTTTTTATGAAATTGTGCATGAAACAGCTTTTTAGAGGCTGGCTGCTGAAAGGGCGTGAAGCGCGCAGAAGATTGCATAAACCGGCTTTTCGGCGCTTCCGCACGAAAGGGGCCGTGCCTTGGCGCGGCCTTCCACGAGAGCAGAAACAGCGTATAGGAAAACCGCGGATTGAGATGGAAAAACCAGCGCGCCCAGGTACAGCGCGCAATCTGCAGAGGGATGCAGATCGATACCGATCCGATTTAATGAAACAGCAGCTTAAACAGCCCTCGCATTCCGTTTCCTCCCATTCTATGGTAATCTTATTTTAGCACAAAGCGGGCAAAAACCCAATACCTATTGCAAAAAAATTTCCGCGGACGCGAAAGTTTTTTCCGGCGCGCGGGCAAGGCGGATTCGACGCCGGACGGCGGCGCGCCGTGGGTGGGGAAATTGTATAAAAACGACGGAAAGACCGCCGGAGCGGTTTGAAATTTTATACAAAAAAATCATTTCTTGCAAATTTGTCCTTACATGCGGCCAGGTTTTTTGGTATAATGTTCAAAGAAAATGGTAAAGGGGGAGCGCTGAAATGTATCAGGTAGGGGACTATGTTATGTATGGATATGAGGGGATCTGCCGGATCGCCATGATCGGCCATCCGAAGATTTCCGGTCTCAACCGGGAGAAGGAATACTATTGCCTGGAGCCGGTCACCCGGGGCGGGCAAATCTATACGCCGCTGGACACCAAAACCGTTATGCGCCTGCCGCAGAGCCGTCAGGCACTGCAAGCGCTGCTGGAGGCGACGGGCGAGGACGAGCAGGCGCTTCCATCCGATTTGCAGCACGCTGGGGAGTACTATCGGAAGATTTTGCGGCAGCAGGATTTTGGCCGGTGCCTGGCGCTGTACCGCGCGCTGTCGGCGCGCAAGCGGCAGCTTGGGACGCGGCGGAAAACGCTGAACGTCACCGATCAGCGCTATTTAAAGCAGGCGGAGGAATCGCTGTGCAGCGAAATCGGCTTTGTTTTTGGTCTGTCGAATCCGGAAGCTTTAAAACTCCTGCAGGAGGCCTGCGAGGTGACTGCTTAAAAAATTAAATGCCGCCGTTTGGAGGCGGCCACTTGAACAGGCCCCGGTTTTGCGCTTTGGCAAGACCGGGGTACTGTGTATAATCCGGGGGAACAGGGTCAGGTTTTTTATATTTTCGTTGCGGTTTTTTGCAATTTATGGTACGATAGCGGTAAGGATAACATGGGGTGATGGATATGGGCAATACGCTCTCGGAAATTCCCGGTTGGAATACCCGGGCCAATCAACAGGTGGACGCGCTGCTGGCGCGGGCGGGGATCCGGCGGGACGCGAATCTGGACTATACCTGCGGGATTTTCGATTCGGACGACCGGCTGATCGCGACGGGGAGCACCTTTGGCAATACGCTGCGCTGCTTTGCCGTGGACAGCAGTCACAGGGGCGAGGGGCTGCTTAACCAGGTGGTGACGCACTTGATGCAGCGGCAGGCGGAGCGCGGGATTTTCCATCTGTTTGTGTATACCAAATGCGAAAGCGCGCGGATGTTCCAGGATTTAGGATTTTACGAGATCGCCCGCGTGGAGGGTGGCGTGTCGTTTTTAGAGAACCGCGCCGACGGCTTTCGCGGCTACTGCGCGCGCCTGGCGCGAACGCGGCGGGAGGGAACGAGCGCCGCGATCGTGATGAATGCCAATCCGTTTACTCTGGGGCACCGGTACCTGGCGGAGCAGGCGGCGGGAAAGTATGACACGGTGCATCTGTTCGTGCTCAGCGAGGATGCCAGCTTGGTCCCCTTTTCGGTGCGCTGGCAGCTGGCGCAAGAGGGCGTGGCAGATTTGCCCAACGTGGTGCTCCACGAGAGCGGCCCGTATCTGATCAGTGCCGCGACCTTCCCCAGCTATTTCTTTCCCGATCAGGAGGCGGAGATCCGCTGCCACGCCAGGCTGGATCTGACCCTGTTTTTGTCCATCGCCCAGGCTTTGGGCGTGACGGCCCGCTACGTGGGCGAGGAGCCAAACAGCGTGGTGACGGGGCTGTATAACGAGGTTATGGCGCGGCAGTTGCCGCGGGCGGGTGTCGCGTGCGTGGTTGTGCCGCGCAAGTGCGCGGACGGCCGCTTGATCAGTGCCGGCACCGTCCGCCAGGCGATCCACGATGGACATATGGAAGAAATCCGCGCAATGGTGCCGCAGAGCACGTGGCGCTTTTTCCATTCGCCGCAGGCAGCGCCGGTGATCAAGGCGATTTGCAGCAGCGCCAGTGTGATCCACTATTGATCCTGTGCGCGGATAAAATGGGAGCTTTGACCTGGCCGGACTTTTCAAAGATCCGGCAAAATTTGTCCGGGCCGTCACCGGGCCAAATTTGGAGTTGGGGAAAACCGCCCTTTTCGCCGGGCACAGGATGAGGAGGAAATTTTTTGGAGGTTACATTGTCGCAGATGCTGGCCGCCCGTGAGCGCCGTGCCGGGCGGCAGCAGGAACTGCTGCGGACGTATGGACGGACGGTGATATCCTTCTGCCTAAATATTGCGGGGCCGGTAAAAAACGGGCCATTGTGCCGCCGGACGTTTCATGAGGGACTTTCGCGGCTGCAAGACGCGCTGCAAAGCCGCCGGATGGGGCTGATCTACCGCGAACAGACAGACGAGGCGACCGGTTGCGAGGCGTTGCTGGTGGTAGAGGGCGACGGCCAGGCGGTCAAGGCGCTGTGTGTGGCCCAGGAGGACGCGGACGGCCTGGCCAGGCTGTTTGATTTCGATGTTCTGACGCCGACGGATCGCTGGGACCGGGAACGGCTGGGCTTACCGGCGCGGCCGTGCCTGGTGTGCGGGCGGCGGGGAAAGGACTGCGCGGCGCGCCGCGTGCATTCGGTGCAGGCGCTGCAGCAGGCGACCTACCGCGTCATGCGGGATTTTTTTGCGCGAAAAGACGCGGATTTCCTGGCGGGGCAGGCGGCCCGGGCGCTGCTCTACGAGGTGAGCGCTACGCCGAAGCCGGGACTGGTGGACCGGGCAAACAGCGGCAGCCACCGGGATATGGATCTGTTTACGTTTTTAGACAGCACCGCCGCGCTGCTGCCCTATTTGCGCAAGGCGGTGCGTATCGGCCAGCAGACGGCCGAGCGGCCGCCGCAGGAGACGTTTTTGCGGCTGCGCCAGGCGGGTCTGGCGGCGGAGCGGGAGATGTACCGCGCGACAGGCGGCGTGAACACCCACAAGGGCGCGATCTTTTCCTTGGGGACAGTCTGCGCTGCGGCGGGAAGACTTTGGGAGCCGGAACGGCGTCAGGCCGGGGTTGAGGCGGTGCTGTCCGAGTGCGGCCGGATGTGCGAGGACGCCGTGGCGGAGGATTTCGCGGCCATGCGGCAAGAGCCGCCGAAGACGGCCGGTCAAAGGCTCTATGCGAATTCCGGTCTGCGCGGAATTCGGGGAGAATTGGCGCGGGGGCTGCCCAGTGTGCGGCAGATCGGACTGCCCGCGCTGCGCCGGGCGCTTGCCGCGGGCGCGTCGTTGGAGGAGGCGGGCTGCACGGCCTTGGTCCGGATGATTGCGCGGGTGGCGGACACCAATTTGTTCGCCCGGGGCGGTACGGATGGCCAGCAGTGGGCGGCCCAGGCGGCGGCGGCGCTGGAGGGTTCCATTGTAGACAGCGCGCTTTTGGCGCAGTTCGACCGGGAGATGATCCGGCGGAATCTATCGCCCGGCGGCTGCGCGGATTTGCTCGCGGTTACCTATTTTCTCCATTTTTACGCGACCGCGTGTGATACAATTTTCCAATAAAAATAAAAAATTTTTATTGGAAAAGGGCGGCGCTTTCGCTCGGCTTTTTGGGGCGGCAGGCCGCCCCAAAACCGTTTCATGCATGATTCCATAAAGAGCAGCCTTTGTCCACTCATATAAATTTGAATAATATGAACAAACCGGACGCTCCGATGAAAGACCGCCCGGTTTGTATTTGGTTTTTAAGGCATTATGCCGCCGTTGCCGGAGCCCATGCCGTTTCCTGTGCCGTTGCCGGAGTTGGTGCCATTGCCGGAGTTGGTGCCGTTGCCGGAGTTGGTGCCATTGCCGGAGTTGGTGTCGTTGCCAGAGCTGGTGCCATTGCCGGAGCCCATGCCGTTGCCGGAGTTGGTGCTGTTGCCGGAATTGGTGCCGTTGCCGGAGTTGGTGCTGTTGCCGGAGTTGGTGCCGTTGCCGGAGTTGGTGCTGTTGCCGGAGCCCATGCCGTTGCCGGAATTGGAGCCTTTGCCGGAGTTGGAGCCGTTACCGGAATTGCTGCCGCTATTGGAACTGCCGCCGGAGTTGGTGCCGTTGCCGCCGGTCGTATTGGCGTCAGATTTGTCGTCTTCATAGCGGCTCGGGTCGTCAAGAATTCCGCCCGTCTCCTCGGTGTGCTTGTCGTCGATCTTGCCGTTGGCATTGTCAGAAACGTTGCCGTTGTTGGTTCCCGTACACGCGCTGAACAGTGTGAGAACCAGCAGCGCGGACATAATGAGTGCAATCTGTTTTTTCATGAGTTCCTCCTAAAAAAGCGTTTTCTATGTCGCGGTGATAGTATTTCCGCCTTTCCAAAAAATAATCGGGGAATTCGGTTGATTCTTCCCATGGAAAAGCATATAATATTTGAAGATATTAGAAAGAGGAGCATTTTTCATGAAAAAATTAACAGGGAAGAAAGATGTTCCCTGCATGGCGAGCTTAGAATGTGTCCGCGCGTGTTCCACGGCGTTCTACAAGGAATTTCATCAAGATAAAGCTTGTATCCGCATTGAGGAGTGGAAGGGCGGCGCGAAGCCGATGGTCTGCGTTCAGTGCGGCAAATGCGCCAAGGTCTGTGAAGCCGGCGCGATTACGCAAAATCTTAAGACGGGCGTGTATAGGATCAACAAAAAATTGTGTACCGGCTGCGGGAAATGCAAGGAAGTCTGCCCGTTCCGGGTGCTGGTACATAGCGGCGGCGCGGAATATTCCTCGAAGTGCATCGTCTGCGGCAACTGCGCAAAGGCGTGCCCGATGGGCGTTCTGGAGATCGCAGAGCAATAAGCATGGAACGATTGGACGTTGTCACGGCCGATGGGGTCCCTACCGGGCAGGTGGTTGACCGCGAGCAGGCCCATGCGCAAGGAATTTGGCACCGCACGGCCCATGTGTGGATTGTTCGAAAATACTGGGGCGCGTGGCAAGCCTTGCTGCAAATGCGCAGCAAAACGAAGGAGGCCTATCCCGGCTGCTATGACTGCTCCAGCGCGGGGCATGTCCCGGCGGGTGCGGATTATTTGACCTCCGCGCTGCGGGAATTGCAGGAGGAGCTTGGCTACGCGGCAAGTCCTGAGCAGCTGCTCCTCTGCGGCTATCGCCGGGTGGAGTTCCGGGGGGAATTTGGCGGAAAGCCGTTTTACGACCGGGAATTTAGCCCGGTGTATCTTCTGCTGCTGAACCGGGAAGCGGAACAGTTTACGCTGCAGCCCGGCGAAGTGGACGGCGTCCGCTGGTTTGACTGGCAGGAGCTTCGGCGCGGCGTGGCTGCCCGCACGATCCCCCATTGCATCTATGAGGACGAATTGGATTTGGTGCAAAGCAGCCTGGGCGCGTTGGCGCGGCAGCCGGAGCGCATTGATCTGTACGACGCGCGGATGCGTCCCACCGGCCGGGTCAAGCTGCGCACGGAGCAGCTAGAGCCCGGAGAGTACCGGCGGATCGCCTTTGCGCTGATTTTTAACGCCAAGGGACAGATGCTGCTGACGCTTCGCTCCGGTGAGAAGGACAGCTATCCCAACGTGTGGGGGAATACCGGCGGCGCGGTGCAGGCCGGGGAGGACGCGCCGCGGGCGATCGTCCGCGAGGTATGGGAGGAGACAGGGATTCGCGCCGCGCAGTCGGACTTTGTTTGGCTGCAGACGGATTGCAGCGCAGCCGGGCATTCGTTTACGGACGTCTATTTTCTGCTGTGGGACGTGCCGCTTTCGCAGCTGACCATGCAGCCGGGGGAAACGACGGCGGCAAAGTGGGTCACAATCGCCGAGGCGGAGGCCATGATGGCCGCCGGACAGGTGGCAAAGCCGGATGCCGACCGCTGGCCGCGGGTGAAGGAACAGGTTTTGGCGCTGCTGCGCGCAAATATATAATTCTTGATGGCACATCTGCTTTTTCCGTCAAACCGCACAAATTTTCTAGGTGGTACGGCAGTACCACCGTCGCCGGGTTGTCTTGTTTGACGAAAAATCTGACCGTGCATCTGCACAATCAGAATGATCAGAGAATTGTCCGGTGTTGCTTTAGACAAAATTCCCTCCGCAGTCGGTGCAAACGCGCCGTTTGCGGAGGGTTCATGATGTTCGGGAGGCAGTTTCGTCATTTGACGTATAATATTTCGTCTGGGCGTGCCGGAGTGCGGCATACTTGCCGCACTCCTGGCGCGGCAGCGCTTCATGCGAGCCGCGTTGAACGATTTGCCCGTGTTCGAAGACGAGAATTTCGTTGCAGAAGCGGCACGATGACAGATGGCGGCGGATTTAGATCGCCGTGCGGCCGTCGACGGTCTGCCCCAACCGCGCGAAGATTTCCGCCTCGGAGACGGGGCCCAGGGCCGCAGACGGCGCGATCCTTTGCTCATTTCCTTACAAGGGTTTGTATGTATTTGGCGTCCGCCCGGTTGTCGCCGCAGATCGCTACCTCGTAGGCACTACTTGCCATGGCCTTGCACCGTTTCTTCGCTTGTTTTTCTCCATTTGGCGGGTGCCGTACCGTTGCACGAAGCATTATGCCATACGAAGGCGAAAAAATACAACCGCCGTCTTCTCACTTGCATAGATTCCACCATTTGGGAAAAGATGATGGTATCATGAAAGGAGCGATCCCAATGGATTTTATGCAATCGCAGACGCGCGTCAACCTTGCGCGCAGCTTCGCCGGGGAGTCCCAGGCGTGGAACCGCTACACCCTCTACGCCAAGCAGGCCCGGAAGGAGGGGCAGGAGTATCTTGCGCGGATTTTTGAAACGACCGCCGGCAACGAAAAGATACACGCGGAGGAGTTTCTGGAAAAGATGGAGCAGTTCAGCGGCAAGCCCATCGGCAATATTCGCATCGACGCCGGGTATCCATACGATATCGGCAATACGGCGGAGAATTTAAAATTTGCCGCGGATGGAGAATGGGAGGAGCATGAGAGCGTCTATCCGGCGTTCGCCCAGACCGCCGAAGCGGAGGGATTTGGGGAGATTGCCCAGCTCTGGAAACGGATCGCCGTGATCGAAGGGATGCACCACCGGGAATTCATGGACGCGCGGCAGCAGTATGTGGAGGGGACCTTGTATCAAAAGGGCCGCCCGACCATCTGGCGCTGCCTGAACTGCGGCTATATCTATGAAGCCGAGGAGCCGTACGAGCGCTGCCCAGTCTGCCAGAAGGACAAGGGCTGGACGAAGGGTTATGTAAACGAACGGAATCTTAACTGAATTTTACCCGCTCCAGGGGGAGGAAGCCGACCGTCTCCTGATGGCGGACGATCAGCCAGTTGCCGCTGCGGCCCAGGACGGACAGGTCTTCGTCGGCCGCGATGCGGTGGTGCATCGGCGAGGCGTTGGACGGGAAGCTGCGCAGGGCCGCCGTGCCGGAGGAATCGAGCCGCGCGGGTTGTTCCGGCAGCTGCGGCAGTTCCGGAAGGCGGAAAAACACGGCGCAGGCGTGGGCGATGGCGCGCGATAGCGCGTCGGCGTCCGGCACGGCTTCCTGGCGGAACACCAGCGTGACGGGCCAGCCGCAGGCGGAACTGGGATAGATGCGCAACTCGCCGCCGATCGGCAGCTGGGCAAATGCCCGGAAGAGGTCGGCGGCCAGACGCGCGCCGGGCGTGTTGGGGGCGTGATAGATGCTGACGGCGTCGCGGCCGTTCCCGGTGCGCAGGGACAGGGCGATGGCGTCGGGCATGGGCCGGGACTGGTACTGACGGATGTTGATGCCGGAAAGTTCCAGATAGCGGGGCAGCTTCTCGATGACCGCGGACAAGGGCGTATCTGCGGTAAGGTACAGATGGGGCATAGACTCATCTCCTTTCCTCTATCCTATGCGCCCGGGCGCGGCATAATTCTAAGGATATTTTTGTTGCAGGATAGGACGGATTGTGGTATGATGAGGGCAGAAAGCGCAAAGGAGCAGCAAAATGCAGTATATTGTGTTGGATATGGAGTGGAATCAGCCATGGCCCAATTCCCCCACGGCAAAGCGTGTGCTGCCGGTGAGCATCCACGGGGAGATTATCCAGATCGGCGCCGTGCGGCTCACCCAGGCCGGCCTGCCGGCCGATGAATTTCAGGTTCTCATCCTGCCCAAATACTACCGGCGGCTCAACAGCCGCGTGTCCAAGCTGACGGGCATCAAGGAATCCCGCCTGCGGCGGGAGGGGAAGCCGTTTGCCGAGGCCATCGCCGCGTTTCAACAGTGGTGCGGCGACGACTGCGTCTTTTTGACCTGGGGGTTTGACGACATTCGGATTTTGCAGGAAAATATTTTGCTCCACGGTCTGGATCCACAGTGGGTGGCCAGGTGGTACAACGTCCAGATGATGTTCAACGCGCAGACAGGTGGTGACAATTCCCAAAAGGCGCTGAAAACCGCCATGGCCGCTTTCGGCATCGAGCCGACGCGGCCCGCCCATGATGCCTTGGGCGACGCCTATCATACGGCCTTGGTGTGCGCACGGTTGGATTTGAAGCGGGGGATGCGGGAGTACGGCGCGTCGCTCAAGTCCCACGAGGACGGCTTCCACGGGGCGCAGCTGCCCGGCTGCGTCAGCCGGAAGGTCTATCACGGCTATGAGAGCAAGGACAAAGCCATGGTCGCCATGGGCGGCAGGGAGAATTTGTGCCCGGAGTGCGGCGCGCCCATGGAGAGCGGCAAGTGGTTTTCCCAGCCCGGCAGGCGGTATATGACGATGGCCAAATGCCCGCGCCACGGGGAATACTTGGTTCGGATCCGCCTGGCGGAGGAGGAAGACGGCACCTTGCGGGTCAACCGCCTGATCTATGAGGGCGCGTCCGAAGCGGCCAAGTCCTATGCGTCCGCCGCCCAGCAGAGGAACCGCCCGCGCCGCCGCCGCCGCAAAACGCAGGCGTCCAAGGCAGGATAACAAAGCCCCCGGCAAAGAGCGCCTTTGCCGGGGGTTCCATTATGAAAAGGTTCCCGCGCCTTTACAAGGGACAGGTGCTTGCCGGCGCCGTAAGCGCATACCCTGTTTTGAGGTGACGAACATGCTTTGGTTTGGCGCAGGACTTGCCATGTTTCTGGTAGGGATGCTTTGGATGCGGCAAGGGGTGGAGCAGGCTCAGTCGGACGCGCTGCGGCGGACGCTTGCGCGCGCCACCGGCGGCAGGCTCCAGGCGTTTGCGGCGGGCGTGCTGGTGACGCTGGTGATTCAAAGCTCCTCCGCGGCCACAATTTTGGTGTCTGGCCTGGTGGGCGCGGGGGCGTTGGAGTTTGAAGCGGCGGTGTATGGGATCCTGGGCGCAAACGTGGGAACGACTGTCACGGCGCAGCTGATCCGCCTAACGGACGCGGGAGGGGGCGGGTGGCTGTGTAAGCTGTTTGGTGCGCAGAGCCTTGCCCCAAGCCTTTGGATTTTGAGCGGCGTGCTTCTGGTTCTGTTCCGGGGCAAAAAGGCGCGGGCTGCGGGGACGACGCTCGCGGGTCTGGGTTTGCTGTTTACGGGGCTGCTGACGATGCAGCAAAGCCTTGCGCCGCTGCTGGCAAGCCCGCGGCTGTTGGCGGCGCTGCGGGCGGCGCTGGGCGGACCGCTGACGGGATTTGTTACAGGTTTTGCCGTAGCGGTTGCGGTTCAAAGCTCCTCGGCCGCGGTGGGTCTTTTGCAGATGCTGTGCGCCGCCGGCGTCCCGATGACGTTTGGACAGGTCTATCCGGTGCTGCTGGGCATCGGCATCGGCGGCGCGCTGGCGACCGCGCTGCTGGGGCAGCTCGGTGCGGTTGGCAAGGCGGGAAAGACCGCGGCCAGTTTTTTCTGGATTAACCTGCTGGGCGCTTTGGTGAACACGGGGACAATCTGCCTGGTGCGGATGTTCGGACCGTGGGCGGCGCTTTGGCGGATGCCGATGGATGTGGGTACGATTGCAAACGTCCATTTTCTTTTCCGGGCCAGCGCTGCAATATGCCTGTTCCCGGCGTTGGGAATTTTGTGCCGGATTTTGGACGAACCGAGAAAAACAAGTTTTTTTACGAAAAGCTCTAGGAAAATTCGGCATTTTCGTGTAGAATAAAAACATTGGAACCCCTTGGCAGGTTTGGTCATAGTATGACCTATGGGGGTGACGGAATGGTTTGGCAAATTCTGTTGTGTGCGTTGGCGGCAGCGGGGCTGCTGATGTTGGTGTGGACGGTGGTTGGCGTGCTGCTGGTGCCGTTCTCGCTGCGTTCGAGCTGTATGGTGATTTTTGTCGGCGGGAATGAAGCCCGGCTTGAGCAGCAGGTGCGCGCTTTCGCCTGGCTGACGGGCAGCTGCTTTCTGCGCTGCCGGCTGCTGCTGGTGGTGGATACTCAAGCCCAGTGGGAGCTGGCGCGGCGCGTGTGCGGCGCTTACAGCTGGGCCACGTGCGTCTGGCGGGAAAATTTGGAGCGGAGCCTGCAGGGCTTCAATGAAGACAACGGGAGCAAGTAACTTTGAACACAAATGATTTGGAACTGATTTCCGGTTCGGTTGCGGCGGTCGTCTTTCAGAATTCGGAGAACGGCTACGCGGTGATCAAGCTCAACAGCACCGATGGAACGACGGTAAACGTGGTGGGGACGATCCCCATGGTGTCGGTGGGCGAGCGGCTGATTGTCACGGGCAGGTGGAGCACCCACGCCAGCTACGGAAAGCAGTTTGAAGCGGAATTTTTAGAGCGCCTGATGCCGCAGGAGGAATCGGAGATTTTGGCATTTTTGTCCTCGCGCGCGGTCAAGTATATCGGCCCGGTGTTGGCCGAACGGATTGTCCAGCGCTTCGGCAAGCGTGCGCTGGAGGTGATCGAGCATCAGCCGGAGCGGCTGGCGGAGGTCGCGGGGATCTCCCGGTCGAAGGCGCTGGAGATCGGGGAATACTACCGCAAAACCATGGGTGTGCGGCATCTGGTGGAATATTTGGCCGCGTACCGCATCCCGGCGGAGATTGCCGTGCGTCTGTACCGGGTGCATGGGGAGCGGGCCATGGAACTGCTGCAAGAAAATCCCTATGTGCTGACGCAGGGGGATTTTGGCGCGGATTTCAGCTTGGTGGATGCGTTCGCGCTGGAGATTGGTCTGGACGCGGACGACGCGCGCCGGATGGAGGCGGGAATTCTGTTTGAATTGCGCCACAATTTGAACAATGGGCACACGTTTTTGCCCAGGAACAAGCTGCTGGGCGCCACGGCGGCGCTGCTGCGGCTGCCGCCGGAGCCGCTGGAGGGCGCGATGCGAACGCTGGAGCGGTCCATGCAGGTGGATGAGGACACGATCGCCGGACTGCAGGCGGTGTATCTGCCGGAGTATTACGAGGCGGAGCGGTACCTTTGCCGCCGCTTTTTACAGATGGCGAACGCGCCGGAAACGCCGCCGCCGGATTTGGAACATACCGTGCGGACAATTGAGAACAGCCTGGGCATCTGCTATGCCCAGCAGCAGCGGCAGGCGCTGGAAAAGGCCGCGAGCCATCAGATCATGATTCTCACCGGCGGCCCCGGCACCGGGAAGACCACTTCGCTGGCCGGGATCCTGGCGTTGTTTGACAAGTTGCGCCTGCGCACCCAGCTGGCCGCGCCGACGGGGCGGGCTGCCAAGCGGCTTTCGGAGCTGACCGGGCGGGAGGCCTCCACCATCCACCGGCTGCTGGAAGCGCAGATTTCCCCGGAGGATGGGCGTATGTATTTTGCTCGCAACGAGCAAGAGCCGCTACGGTGCGGCGCGATGATCGTTGACGAGGCGTCGATGGTGGATCTGCCGCTGATGCATTCCCTGGTGCGAGCGCTCAAGCCGGATTGCAAGCTGATTTTAGTCGGCGACCCTGATCAGTTGCCGCCCGTGGGCGCGGGGAATGTGTTCTCCGATATGATCCGCAGCAAGCGGATCGTCACCGTCCGCTTGACGGAGATTTTCCGCCAGGCGCGGGAGAGCCTGATTGTGATGAACGCCCACGCGGTCAACCACAGCCAGATGCCCCAACTCGGCGTAAAGGACAAGGATTTTTTCTTTCTGCGCCAGCCGGACGCGGGCAAGGCGGTGGAACTGATTCAAAATCTGTGCAAGACTCGCCTGCCCAACAACATGGGCATTCCCAGCAGCGAAATCCAAGTGCTCAGTCCCACCCGCAAGGGTCTGGCCGGAACGGAGCACTTGAATCAGGAGCTGCAGCGGGTGCTCAATCCGCCCCAGCCCGGAAAAAAAGAGCGCCAATGCGGAAATTTTTCCTTCCGGGAAGGGGATCGGGTGATGCAAATTCGCAACAACTATGATATAATATGGAAAAGACGCGGGGGCCTTGGCCTGGGTACCGGCATATTTAACGGCGATATCGGCGTGATCGAGCGGATCGACTTCCACGAGGAGACGGCGACCATCGATTTTGACGGCCGGGAGGCGGATTATTCCTTTGACATGCTGACGGAGCTGGAGCCAGCCTATGCCATGACGGTCCACAAGAGCCAGGGCAGCGAGTACCGCGCGGTGATCCTGGCGGCGCTGGGCGGCTCGCCGTATCTGCTGACCCGCGGAATTCTCTACACGGCGATCACGCGGGCGAGGGAATTGCTGATCGTGGTGGGCAGCCAGGAGGTCATCTCCGCCATGGTCTATAACGACAAGCGGCAAAAGCGCTACAGCGGCCTAAAGCTCCGGCTGGAGCAGGGGGAATGACTCATGGCTATCATGCCGGTAGAATTTTTGCTGCGGCTGCTGTATCCGCCGAAATGTATTGTATGCGGCCGCCTGCTCAAAAGCAATCAGACGGATTTGTGTACCCAGTGCCGCATGGCGCTGGCCGATTGTCAGGCGCCGGAGATGTCCGGGGAGTTCTTTTCCGTGTGTATTCCCTCGGTTTTCTATCAGGACTTGATTCGTGAATCCGTCTTGCGGTATAAATTTGGTGCGCTGCCCCACTATGCGGACGGATACGGACGAATCGTCGCCATGACGCTTCGGCGCAAAGGGCAAACGGCGTTCGACTTGGTGACGTGGGTGCCGGTGAGTGCGCCTCGCCGCCGCCGCAGGGGCTATGACCAGGCGCAGCTGCTTGCCCAGGCGGTGGCAAGGGAGCTGGGATTGCCGGTTGGGCGGACACTGCGAAAGCCGCGTGACAACCCAGCGCAGAGCTCGCTGCATGGCACGCCGGCGCGGCGGGCAAATGTGCTGGGGAGGTACGTACACGACGGGCGGAGTGTGGACAAGCTGCGCGTTTTGCTGATCGACGATGTGGTGACGACCGGCGCGACCTTGTCCGAGTGCAGCCGCGTGCTGCGCACGGCGGGGGCAAACGAAGTGGTTTGCGCGACGCTGGCAAGAACGCCAAGGAATAGGGGAACGTTATGATTATTTTTTCCAGAGATTTGGGTATCGATCTAGGGACTTCGAATGTGCTGATCTACGCTGCCGGAAAGGGGATCGTCCTGCGCGAGCCGAGCGTGGTTGCGGTTGACAAAAACAGCGGGAAGGTGTTGCAGGTGGGCGCGGCGGCCCGGAACATGCTGGGCAGAACGCCGGAAAACGTGGCGGCGATCCACCCGCTGAAGGACGGCGTGATATCCGACTATGAGATGACGGCGCGGATGCTGACGGAGTTTATGCGGCGCATTGTCCGTTACGCCATCGTCAAGCCCCGCGTGATCATCTGCGTGCCCAGCGGCATCACCGAGGTTGAAGAGCGGGCGGTGATCCAGGCGGCCATGGAGGCCGGCGCCCGCCGGGTGTATTTGATTGAAGAGCCGCTGGCGGCGGCGCTGGGCGCGCAGCTGGATGTATCCGCGCCGGATGGGAAGCTGGTGGTGGATATAGGGGGCGGTACCACGGACATTGGCGTGATCACCATGAACGGCGTCGCACGTTCGGCGTCGATCAAGGTTGCGGGCGACGCGTTTGACGAGGCGATCATCCGCTACGCCCGCCGCAAGCAGGGCGTTGTGATCGGCCTGAACACTGCCGAGAAGGTGAAAACGACCATCGGCTGTGTCTATACCAGGCCGGAGGACTTGTATATGCAGATCAAGGGCCGGGACGTCAAGACTGGCCTGGCAAAGGAATTTGTGATACATTCAACCGAAGTGCTGGAGGCGCTGAAGCGCCCCGCCCGCCAGATCACCGACCAGGTGCTGGAGGTGCTGGAGCAGACATCACCGGAGCTGGTGGCGGACATCTCCCAAAACGGGATCACGCTCACCGGCGGCGGCAGTCAGATTTGGGGGATGGACAAGCTGCTGCAGGAGCGCACAGAGATTCCGTGCAGCCGCGCGGACGACGCGGATTCATGCGTGGCCTATGGCTGCGGCAAAAGCCTGAGCTGGATGCACCGGATGCAGGAGGGAACGATCAATCTGGCAAGGAAAAAATTGCTGCGAGATTGAATTTGACGAAAGATAAAAAGGAGGTGAAAGTATGAAAAAAATTCTTGCGGAGTTTAAGGAGTTTATTTCCCGGGGGAATGTAGTCGACCTGGCGGTCGGCATGATCATCGGCAGCTCGTTCACGGCCATTGTCAACTCGCTGGTCAACGATATGATCATGCCGTTGGTAGGCTGGATGTTTGGCGGAATCGACTTTACATCGCTGCGTTTTGTGATCCGGGAGGCGACGGACACTGTGGAGGAGGCGGCCATCAACTACGGCAGCTTTCTCCAGAGCATCGTCAATTTCCTGCTGATCTCCATTGTGATTTTCCTGATGGTGAAGGCAATCAACTCCTTCCACAGAAAGAAGAAAGTGCTGGAGGAGCCGCTCCCAGAGGAGCCGGAGGAGCCGCCCCCTGCCGACCCGGAGGATGTGGTGCTGCTGCGGGAGATCCGCGATTTGCTGAAGGACAGGGAGATCCGCGATTTGCTGGAGGACAAATGATTTCCCACATGCGCAAAGCCGCGAGCCGGCTGCTCGATCCCCAAACGTGGGAGGAGCGCCTGCTTGCGGCTTTGGTTTTTTCGGGAGCTTGTCATACGAGATTTCCATAAAAAGTAGACAAGACCATATTTATGGAATCGAGCATGAAACGGCTTTTGAGGCGGTTTACCGCCCCAAAAGGGCCGCGCTCTGCACGGCCTTCACCAATAAAACGTCTTATTTTGCTATGCAAAAGCACAGCAAAATAGCCATGTGCCGTCTTCGGCGGCACAGTTTGAAATTTGCGCGCATGTGGGGCGGAACGCCGCACATGCGCGCAAGGCTTCATACGCTACAGAGTATTTGTATCCATCATGTCGCGGCGCCAGCGCATGATGTTTTATTGGGGAATCGCATCAAGGCGTTTCGACAATGATATTTTCCGCGCCGTGCGCCTCAAATTCGCTGATGTAGGCTTCCATTCGGTCGACCAGCTCGTCGTAATTCTCACTGGTGATCTCCGGATAATTCATGTCGCGGCGCGCCAGCTCTTCGGCTAGGATGTCGTAAAAGATCGTGTCCTCATAGTCCACGATGGCCTCGTGGATGCCGCCGTCGTTGAACGCGCGGGAGGGGACGGTTACGCCGTGATATTCTTCCGCCAGCACGGCCATGGGTGTGTCCCGGCACAGGGCGAACAGTTTGCTTTCCAGTGCGTCGTAATCGGCGATTCGATCGTCCCCACGGGTGGAATTCAATACCCAATTGCCAATATACACCATGTCCAGCAGCCTGCGAAATTCTTTGTTGGTCAGTGATATATTCACGCGGGCCACCACCTTTCTGATAGTATTATATACCCTTAGCTTGCCTTTTTCTACAAAAAATTCTCGATTTACGGTGAAAAATCCTGGATAGCCGCCTAGAGCATGGAATCAAGCAAAATTTTGACGCCGATGATGATTAAAATGATGCCGCCGAGGCACTCCGCCTTGGCCCGGTAACGGATTCCGAAAGCGTTGCCCACCTTCACCCCGATGCAGGACAGGCAAAACGTCGTCAAGCCGATTTCTGCCGCGCCCAGCAGCGTGTTGGTCAGTTGACCGGCGGGCAGGATCCGGATCGGGACGCAGGCGAAGGTGATGCCCACCGTGAGCGCGTCGATACTGGTGGCGACTGCCATCAGGAACATCGTCTTGGCCCCCAGATCGGCGTCGGTTTGCTCCGGTTCCCGCGTGGCCTCCCGGATCATATTGATCCCGATAGCGCTGAGCAAGATCAACGCGACCCAGGGCGCTATCCGGTCGATAAATTGGGCGAACTGCGCGCCCAGCAGATAGCCGATGAGCGGCATCAACGCTTGAAATCCGCCGAACCAAACGCCGCAGACGGCTGCCTGCGAGGGCCGCACGCGCGGCATCGCCAGCCCCTTGCAGACCGACACGGCAAACGCGTCCATGGAAAGACCGACAGCCAGCAAAAACAACTCTATGAACCCCATACTTCCTCCGTGCGCAAAAAATGAGCAGATACGCTGTATCTACTCTTCGTACGTTCCGTATCTGTTAAGTATTATTGTACCATACTTTGCCTGCTTGTCAATGAAAAGTTTTCCGCAAATTCCGCGCCGCGAACGGATAAAAAAAGCTTTTTGCGCCGTTTCCGCGCAAAAAAATTTATTCAATGACAAGCCTGGCGAAGCGGGTTGCTGTCGCGCGTCCGGTATGGGATGTGGCTTGCGCCGTCCGTGGCGCGCGGCGGGCAGCGCCGTTTAGGCGTTGCCCCTTAAAATCAGAAAAGGTTACAAGGAGGAATCAGGTTTGCTGCCGCTGTGCCTGCGCGGCTCCACAGTTCTCGTGCCCGGATGGGGCGCTGAGGGTATTGCGGTCGAACCCATGGATCCAGTCGCTTTTAAAATAGTAGATCAGGAAAATCGTCGAACTCAGGCACCAGGTAATGGGGAAGGCCCAAAAGATGAAGCGGATATCGTTGGTGTAATAGGTGACCGTTTTGACATAGGCCACGCGGATTACGCACCAGCAGAGTATCATTACAAACATCGGCACCTTGGCCTTTCCGGCTCCGCGCATCGCGCCGGCAATACAGTGGGACAGCGCCAGGACACAGTAGAACAGGGAGATCGTCCGCGCCTGCTGGACGCCGTAGGCGATGGTTTCCTGATCGCGGTTAAAGGCCGCGATCAGGTACGGCGCGAAGATATACACCGCAAGTCCGATCAATTCCGCGAAGCAAACCGAGCAGATGCAGCCCTGGAGCGCGCCCTTTTTCGCCCGGTCGTACTGCTTCGCGCCCAGGTTTTGGCTGATGAAAGTAGTCAGCGCCATGGAGAACGAGGTGATGGGCAAAAAAGCGTAGCCTTCGATCTTCGCATAGCAGCCGCAGCCGGCCACGGCGGCGTCCTGGAAGACGTTGATACTGCTCTGAATAATGACGTTGGCAAAGGCAATGATGGAGTTTTGCAGACCGGTCGGCAGGCCGGTGGATAAGACCAGCTTCAGCGTGTCCTTATAAAAACGGATTTTTTTCAGTTCGACCTTGAATTCGCCGGTTACGTGGGTCAGCCGCCAGAAGGCGAGGAATGCGCTCAACGCCTGCGAGATGGTGGTTGCCAAAGCCGCCCAAGCGACGCCCAGGTGGAACACGCCGACGAACAGCAGATCCAGCACCACATTCACGGCGGAGGAAATCATCAGATATTGCAGGGGATGGCGGCTGTCGCCGACCGCCTGGAGGATACCCATGGCGATGTTATACATGATAATCGCCAGAACGCCTGCAAAGTAGATTCGGAAATATTGGATTGAATTTACCAGCACATTCGCCGGGGTGTCCATCCAGCGCAGGATTTGGGGTGTCAGCGGGACGCCGATACAGGTGAGCAAAACACCCGCGACCAGGCCGAAGGCGACCGTCGTATGGACGGCTTTATGGACGTTTTCAGTGTCCCGCGCGCCGAAGTAGCGGGAGATGACTACGCCGGCGCCCACGGCGATGCCGGTGAAGAAGCCGATCATCAGGAAGATCAGGCTGCCGGAGGAGGAAACCGCAGCCAGGGCGGGCTTTCCCAAAAAGTTACCGACTACGAGGGAGTCCACGGTGTTGTACAGTTGCTGGAACAGGTTTCCGAGGAACAGAGGGAAGGCAAAGGTGACGATTCTTTTAATGGAAGAGCCCTCCGTCATCAAAACTGCGTGCTGGGAATTTTTCATAGAAACATACGGCCTTTCTTTTTGCTTAGCTACTAATTATAGCATTGGTTTGGGAAAAAGCAATGGATGCTGGCAGAGAATTTTTTTGCTGAAAATAAAAAATTTTTATTGCAATTTTCAAAAAGTGTGCT
>CAYVEB010000002.1:0-143498 GCA_964450645.1 uncultured Oscillospiraceae bacterium | reverse complement strand
TTGATGCCGCAATTAAGCTGGCGAGTGCAAAAGAAGCTGCTGTGGTGGAAGTTAAGGCGGCAATCGAAACAGCTAAGACTAAGTTCACCGAAACAGACCTTTCCGACGAGGTTTCTGCAAAACTTGACGAAGTTAGCACCAGTTATTGTGGTGAATCGAATGGTTTAATTTTGGAAGCAACTGATGTAGAGGACGTTAATACAAAGAAGCTTGCAGCGATTACTGAAATCAATTTGGTTGTGTCCGTCTACCAGGCCATAAATGATATTCAGACATATGCCAAGGAGACGATCAAAGATCTTGCGGGCGAAACGGACTTATCGACCGTACTTTCCGGACAGAAAGAAACGTTTCTGAATGTGCTGAAGAATCCTGAACAGGATGTGGACGCACTGAAGGATGCCGCTTATCAAAAAATTAATGAGACGGTATTCAATGCAAAAAAGCAGAATATTCTCTCAGAAGTGGATGGCCTAAGCTCTAAACCTGAATATAGCTATGACGGCGCGAGAGAGCTAATTGATGCGGCTGCGAAGAGTATTGGAGATATCAATTATGAGCATAATAGATATGGCGGACAACCGGAAGAAAGGTTGAAGCAGCACATTGACGAGATCACAAAAGCACTGGATGATTTGAAAGCCGCCTTGAAGCTTGGCAAAGCAAAGAGCGAGGCAATCAAAGAGCTTACAGATTATGCGAGCGATTATAAGGTTGAAGATGTATTAGAAAAGCTAGACTCGCTGACGACCAAGATCAACGGTATGACAGATCCCAATGCAATCACCGAGGGAATTGAAAGCTGGAAGGGTGAGCTTCTTGATGCTGCCCGCAAGGCTGCTTTGGCTGAGGTCAATGCATATGCGGCTGGCGCGCATATCTCTGGCGAGGCTACGACTGAGCTTCGAACAAAATGGACGGGAACTGAGGGGCAGCTTAATACGAACCAGGAGATGGGAAAATTTGCTGAACTCGTTGAAGCTGCAAAAGCGTTTATTGATCAAAATCGCCTGTACCGAGTAACAGTTAAGACCAAAATTGATGGTAAAGAAAATGAAGTTTCCCAGAAAGACGTTGTTTTCGATACCTACGAAACGCTGATTGCTCCGCATGTTGAAGGAAAGACGTTCCAGCATTGGGAAGAAAACAACCGTGTTGTGTCTACAAACTATAAGATTCGCGTGCATGTCAGGAAAGATCGCACATTTATTGCAGTTTATGGTGACAGCCCAGAAGAACCTTCTGCGAATGTAAGCCTTGAAGTTTCCTATGCTGATGTAGAGGAGAATAAGTACATTACATTCGACAGTAGCCGTTTTGTTCCTCCGACAACGGGTGTTGTGATTGAGCACGGTATCTTGTATTCGAAAGAGGAGAGTGTCCAGTTAACATTCGAAGGGCAGCAACCTGGGGGGGACGATAAGACTGTGACGGTTACCGACAAAAATCTTCAAACCCCTGACAGTGTATTTAAAGGTTCTGTTGAAGCAACTTCAAATATTGGCACGTATTCCTCAAAAATTAATGTTACTGACTTGACCGGTACTGAGGTTTCGATGCGGGCTTTTGTACTGATTGAAGTTCCTGGCCAAGATGCAGATCCGGCAACTTATCAGGTGATCTTCTCTGATACTGTCAAGAAGTCTTATAATACGCTGGTTAGTGAAGCGGGCAGTGAAGCGGTATCGGTCCGCGAGTAAGGAAGAGGTAGTAGTTTATGAAAAAGAAGTATTTGACCCCAGATATGGAAATCGATATGTTCGAGGACGATATCTACACAGAGGGCAGTTGTGGCGATCCGGGCAATACCCGTGACTTCGAGGCACAAACTGGCTGCGATTTGGGATTTTCTACTGGCACTACAGATACAGTGTCTGACTCGGATGATATTTCCGAAATTTTCCCTTCGTAAGAATCCTTTTCCACGTTTCATGAATTGACAGGCCACGGGGGCAGGCGGGTTGTCCGCCTGTCCCCGTGTGCTGCGCGCGCCTTTTGCTGCTTTTTGCGGTCTTCCCGCGCGCCCGCAGCCCCGCGCTGCTTTTGCGGTGCGTCCGGCCCGCAGCCCCGCGCCGCTTTTGCCGTGCGTCCTGCCCGCAGCCCGCGCCGCCTTTGCCGTGCGTCCTGCCCGCAGCCCGCGCCGCTTTTGCGGTGCGTCCGGGTCGCAGCCCCGCACCGCTTTTGCCGTGCGTCCGGGTCGCAGCCCCGCGCCGCTTTTGCGGTGCGTCCGGGTCGCAGCCCCGCACCGCTTTTGCCGTGCGTCCGGGTCGCAGCCCCGCGCCGCCTTTGCGTGCGTCCGGCCCGCAGCCCAGCGCCGCTTTTGCGGTGCGTCCTGCCCGCAGCCCGCGCCGCTTTTGCGGTGCGCCTGGCCCGTAGTCCGCGCCGCCTTTGCGGTGCGTCCGGAGCGCAGCCCGCGCCCGTCATGGCTGACGCTGTGCCGCCCGCCTGTTATCTCCCCGCGAAGGAGCAAATTCTATGAATCCAATCTCGTTTACCCTCTGCGTCGCGGACATTCCCATCGCTGTTCAGGCCCTATACCCGCAGACGGCGCGTTTTTGCCGTGCTTATCTCTCGGATTTGCCGCCGCGCTTCTCAATTTCTATCACGCCGGAGCATATTGCCGCCGAGCGAGCCTGGACGCGTCGCTATTTTGTGGGCTACCAGGACCCCCATTTTCCCGATTTTTATTATGAGCGCCAGTCGCTCTATCACCAAGCGGCCCGTTTGCTGATCGGTCAGGACGTGCTCTTGTTCCACGCGTCTGCCGTTGCCGTAGACGGTGGGGCTTATCTCTTTGCCGCGCCCGCCGGTACGGGCAAAAGCACCCATACCCGCCTTTGGCGCGAGTTGCTCGGCCCCCGCGCGGTGATGATTAACGACGATAAGCCGCTGCTGAAATTCACGCCAGATGGCTTTTTGGCCTGCGGCTCACCCTGGAACGGTAAGCACCGCCTAGGCGCGAATCTCTGTGTTCCGCTTCGGGCGCTTTGCATTTTATTGCGCGCCGACCGAAATTTTATTATGCCCCTCTCGCCGGAGGAGGCTTACCCGTCCCTCCTGCGTCAGAGTTACCGCCTGGACGAGCCGGAAGCTATGGCGCGCATTTTGTCGCTTTTGGACCGTCTGTCCCGGACCGTCCCCATTTACCGCCTGGGCTGCACCGCGGATATTTCCGCAGCCCAGCTATCCTATCAGGTCCTAGCAAAAGGAGAGTAGCTATGCGCCAGATTATTCCGCCCGCCTCCGTGGCTGACCGCATTTTGGGCCGCCAAAAAGAATCGCCGGACACGGTCTATCGCCTGTTTACCTATTGCGTCCAGTGCCCGGTAGAGGAGGGAACCCTTCTGTACCATATGGCGACGAAGGAATTGCTTCTTCTCGCGCCGGGCGAGGATGTCCGCGCGGAATTGATTGCCCGCTGGTTCCTTGTCCCGGAGGGGCACGACGACCGGTCGTTTTCCGACAATTTGCGCCTGTTTGCCGCGAACCTTCGCGAATCCAAGCCGGGCATCACGGACTACACCATTCTCACGACGTCGGACTGCAACGCCCGCTGTTTTTACTGCTACGAGCGGGGCAGCGCCCGTACCCCCATGCGCGAGGACACGGCGCGCCGGGTGGCGCGTTTTATCGCGCACAATGCCCACGGCGAACCGGTAAAACTCTGCTGGTTCGGCGGTGAGCCGCTGTACAATTGGCCTGTGATCGACATCATTTGTCAGGATTTGACGGACGCCGGAATTTCTTTTCGCTCCAAAATGATCAGCAACGGCTATCTTTTTGACAAGGAGCTGGTCGAAAAGGCTGGGAGTTTGTGGAAACTTCGGCATGTGCAGATCACGCTGGATGGCACCGAGAAAATTTATAATCGCACGAAAGCGTATATTTACGACGACGCCAACCCCTTCCAGCGCGTCCTGGAGAATATTGGGCGCTTGCTGGACGCCCGGATTGCGGTTTCCGTCCGCCTGAATCTCAGCGAAACCAACGGGCCGGATTTGTTTCAATTGTCGGACGACTTGGCCGCACGCTTTCAGGGTAAAAAAGGTCTGAGCGTTTATTCCGCGCCGTTATACGCTGATTCCCACCCGGACGAGGTTTACGAAACGCGACTGAAATTGCAGACGTATATCGAGCAGCTCGGACTGAATCACGGCAGCCGTCTACGCCGTGTGCTGCGCGTAAACGCCTGCATGGCAGACAACCCCTCCGCCGCCCTGATCCTGCCCAACGGGGAGCTTGGGCATTGTGAGCACTTCACAGACAGCGAATTTTCCGGCCACATTGACCGCCCGGATCGTGACCGGACCATGGTCGAAAGTTGGACCGAACCCGCTGCGTCTATTCCCGACTGCGCGACCTGCCCGTGCTACCCTGCGTGCATCCGCTTGCGCAAGTGCCCGCTGTCCGGTTGCTCGAGCTGGAAAAGGCGGCTGGCAGAGGAGGAATTACAGCGCGCGGTTCGCTACGAATACCGCCGATACCAACAGAAAGGGGGACAAACGTGATGAAATTAAAGCAAGGTTTTTTGATGCACAATTTTGGCGATACCCAGATGATGGTCGCGGCTGGCGAGGCTGCGGAGTCTTTTCGCGGCCTGGTACGCTCCAACGAGACTGCCGCGTTCATCGTAAACTGCCTACAGGCGGAAACGACCGCCGACGCCATTGCCGAGCGCCTGACGCAGGAATATGACGTGACATTTGATGTTGCGTTAAAAGATGTGAACGACATTTTGGACAAGCTGAATTCCATTGGTGCGCTGGTGTGATGACCTTTGAGGACGAATTGGCCCAAAACGGGCGCTTGGTCTTCGCCACGAAGGGGAGCAGTATGCAGCCCATGCTGCGGCAGGGCCGGGATCTGGTGATCATCCGGCCCCGGCCCTTGGACGATTGCGGGCAGCCGGTTCGGTGCAAAAAGTATGACGTGGCGCTGTACAAGGCCGGGGGAAGGTATATTCTCCACCGCGTCGTCCGCGTGTTGCCGGACTGCTATACGTTCTGCGGCGACCACAATTTGCGCAAGGAGTACGGGATTCAGGACGCGCAGATTTTGGGCGTCCTGACGGCGTTTGTACGCAAGGGTGTAGAAATCCCTGTGACGAACCGCGCATACCGGCTCTACGTCCGCCTTTGGCGCGCCGCGTATCCGCTTCGCGCAGCGGCGATTTGGGTGAAAAGCAAAATTTAATAGTTTTGCAATAAATATTGGGGTCAGGATTTTCTTGGCCTCAGTATTTTGCAAAAAAATAGTTGAGCACAGCGGCAAAACCGGTCATTGTTTCAATACACTACTACCAAACAAGACCGAAAGTAACCGCTATGCTCATGAAAAATTGTGAAAAGCGCTTTGCTGAGGGAGATTCTTTTCTTCCTTGCTACTACCGCATGATCGAGCGCATGATTGCCGGCGTCATCGATACTTTTCACACTGTTACGTCCGCCACACAGATCGCCGCCCGTCCTCGGCCGCTTTGCCTGAGTAGGCCAGAGCGATCGCTCCGGCCTACCAATAAAATTTTTTGCCCCAACAATTGACAAGAAAGCTTATTTTGTACCAAAAATACGGTCGCCGGCGTCGCCAAGGCCGGGAAGGATATAGGCGTGTTCGTTGAGCCGCTCGTCGACCGCGGTGACGAAAATGTCCACATCCGGGTGGTCTCTGCGAACCGTCTCGATGCCCTCCGGCGCGGCGATGATGTCCATCAGCGTGATCGATTTGCAGCCGTATTTCTCCTTGAGAACTTTAATTGCCGCGGAGGCACTGCCGCCCGTGGCCAGCATGGGATCGACAATAAAGACCTGCCGTTCGGAGATATCCGGCGGCATTTTGCAGTAGTATTCCACCGGTTCATGGGTTTGCGGATCACGGAACAGTCCAATGTGCCCGACTTTCGCCGAGGGGATGAGGGAAATGATACTGTCGACCATGCCCAGACCCGCGCGCAAAATGGGGACAATTGCCAGTTTTTTACCGGCTAGGACCCGCACGGTCGCCGGGCACATGGGGGTTTCGATTTGAACCTCCTTCGTAGGCAAATTCCGTGTGGCCTCATAGCACATCAGCGCGGCCACCTCGCCAACGGTTTCCCGAAATTCTTTGACACCGGTGTTCTTGTCCCGCATGATGGATAGCTTGTGCTGCAGCAGCGGATGATCCAATACATGTAAACTGCCCATAAACTCAATCCTTTCTTTGTTGCTCCAGCCGTTCCCGTTCTGCTTGAGACAGCCGCAAGTAGTTTGGTACCAATGTATTGCCATTTCCGGGCAGCCCGGCGGCGATTTGGCGCGCCGCAACCAGCGCGACACCGCTGGCGCGCTGCATCCGCAGCGGTTCCGGGGCGAGAAGCCCGTCAATTTGCCGGGCGCACAGGGCCGCGCCGTCCCCCAGGAGCAGAACATCCTGGGAAAAATTTTGAAGGTCCGCTTGCAGCTCCGCAATGGAGATGGCGCGATCCTCCCGCAAACGCGTGAGACGACCTCGCCCGGCGAGGAACAGGGCGTTGTACACCTGCTGCCGCCTCGCGTCCATGGCGCAGCAGACCACGCCTTGAAACAATGCGGCGTTTTGGGCCATGGCCTCCAGCGTGGACACGCCGTAACACGGAAGCTCCCGCCCCCAGGCAAATCCCTTTGCCGCGGCAACGCCGATGCGGATGCCCGTAAAGCTGCCGGGACCCGCCGCGCAGGCGACCGCGTTCACATCCTGGGGACTTTTGCCGCAGACGGCCAGAAGCTCTTCTGCCAGCTTCATCAGAGTCCTGCTGTGCGTTAAGCCGCTGTTTTCGTAACATTCACCGAGCAGCAGCTCGTCTTCAAGCAGCGCCGTGGAGCAGGCTTTTGCCGAGGTTTCAAAGGCTAAGATCAGCAAAACGTTCACCTCCGCGGATCTCAATTGTGCGCAGGCACTCGTCGCCCGGCATGCGGGTGATCGTCACCTGAATGGCGTCCCGCATGGCCTCGGCCACATGCTCGCTCCACTCCACCGCGCAAACACCGCCGCGATTCAGATAGTCCTCCCAGCCGATTTCAAACAGTTCGTCCGCGCAGTGCAGGCGGTACATGTCGAAATGGAACAGGGGCAGAAGCCCGTCTAAATATTCGTTGACGATGGTATAGGTGGGGCTGGTTACAGGGCCGCGAATCCCCAACCCTCTGGCGATGCCGCCGGTAAAGGCGGTTTTTCCCGCGCCAAGGTCGCCGTAAAACGCCACCACGTCGCCGGGACGCAGCCGCTTGGCCAACTGTTCCCCGACGCGCTGCGTTTGTTCCGGGGAGTTGCTGGTTAGAATCACATAGCATCGCTCCAATCTTATCCATTATAGCATACCGCGCCCGGTTTTGCAATCTGAAAGATTTTTGGGGAACCATTTTATGTTTGTAACGTCTCATCCGCATCCAAATCCGGGGAGTGGAGCGATCAATACGGAACGGACGGTACGGCGGAGGTCCGCGTCGACGGCGCGTGGATGATTTTTGAGCAGGCCGTGTGGCCGCTTGCGAAGGGTGAGAGATTTTTGTCAAGATGTATTTACAGACGCGAAATAAAATGGTAAAATAAGTCCGTATCAATGGCAGGGGAGGCGACGTCATGGGCAAGGTTATCGGCTATATCAAGTCATTTTTCAAAAAGGGCGATACTCTGTTGCTGTCGCTGTGCGTAACGGCAACGGTTTTTGGCATCGTGATGATCGCCAGCGCCACCAACTACCGCGGCAGCGGCCGGTTTGTGATCATTCAGTCCATGGCGCTGCTGCTGGGAATGCTGATCTACTTTGTCATGACCCTGATCGATGTGGATATTTTCGCGGGGCAGCGTATTTTGCTGTTTGTCTTCAACACGATTTTCCTGTCCATGCTGCTCATCTGGGGCGTGGAGGGCTCGACGGGCAACCGCAGCTGGCTCCAGTTCAGTTTTCTGCCGTTTAACATTCAACCGGCCGAAAT
The DNA here is from genome assembly GCA_964450645.1 of uncultured Oscillospiraceae bacterium. Classification (GTDB taxonomy): domain Bacteria; phylum Bacillota; class Clostridia; order Oscillospirales; family Oscillospiraceae; genus JAKSPM01. The sequence continues at coordinate 135,546 of CAYVEB010000002.1, read as the reverse complement.
TTGCAAAATTACGTTTATTCTGATCCTGGCGAAGACGATGAGCCTGCACAAGGATCATGTGTCCTCGCTGCGCTGCGTCAGCGCGATCACGCTGCATACGCTGTTTATTGTGGGGCTGATTTTGATTGTGTCTTCGGACGCCGGGGTGGCGCTGCCGTTTATCTTCATCTTTTTGGTCATGGCCTATACCGGCGGCGTCCGTGGCTGGTGGTTCCTGGGCGGATTTGCGGTGGTGGCCGCTGCCGCGCCCGTGCTGTGGAACAACTTTATGGCGGATTATCAGAAAAACCGAATTCTGGTCATCTTTGACCCCAGCATCGATCCCGACGGGCTGAACGAACGTTACCACATGGCCCGCTCTTTGGACGTGCTGTCCGGCGGCGGACTGACAGGGCGGGGGCTGTTTCAAGGTGGACAGGTCCAGCGCGGCCAGCTGTTTGCTCAGCATACGGATTTCATCTTCTCCGCAATTGGAGAGGAACTGGGGATGCTGGGCTGCATTTTGGTGCTGGCGCTTTTGATGGCGATCGTCGCGCGATGTATCCATGTGGGGCTGAATGCCAAGAGCTATATGAACCGGCTGATTTGCTTCGGCATCGCTGCTATGCTGATTTTTCAGACCGGTGTGAATGTGGGTATGTGCCTAGGCGTCTTCCCGGTGATTGGCCTGACGCTGCCGTTTTTCAGCTATGGCGGCAGCTCCATTGTCACCATGTTTACGGCAATGGGGATCGTCTCCGCAATTAAATACCGGCCCGCGACGGATTCCACAATCCGCTATATCAGCCCATATATGTAATACGATTTTTAATAAGACATTTTATGGAAAAAGGTCGCCCCAAGGCACGACCCTTTTCAGTGCGGAAGCACCGTAAAGCCGTCTCATGCAATCTTCTACGCGCTTTGCGCGATAAAAAGCAGCCATTTTTAAAAGGCAGCTTTTTGAAAAAGATTTTTATAAAATGGCGGGCCTGCCGCAAAGGAAGAATCCTTTTGCGACGGACCCGCAGTACGTTATAAAACAATGGCAAGGCAGCTGACCACGCCTACCACGGCGCCCAACAGCACCCATAGCGCGCGCTGTAACCAGAGCTTGCCCCGCTTTGTGTTGGGCAGTTGCGCCGAAACGTAGGCGCCGGCCGTCTTTTGGGCCTGGCGCATGATCTCGTCCTCGCTCAAGCCGTGGTCCTCCAGCGCGTCCTCGCGCAGGATAAAAATTGCCTGCTCAAATAACCTGGTGTCCGGCGCTTTGACCAAAACTACCTGTCTGGCTGTTCCCTTTACCATAAAATCCCTCCTCTGCCAACAGTTTCCCCGGTTTTTCCGGCGCCTATACCTGTGAAAGGAAGGTTTCCATGCAAGAACTAAAGCTGCACCGTGTCTATCGCCACTTCAAGGGCGATTATTATCTCACCGAGGCGGTGGCCCGCCACTCCGAGACAGGGGAGGAGTACGTCGTCTACCGCAAGCTGTACGGGGACGGGAGCCTTTGGCTGCGGCCTTTGTCGATGTTTTTAAGCCCCGTGGATCGGGAAAAGTATCCGGATTGCACGCAGGAGTACCGCTTTGAGCTGCAGGAGATTTCCAGCGTACGCGATCACGGAGAACCCCGCCGCCCGAAATCCCGCGCTGCCGGACGAAAGACATGACCGGTTTGCACGCCTAAGCAAGCGGACGCGCAGCCCTTTCCCGCGCTTAATACGCGGAAAAGAAGGCCCACGCAAGGTCGGGATCCAAAAAATTCAGCCATGGAGCAGGTTCTGCTCCATGGCTGAGTCTCATCATGAACCGATTTTCGAGCCGCATCGGGCGCAGAATTTTGTGCCCTCCGGCATTGCGGCGCCGCAATTGGGGCAGAAAACAGAGCCGTCGGGCGTCTGCGGCGCCGCGGGGGCAGGCTGCTGCGCGCCGCAGGCGGAGCAGAACTGGGAACCCGCGGGAACAGGCGCGCCGCAGTTGGGACATGGCGCCATCCCTTTGAGCATGTTTACCTGATTGTTGAGCTGATCCAATTCTTCTTTCCGCGTGCGGATGGTGGCGGTCAGATCCGAAAAGGGGGCGTCGGGCGAGTTGCCGTACTGGGCGAAATACTGTCTGCCAAGTTCCTGATACAGCCGGTCGATTTCACGGTTTTTACTGGAAATCGTGGAGTTGATCTTCGTGACCTCTGAAAAGTCTTTTACCTTTTTGCCGATGCCATCAAATATCGCCATATGTAGTTCCTCCTATGCGGTTTCAGACTCCATTTGGATACTTATATTATACGAACTGCGCGGAACTTTGTCAATACGATTATTTCTGCAGGAGGCGGATGTCCTGCCCCACAAACTGGAAGAAACGGTAATACCCTTGCAGCCGTGAGGCAATTTGGGGGGAGTAGCGGCTCTCCAGCTTTTCCGGCGGCAGATTTGTAGAAATAATCGTCGGCATAGATTGCGTGAGCCGCGTGTTGACAACGGTGTAGAGCGTGGAGATCACAAATTGTGTGACCATTTCCGTGCCCAGATCATCAATAATTAAAAGATCGCAGGTCAAATATTTTTGGGGCAGCTGGCGGGCCTCCTCGCTCCGGTCCCCAAACCTGGCCGACTCAAAATCGGAAAACAATCGGCACGCCGTTTGATATTCCACAGAAAATCCCCGGTCGGTGACCTGGCGCGCGATGCAAGCGGATAAAAATGTTTTGCCAAGCCCCGTCGGACCGGAAAACAGCAAATTCTCCGAATGGAGGGAGAACTCCGAAGCATAGCGACGGCAGCGGGAGAGCGTTTTTTGCATCAAATAGCGCGGGCTTACGCCGGAATCCGCGTCCACCTCGTTGGGATAATAGCCCAGGGAAAAATTGTCGAAAGTTTCCCGGCCTGTTACAAAGAGCGCCGACAGCTCCTTTTTCTGCTCCTGTCGGCAAAGCTCCCGCAGGCAGGTACACATCTGCCCGCCGATATAGCCCTGCCCGCCGCATTGTTCGCAGACGGGGGGCGGCAGCTTCTCCGCAAAGCCGCTGGCCTCCAGGATCCAGTCGCGCTCGGCCTGCAGCGCCAGATTTTCGTCGCGGAGGGTGACAATAGCCTTGGCGGGATCTTCGTTTTTACGGAACGCGGCGGCCACCGCTTGGGCGGCCGTCAGACGCAGCTGACGGTCGATTTCGCGCAGACGCGGGTGCTTTTCATAGGCTTGCGCAAGCAGCGCGGCGGATTCCTGCGCCTGTTCCTGCTGGGCCTGTGCCAGACGGGCGCGCGCACGGCGCAGAACGTTTTCACTGTAGGCCATGTTACGAATCCTCCTCTTCCAACAGTTTCTTGATGGCTTGCAGCCCCAATGGGCTGATCGGTTGCCCGTGGCGCTGGAATTGCTCCTGCCGCTGGTCGCGGGAAGGGGCCTGCTTGGCCTCGGCGGCCTGGATCTTTTCCGCAGTGTGCAGACCGGCCGCATCCCAGTTCTTCAAAATGGAGTGGAGATAGCCCCACTTCCGGTCGACAGACGCGGGGACGCGCTGGGCAGCCAGCTGAATTTCCGCCTCCCCAAAGCCCATATCCAGCCAGGAGAGAATGTACCGTTCCTCGCCGGGGGTCAGCTTGCGGTCCTGCACCTGCATCAGCCGCGCCACGGCGGCCACCTGCCCATAGCGGCACAGCTGGCCTTCCATATGGGCGGCGGCGGCCTCGACGGTGGTGACGCCCAAGTCCACCCACCGGAAAGCCTCCTGCTCGACCATGCGCAGCGTGGGCATCCGCTGTGCACCGCGCCGGTTGGCCCGCTCCACGCAAAACGATAAAAGCATCCCCACTACGTCGGTGGGCAGACGGAGATAGTCCGTCATGGTGATCAGACTTTTCAGTTCCTCCGTGGACAGAACGCGGCCGTAACGGCGCTGGACCTCGCCCCGAAGTTTCTGGAAATTGGAGTCGGCCGTCTCAACGCGCCGAATGACGTCCGTTTCGGTTAAGACGGGGGGCTGGCGCAGGGACGGTGCGGACGCGGGGGAATCGGCCTGCAAAAGGCCGAGCTGCTGGAGCGTGGCGGACGCGCGTTCCAACCGATCCGGAGCAATGCCCAATACGGAGGCATCCAACGCCGTTCCCATTTGCAGATGCAGATATAACAAAGCCGCGTCCGCGTTGGCGCTGGCCAGCAGCTTGCGCACGTCCGCGCACGGCAGCGTAAGGTTTTGCACAAGATTGCCTCCTTTCAAAATTTCCGTGGAGCGATTGCGCCGGATTCCCGTGGAGCGATTGCGCCGGGAAGCGGCGGAATACGCCATGTTTTTCGGTTTCCCGGCGCTCGCCCTGAACGAGGCTATTATACCATATTCCCTGTCGGCTTTGCAAGAAATTTGACGCTTCGTTCGGAAAATTTCCGTTTTTGCACGGAAGGGTCCGAAATGTACAGATTACGAATTCTGTCTACCTGTAAAAATGTCACAAATTTTTTAAAAATTTTCGGGAAAAGCGCCAAAATTTTTGGCTTTCTGGCGGCATTTTTCCCAGAATTTCTGTGCAAAAGTCTGTGCAAATTGGGTATAACTCTAACGGCGTTTTTCCGGTTGCGGGAAGATTTTGGGGAATTATGTCTACTTGGAAACTACAACTTGTGTTCGCTGGGACCTGCCGGCGGAAGCTGATGGCGCCTTGTGATATTGCCGAAAATTGTTTACAAAAAATTTAAGGGTTTTTATGGTTGGCGGTAGCAAAAACGGCGCGATTTGTGCTATAATTTTAGTTACGTGATTTTGCGTTTTATCTCTGACGATGAGGTTTTGAATATGATGGAATTGCTCTGTCCTGCCGGCTCGATGGATGCGCTGCGCGCCGCTGTGCAAAACGGCGCGGATGCGGTGTATCTCGGCTATGGCGCGTTTCACGCCCGCCAGGGCGCCAGAAATTTTACCGCGGATGAATTGGAATACGCCGTGCAATATTGCCACACCCGCGGCGTCAAGGTTTTTATGACGCTCAATACGCTGGTCTCCGACCGGGAGCTGCCCCAGGCCGCCGAGGTTCTTCAGACGGCGGCGAGGGCGGGCGTGGACGCGCTGCTGGTGCAGGATCTGGGGATTGTCTCCATGTGCCGCCAGATGGCGCCGGGAATCCCGCTGCACGCGTCCACCCAGATGAGTATCCACTCGCTGGAGGGGGTGCGCCAGGCGGCCGCCATGGGGATCAGCCGCGTGGTTCTGGCCAGGGAGCTGCGGCGGGAGGAGATCGCCTATATCTGCCGCAACAGCCCCATTGAGACGGAGGTTTTCGTCCACGGCGCGCTTTGTATGTGTTATTCCGGGCAGTGTTATATGTCCGCCGTCATCGGCCGGCGCTCCGGCAATCGCGGCCAGTGCGCCCAGCCGTGCAGGCTCAGCTATGGCTATGACATGGTGGAGGAGCGGTATCCGCTGTCGTTAAAGGACAACTGCCTGGCCGATTATTTGGCGGATTTGCAGAGTTTGGGCGTCACGTCGGTGAAGATCGAGGGCCGCATGAAGCGGCCGGAATATGTGGCCACGGTGACGCGGATCTACCGCGCCGCGCTCGATGGGAACCCCGTCAGCCCGGCGTCGATTCAGGAATTGGAGGACGCGTTCTCCCGCCAGGGCTTTACAGACGGCTATTATCGCGGGCAGACCGGCCCGGAGATGTTCGGCATCCGCGTCGCCGGTAAGGAAAATAAGGCGCTCTTCCAGGCGGCGCGCGCCAGCTATGAAAACGGGGAGGCGCCGCTGGTGCCGGTTCAATTCTACGCCATCATCAGTGCCCAGCACGGTTCTATGCTGGCGGTGCAGGATGCGGAAGGACATATCTGCAAGACGCAGGGGCCGGATCCCAGTCCCGCGCAAAACCGCGCGCTGACCGAGGCGGACCTCTCCGCACGGCTGAGCAAAACCGGCGGCACGCCGTTTTACTGCACGGCGGTGCGCGGCGTGGTGGAGCCGGGATTGATGCTGCCGGCGGCGGCAATCAACGCCATGCGCCGCGATGTACTGGCGCATCTGGGCGCCGTGCGCGGCAGACGCGAGCCTCCTGAGCTGAACGATTTCCGGCCTTTGGCCCCCCTGCCAAATCCGAAGAAGCCGCTGGAGCTGACCGTGAGCGTCATGCGCGCAGAGCAGGTGACCAAGAAGCTGCTGGCAACGGACCTGGCGGCGCTGTATGTCCCGCTGCCGGAGTTGGTGGAGCATCCGCAGCTGGCGGCGGCGGTTCTGGAGCGAACTACGCTGGTGGCTGTGCTCCCCAGGGTCATCTGGGACAGCGAAAACGCGTCCGTCTTGCACCGGCTGGATCAAGCGTACAGTATGGGAGTCCGCCAGGTGCTGATCGGGAACTTGGGGCAGATTTCGCTGGCCCGTTCGCGCGGCTTTCAGCTCCGGGGCGATTTTGGATTGAATCTTTACAACTCCCGGTCGATGCAATATCTGTATAAGCAGGGTTTTTTGTCTGTTACGGCCTCGTTTGAGATGACGCTTGCGCAGGTGCGCGACCTGCGCAAGCAGCTGCCGACGGAGCTGATCGCCTATGGGCGATTGCCGCTGATGTTGACGGAAAACTGCCTGAGCAAGAACCGGACCGGTGTGTGCGCGTGCCACCAGGGCGACATGCGGCTGATCGACCGCAAGGGCGAAGAATTCCGGGTAATGCGCGATCCCGGCACCTGCCGGAATGTGATCTTAAACGGGAAGAAACTGTACCTGCTGGACAAGCAGCGGGATCTGCGGAAGCTGGGCCTGTGGGCAGTCCGGCTGATGTTTACGACGGAGAATCCCGGCGAGGTGAACAGCGTGCTGTCGGCATACAAATATGGCAGCCCCTTTGACCCCGGTTCGGGGACCAGAGGGCTGTATTGGAGAGGTGTGGAATGAGGATTATTTTGGCGTCGCAGTCTCCGCGCCGCCGTCAGCTGTTGGAGCAGATCGGGCTGCAATTTGAGGTGCGTGGCGCGGATATCGACGAGACGATGGATCCGCTGCTGCCGCTGGAGACGGAGATCCAGCGCATCAGTCTCCGGAAGGCCGAAGCGGTTGCAAGGAACCCGGGCGACGTGGTGATCGCGGCGGATACGATGGTCAGTCTGGATGGAAAACGCTTGGGAAAGCCACGGGACGCGGCGCAGGCGTTTACCATGCTGCGCAGCCTGTCTGGCAGGGAGCACCAGGTGTTTTCCGGCGTGGCCGTCTTGCGGGACGACCGGGCGGAGACGGACTGCGTGCGGACGGCGATCCGGTTTCGAGCGCTGTCCGACGCGGAGATCCGCGCCTACATCGCAACCGGCGAACCGATGGATAAAGCCGGCGCCTATGGGATTCAGGGCCTGGCCTGCGTATTTGCCGAGGAGATTCACGGCGATTATTACAATGTGATGGGTCTGCCGGTGTGCCGGCTGGCACAGATGTTGCGCCGGTTCGGCGTGAAAATTTTGGAAAGCCTGTGATGGGAGAGGGGACCGTTGAAAAAGCTGTTTAGCACAAAAGTAAAGGTGATTTTGGTCTTGGCGCTGGTGTTGGCGGTGCTGACGGGCGTAATCGCGGCGCTATCCAGCGGGGCGACGCCAGGCCAGACGGTGGTGCAGACGCTGCTGGCGCCGGTGCGCGGCGGGTTCCACGCTTTGACCCGCCTTGCCGAGCGCTATTACGGCTATGTGTTCCGGTATGAAACGCTGGAAGCGGAAAACGCCGCGTTAAACCGCCGATTGACGAGCATGGAGGAAGAGGTGCGCAGCGCGGATTCCCTGCAGCGGGAAAACGAGCGTCTGCGTCAGCTTTTGGAGCTGTCGGAAGACCACGAGGACTACAAGTTCTCCTCGGCGTACATCGTGTCCTGGGACTCGTCCAACTATAAAAGTACGTTTACCATCAACAAAGGCTCTAACGCCGGGCTTACCGAGAGCATGGTCGCGGTGACGGAGTTTGGCCAGGTGGTGGGCCTGATCACCGAGGTCGGGCCAAACTGGGCGACGGTGACCACAGTATTGGATTCCTCCCTGCAGCTGTCGGGGCTGGTTGCCTCGTCGGGCTACACGGGGATTGTGCAGGGCGCTTTCGCCACCGGCCAAGAGGGCAAAATGCGGATGGACTATTTGCCCACCGTGGCGATTATCCGCAACAACGATCAGGTGGTGACGACCGGTTCCACCGTCTACCCCAAGGGATTGATCATCGGCTATATCGAGGACGCTGATTTTGACCAGACCGGCGTGGCCAAGTACGCGATTTTGTCCCCCGCCGCTGATTTTGACAATTTGGAACAGATCTTCCTGATCACGGATTATACCATCGAATGAGGAGTGCCTTATGCTGGAAAAACTTCGCCTGACACCCCGACAGTGGAAGCTGCTGGGGAAGTGGGTCTTGTATGCGGCGCAGTTTCTGGTGACCATGATGTTCCAGACGGTCGCTTTGGGCAACGTGCGCCTGTGGGGCGTGCGGCTGTCGCTGCTGCCGATGGTCTGCTGCTGTGTGTGCTTGAAGGAAGGTCCGGAGCGCGGGGGGATCTATACGCTGGCCGCATCCATGGTCTGGTGTCTGTCCGGCGTGGAATTTGGGAGCATGGCGGTGGCGCTGTGGACGGGGTTGGGAATTGTGTGCGCCATTGTCTGCCGAGTGGTGTTCAACGAGCGGTTTTTGCCCGGACTGGTGTGCTGCTTTTTGAGCCTGTGGATTTATGAGAGCCTGTGCTTTTTGACAAACTACCTGTTCGCGCAGATCCAAGCTGTGTACTATTTGACCAAGGTGTTGCCCTGTGTGGCGCTGTCCACGCTGTTTTATCCGCTGATCTACCTGACGGCCAGCGGAATCTCTAAGATCGGAGGTGCATATGGAACGTAAATTCAACGCTCGTGTGGCGGTACTGTGTGCGCTGACGGTGATCATGGCGGGATTTTTTATCATCCGCCTGTATGATATTCAGGTGGCGAACCAGAAACAGGATACAGAGAATGCGAACACCTTCACCTATACCACCCGTGTCACGGCGGCCAGAGGCGACATTCTCGACCGCAACGGCAAAGTGCTTGTCACCAACCGGGCCAGTTATAACCTGATTTTAATCAACTACGTGCTGTTCAGCAGCGACAACCCCAATGAAAGCCTGCGGCAGTTGGCAAACGTCTGCATGGCCAACGACTATGAAATCGCGGATCATTTGCCGGTGACGCTGGAAAAGCCCTATGAGTTCACCTTTGATGAGTATTCTGCCGACTGGCAGGGGTATTACCGGGAGTTTTTGAATCAGTATGGCTGGGATTCCGACATTTCGGCGGCCCAGCTGATGAAGCTGCTGCGGGAAAAATATAATCTGCCGGACGACTGGACGGAGGAAGAGATGCGGATGGTGACGGCCCTGCGGTATGAACTGGACTTGCGCTACTGCACCACGCTGCCCACCTATACGCTGATGCAGGATGTGGATTCGCGGACGCTGTCCAATATTATGGAACTGCGTATTCCCGGCCTCAATGTGGAGTCGACGACGGTGCGGGAGTACGCCACGCCCTATGCCGCCCATATTTTGGGCAGGACGGGTCTGATGAACGCAGAGGAGTACGAGACTTACCGGGAGCTGGACTATCCCATGGACGCGTACATTGGCAAAGAGGGCCTGGAACAGGCGTTTGAGTCCGAACTCCACGGAACGGACGGCACGCGGCAGATTACCATCTCCTCGGACGGGGCGATCATCAGCGATACCTATTCCAAAGAGCCGGTGGAGGGCAATAATATCGAATTGACCATTGACATCGACCTGCAGGCTGTGGCGGAACAGGCCCTGGAACGAACGATCCTGTCCCTGCGGGCCAACGGCATTGGCGGCGACCAAAGCGGCAAGGACGCAGAGGGCGGCGCAGTGGTGGCCATGGATGTGAATACGGGAGAGGTGCTGGCCTGCGCCAGCTATCCGACCTATAATCTGGCGACCTATTCCGAGGACTTTAACGAGCTGCGCGACGCGCCGTATTCGCCGCTTTTAAACAAGGCGCTCAACGCTACCTACAGCCCCGGATCGGTGTTCAAAATGGTCACGGCCATCGCCGCCATCAACAACAACGTGGTCGGCCGCTATTACGGCATCGAGGACCGCGGCGCTTACGACTACTATGAAGAGCAGGGTTTCGTAGCCTACTGCTATTACTATACCGCGAACGGCATCACCCACGGCGTGGTAAACACCATGCAGGCGTTGGCGGCGTCGTGTAACTATTATTTTTATGAAGTCGGAAGGCTCATCGCCTCCACAAGCGGCGTTGGTTGGGAGGCGGTGGACGAGGTTTCCAAATCCCTGGGCCTGGGGGAACCGACCGGGATTGAGCTGCCCGAGCAGACCGGCAGACGCGCCAACGCCGAGACGAAAGCCGAGCTTTACGGCGAGGGCGAACAGGGCTGGTACGCGGCGGACGTGCTGATGGCGTCCATCGGCCAGTCGGAAAACAAGTTCACGCCGCTGCAGCTGTGCGTCTATACCTCCGCGCTCGCCAACGGCGGCACGCGGTATAAGGCGACTTTCTTGAGCCGCGTGGTGTCCGCCAATTACCAGAGGCTGATCAAGGAGAACGTCCCGAAGGTGCTCAGCAAGTGCAATATTTCCGAGGAAGCGCTGGCGGCCGTCCACGAGGGGATGCGCATGGCGGTCACCGAGAGCAACGGCACGGCACGAGGCGTGTTCGGGGATTATCCGGTCGCCGTCTGCGCCAAGACCGGCACGGTCCAGACGGACTTGAGTATTGCCGGGCTGCGTTCGGACAGCGCGTCGTTTGTCTGCTATGCGCCGGCGGACGATCCGCAGATTGCGATCGCCGTCTATGTGGAAAACGGCGCGCAGGGCGGCAATCTGGGCAACGTTGCCAAGGCGATCATGGACGCTTATTTTGCCGAGAGCGGCAATCTGGAGACCTATCCAGCCGAGAACACGTTGGGATGAAAAGGGCGCCACCGCACAATTTACAGCTGGCGCTTTGATGGGACATCTGCTTTTTCCGTCAAACCGCACAAATCTTCTAGTCGGTACGGCAGTACAGCTGTCGCAGATTTATGAGCAAATTATAATTTATATGGATTTATATTGTTTGACGAAAAATCTGACCGCGCATCTGCTCCATCAGAATTGTACGGTGTCGTCAAAAAATATTCGCCTGTCAAAGAAAAACGCTTGACAGGCGGAGCTTTCTATGCTAGAATAAACAAGCTGTCAAGATGCGGAGCTTGACAGGGGAGGGGTGCTTTGTGCTGCCGGATATGCTGGAGCTGTCGCTGCTCTTTGATTTTTACGGGGATTTGCTGACGGACAGACAGAGGATTTGTTTTGATTTGCACCGGAACCAGGATCTCTCCTTAGCCGAGATCGCCGAGAGCGAGGGGATCAGCCGGCAGGGTGTCCACGACTCCATCGTTCGTGCAGAGGCGGCGCTGCGCCATTTTGAAGAAACCATGGGTTGTGTCCGGCGGGAACGCCGCCTGCAAGAGGGCTTGGAGCGAATTGCCGCCGCCGCGGCGACTTTGCAAAACCACGCGGATGGTCAAGTCCGCCGCCTGGCGGATCAAATTGTATCCGCGGTTCATTCGCTGAAGGAGTAACGCAATGGCATTTGAGGGTTTAACGGAAAAACTTTCCACCGCGTTCAAGCGGCTTCGCGGAAAGGGTAGGCTGACCGAGTCGGACGTCAAAGAGGCCATGCGGGAAATTCGTCTGGCGCTGCTGGAGGCCGACGTCAGCTATAAGGTGGTCAAAGATTTTATTAAAGCGGTCACGGAGCGCTGCGTCGGCTCCGACGTATTGGAGAGCCTGACGCCCGCGCAGACAATTGTGAAGATCGTCAACGAGGAACTGACCAGACTGATGGGCGCGGAGAACCAGCGGATCGCTGTCTCGCCCAAGGGGCCGACGGTGGTGATGCTGGTGGGCCTGCAGGGTGCCGGAAAGACGACGAACGGCGCCAAGCTGGCCGGATATTTGAAGAAACAAAATAAACGTCCGCTTTTGGTGGCGTGCGACATCTACCGCCCCGCGGCCATTAAGCAGCTGGAGGTTGTCGGCGGGCAGTTGGGCGTCCCGGTGTTCCAAATGGGGCAGACAAGCCCTGTGGAGATTGCCAAGGCTGCCATCCGGCACGCGACGCAGCACGGCAACGACTTTGTCCTGCTGGATACCGCCGGCCGCCTGCATGTGGACGAGGCGCTGATGGAAGAATTAAAAGCCATTAAAGAGGCTGTCCATCCCGATGAGATCATGCTGGTGGTGGACGCGATGACCGGCCAGGACGCGGTGAACGCCGCCCAGAGCTTTAACCAGTGGCTGGATATCGACGGTGTGATGCTTTCCAAGCTGGACGGCGACGCCAGAGGCGGCGCGGCGCTTTCCGTCCGCGCGGTTACGGGCAAGCCCATCAAGTTTATCGGTACCGGTGAAAAGCTGGATCAGATCGAGCCGTTCCATCCGGCGCGCATGGCGTCGCGGATTTTGGGAATGGGCGACGTGCTGTCGCTGATTGAAAAGGCGGAGGCGGCTTTGGATCAGAAAAAAGCCGCTGAAATGGAGCAGCGGCTCCGGGCCAACAAATTCACCCTGGCGGACTATTACGATCAGCTGATCCAGCTGAAAAACATGGGCAGCATCCAGGATATCCTGGGTATGATGCCCGGCATGGGCAATTTAAAAAACGTCCAGGTGGATGAAAAAGCGCTCGACCGCGTCCAGGCAATCATTCAATCGATGACGCCCTATGAGCGGGAAAATCCCAGCTGCTTGAACCACAGCCGCAAGCGCCGGGTCGCCGCCGGATGCGGGCTGAAGGTCGAAGACATCAACCGCCTGCTGAAGCAGTATGACATGATGCAGCAGTTGGTGAAGCGGTTCTCTGGCCCCGGCGCGGATAAAAAGCTGAAGCGTCTGCAGCGGCGCGGCGGAATTCCGGGTATGGGTGGCTTCTCCGGCCTATAAAAAATGTCTTCGGAAACGGAGCGGATCCGTTTGTCGATAAATTAAAACAAGCGAAAATATTTTGGAGGTGAACCCCTTGGTTAAAATCAGACTGAGAAGAATGGGTGCGAAAAAGGCACCTTACTATCGTATTGTGGTTGCAGATTCCCGCTTTCCGCGTGACGGCCGTTGCATTGAAGAAATTGGAACCTATAATCCGCTGACCAATCCGGCAGCCATTACGGTGGACGCCGACAAGGCAAAACAGTGGATTCAAAACGGCGCGCAGCCGACGGATACGGTGAGAGCCCTGCTGAAAAAGGCAAATGTCCTGTAAGGAGAAACACCATGAAGGAACTCCTGCTTTATATGGCAAAGAATCTGGTGGATAACCCGGACGCTGTGCAGGTCAACGAATTTGAAGACGATGGCGCTACGGTCCTGGAGCTGCATGTGGCGCCGGAGGATATGGGCAAGGTCATCGGCCGCCAGGGCCGGATTGCCAAGGAAATCCGCACGATCATCAAATCCGTGGCCCAACGGACAGGCCAGCGCGTCAATGTGGAGATTGCAGACTGATCTGCAAATCGTTCACAATAAGACTGTCCCCCAAAGCCTGAGACTGTCGGAATTTTGTTCCGGCGGTCTTTTTTTTGACACTTTGCGGCGAAAGTCCCTTGCGTTTTTGCTCCAATTCTGTTACCATGAATCCAGAAAAACCCAGACGGGGAGGTGCGGCTATGCTGCCGGAGGCTTTTTTACAGCGAATGCGGGCAATTCTGGGGCCGGAATACGACGCGTTTCTGGCGGCATATGACAGGCCACGCCATGTGGGGCTGCGACTGAACCGGCTGAAAACCGATCGGATTCCCAATCTGCCTTTTTTGCGCGGCTCGATTCCATGGGAACCGGACGGATTCTTTTATGACCAGGACGCTCGTCCGGGCCTGCATCCGTATCACGACGCGGGGGTGTACTATCTGCAGGAGCCATCTGCCATGTCCGCGGCCCGGCTGCTGGACGTGAAACCTGGGGAGCGGGCGCTGGACCTGTGCGCCGCGCCGGGTGGAAAGGCCACGCAGATGGCCGCCGCCATGCGGGGAGAAGGGCTGCTGGTTTGCAATGAATACCATCCGGGCCGCGCCAAAATTTTATCGCGCAATCTCGAAAGGATGGGCGTCGCAAACGCGCTGGTGCTCAACGAAACCTCCGAAAAATTGGCAGCATGGTTTGCGGACTTTTTTGACAAAATACTGGTGGACGCGCCCTGCTCCGGCGAAGGGATGTTCCGCAAGGAAGCCGCCGCCGTCGATGACTGGAGCGTGCAAACCGTCCAGCGGTGCGCGCGGCGGCAGTTGGAAATTTTGCACAACGCCGCCCAGATGCTCCGAGGCGGCGGACGTCTGGTCTATTCCACATGTACTTTCGCGCCGGAGGAGGATGAGGACGTCGTCCGCAGCTTTCTACAGCGCCACCCGGATTTTTTCCTGGAAGCAGCGGATGCGCCGTGGTTTTCTCCGGCGCTCCAAGGCCGGGGCGCTGACGCGGCGGTGCGCCTGTGGCCGCACAAGCTGGAGGGGGAAGGCCATTTTGCGGCGGTGCTGCAGCGGGAGGACGGGCCGCGGCGCGCTGTGCCGGAGGAGCCGGGGATCCGCTTGCCCGGGGAGTACGCGGGATTTCCGGAGCTGCCGGAGGGACAGGCCCTGTATTTCGGACAGACACTGTATTGGATGCCGGTTGGGATGCCAAAGCTGCGCGGACTGCGCGTGCTGCGGCCCGGCTTGGCGCTGGGCCAGGTGCGCAAGGGCCGCCTGGAACCGGAGCACGCGCTGGCACTCTGGGCGAAAGAGGCAGAACAGAGCGTGTGTTTTGCGGCGGACAGCCCGGAAATTGCGCGGTATCTGCGCGGAGAAACCCTTCCCGGAAACGCGAAAGGATGGGTGTTGGTGCAGGTTGACGGCTTTTCAATCGGCTGGGCCAAGGGCGCGAACGGAATGTTAAAAAACCATCTTCCCAAGGGACTTCGACGAATTTCAACGAAAAGTGTTGCAAATTTGTAATTTTTTTCTTTACATGCGTTTGGAAGTGTGGTACAATAGCCATAAAGTGGCGGGTGTGTATGCCGTTGCCATTTTTTCGCCCCCAAGGGCGAGCAAATTTTCCCTGTTCGCGATAAGCGGTTCGGTACATACGCTGACGATGAGGGTGTTTTATGATAAAATATTTGATTAATGGCTGCAAGCCGCTGGAGGGCGAGGTTCAAATCAGCGGCGCGAAAAACGCGACTGTAGCGATTTTACCGGCGACGTTGCTGGTCAATGGCACTTGCCGGATTGAAAATGTTCCCGATATTTCCGATGTGCGGCTGCTGCTGGAGATTTTGGATTCCATGGGTGCGTCGATCCGCAGGCTGAGCGCCAACACGGTGGAGATCAATTGTGCAAGAGTGCGCGATTCGGTGACTTCCATTGAGCTGGTGCGGCGGATTCGCGCGTCGTACTACTTTATCGGCGCGCAGCTGGGCCGATTCGGCCATGCCACGGTGGCGCTGCCGGGCGGCTGTAATTTCGGCGCGCCGCGGCCGATCGACCAGCATATTAAGGGATTTTCCGCCATCGGTGCGAAGGTGGTGCTGCAAAATGGCAACGTATGCGCCACGGCCCCGGAGGGCGGGCTGCGCGGCGGCCGTGTCAATTTGGACGTGGCGTCCGTTGGCGCGACGATGAATATCCTGATTGGTGCAACCCTCGCAAAGGGGACAACGATTATTGAAAACGCCGCCAAGGAGCCGCATATTGTTGACCTGGCCAATTTTCTCAACGCAATGGGCGCCAATATTTCCGGCGCGGGCACGGATGTGATCAAGATTCGCGGGGTCACGGCCTTGCATGGAGGCAGCTACACGGTCATTCCCGATCAAATTGAGGCGGGAACCTATATGGTGGCGGCCGCGGCGACAGCGGGCAACGTGCTGGTGCAAAATGTGATTCCCAAGCACATGGACTGCGTCACTGCCAAGTTGCGGGAGATGGGCGCGACGGTGACCGAGTATGACGATGCAATTCGCGTTGAGCGCCATGGGCGGCTCAAGCGCGCCAATGTGAAGACCATGCCGTATCCGGGTTTCCCAACGGATATGCAGTCGCAGATCGCGGTGTGCATGGCGCTGGCGCAGGGGACAAGCCTGATCACGGAGAGCATCTATGACACGCGGTTCCGCTATTGTGCGGAACTCAACCGCATGGGCGCGTCGATTCAGGTAGACACGAAGCTGGCGGTGATCGACGGCGTGGAGGCGCTGCATGGCTGCGCGGTGAAGGCTTGCGATCTGCGGGCCGGCGCGGCGATGGTGATCGCGGGGCTGGCGGCGGACAACGTGACCATTGTGGAGGACGCCCATTATATTGAGCGGGGCTATGAGAATATTATTGGCAAACTCCGCGGTCTGGGCGCCAATATCCGCCGGATTGAGACGCCGGACAGCCGCAGCGCGGCGGCAGCCGGTTAAATTCGGGGAATATGTCAGGGCAGGATTCCAACGGCGAAAAAAATAGCAAAATGAGAGGGAGATAAAACACTTTTATCTTTCTCTTTTTTGCAAGGCGCCGCCGCAAATATTAGCGCTGAAAATTATTTTAAAATTCCTTCCATGACAACCCCGCATAAAGCATGACAACAACATCAGGGTGCGGCGGCAATCAAAAAATAAGACGAAAGCGCCTATTTCCGGCAGCTGAACGTATCAGCGCATTGGAGACAGGCGTTTTGCTTTGATGGGCTTATGCGGGAGCTTTTGCTCCTGCAGCATTACTGCAAAGCGACTTGTTTTAATATGCTGGTTCATTTTATAAAACTGAAAAAATTTGGAACGTTCCTGGATTGCTATAAACAATTATAATCCATACCAAACCAGTGATGTGCCACGGTTCAAGGACGAGAAAGTGAGACGGTTCTGATAGAAGAATTCCGATTCACCGTCCCAAACTAAAACCGTATACGAAAGGCCGTCCGTTGACCCCATCGCACCCAGTTTGAGGAGCCTGACCCCGACGCTGGTGCGGCTCATTTAGAAAATTGAGGTCGGCAAGAAACGACAAGTGGACGGGCACGCGGAACGGGGCATCAATTGTTGCAAGGAGACATGCATGGAAGCGGCGTATTTGCAATTCGCGTCCGCAAAAAGAGCGGGAGGAAAATGCCGAGCCGGTGATTTTGTAAGGCTGCGCTCACAGATCACCGGCTCTTTTTATGTTTTTGCACGCGAAAAAGTCTGCTTTTTCTCTGCAAAAGCATCGCAAAATGACGATGTGCCATCAAAGTTGGCGCGGTCGTAAAATTTAGCGCGTGCGGCGAAAGACACCTACATGACGCGCGGCTTTACGCACATTCAGCTTGCTTCCACGGCACGCCCGTATGCGCGCAAAATTTCTAAGACAACGGGATCAGATATACTGCTGCGTCGCGACGTCGACAACGCCTTTAGTGGTCAGCCGAAGGGTGGGGATGACCGGCAGAGACATGAACGAGAGCGTCATAAACGGGTCGATGTCCTGATTGACGCCAAGCGCGTGGGCTGCCGCCTTGGCGGCCTCTAAGCTGGCGTTGACGGTTTGCAGATCTGCCTGGCTCATGAGCCCCGCCAATTCCAGGACCACGTTGTGGACGGCTGCGCCGCCGCCGTCTACCACTGAGATTCCGCCGCCTTGGCGAATCACCTGGTTGGCCGCGACCGCCATGTCTTCGTCATTGGTTCCAACGACAATCAGATTGTGGCTGTCGTGCGAGATGGAGGTCGCTACGGCGCCACATTTGAGTCCGTAGCCATGGAGATAACCCAGGCCGATGTGACCGGTGGCGTGATGGCGCTCGATGACGGCAATCTTTAAAATATCCCGCTCCAGATCCACCTGATTTGCCCGCCCCCCGTTCGTGGTGACGATCTGCCCAGGAATCATGCCGATGACAGGCAAAGACGCTTCGGTATGGAACTGTTCTGGCGTCAGCGGCGCGACGTGGAAGGTGTGCAGTGCTCGGTCCAGCAGTTCCGGCGCGACGGCGGGCGCCTGGAAGGGGCGAAGCGCGCCGTTGTCATATGTAAGCGTACCATGGCAGAAGACTTGCTCAACGTGGAAAGCGTCGAAACTGTCGATTACAGTCAGATCCGCCGCGTAGCCTGGCGCAACCGCGCCCCGGTCATAGAGACGGAAATACTGCGCGGCGTTCAAGCTGGCGGCTTTGACGGCCAGAATCGGATCCGCCCCGTATACGCGGACCGCCTGGCGTAAGATGGCATCCAGATGGCCCTTCTCCAGCAGATCGGAGGGGTGCTTGTCGTCCGTGCAGAACAGGCAGCGGCTGGCATATTGGGGCTGCAAGAGGCTCGCTAACGCGGCAAGATTTTTTGCGGCTGTTCCCTCGCGGATCATGATGTACTGGCCGCGGCGCAGCTTTTCCAGCGCGTCTTCAAACGTGTCGCATTCGTGGTCGGAATAGATACCGGCCGCGATATACGCGTCCCGATCCGGGCCGGTGATGCCCGGCGCGTGGCCGTCAATAGGCTTTGCGTGCAGTTGGGCGGCGGCGAGCTTTTCCAGTACACTTTCGTCCCCGTGGGTTACGCCGAAGGCGTTCATCATCTCCGCAAGGCCAAGGACCCGGGGATCGGCATACAGCGGCTCCAAATCCGCGGCTTGGAGGACCGCACCGGCTTCCTCAAAGGGCGTGGCGGGGACGCAAGACGGGAGCATAAAGTATATCTGCACCGGGAGACCCTCGGTAGCTTGCAGCATAAAGCGAATCCCGGCCACACCCATCACGTTGGCGATCTCATGGGGATCGGTGACGACGGTGGTAGTCCCATGGGGCAGGACGGCGCGAACGAACGAATCCGGCGAGACTAAGCTCGATTCCAGGTGAATGTGGGCGTCGATGAAACCGGGGCAAACGATTTTCCCGGTCAAATCCAGTTCCCGGACGCCGGAATAGGAGCCAAGGCCCGCGATCACTCCGTCGCAGATAGCGATATCCGCTGTGCGGAGCTCATTGGAGAATACATTCACATAGGTGGCATTTTTCAGAACCAGATCGGCCGCGGTGCGGCCGGCGGCGATATCCATGCGGCGTTGCAGCGCATGGCGCTTGGTCAAAGTGGCGTTGTTTTGCTGTTCCATGTGCTAAACCTCCTTTTGCTTTTTTATCCTAATTTTACCATAATTAAAGACAGTTTCCAAGGGGGTAAACCATAAAAATTTTCTGCGGGAAACATCCCCCCGCCGGGGTTGCGGGGTGGAAACGGGCACGCTATAATTAAATTGTATCGGAATTCCATAAGAAGTCCGCTTCTTAAAAAGCCTTAGGATTTGCTTGCATGAGGGAGATCTTATTTGTGGATAAACAGTCGGTGATCGCGTTTTTTGACCGCTGCGCGCCCACTTGGGACGCAAATATGGTGCGCAGGGAGGACGTCATTGGGGAAATCTTGGACAACGGGGGCATTACCCAGGGCATCGATGTGCTGGACGTCGCGTGCGGCACGGGGGTGCTGTTCCCAGACTATCTGGCAAGAGGCGTCAAGAGCTTGACAGGCATTGACATCTCGCCCAGGATGGCGGCCATCGCCGCGGGGAAATATCACCGGCCGGATGTGACAGTCATATGCGCGGATGTGGAGACGTATCCCTTTCAGCGGCAGTTTGACGCGGTCATGGTGTATAACGCGCTTCCCCATTTCCCAGATCCGGCGCGGCTGATCGGCGTATTGGCCGGGCTGGTGAAACCTGGCGGAAGGTTGTCTGTCGCTCACGGAATGAGCCGCGCGAAGCTGGACGTACACCACAGCGGCCAGCAGGTGCGCAAGGTCTCGATGGGCCTGATTTCAAAGGAGGAGCTGACGCGGCTGTTCACGCCGTACTTCCGCGTGGACATCGCGATTTCGGACGAGCGGATGTACCAGGTCAGCGGGACGCGCCTTTGATTTATTGATGATAGATATAGAAAAATGGGGCTGTCCAGAAATGAATCATTCATTTCTGGACAGCCCCGCGTTTTATTCGCGGCGCAGCGCGTCGATGGGGTTCATCTGCGCGGCGCGAATGGCCGGGAACAGGCCAAAGAGAATGCCAATGGCCATGGAAAACACAACTGCGATCAAAATTGCGGGGATACTGATGGCGACAGGCGTTTTGGTGGCGCTGGAGATCATCTGTGCCAGACCGATTCCGGCCGCGACCCCCAAGACCCCGCCCAGGCTGGTCAGCACAGCTGCCTCGGTGAGAAATTGCCGCATAATGCGGCGCTTTTTTGCGCCAATTGCCTTTTTCAGGCCGATTTCACTGGTGCGCTCTGTCACCGATACAAGCATGATGTTCATCACGCCAATGCCGCCGACCAGTAGGGAAATGCTGGCGATCCAGAACAGCTGGTTGTTGGTGGAATTGCTGATGGCCTGCAGCTCCTGCGCCTGTTCGAGCATGTCCTCGCTGCGGTAGGTATATTCGCTGCTGTGGTCGGCGATCTGCTTGTCCGTTAAATAGTCGGCGGCGGCCTTGCCAGCGGTCGCCATTTCGTCGACGCCGGAGGCCTGGAGGGCCACGGTCTGCGGCTCGTCGTAGCGGTAGACAATGGGCCAGGCTTCGCTGGTAATAAACATGTTGCCGCTGGAGGTGTCGGCATAGGTCCAGTAATCGTCCAGCGTGTCGATCACGGGACTGAAGGCGCTGCCCTTGGCCACAACGCCGATCACGGTAAACGGCTGCCCCGCCATTTCAACGCTCTGCCCCACAGGGTCCACACCGCCAAAAAGGGAGCTGGCGGTTCTGGCGTCCAGGATGACGACCTTGCGCGCGGTGTCAAAATCCTCCTGCGTGAAGTCGCGGCCATAGCAAAGGCGGTAGCCGCAGACGTCAAAATAGTGGCTGTCGATTCCAGTGACGCTGCCGTTGTAGGCCACGTCCTGATAATAGACGTTATAACTCCACGGACGCTCCCGGAACAGGGAAACCTGCTCCACGCCGTCCAGACGCTCCATATCCTGCCGCGTCTCCTCGCTGATGGGGGTGATGCTCTGGGGAAGGGATGCGTATTCCATGTCCACCTGCATATCGCTTTGATAAAGCCGCACCACAACCGCGTTGGTGCCGGAGCCGACTAGGTTTTCCTTGATCTGGTCGTTGGTGCCTTTGATGGAGGAAACGATGGTGATCATCGCGGCAATCCCGATTATAATGCCGAGCATGGTCAAAAACGAACGCATTTTGTGGTTCCAGATGCTCTGAAATGCCAAGCGCATATTTTCAAACATGGATTTCGTCCCCCCTTACTGATACAGATCGTTCAGGTCGCCTTCCACCGTCGGCGCGCCGGGTTCCACATATCGGCCATAGGGAAAGGCGATCAGGTCGTCTTGCGAGAGGTTTCCGCTGGTGATCTCCAAATAGGAACCCCACATGTCGCGCCCCGTGGACACCTGGCGCTTTTCCAGCGTGCCGTCCTCGTCTTGAACATAGACGTAGCTTTTTCCGTTTTCCAACAGGATGAACGGGTATTCTAGAAACAGGTTGTCGGAGCTGCCGCCGGTCGTGAGCGTCATGGAGACGTATTCGCCGGCCTGCAAATTGGCGCTTTCGTCTACAAATACAGTGAAAGCGTAATACGTGACGTTGCTGTTGCTGTCGCCGGCGCTGTATCCGGAGGCGTTTTGCGCAGGGTAGTCGGAAATGGAGTCGATTGCCCCCTCGCAAACGGTACCGCTCTGGTAGGCGCTGACGCTGACGCTCTGCCCAACGGAAATTTCATTCAGCTTCAATTCGCTGATCGCGCCTTCAAGATAGTAACCGCCGCCGCCGGAAATTTTGAGTACCGGCTCGTTGGAGAAGAACGCCTCCGACGGGTCCGCGACAGAGGTAACAACGCCGTCGAACTCGGCGTAGACTACCCCGTCTCCCAGCTCCTTTTGCATGGTTTCATACTCCACTTTGGTCATGCGGATCTGCAGATCCAGTTCCTCGATGCGTTCGGCCGTTTCTTCACGCTGCTGCTGAATTTCGGCATAGGAGGGGCCAGTGTAGGAAGGCGGTTCGGCCTCGGTAGGCCCTTCCGGTTCTTCCGGCTCTTCCGGATCTTTCGGATCCTCCGGCTCTACCGGGGTCTTCGACTCGTTGGTCGCGGTGGGATCCAGCAGCGTCTTGCCCAGCCGGCCCGTGGCGTCGAACAAAGAGAAGGTGTACGCCCCGGCCGCGTTCTGGAAATGGATGCCCCACACGCCCAGAACCAGCGTATCTGTGCGGTTTCCCTCCGTCTGCGCGAAGACCACATAGGCATCTGCCTGATTCTGGAGTACGCCGGAGATAAACGCGGCGTCAAAGGGAATGTCATTGACAAAGACGTAGAGATAAGGCCGCGTTTCCGTGCCGTTGCCGCCCACGCAGTAATACGATTCCACCACGCCGTTTACCGGCTCCTGTCCAGGCAGCACGGAGGTAGGGGGATCGGCCGGGATCGTCGGATCGCTCGGATCGGCAGCGGATTGCGAGGGAACGGAGGATTCCGGATCGTCCAGCAGACGCAGCGAAAAGCCGCCGTCCTCGGCGTTCAGGGGAACCAGGGGCAGGCTGCCTTGGCCGCTGGCGGAAAGCTTGTAGTAGGCGTAGCCGACCAATTGGTTATATTCCCACTTGGCAGTTTCCAGATCGCGCTGGAGCTGCTGAAGCTCCAATTTTTTCCGCTGCAGCTGCAGGTCTGTCAGCGAAGTGTCAAAATTCAGCAGAGCATCGCCCGCTCTGACCTCCTGGCCGACGCTGACCAGAATCTTCGTCACCTGCTGGGTTTCCGTGAGATAGACGGTTTGCAGATTATCCGTGCGGACCTCGGAATCGGTATAGTATTCATTGAGATAAGACGTGTCCCAGCTGGCCAGATCCGCCACGGGGTACACATCGACCGGGCTGCGCTGGGAGCGTAACATGAAAAACACGCCGCCCAGGATCACCGCCACGCACAAGACCGCGGCGGTGGAAATCAGAATCCATTTTTTCTTATGCATGGGAGTCGTCACCGTCCTTTGTTGAGGTCAGGATGCCGTCGCGAATGTGATAAATTGTTTGCGCGCATTGGGCGACGGCGGGTTCATGGGTGATCATGATAATGCTGGTGCCGGCTTGATGGATCCGGCGGAACAGCTCCATGACCTGTTCGCCGGAGGCCGTGTCGAGCGCGCCGGTCGGCTCGTCGGCAAGGAGCAAAATCGGGTTTGCGACAATGGCGCGGGCGATGGCCACCCGCTGGCGCTGGCCGCCGGAAAGCTGATTCGGGCGAAAGTTGAGCCGCTGCGCCATATCCACCGCCTCAAGCGCCTTGCGAGAGCGCTCCAGCCGTTCCTTTCTGCCCACGCCCGCATACAGCAGCGGCAGCGCAACATTTTCCAGCGCGGACATTTTGGGCAGCAGATAGAAATTCTGGAAAACGAAGCCGATGGAGCGGTTGCGCAGATCGGCCAGACGGTCGTCCTTTAGGGAGCCGACGTCGCTTCCATTGAGCAGATAGGTGCCGGAGGTCGGCCTGTCCAAGCAGCCAATCAGGTTCATCAGCGTGGTCTTTCCGGAACCGGAGGGGCCCATGATGGCGAGATACTCGCCCCGCTCCACCTCCAGGTTGACGTCTTTGAGTACCGGGACCTCGGTTTTGCCACGCAGGTAATTCTTATAGATCCCTTGCATGGATACGATCATCCGTTTGCCTCCGTTTCAATCTCCGCCGGGACGAACGCGTCGCTGTAGCTGTAAGCGTCATTGTCGGAGCCGTCCACAGCGCCATCCGCGCCGTCGTCCCATACAATGTCTTCGGTGGCGTCGCCGTCCACAGTGCCATCCGCGCCGTCGTCCCATACAATGTTTTCGGTGGCGTCGCCGTCCACAGTGCCATCCGCACCGTCGTCCCCGACAAAGTCTTCCACGCCGCCGTTCTCCGCGCCAGGATCAGAGCCTTGACCGGCGCCGCCGAAGGAGTCCTCGCTGTAGTACTCCACGCTGATGCCCTCGTCGCAGTCCTCGCTGGGATAGGCAATATAATCGGTGAGTTCCAAGCCGTCCAGAACTTCGTATTGATCGGTCGCTTCGTCATACGCGCCCAGGGTGACAGAACGCTTTTCCAGCTGATCGTCCTTGTTCGCAACCCAAACGTAGGGATCGCTGTCGGCGTCGATGATAAAGCTGGCAAAGAGCTGGAAACTCTGTTCTTCGTCCTGGCCAAGATCCGGTTCGATATAGACGTGCTGGCCCAGCATCAGGTTTTCATCGCTGTCGAGCGTAATGTAAAACGGATAATTGCTGGAGGTCGTCATTTCATCCCCAGACGAGGAATCGACATAGTAGTAATTGTCGGAAGCGCTGCTCTGCGGGTGTTCCCAGTCGATGAGGGTGATCGTGCCGGTCCAGGTGGCGTCGCCCGTGCGCGCGCGGATAATCACCGGAGTCCCTTCCTGGGGAGCGCCGCTTTGCTCGTTGAAGATCCCCTTGACTCGGAACTCGCCGGCTTGAAGAATGGAAATATACGGCAGCGGATTGCCCCAGTCGTCGGTGGAATTTCCGGTGTTGATGGAGCTGACGGTACCGCTGACAGGCGCGGTGACAGTGGCGTTGTCCAAAACCTCCTGGGAGTGTTCGATCTCCCGCTGCTTGGCGCTCAGGTTGTATTCCGTCTCCTTGACGTCAATTTGCAGCTCTTGAATTTGCAGCGTATAGTCCAACTGGTCGGAGGACGCAGCCTGCGCCTTTTCCTTTTCCAGGGTTTTAATCTGGCTGTTTTTGGTGTCAATGGTGGTCTGGAGCTGTTCCAGTTCCAGGGTCATCTTCTCCAGATCCAGCGAAATGGTTTCGGTATCGTAGGTAAACAGGACGTCACCGGCCTGGACGTCCTGGCCGGCTTTGACGAGCAGCTCACCTACCTCCATACTGTCGCTCTTTTCAATGTCAACGGTTTCACCGGCTTCTACCAGACCCGCATAGCGGTCGTACATCCCGACGCCGCCGTAACCCATGAGCATACTTACCGACTGCACCGGAATGGTTGTGCCGGAAGCGTTGCCGCATCCGGTGAAGACGGTTCCAATCAGCAGCGCGGCTGCCAGAAATCCACAGAATTTTTTACGCATAACACGTGCCCCCTTTGTACGATTGTGTAACTATCTTAACATATTTCAGACGGGAAAAAAACGGTTTTGTTTCAATTTCAAAAAACTAAAAAGAATTAAAAGAAAAGTTTTTTATGCAGCCATTCCCGCCTCGGCGGCAGCCCACTCAGATGATGGGCCGTCCGCTCCCGGCGGCTTGCCGCCACCTTGCCAAAGAATTTAGAAGACTGTCCTCCAGTTCCTCCGGGCGCGGGTTTTCCAATCGCGGCAAAACGCCGCCGGTCGCCGGAATGGCGCGGTTATAGCGCCGAATCAGGTCTTCCGAGGCGGTAGGCCGCGCAGAAAACGCGAATCTCGCGCCGGTCATACAGTGCCGCGCCAAATCCCTTGGCATAGTTCAGGCTGCGCAGGTGTATCCGCCGCCATGGAAATAGAGAAGAATACCCTCGTGCCGCGCGTCCCGCGGAAGGACCCACGCATCGGAAAACTGGTCAAAGGCATGTTCGCAGATGTGCACGTCCCCTTTGCGGGTGGATGCCAACAGGCTGCCGAGCTGGTCTTGCTCTTTGCGCGCGGCGCTCAGAGAAAATTTATGGTGACAGGTTAAAAAAATCGAGCTGCGCGCGCATCCGCACAGCGAAAAACTCCATACCGCGGCCCCCTTTCCCAACGAATATATCCCAGTTATTATACGCCAAAATTTGGCTGCCGTCAACGGCTTGCAGGGCGAGTTTTTCAATTCTTCTCAGAACGGCCGGATCGCTTGACAAGCGGGCCGCTTCGGAATAAAATGGAAATATCATTATCATAAAGGAGTGGATCTCATGCGTAAAAATTTTGGGAAACAGACTTGGTTTTACCCCCTGCCGGTGCTGATTGTAGGCACTTATGACGAAACGGGCAAGCCGAACGCCATGAACGCCGCCTGGGGCGGGATCTATGACGCCAATCAGGTGATGCTCTGCCTGAGCGCCGGGCATAAGACTACGAAAAACATCGTCGCCAAGGGCGCGTTTACGGTCAGCTTCGCGGACGCGGCGCATGTGGCGGAGGCGGACTACGTGGGCATTGTATCGGGCAACGATGTACCGGATAAGGTGGAAAAAGCCGGGCTGCACGCCGTGCGCGGCGAGTATGTGGACGCGCCGGTGTTTGAGGAGTTTCCCATGGCGCTGGAATGTAGGCTTGTGAAGGTCAATGAGGACGGAATTATCGTGGGTGACGTCGTCAACGTCAGCGCCGAGGAGCGGATTTTGAACGAGGCGGGCAAAATTGACCCGGCAAAGCTCCGGCCCATCGCCTTTGACCCGGTGCAGGCGGCCTATTGGACGTTTGGCGAAAAGGTTGGCAACGCGTTCCGGGACGGCGCGAAACTCAAGTAGTCAAGAAAGAGGATGCCCTTGTGCCATTAAGGTGCCGCCGCATAATTCATGGCTGACGCCTTGATGGCACATCTGCTTTTTCCACCAAACCGCACAAATTTCCCAGGCGGTACGGCGGGACAGCCGTCGCCGGGTTGTATTGTTTGACGAAAAATCTGACCGCGCATCTGCGCCGCCGGAATGGTGCGGTGTTGCCTTAAGAATTTGACACGGGGCTTGCATTTTGCCAAAAGGACCGCGAAAAATTTATGGAACAGCTGCCAGATTCTACCGCGCGGTTTTTACAAATTTTTATTTTTTCGCCCCTAAAAATCCATTTTCCTTATGGACTTTTTCACAAGAGGTGCTATAATATCTTTGATATATTATGCCGTATCGTGTGGAAACAACGCATGCCGATACAAATAGGAGTATTTATGGAAATCATTCTGGTAGGCTGTGGCAAGGCAGGTTCCGCCTTGACCGCGCAACTGATTCAAGAGGGGCACAGCATTACGGTGATCGACACCAACCCCGAAAAAGTGGAAAGAATTCAAGAAGAATTGGATGTGATGGGGATTGTGGGCAACGGCTCGTCGATCGGCGTACTCACGGAGGCCGGCGTGGAGAAAGCGGATGTGTTTATTGCCGTGACCGGCTCGGATGAATTAAATCTGCTCTCGTGCATGTTCGCCCGGAAGTCCGGCCATTGCTGCGCCATCGCCCGGGTGCGCAACCCGGTCTACAGCCACGAATTGGACTATATGCGCAAGCAGCTTGGCATTTCGCTGATTATCAACCCGGAGCTGTCGGCGGCGCGGGAAATTTCGCGGCTGCTGCGGTTTCCGGCGGCCAGCAAGATCGACAGCTTCGCCGATGACCGCGTCCGCCTGATTAAATTTGAGCTGACTCCGTCCCAGGGATTGGACGGCATGCGCCTGCGGGAAATTCCGGGCCAGCTGAGCCAGGACGCGCTGTTCTGCGCGGTGGAGCGCGGAACCGGCGTGGTGATTCCCGACGGCGAATTTCAGCTGAAAAACGGCGATCTGCTAACGGTTCTGGTTCCCAGGGACAAGGCGGCTCCTTTCTTTGGCAAGCTGAGGATGCCTGTCCATTCCGTCCGCAACGCGCTGATCGTGGGCGGCGGCACTATCGGCTATTACTTGGCGAAGGATCTGATCGCGCACAATATCCGCGTGCGCATTGTTGAGAATAACGAAAAGCGCTGCGAACTTCTCGCTGAGCTGCTGCCGGAGGCCACGGTTTTGCATGGCGACGGCACCGACCGAAAATTCCTTTTGGAAGCGGGCCTGCTGCTGACAGAGTCGTTTGTTCCCCTGACCAACATTGACGAGGAGAACGTGCTGCTGGCCATGTTTGCCCGGCGGCGCAGCAACGCGAAGTTGGTAACCAAGGTCAACCGCCTGGAATTCGACGACATTCTCAGCGGCCTGGAAATCGGCAGCGTGGTCTATCCCAAGTTCCTCCTGTGCGATTATATTGTCCAGCATGTGCGTGCGCTGCAAAACCAGGCGGGCAACAATGTCAAGACGCTCTACCGTATTCTGGACGATCGAGTGGAGGCCCTGGAATTTACCGTCAATGAAGCATCCGCGGTGACGGACCGGCCGCTTTCTGAGTTGCGGCTGAAACCGAACCAGCTGATTTGCTGCATCACCCGCGGCAACCACATCATCGTGCCCAAGGGCAGCGACCGCATCCAGGTGGGGGATACTGTAATTGTGGTGACGCTGGAGCGCGGGCTGCACGATATTCGCGATATCCTTGTGCGGTGACGGAGGCTGTGTATGAATTCCTCAATGATTATGTTTATCCTGGGCAGGATTTTGCTGGTCGAGGGCGCGCTGATGGTTCTGCCGTTGGGCGTTTCGGCGGCGTATGGAGAATCCAGCGGTTGGGCCATTGCCGCGACAATCGCGCTGTGCCTGGTACTGGGTTTGGCCATGTCGCTGCGCCGCAAGCCGCGCGGCCAGATGCTCTATCTGCGCGACGGACTGATCATCACGGCCCTTTGCTGGATCGTCATCAGCATCATGGGCGCCCTGCCGTTTTTGTTCTCCGGTGTCATCACCAATCCCATCGACGCGCTGTTTGAGACGGTTTCCGGCTTTACGACGACCGGCGCGAGCATCTTGTATGATGTGGAGTCGGTGCCAAGGGGGATCTTGTTCTGGCGCAGCTTCACCCACTGGATCGGCGGCATGGGCGTGATTGTGTTTCTGCTGACGCTGCTGCCGCTGGCCGGGGGTTCGCGTGTGAATTTGATGAAGGCGGAAAGCCCCGGCCCACAGGTGGAGAAGCTCGCGCCAAAGGTGCAGTCTACTGCGAAGATCCTCTACGGCATCTATATTTTCCTGACGGCGCTGGAAATTATTCTGCTGTTGGTCGGGCGGATGCCGGTGTTCGACGCGGTGACGCTTTCCTTTGGCACGGCCGGCACCGGCGGCTTCGGTATTCGGAACGACAGTGTTGCAAGCTACTCGCCGTATCTGCAGGGCGTCATTACGGTATTTATGATCCTGTTTGGCATCAACTTTAACTTTTACTTTTTTCTGATGCTCCGCAACTTCCGGCGCGCGTTTTCCATGCAGGAGGTGCGGTGGTATCTGCTGATCATTGCGGCGTCGATCCTTGTGATCACCATGGATGTGCGGATGATGTACCAGGGGATTGGACAGGCGTTTCAACATGCTGCATTCCAGGTTGGCTCGATCATCACGACGACGGGCTTTTCCACGGTGGACTTTGATCTTTGGCCGCAGACGTCCAAGACTATTTTGGTGCTGCTGATGTTTATCGGCGCCTGCGCCGGCAGTACAGGCGGCGGGATCAAGGTGTCCAGGTGCATCATCTTGTGCAAATCGATGGGCAAGGAGCTGAAGCTGCTCCACCATCCGCAGACCGTGGCAAAAGTCAGCATGGATGGAAAACCTATTTCCCATGAGGTCAACCGGTCGGTCAACGCGTTTTTTGTGGCCTATATGTTGGTTTTTGCCGGGTCGCTGCTGCTGATTTCCTTTGACGGGCTGGATTTTACGTCGAACTTTACGGCGGTGGCCGCCACGCTGAATAACATCGGCCCAGGCTTGTCGGTTGTGGGACCGACAAAGAATTTTGCCGTATATACCGGCGGCGCGAAGCTGGTGCTGACGTTTGACATGCTGGCGGGCCGCCTGGAGCTGTTCCCGCTGCTGATACTGTTTTCCAAGGACACTTGGCGCAAATTTTAATGAAATTGAGGTGTAGTTATGGAGAAAAAAGTTCCCCACGTCCCTGCGGTGCAGATCACCTGGAGGGGACATGCCTGTTTTCAATTGACATATGAAGACTATTCGATTGTAATTGACCCGTATAAGGACGGCTCTGTGGCGGGGCTGGCACCGCTGCGTTTGCGGGCGAACCAGGTTTTGTGCAGCCATGGCCATGACGACCACAACTATTGCGCCGCGGTGCGGATCGTCGGCGCGTCCGCCCCATCCCCGTTTTCCGTCACGCGGATTGCCACGTTTCATGACGATGCGCAGGGGGAAAAGCGCGGGCAGAACACCATTCATCTGTTCGAGGTTGGCGGAATGCGGATCGCCCACTTTGGGGATCTGGGCTGCGAGCTGACTTCGGAGCAGGCTGCCGCGCTGTCCGGCTTGGACGCCGCGATGATTCCTGTCGGCGGATATTACACCATCGACGCCCGGCAGGCCCAAGCCCTTGTGCGGGCTATTTCGCCGAAGGTCGTCCTCCCAATGCACTACCGTGGGGAGAAAATGGGCCTTGACGTGTTGGGGACCTTGGAGGAGTTCACGCGGGGGATGGACAATGTGATTTATTATGCGGACAACACATTGCTTTTGCACCCGGGAATCGAACCGCAGACGGCAATTTTGCGGTACAAGCCTGAATAAGTATAATTATCCGGTGTTCCGAGTGTTGGAGCGCCGGATAATTTTTAAGGTCTTTCCTGCCCGCCCGCGGCATAAACTGCCGGTAAGGAGGGATTTGCTATGCACACAAGACATTCCTTTGCCCGGTTCAACCGGTGGCTTTTGACGGCAGCGATCGTGCTGCGCGCGGCCACGGAACCGGCGCTGACCGGCCCGGCGCTGCAATTCTTGTCCCGCCTGCGCAATCAGCCGATGGTGGCGCAGGCCATGCTGTATCTGGAGTTCGGCGCGTCCTATTCTGCCGCAGAGCCGCAGCCGGGCGTGGTGACAGTCCGCCAAGCGGCGACGCAGCCGCCGGAAGTGCAGACGGAACCGGAACCTTCCGAACAACCCGCGGAATCGGAACCCACGGAGCCGGCGGCTCCGCTTTCCTTCACGCAGGCGGATTCGGACAGGATCCAGATTGCCAGCACCTGTTCTTATACAGTGGACAAGGTAGATCTGCTCAATCGCCCGCTCGCGGGCGATTTTTCCGGGGATGGCCCCAAAATTTTGATTGTCCATACCCATGCCAGCGAGTCTTACACCCCGGATGCGGGGGAGAGCTACGATGGCGCCAGCGACTACCACACGTCCGACACGGAGTACAATGTCGTCCGGGTTGGGACGGAGATGGCGCGGGTGTTCGAGGAAAACGGCATTCCGGTGATCCACGATCAGTCGATTAACGACGCGGCGGGCTACGACGACGCCTATGACCGCATGGCCCAGACGATCCGCGGATATCTGGAGCGGTACCCCTCCATACAGATGGTGCTGGACGTCCATCGTGACGCCTACGAGGGGGCCGATGGCCAGCCGGGTGGAAACGTGGTGGAGATCGACGGACAGGACAGCGCCCAGGTGATGCTGGTGATGGGAACCGATGAGAACGGCCAGGATCATCCCAACTGGCAGGGCAATCTGTCCTGCGCGCTGAAAACGCAGGCGGTGCTGGAACGCGACTGGCCGGATTTGTGCCGCGATCTTGTGCTGCGCCGGATCAGCTACAACCAAAATCAGGCGCCCTGTTCGATGCTGGTGGAGGTGGGAGCCAGTGGAAATACGCTCTCGCAGGCACTGGTTGCCGCGCGCTGCTTCGCGGACGCGGTCTGCCGGGTGATTGAAAATGGATAGAGAGACAGGAAGAAGGCCGCAGCGGGAATTCTGCTGCGGCTTTTCATATGCCTCCCGCGCTGGACGCGGAGCCTTGTGTCTGGCCCCGGCGCCCGGCGCTTTTTAAAATGCTCTCAGGGCGCCGGGAAATTCAACGCCCTGTGTGATGTATTAGCAGCAGCCGTTGTCGCAGGAATTGCAGCCGCTGTTGTTGCCGCTCCACAGCACCAGGATGATAATAAGGATGATGATCCACCACCAGGTGTTGTTGCCATAGGCAAAGATACCGGAATTACAAGACATTTTGCATCCTCCTGACATAAATTCGCGGTAATTACCGCTCATTCCATGTTATGCCGCCGAAACGGAAGGGTGCAAAGCAATCAGGCAAAAAGTTCTTCCAGCGTTCCGAAGCTGTAGCCCATTTCCTCCCAACGGGTTAAGAGCTGATCCAGGATTTGCGCGTTGGTTTTTGAAGTGCTGTGGAGCAGAACAACCGCGCCGTTGTGAATTCGGGGAATCAGCTTTGAGAATGCCTCTTCCGAGGTGGGCTGGTCGTCGGCCAGCCAGTCGACATAGGCCAGGCTCCAGAATACCGTCCGGTAGCCCATCTCGCTGGCCATCTTCAGATTTTCCTCCGAGTAGATCCCCTGGGGCGGGCGGTAGAACTTGGCCATCTCCTGGCCGGTTACCTCCTTGTAAAGAGATTCCAGGCTGGTCAGCTCCCGCTCAAAGGTGGCGCGGTCGGCAATTTGGGACATGTCACAGTGGTGATAGGTGTGGTTTCCCACAATGTGGCCCTCGTCCACCATCCGGCGGACCAAATCGGGGTTTTGCTCGAGATAATTACCCACCAGGAAGAATGCCGCGGGGACGTTGTGAGCCTTTAAGACGTCCAAAATCTGCGCGGTGCAGCCGTTTTCAAAGCCGGCGTCAAAGGTTAAGTAGATGACAGGCTTTTGTGTGTCGCCCAGAAAAGCGGCGTTATACTTGGACAGTTGATCCTGCGTGGCGTTGCCTACCGGTGCGCTGCCGTCTTGCTGGAAGCTCAAGCCCCAGGAGCCGGTGGCCAGGGTCTCCGGCGCTTGCTTTTGGACGGCCACCGCCGCCACGATACACAGTCCGATTGCCACCGCGCACGTGGTGACGCGCTGTAAGATTCGTCGTTTCATGTGATCCCTCCCAGCACCATATTTATGGGACAGGCGGGCCGGAAAGAACCCGAAAATTTTTTTAAAGGGACTTCCAAAAGAGAAAAAAACATGGTATGATGAAACCGCAAAATTGATTTTGGGAATTTTATGAAAGCGGGCTTTTGAAAACCGCTGTTATCAATTCCGTATGAGGCGCCTTTTCCGTGCCGTTGACACGGGAAAGGACGGCGCGTCACAGTATCAGACCGAAATGGAGAAACCGAATGATTCTGAATCTCAACAAGCTGTCTTTTGCGGGCTTCGGCACGATCCTCAGCGACCACAGCGCGAACCACGGCTTCCCTGTGGGCGAAGAATGGGAGGAAGCGGTATACACAGTGGAAAAGGCCACAATCTGCGTGGCCGAGGGGCCGGTTTACTTGGATTTTGAAGAGGGGATGACCGTCCTGGCGGTGGAGCGGGACGGAACGAACCACTGTTTTTATCTGGATAAGCCGGTGTGCGTTCAGGCCGGCGTCCGCTTTGCGGTGGCGCCCTATCAGCAGCGGTGCAGTTTTCGCATGTGCCATCGGGCCGGGGAGAGGCCGGTGCCAGTGGCGGCGTTCGAGCCGCCGGAGGATTTCCGCGTGTCCCGCCGGTTGAAGGTGGGGAATTTGTATACCATGTTCTACCAGGAAAAGGAAAAGGGCTTTTTCTTCAAGGGCGAAAAGCACACGGTGCTGGAACTGACCTATGTGGACAAGGGTGTGCTGCACAGCGTGGTAGACGGCGCGGATTCCGTGCTGCATCAGGGCGATATGATGGTATACGGCGCGGAACAGTGGCATATGCAATATGCCGATGAGGATTGCGCAGTCAGCTTTATCACGGTGTCGTTCGATATGGAGGGTGGCAGCCTGGCAGAATTGTACAACCGGAAATTTACCATGGCGGCGCAGGATGTGGAGCTGCTGCGGCAGATGCTCAGGGAGATGGACGAGGAGGATCCCTACAGCGGAGATATGATCCTTTGTCTGCTCGAGCAGCTGCTGGTGCGGATGCTGCGCATGGGAAAACACACGGGAAACCGGCTGAAAACGCCGGCGGCGCTGCGCGCGGAGAATGAGATTGTCAGCCGCGCCCAGCGGTATGTCGCGGAGCATGTCTGCGAGCGGCTGTCGGTTGGCATCGTCGCCAAGGAGGTCGGCGTGAGTACCTCGCATTTGACGGCGCTGTTCCGCAAGAATCTGAACATCGTGCCCGGAGAGTACATCCGGCGCTCCAAGCTGGAGGAGAGCAAGCTGATGATCAAGGAGGGCGTGCTGAATTTCACCCAGATCTCCAGCGCCCTGAGCTATTCCACGGTGCACCATTTTTCCCGTCAATTTAAAGAAAAATACGGCATCACGCCATCCGAGTACGCGAAGGCCATCAAGTGAAAGCGCAAGGCCGTGTCAGGAAGCGGACGCGCAACCGGCGCGGCGTGAGGACGGAGGCCGTTTATGGCCGGGAGGCCAATTTGCAAAGGTTATGTGAGGAGGTATATCATGCGTTGGAAACAGGAATTGCAAAAACCGGAAAAGGCGATTCGCCTGAGCTTTTGGCTCTTTGACCTGATGTGTCTTGCGGCGGCGCTGGCGGTGCCGGACCGGGGGCAGATGTTCGAGGGGCTGGGACGGATTTGTACCAGCTCGGCGCAATTTACAAAAAGCTTTTTTGACAGCACCTATGGCGGCCTGTCCGGGACGTTTTTGAATGCGGCGCTCGTGGGCGTGATCTGCACGCTGGCGTACTATCTGCCGGGCAGCAAGGCAAACGCTCTGTCGCTGCTGGCGTTTTTTCTGACGGTGGGTTTCGGCTTCTGGGGTCTCACGGTGCTGAATATTTGGTTTGGCGTGCCGGGTGTGCTGCTGTACTGCCTGATTAAGAAGCAAAAGCCGGGCCAACAGGCCAACGCGATGCTCTTTACAACGGGGCTCGCCCCGTTGTTTACGGAGTTGATCTTTCGGTATCCTTACATCCCGTGGCACGGGTTTGGCCTGAAGGGCTTTTTGCTGGCGCTGGCGGTCGGGACGTTTTTGGGCCTGACGCTGCCGGCGGGCTTGGCCGCCAGCCCCAAGGTGCATCGGGGCTTCACCCTCTACTCCGCCGCGCTGCCGATGGGCCTGACGGCGTTCGTGCTGCGGACGGGGCTGTACCAGGTGACAGGCGCGAATCTGCCGGAGACGAGCGGCGTCGGCCTGGCCAGTTCTTTCTGGGGCACGGCGAATGTTTTGTGCCTGGCCATGTGCGTTGTGGCGATAGGGTTCGGACTCGCAATGGGCGGAACGCCGAAAGGCTATTTGCAGCTGATGAAGGATTCGGGCCACGGCGTGGACTATACGGTAAAATACGGCGTGGGCAATACGGCGCTGAATTTTGGCGTTTACGGCCTGATGATTTTGGCGTACTACAATTTGATCGGTGCGAATTGGAACGCGGTCACCCTGGGCTGCGTGTTCAGCATGGTCGGATGCTGCGCCGCCGGCAGCCATCCGCGCAATGTCTGGCCGATTATGGTGGGATATTTGCTGGTAGGCGTGGCGGCCAAGCAGGTGTTTTTGGGGATGAGCAGCTTTCCGGTGTCCGAATCGTGGTACACGGTCAATGCCCAGGCGCTGGTTGTGGGGCTGTGCTTTGCCAGCGCGTTGTGTCCGATCCCCGGCAAGTACGGCTGGTGGTGGGGCGTTGTGGCTGGCGCGCTGCACTGTGCGCTGGTCACTTGCATCCCGCTGTTCCACGGCGGCTTCCTGCTGTACAACGGCGGCTTTACCGCGGCGCTGGTCTGCATGTTCCTGGTGCCGGTTCTGGAGCACTTTTTCACCGAGCGCAACGGAAGCAAAAAGCCGGCAAAAGTATAAAATATAATCGGATCAGCCCCATGCGGCCGCAATGGCCGCGTGGGGCTGTTGCTGTATTATGGCCTGAAGGAAACCCGCTGCGCGGGGACGCAATTGGAGATGCCCGGCGCGGAAGAACTGTTTCGACAGAGTCGCCCCCGGTTTCACCTAGGGCCTGACACAGCAAACAAACAGGCAGGGCCACCTATGACCCTGCCTGTGTTTGTTGCCGTTTCGACGTTTAATCAATTAGAGTTGAAATTTCTCCCACATTCCGGAACGCTCCGGTATCCAAGTACCAATCTCCATCGTATTTGTAGACGACAAGCCACTGTTTGTTGGTGTCTCGGCCGTCGTCGCCCTTGATGGTGAACCGAACCTCCATCAGGTAGCCCTTGGTGATTTCCTTGTCCGCTTTGTCCAGATCGTACACGTCTTCAAAGTATTCCCCCAGGGCGAGCAGACGCTTGTCATTAAGCTCCTTCTCCGTACGGATGTCATAGGAGATGCGGATATCTTCGCCATACTGCCATTCCAGCTCTTCCAGGGAAACTTCCAGGAAGTTCTCAATTTCGTCTTTGTCACGCTTATTCCAGCCATACACATCATTCAAAACGTCATCCGGATACAAATCCAGGAAAGCGCCGACGTCGGCGTCGCCCATGGCCTCGCAATAATTCTTCAAAGGAGTTTCCTTCCCGCCGCCGAACAGCAGCGAAATCAGCAGCACAACAACGACCAGCACGACGACAGCCGCGGCCAAAATCACCAGCGTTTTCTTGGGCAGTGACCGCTTTTGTACAGGCGCGCCGGGCGTATCCATCGGCGCATAGGCTGCCGAATTGAGCTGCGCGCCGCACGCCGGGCAGAACTGGCTGCCGTCGGGGATATTCGCGCCGCAGTTGGTACAGAACATGAATGTACTCCCTCTCTTTCTTGGCAACTTAAGCCAATTAAATTACAGCCTTATTATAAAGCAACTTCTCAGACGTGTCAATCCCATTTTCCCGATCTTTTTCCGCCACGCGCACGCCGGAATTGGCCAGTGCCTTCTTCGCCGCGGAGAGCATCAGTTTGATGCGGTTGAGCTGGTTTACCTCCGACGCGCCGGGATCGTAGTCCACGGCGACGATGTTTGCCTGGGGAAAATCCCTGCGGAGAATCTTGATGACGCCCTTGCCTACCACGTGGTTGGGAAGGCAAGCAAAGGGCTGAATGCAGATAATGTTGGGCACGTCGCTTTGGATCAGTTCCACCATCTCCCCCGTCAGGAACCAGCCTTCGCCGTATTGGTTGCCGAGGGAGAGGTAGGGTTTCGCCAATTCACCGACTTGCTCGATGGGCATGGGCGCTTCAAAGCGGGCGGAGGCCTCCAGGGCCTTGATGGCGGGCATGCGAATGGCGCGGATGCCGGAGACTCCCAAACGGGCGATCAGGGCACGGCCGGGTCCAAAGCCCAGATATTCATGCTTATAGTCGTTGTTGTATACGCAGTAATTTAAAAAGTCCATCAGATCCGGCACTACGGCCTCGGCGCCCTCGCGCTCCAACAGGTCTACCAAGTGGTTGTTTGCAAGGGGCATATATTTGACTAAAATCTCGCCCACCACGCCGACGCGGGGCTTGCGCAGGCCCTCGATCAGGGGCAGCGCGTCGAAGTCCGCGACGATCCCCTGGCAAACGGCCGCGTAGGTCCACTTGGTATTGGGATCCGTCAGCTGTTCAATGCAAATTTTCCGCCACTTTTCGTGCAAGGCGTTGGCGGAGCCGGGGACCGCCTCGTAGGGCCGCGTCCGGTAGACGCAGCGCATAAACAGGTCGCCGTAGACCAGCGCCCGTGCCGCCGCGTACAAAAGCTGCGGGGATGCGCGGAAGCCGGGATTCTTTTCCATCCCGTTGGCGTTGATGGAAATGACCGGGATGTGGCCCAGTCCCACGCGCTCCAGCGCGCGGCGGATAAAGCCCACATAATTGCTGGCCCGGCAGCAGCCGCCGGTCTGGGTCATGGCAATGGCCAGCTTGTTGGTGTCATACTTGCCGGAGAGCACGGCGCTCATAATCTGGCCGACGGTGATAATGGACGGGAAGCAGGCGTCGTTGTTGACAAATTTCAGCCCGGTGTCGATGGCGGCGCGGTTATCGTTGTCCAGGATTTCCACATGATAGCCAAAGCGGGTGAAAATCGGCTGTAAAATGTCAAAATGAATCGGACTCATCTGGGGCGCCAAAATGGTATAGCCCTCTTTGCGCATCTGCTTGGTAAACACGGCGCGATGGTACCCGATCGGCTGGGGCTTGGCGCGGATGCCCTGCTGCTCGCGCATATCCATGGCGGCGAGCAGGCTCCGGATGCGGATCCGGGCGGCGCCCAGGCTGTTGACCTCGTCGATCTTCAAGGTGGTGTAGAGCTTGTTGCAGCGCGCCAGGATGTCGCTGACCTGGTCGCAGGTCACCGCATCCAGGCCGCAGCCAAAGGAGTTGAGCTGAACCAGCTCCAGATCGTCCCGCCGCCCCACGAACTCGGCCGCTGTGTACAGACGGGAGTGGTAGACCCACTGGTCGTTGGCGCGCAGGGGACGGGAGGGCTCAAAGTCGATGGGCAGGCTGTCCTCGGTCAAAACGGCCAGACGGTACGAGGCGATCAGATCCGGGATGCCATGGTGGATCTCCGGGTCGATGTGATAGGGGCGGCCGGCGAGCACGATGCCCTTTCGCCCGTGCTCGCGCATCCAGTCCAGCGCCTCCTGCCCTTTCGCACGGACGTCCGCCTTCGCCTGCCGCTGCTCGGCCCAGGCCAGATGGACGGCCTGCCGGACGACTTTCTCCGGCAGATCCCATTGCTCCTCGCAAAGCCGAACCAGCCGGTCAGCAATAATTTTTTCAGACGTGAAAGCCAGGAACGGCCGTATGTAGGTGATGGTTCCGTCGGTTACCGCGTCCACATTGTTTTTAAGGTTTTCCGGATAGGACGCCACAATCGGACAGTTATAATGGTTTTGGGCGGACGCCACCTCCTGGTGCTCATACAGCACGCAGGGGTAAAACACCGTCCGGATTCCCTGGTTCACCAACCATTGCACATGCCCGTGGGCCATCTTGGCGGGATAACACTCCGATTCAGACGGAATCGATTCCATCCCCAGTTCATAGATCTTCCGCGAGGACATGGGGGACAGAATCACCCGGAACCCCAGTTGTCGGAAGAAGGTGGCCCAAAACGGATAATCTTCATACAGATTCAACACCCGCGGGATCCCGATCACGCCCATCGGCGCCTGTTCCGGGGGAAGCGGCGGATAGGCAAACATCCGTTCGAACTTGTATGCCGAAACGTTGGGGCCTTTCTCCGGCGCTTTCGTCAGGCCCAGGCCCTTTTCGCAGCGGTTGCCGGAAATATGACGGCGGCCGCCGGAGAATCTGTTGATGGTCAGCATACAGTGGTTGCTGCAGCCGCCGCAGCGGGTTGTGGCGGTGACGTAGGACAGCTCGCGCGCCTTCGCCAGGGGGAGCATGGAGGACGGCTGCCCGCGGTAGCGGCTTTTGGCGATCAGCGCCGCGCCGAACGCGCCCATAATTCCGGAGATATCCGGGCAGATGGCCTCGATCCCGGCGATGCGCTCTGCCGCCCGCAGAACGGCTTGATTATAGAACATACCGCCCTGGAAAACCACATGCTGGCCCAACGCCTTGGCATCGGTCAGCTTGATCACCTTAAACAGCGCGTTCTTGATGACGCTATAGGCCAGGCCCGCCGCAATATCCTCCACACACGCGCCCTCTTTTTGCGCCTGTTTGACGTTGGAGTTCATAAACACCGTGCAGCGCGTGCCAAGGTCGATGGGCTGCTTGGCAAACAGGGCCAGCTCGGCAAATTCTGACGCCTGATAGCCCAGAGAGTTTGCAAAGTTCTCCAGGAACGAGCCGCAGCCGGAGGAACACGCCTCGTTGAGAAGAATCGTGTCCACGCAGTGGTTTTTGATTTTGATACACTTCATATCCTGCCCGCCGATGTCCAGGATGCAGTCGACATCCGGGCGGAAAAAGGCGGCAGCATGGTAGTGGGCGACGGTTTCCACCTCGCCGTCGTCCAGATTGAAGGCCGACTGCATCAGCGTTTCGCCGTAGCCGGTGGAGCAGGCGCGCAGGATGGCGACGTCCGGCGGAAGCACGGCTTCTAGCTGGGTGAGCGCCTGGATGGCCGTTTTCAAAGGGCTGCCCTGGTTATTGGCATAGAACGACCAAAGGAGCTGGCCCTCCTGCCCAATCAGCGCCAGCTTCGTGGTGGTGGAGCCGGCGTCGATCCCAAGATAACAGCCGCCCTTGTAGGAGGCCAGATCCGCCTTTTTCACAGTCGCCTTGGCATGGCGGGCGCGGAACTGCTCGTATTCCTCGGGGCTGGTAAATAGGGGAGGCAGGCGCTTGAGCGAATAGGCCAGGTGGATGCCGCCGCGCAATTGGTCAATAAAAGCGCCGATCGCGATGGGCTGTGCGTCGGCGGCTTCCAGGGCGCTGCCGGTGGCGGCGAACAGATGGGAGTCGGCCGGATCGACCGTGGTCTGCGGGGTCAGGCGCAGCGTGCGGATAAAGGCCCGCTTAAGCTCCGGCAAAAAATGGAGAGGCCCGCCCAGAAAGGCGACGCAGCCGCGAATCGGCTTGCCACAGGCAAGTCCCGAAATGGTCTGGTTGACGACTGCCTGAAAAATCGAGGCGGCCAGGTCGGCCTTCGTAGCGCCCTCGTTGATCAAGGGCTGGATGTCGGATTTGGCAAACACGCCGCAGCGGGCGGCGATGGGATAGATCTCGTGATAATCCCTGGCCGCGTCGTTTAGCCCCGCTGCGTCGGTTTGCAGCAAGGCGGCCATTTGGTCGATAAACGCGCCGGTTCCGCCGGCGCAGACGCCGTTCATCCGCTGCTCCAGGCCGCCGGTAAAATAAATAATTTTTGCATCTTCGCCGCCCAATTCAATGGCCACGTCCGTCTGGGGCGCGACGGCCCGCAGCGCGGTGGACACGGCCACCACCTCCTGCACAAAGCCGATGTGCATGGCCTCGGACAGGCTGATTGCGCCGGAGCCGGTGATTTTGACCCGCAGCTGACATTCGCCCAGCCGCTCTCTGGCTTGCAGGAGGAGGTCGAGCAGGGTGTCCTGGACGTGGGCCATATGGCGGCGGTATGCGCCGAAAATCATGGCGTTGTC
The DNA here is from genome assembly GCA_964450645.1 of uncultured Oscillospiraceae bacterium. Classification (GTDB taxonomy): domain Bacteria; phylum Bacillota; class Clostridia; order Oscillospirales; family Oscillospiraceae; genus JAKSPM01. Next base: position 94,904 of record CAYVEB010000002.1, on the reverse strand, counting down.
CGCGCCAAGGACAACCAATTTCACAGTGGTAGAGCCGACATCGATGCCTACGCGATAAACTTTCATGAAACAACCTCGTTTTTCTTCGTAGAGTATCCCACATTGTATGATTAAAGTATAGCAAAAATTACAGTAGATACAAGGAGCATTTTCGACAAAAAAGCTTTAAAAACCCCATAATTTTTTTGCGGAATATTTTCCCGTCCATTGACAACGAACGCGGAAAGATGCTATGATTACACTGTAGAAGCGCGGGGAACCCGCTTTTTAAAAATTTAGAAAAGAGGAGAGAACGTTATGAACTGCCCAAAGTGTGGAAGCTATTGTAACGACGGCGCGCAATTCTGCACCAACTGCGGCGCGCCGCTCAACGCGTCGCAATCCGACCAACAGCAGGATTCTTATCAGCAAGGCCCCAACCCCTATCAGCAAAATCCGTACCAGCAGCCCGGCTACGGCGCTTACCCGCCTCCCGGCTATGGAGCGCCCACGGGGGGTTACCACCCGCCGGTCAAGCGCCGGAATATTGCGGTGGCGATCATTTTAAGTATTGTCACCTGCGGCATCTATGGGATTTATTGGATGATCTGCCTGGCGGATGATCTGAACGTAGCCAGCGAGCGCCCCGACGATACATCCGGCGGGATGGTGTTTTTGCTGACGCTTGTTACCTGCGGGATCTACAGTATTTACTGGCTGTATAAGGCGGGGGAAAAAGTTGCGTACATCCGGCAGAGAAACGGCGATATGCCCAATTCCAGCAACTGTGTACTGTATTTGGTTCTGGGGCTGTTTGGCCTGTCCATTGTGGACTACTGCCTGATCCAAAGCGAGCTGAACAAGGTTGCAGCGCTCCAGTAAAATCCGGGCGCGCCACGTGCTGGGCATGATCGGCGCGGCGGCGCTGCTCGGCGGGGCCTACGCGCTGGTTTGCAGCTTGCTCGGTTTCGGTATTCCGTGTCCGTTCTATACGTTGACGGGCTGGAAGTGCCCCGGTTGCGGCGTATCGCGGATGTGTCTGTGCCTGCTGCGGCTGGATTTTTCCGGGGCCTGGCGGGCGAATCCCGTTTTGCTGGCGCTGCTGCCGGTGGGCGGAGTTCTGGCCGTGCGGATGGCCGTGCGCTATGTGCGCAGCGGCGACAGGCGGCTGGTCGGCGCGGAAAACGGCGTTGTATGGTGCATGTGCGCCATCCTGCTGGTTTTTGGCGTGGTGCGGAATTTCATTGGATCCTAGGGTGGCATAAAAAGCAGATTTTAAAAAGCCGCTTTTAGAATCGTTTGGGCTTGCCGAAAAGCTGAACCCGGCGCATGATTGCAGTGCGCCGGGTTTTCCCTATACCACAAGTCCCAGGGTCAAAATGCCTAAATTTTGCCGGTAGATATCTTCAAATTGGGACAGGGGCAGGGGATTTTGGCCGGAACCGGCCTCAATCGTGTAACCGGGGCGGTTGTAGGTCAGAATGAACCAATCCTTGTACCCGGCAAATCCGGAGGCGTAGGGCGTGTTTTCCAGCTCGTATCCGGATACGCGCGCGAACTCCTCGCCTACGGCCCGGGCGCCCTCCGGCTCCATGTCCAGGTACTTCCAGTAGATCACCTGGCCCTGCGTGTGGTAGGCCAGAACCAGCGCCGGGTCGATGTTGCGGGTCAGTTCGACCATGGCCGCCGATTCCGGCTGATCAAGCGGCGCGCTGCCGACGTAATCCCTGGGGCCTGGCAAGGTGTACCCCTGGCTGAATTTAATCTCCCGGGCCTGCTCCCATCCGGCGGGATAATTTAGGTTCAGGTCCACGCCGTTGAGATTGGCCTTCCAACCGTCCGGGAATGGAATTTGCGGATAGTTCTCAGCCAAGTTTCGGGCCTGACGGTACTCAAAGCTGTCAGTTGGAATGGCGCCGGTGACCAGATCGACGCCGTCCGGATCGACCATGGGGACCAGATACAAGGTGGAACGGTCGAACAGTTCTCCCGCGGGATAGCTAAAGATGGTGCCGCCGTTGACATAGGCGTTGCAGTACCGTTCCAAAAAACGCATGACCAGCGGCGTCGTGATCCATTCGTTGGCGTGATGGCTGGCGTTGTAGCTGACGACGCGTTCGCCTGCGCCGCAGCCGATGCAGATCACCGGGCGGCCATAATCCGTGGTGGTCAGGGTTTGCACGCTCAGGAACGGATAGCGTGCTTGCAGCCCCGCCACAACCACCTGCAGAACCTGGGAGGTGAACGGAATTTGCGTGGGTGTCACCTCAAAGTCCAGCGGAACGACCAGATATTGGCCGGGCGTCAGCTGTTCGGGATTCAGGCCGGGATTGGCCGCGGCGATGGCGGCGATGGTTGTGCCGTAGCGCCGGGCCAGGGCGTCATAGGTGTCTCCGGATACGATTTGGTGGCGAATATAGCCAAAATAATACGGATCCAGCAGCCGCATGGTCAATACGTCCACGTAACCGGACGGATACAGGCCGTTGGCCCGCTGAAAATCCTTGAGCGAGGAAAACCCCGCCCGTTGTAGAGCCACTTGCAAAAAGGTCAAAGCAATCCCCTCCACTCAAGTCTACGGCGGAGGGGATGTCTATTATGCCAATGGCGGCGCATTTTGGAACGGGCGCGGGGCGAATCGCATAGAATGGAACACGGCGGACTTGCCGTAACGGGAGGAGGGAACCATGCAGATCATTCAGTGGCCGATCACAAAAAATCAGGCGTATATCCAAAATGTCAACCAATCCGACAGCCGCTATGTGACCTTCCAGCAGCGCGGCCCACAAGGCGCTGTTTTGCACAGCGTCGGCGCGGCGCAGCCCTCGGCCAAGGCGTTTGCCGAATATTTCAACAATTCCGGCTTGGAGGCCAGCGTCCACGCCGTCTTACAGCCGGACGGGACGGTTTATCAGCTGGCCCCGTGGAACTACCGCATGTGGCACGTGGGCGGAAGCGCCAACGACACCCATGTGGGGGTGGAAATGACGGAGCCGGAGTGTATATTTTATGACGCCCAAAACGGCTATCGTTTGACGGTCCGCGACCAGGCGAAAGCGCTGGCGTTTGTCAAGCGGACCTACGCGGTGGCGGTGCGGCTGTTTGCGGACTTATGTAAACAATATTCCTGGGATCCGCTGGCCGACGGGGTGATTCTCAGCCACAGCGAGGCGCATAAACGCGGCTGGGGTAGCGACCACGCCGACCCGGAGCATCTGTGGCGGGCGACCGGGAGCGGGTACACGATGGACACGTTTCGCAGCGACGTCGCCAAGGCCATGCAATTGGAGGAGGAAGCAGAAGTGCGCTATGAGAAGTTGAAGGACGTGACGTCCAAATCCTACCGCGAGACGCTGGAAAAGCTGATCGCAAAGGGGCTTCTGTCCGGCCGGGGAGGCACGGGCGAGGAGCGAATCATCGACCTGTCGGAGGATACCGTCCGCATCCTTGTTATGCTGGATCGGGCGGGCATTTTCGACGCGTAGGCACAGGCCGCGTAGCGGCCGGACCGGGAAGCGGTTCCCAAAAGGGCGGCTCCGTACCGGTTTGGATACAGAGCCGCCGCTTTTATTCTGCCTTGCAGGTCTGTCGGGAACCGCCCGTCCGGCTGCCTATGTCAGTCAGAGCGCTTCCAGCCGGGCGCGAAAGGAAATGGAGCGCGGGGTGGGCATGTCGTCGAATTGGACGGTATAGGCCCGCTTTTCCAGATCCGTGTGCAGAACCGTGCCGGAACCGAAAACGCTGTGGCGCACGCGCTGGCCGTCCGCAAACCGCTGGGGTTCCGGTTCCTCCAGGCGGCTGTACGCTTGATCGATGGCCTCTTGCGCGTCTTTAAGCAGGCTTTCGCTGGGCTTGCGGGTGTAGCAAAGAAGCGACTGGTCGATATCCAGCAAAAACCGCGACGGATACCGGGGCGAACCGTCAAAATTCCAGCCCTCCGCCTCCGACAGGTACAACGCTTTTTCCGCGCGGGTCATGGCCACAAACGCCAGGCGGCGTTCTTCCTCCATGGCCTGCTGGGTATTGGCCTTCTTGGAGGGGAACACTCCCTCGTTCATGGCGCACAAGAACACATGGGGGAACTCCAGCCCCTTGGCCGTATGAACGGTCATCAGTTTGACCCGGTCGCCGGGGTCGCCGGCATCCTGATTGGAAAACAGCGCCACATGGGCCAGATAGTGCTCCAGCGTGCTCTCCTCTCCGCAGGTCGTCTCATATTCATAGACTGACTGCTTTAACTCGGCCAGATTGTCCAGCCGTTCCTGGCTGCCTTCTGTGCGAAGCATGGCCTCGTAGCCGCTGGCGTCCAACACCTGGGACAAGACCTCCGAGATGGGCCTCTCGGCGTAGTTTGCCGAGAGGGCTTTCACCAGGGCGATGAAACGCGCCGCCTTGGTTCCCCTGAAAATTTCCTCCTCCACGCTGCGGCACAGCGCCTGATAGAGCGAGCACTGATTTTCCGCCGCGTAGGACCGCAAAAATTGCATCCGCCGCCGCCCCAGGTTGCGCTTGGGCACGTTGGCGATCCGCAGGAAGGACAGATCGTCCTGGTAGGCGATCATGCGCAGATAGGACAGGGCGTCCTTAATTTCCATGCGGTCGAAGAACTGGACGCCGCTGTAGATGGCATAGGGGATTTTCTGCTGCAGCAGAACCTCCTCAACGGTTCGCGTGATATAGTGGGCGCGGTACAAAACAGCCATGTCGCGGTAGGGCACGCCGCCGTCGTGCAGTTGCTGCATCTTGGCGGCCATCCACTCGGCCTCCTGCGCTGCGGTGTCCGCGTGGTGGCAGAGGACCGGCGCGCCGTCCGGCAGCGTCGGGATCAAATCTGTGGGGAGACGCTGCTTGTTTTTACGGATCAGGGAATTGACCACGGCCAAAATCTGGGGCGTGGAACGGTAGTTTTGCATCATGTAAATGGTCCGCACCGGGTGAAAGACCTTGTCAAAGTCCAGAAGGTAGCGGACGTTCGCCCCGCGCCAGGTGTAGATCGTCTGGTTGGGATCGCCAACGATGAACAGATTTTTGTGGTACCCGCACAGAACCTCCATCAGCCGGTACTGCAAGGGGTCAATGTCCTGAAATTCATCGATCATGATGTATTCCAGCCGCTTTTGCCATTTCAGCCGGATTTCCGCATTGTGTTCAAAGATGTATAGGGAGAACACGATCAGGTCGTTGTAGTCTAAACCAAAGCACTTTTTCTCCTGATATAAATACCCGTAGAAGATGATATCCGCCGGCGCGGACGCGTTTAGATATTTCCGCTGCAAAATGTCCAGGGGCATGGTGATCAGATCCAGGTAATAATCCGGCTCTTGAAGGGTCTTGCGGATTTCGATCATATCCCGCGCGCGGCTGAACGTCATATCCCGCAGCGTCAGGCCACGCTCCTCGTAGATGATTTTCAGCATGGCGTCGATATCGGAGTTGTCCAGCACGAGAAAACTCTTGGGATATTGGACAGCGTAGCTGTCCTCCTGCAAGACGCAGACGCAAAAGCCGTGGAACGTGTTGATGTAGCCGGTGTCGTTGTCGCCGGTGAGGCGGTGGATGCGCTGGCGCATCTCGCTGGCGGACTTGTTGGTGAACGTGACGCACAAAATGTTCCCCGGCAGGATGCCTAGCTCGTTGACCAGATAGGCAAACCGGCGCGACAGGGCGCGCGTCTTGCCGGAACCCGCCCCGGCGATGACGCGGACAAATCCTTCCGTCGCCGTGACCGCCTGGCGCTGGGCATCGTTGAGTCCCTGCAGCAAATCTTCCATAAAACCGCCTCCTATCTATCAGAAAAGTTTAGCATGATTTTTCCCGAATTGCAACAAAAAGCGCGCCGTTCCGCAAATTTTGCGGAACGGCGCATAGGTTACGGATCAGAGCGCGGCGATCTGGCTGGCGGCTGGGGCAATCGGCTCCACGTTGATCTGCTCCATGGTTCCATCGTCACAGTGTTCTGCTATGGCCGGGTCGATGGGAAGCCGCGCGAGTATGGGGATGCCGTACTCCAAGGCCACCTGCTCTACGTGGCTCTTACCAAAGACAGAAATCCGCTTGCCGCAGTCCGGACATTCGAGATAGCTGTAGTTCTCGACCAGGCCGAGAATCGGAATCTTCATCATATTGGCCATTCGCACCGCCTTAGATACGATCATCGCCACCAGATCCTGCGGCGAGGTGACGATCACAACTCCGTCGATGGGCAGGGACTGGAAGACCGTCAGCGGGACGTCGCCGGTTCCCGGGGGCATATCCACGAACAGTTCGTCCACGTCCTCCCAGACCACGTCTGTCCAGAACTGCTTGGCCGCGCTGGCCAGAATGGGACCGCGCCACAGCACCGGGTCAGACTCCTGGCCCAGCAGCAGGTTGATGGACATGATCTGGATCCCGCTCTTACTGATGGCGGGGTACAGGGCGTTTTCATCCGCACCCCGGCACTCGCTCACGCCGAACGCCTTCGGGATCGACGGGCCGGTGATGTCCGCGTCCAGGATGCCCGTGCGGTGACCCGCCCTTTGCAAGGCAACCGCAAGCATGGATGTGACCGTGGATTTGCCGACGCCGCCCTTGCCGGACACGACGGCGATGACCTTCTTGATCTTCGACTTCGGATGGGGGTTTGCCAGCAGGCTTTCCGGCTTCCGATCTGCGCAGCTTTCGCCGCAAGTGCTGCAATTGCCGCCGCATGATTGACTCATAAGATTCTGCCTCCTAATTGTTCATGGTTTCCAGTTGGGAGGCCGCTTCCTCCCACTGTTCCAACAATTGATTAAGTTCTTCTTCCTGGCTTTGGCGCAATGCCGTCAAACGGATCAGCTCCTGATAGTCGGCCGCGGCCGCTTCCAGCAATTGATTGGTATCGGACAACAGCTGCTCCTGCTTTTCGATCTCCCGCTCCAGGCGGCGCACGGTTTTTTCCAGTTCCTTGTCGCCGCCGTGGACCCGTGGGAGTTTTTCCTTTTTCTCCCGGACGGCCGGTTCCTTTTCACGGACCATGGCCTCCCGCTCCTGGACGGCGCGGTATTTGGCATAGCCATAGGGGTAATCGGTGATTTTGCCGTCCTTCAGTTCCCAGATCCGGGTGGCAAATTTTTCCACAAAATACCGGTCGTGGGAAACGAAGATCAAAGCACCCTCGTATTCGTCAATGGCGCACTCAATCCATTCCCTGGACGCGATATCCAGATGGTTGGTTGGTTCGTCCAAAATGAGCAAATTGATTTTGTCGTCCATCAACATGCACAGCCGAAGGCGGGATTGTTCTCCGCCGGACAGGAGCCCGACGGGCTTGAACACATCCTCGCCCTGGAACAAAAACGCGCCCAACCGGTCGCGCGCCGCCTGCGGCGTGCAGTTCTTTTCAAACAGCATGGTGTCATAGAGCGAACGCTCAGGGTGGTCGAAGTGGATCAGCTGGGGGAGGTATCCCCAGCGCACCGAGGGGCCGAACCGAATTTTCCCCTGCGCGGGCAGCTCGCCCAGCATACAGCGCAAAAAGGTGGTTTTCCCGATGCCATTGTCGCCCAGCAGCGCGATTCGCTCGCCGCCCGTGACCAGCAGGTTCACGTCGGAAAACAGCTGCTTTTCCCCAAACGCCATGGCCATGCCCTTAATGCTGAGTACCTCGTCGCCGTAAAATTCCCGCTGGCCAAATCGCGCCCGCAGCGTCTTCTCCTTGGTGGGGCGCTTGGTCTGCTGAATCCGGTCGATGCGGTGCTGGATAGACATTGCCCGGCGGTAGAGTACCCGGTTGTTGATTCCCCAGCCCTTCATGCGTTCGACGGTGTACGAGAGTTGCTTGATCTTCGCCTGCTCCTGCTCGTATTGCTTAAGCTGCAGATCAAACCGCGCCTGCTTTTCTTCCAAATAAAAGGAGTAGTTGCCGCTGTAGAAGTCCGCGTGACCGTCGACGATCTCGATCATCCGCTGGACAACACGGTCGAGGAAATAGCGGTCGTGGGAGATGGTCAGCACGGTTCCCTTGAAATGCAGGATATAATTTTCCAGCCACTCCACGCTCTTTAAGTCCAAGTGGTTGGTAGGCTCGTCCAGCAATAGGATGTCCGTTTTTTCCAGCAGCAACCGTGCCAAGTTGACCCTGGTCTTTTCCCCGCCGGACAGGCTGTCAAACAGCTGCGCGCGCTGCCGCGCGTCGATTCCAAGCCCGCCGCATACCTTGTCGGTCTCCACATCCATCTCGTATCCGCCGCCCACGGTGAAGGCGTTGGACAGGCGGTCGTATTCCATGAGCAGCTCCTTCGGCGGATGCAGGGACATCTGTTGCTCCAGGGCGGCGAGCTTCCGCTGCATTTCAATGAGCTGCGTAAAGGCGCTGCGCAGGACTTGCTCCACCGTGTAGCCCGCCGGATACCGGGGTATTTGGGAGATCAATCCCAGCTTACTCCCCGGCGCAAGGATCACATTTCCCTCGTCTGGAGCCAGCTCACCGCAAATCAGGCGGAACAGCGTCGTCTTGCCGCAGCCATTTCTGCCCATAATGCCGACGTGCTCGCCCTGATTGACGTCAAAGGACAAATTCTCCAACAGGTTTTTGCCGACCTCAAAGGTTTTGGTCAGCCCCTGTACCGAAATATCGATCATAATGCTTCTTCCTGCGTCAGCGCAAGAAATTCCTCTCTGTCGTATAATAGACAAATTGCCTGGTAAAGCCCGGCGCTGCTCAGATGCTCCGGCAGCCCCAATTTTCGCTTGAGGGCCTGGCGCCTGGCACGGCTGTTGGGCTGGCCGGACAGGCCGCGGTCGTAAAAGTCCTGACGGGTGGGCAAATTTTGGAGAACGGCGGCTTTACCGTCGATCGTCGCGCCGGCGTCCTGCAGCGCTTTAATCAGAACCTCCGGCGGCATGGCCTCCACGCCCAGCTTGCCCTCCTTGCCCGGGGCGGCCTTGCGCCGCTCCTTGCCGGGAATATCCGGCACGTAGGCGTGGAGTACCTGTCCTTTGGGCAGCGCGCCCTTCAAATAGTTGCGGATGACAAACCCCGCGCCGTCCGGATCGGTCAGGATGATCAGCCCGCGCTTTTCCGCAACCGCGCGCAGCAGCTGCAGCAGTTGCTTGTTGTGCATCACACCAAAGCCGTTTGTCTCAAAAACCGGCGCATCTACCAGCTGCTTTAGGGCGTTTTTGTCATACCGGCCCTCCACCACAATGGCCTGCTTTACATGAATCATGCGCCATCCTCCTGCGCCAGCTGTAAAATCAAAAACTCCAGCAGCGCCTTGGGCGCGTCGTAGCTGGTTTTCAGCCGTAGGTCGGTCTGCTGGCACAACAGGACGGCCCTTTGGCAAAACGCGCTGGAAAGCCGCCCGGCCTGGTTCATGGTCAGCCTGGCCGGATATTCGCCCAGGCCGTACAATTGCATCAGGCTGTCCGCGCCCTTGCCGCTGTCCAAAAGGATCCGGGCGGCGTTCAGCCGCCGCATCTGGCTGCCGATCGCGGCGAGAATGGCGACGGGTTCTTCCTGCTTTTGCAGGAGGGTCTGCAATTTGAAAAGGGCCAATTCCGGCTTGCCCGCCGCGATGGCGTTGGACAGGTCAAATACGACTGCCTCCAGCACCGGATCCACCACGGCATCGATATCCGGCTGGGTAATTTGCGCACCGCTGGCATAGGCCGATATTTTCGCAATTTCACCAACCAGAGCCGTCATCGCGCCGCCGGTCCGGCCGATCAAATACCGGCAAAGATCCGGCGCAATTTGCTTCCCGTTCGCCGCAAAGTGCCGCGCGATCCAGTCGCACAGCTCCCGCTCGCCCTGCTTTTGAAACTCCACAATCAGCGCGTGCTTTGCAATGGCCTCCCATAGCTTTTTCTGCCGCCGGTCAGGCTTAAAGGGAACCGTTTCATACACCAGTACCAGGCAGCAGTATTCCGGCACGTCGGCCAAAAGTTCCGCCATCTGCGTGCGCTCGGCCTCCGGCAGCTTGAACAGATCCACCTCGTCCACCTGCACCACGGACCATTTTGCCATCATCGGGTAGGACTCGATGCTGTTCGCCAGCGCCTCCAGCGAAAAATTCTCCGGGGTAAAGCGGTGGTAATTAAAACTCTGTGTCAGATCGTCCAGCAGCTGGCGCTTGAGCATCTGCAGATAGTGTTCCCGCAGATAGGCCTCCTCGCCGTGAAAAATATACACCCGACCCGGCGTTTTGCCGCGCAGGTCGTTTTTGAGTTGCTGCAGCGCATTTTTCGCCATCTGCTCATCTCCAAATGGTAATATCCCCGCATTGATCGGTGCGGTATACCGCCGCGCCCGCGCCGGCGATCCGCTGCAAAACGGCGCCGGATGGGTGCCCGTAGGAATTGTATCCCACGGATATGAGCACGGCCCGCGGCGATGTCTGCTCCAAGAGTGTTTGGCCGGTTGAGGTGGCCGAGCCATGGTGCCCCGCCACCAGAACGTCCAATTGTGGCAGCCGCTTTTGCGACAGCAGCCGGTATTCCCCCGGAATGTCCAGATCTCCCGTCACGAGCGCGTCCAGTCCCTCCGCCGAGAACAGCGCGCAAAGACTCGCGGCGTTGTCGCTGGCGTGGGAAACGGGCGCGAAGACGCTCAAGCTGCCGCCGGGAAAGGTGATGATGGTGTCGCTCGTCACATATTGCACCTGCGTGCCATAGCTGGCCGCCAATTGCTCTATGTGTTCCCGCATCCCCTGCGCATCCGGTACATCCGGCAGCAAAAGCAGCCGGACGTCGACCCGGTAGAGCAGGTGTTCCAAGCCGCCGGTATGGTCGAGATCGTAGTGGGACAGCATCAGAACGTCCAGGGACAGCTGCCCGCTCTGCTCCAAAAACTGCGCAGCCCGCTCGCCCGCGCCGCCTGCGCTGCTTCCGCCGCAGTCGATGAGCGCCGAAAAGCTCCCGCAGCGGGCCGCAATACACTGCCCTTGCCCCACATCCAGCGCCGTTATGCTGCTGTTGCCGCGCCGCGACAAGATCATCATAGCAAACAGGCTGCAAATCAGCGCCAGCGCCACGCAGCATACCGGAGCCAGCTTGGGCTTCGCCCCGCGCTTGCAGAGAACCAGCCCAAAGAGCCCGTAGGAAAAGATCAGCCATGCCAAAATGCACGCATGCTCTGTGCTGACGGCGGCGAACGGGACGCGCGCCACAAGCCGGATCACCGCCAGGATATACCGCCCCAGCAACTCCGCCGGAGCAGCCAAGATCCGCCCGCCCAGCGGAAAGACCGCCCCGAGCAGCACCGCCAGCAATCCAAACGTAAAGCATCCGCTGACCGCCGGGAGAACCAGCAGATTTGTAAAAAGCGTCATCAAAGAGATGGAACCGAAATAAAACGCCACCAGCGGCGTTGTAAACACCGTCGCGCCGAACGTAGCAGCCACGGTTGAGGCGATATAATTTTGCAGGGCGCGCAAAAGGCGGCCTTTGACCGTCCGCCCGGTCATCGCCCGGTAGAGCCTGCCGGTGAACAGGTAGATGCCGATGACGGCACTGTAAGATAGCTGCAAACTAATGCTGGCGATCGCCCAGGGATTTTCCAGCAAGATGAGCGCCAGGGAAAAGCCCAGAGCGGTCGGCACATCGTTCTCGCGACCCAGCAGCGGCGCCAGCAGGAGCAGGATCTGCATGATCCCCGCCCGCACCACAGAGGGGCTGAACCCCGTCACGGCCATAAAGCAGAGAATCACCGGGCAGCCAATCAAAGAAGTGAGTCTGCGCCATTTCCCAGTCAGAAAGAAGAGGATGCTGATCAAAATCGCCACGTGCATTCCGGATACGGCTACCACGTGCGAAATTCCGCTGCGGGACAGGTCGCTTTTGACCAGGTCCGACAGGCCCGCACGGTCGCCCGTCAGCAAGGCGCGCAGAAGCCCCGCCGTTTGGCTGGGGAACAGCGCGTCCAGCGCTGATTTGAACCGCTCCCCCAGCACCGCAGGGAGCAAATCCCAGGGGACTTCTTCCGCTTTTGTTACCCGCGCCGCACCACGCTGGTAGAGAATCAGAGAGATATCCTTGGCCTGATAATAATCGTCCTCTTGGTCATAGCGCAGCCGCGAATCTTGAATTCGCGCCAGACAATCGAGCGTATCGCCCAGGGAAAGCGATTGGTCGAGCGGGTATTCCGCCGACCCGTAAAACAGCACGCGGTCGCCGCCTGGCTGGAGCTTTGCCACGGCGCGCCAGCCATTTTGCGTGGCCTCCGGCGTCTGCCGCAGTTCCACCGTGACCGTCTGCGTCTGGCCGGCCAGACGCTTGAGCGGCGCAAGATCGTGGGTGTAATACCATGTCCCGTACGCGCAGCCCAGCGCGAAGCCCACGAGCACAAGAGCGATTCCATAGCTTTCCTTCCGGAGCCAGAGGCACACCGCGCCCGCCGCGCATCCCAAACCCGCGAGCAGCAGCCATGTTCCGGCGCCAACATAGACGCTCAGGGCAATCGCCGCCGCGAACGCAAAGCACACACGCGCCAGCTTTCGCACGAAGACGTCCCCCTCCCGTGTTTTCTATTTTGCACAATTATAGCATGTTTTTCTTTTTTCTGCAACACAAAAACTGTACGGCGTAAAATCAAGAACCGATTCTCCACGAAATTTCCTGCGCGCAAAAAGAGGGCCTCCCGCGCAGGAGGAAGATATGAATAATTTTACAAAGAAATTGTTGCAATCTAAAATTTCTTGTGCTATAATGAAAATATAAAAGCTCTGCATCGTAGGGATAGAAGCTCTGCTTCGCAGGGATAGAAGAAAGGATGGCGCATACATAAAAATGAAAAGGGTAAATCGAATTGCGGCATGGTTGCTTGTGATGGCGATGATAACGTCTTTGTTTTCGGGACTGAGCGTATCTGCCGCCGATCTGAGTTACAATACCGGAACCAGACACGAGGTCTGCGAGGACCTCAGCACCCAGGCCGAGGCGTATTACACCGGGGAATATACCTGGGACAAACTTTCCACTCTGCCGGGCGACAGCACCGAAAGCAGCCTTGCCGCTATGGATTCTCAGTTGTTTGATGCTCTGCATAATCTTATGAAGAACTCCCTGACCAATCTGGGCAGCTACAACGGTAAGACAAACGGCTTGCAGGTCTATTGGCCCTACACCGACGCCTCCGAGGGTTCTGCGGGCACGCACCTGTTCTACTCCGACGAGATCAGCGAGAGCTTCAACCGCGAGCATGTCTGGCCCAAGAGCCGTGCCGGTTTCTATCAGTCCAACGGCGGCGCGGATCTGCATCACCTGCGGCCCACTGCATCCGACGTCAACTCTACGCGCAGCAACTACACCATGGGCAATGTCCGCAAGGTGCTGGGCGAGGGCAACTATCAGACATACAAGCGCAACGGCAAAGACGTTCTGTACTATTCTGCCAGCTACGGCGCGTCCGACGGCTCCTTGAAAGAGGGACTGGTGGAGGTCAACGACAATATCAAGGGCGACGTGGCGCGCATTTTGCTGTACGTCTACGTTACTTGGGAGCAGCCCAACTTGTTTGAAACGCTCTCCTCCACCCAACTGCCTCCCAAAGACCAAGGCGACGATCAGTACGTCGGCCTGAAAGTCATCGCGGATCTGGACACTCTGCTCGACTGGATGAAGATTGACCCTGTGGACACCTGGGAGATGGGGCGCAACGACGTCATTGAGTCGATCCAGGGCAACCGCAACGTGTTTATCGACTACCCAGAGCTAGCCTGGCTGCTGTTCAATCAGCCGCTGCCCGGCGACTATACCACACCATCCGGTTATGCGATTTCCCAGGAAACTCCAGCGTATACGATTACAGCGAAATCCAACAATGACGACTGGGGCACGGTCGCACTCAACGGCAGCACCGTTATTGCCACGCCTGCCGAGGGCTACGCGGTCAGCGGCTATACCCTGTCCCCCGAGGACGCGGCGAGTGTCACGCAAAATGGCAATCTGTTCCGCCTGAGTGATTTGAAGTCGGCGGTCACGCTGACAGTGAATTTTGCGCCCAAGACGGACGCCACGGTCACCTATGTTGTGCCGGAAGGCGTCAGTGTTGACCCGCGCACGGTGAGCACCTATGTGGGCGACACGATTGTTCTGCCCACCGTCACCGGCACGCCCACCGGCCACAGCGACTACACCTTTGTGGGATGGGTTGCAAAGCCCACCCAGGACAGCACCGATCTGTCTGCTTTGAACATGACCGAAGCCGGCGGAGATTATACCGTTCCCGGAAATGTCACGCTCTACGCTCTGTTTTCCTATCTGGAGGAGGGCGGCGAGACCCTCAGCGGTGAATACCGCCTGGTCACAGAAGCCCCCGCGGACTGGACCGGCGAATACGTCTTTGCCGCCCAGTCTGAGAGCAAGGTCATGAGCAACGAGTGCAGCGACAATACCGCCTACATGGTATCCTACCCGGTGGACATCAAGGGCGATGTAATTGAAACGACGAACTCCGCTTTTGTTTGGAAGGTTACGCGTCAGAGCGACGGTACCTATACCATTCAGGACAGCCAGGGCAAATATCTCAGCGCCTATGGCACTAAGAAGGTCAAAACGGTGGACGCCGCCGATAGCACCACCAGTTGGAAGCTCTCCGTGGGCGAAGTGATGCCTAATGAAACGTCCTATGGCGCGCTGCAATATAACGCGGGGGCGCCCCGCTTCACGACCTACACCTCGACGCAAGTGCCGGTGCATCTGTTTGCGGGTTCGCATGGCACAATCCATTACACCACCTTGGACAGCTCGGATCCGTGTGCAAACGGCCATACCTGGGGCAAATGGGAGGTGACTACGCCCGCCGCCTGCGAGCAGCCCGGCGAGGAGACGCGCACCTGCTTGGTCTGCTCGACGAGCGAGACCCGTCCCATTCCCGCGTTGGAGCACGTTTGGGGCGAATGGGAGGTGACCACGCCCGCTGCCTGCGAAAAGGCTGGCGAGGAGACGCGTACCTGCTCGCTGTGCTCGAAGAACGAGACCCGTCCCATTCCCGCGCTGGAGCACGTCTGGGACGAGGGCAAGGTTACCACGGAGCCTACGCCGGAGAAGGATGGCGTGCGCACCTTTACCTGCACCCTGTGCGGAAAGACCCGGACGGAGGTCATTCCCGCGACCGGCAATGTGGACACGGATCCGGCGGCGAAATATACCGATGTGGAGAAGGACAAATGGTACTACAACGCGGTCAATTATGTCCTGACAAAGAACCTGTTCTATGGAATCGATGATACCCACTTTGGGCCTGACGATTCCACCACCCGCGGGATGCTGGTAACTGTTTTGTGGCGTTTGGACGGCCGTCCGGATGCCGAGGGCGAAAACATCTTCGTGGATGTGGGCGCGAGGAAATATTATGCGCAGCCGGTTCTTTGGGCCGCGCAGAACGGAATTGTGTCTGGCCGCGATGCCACCCACTTCGATCCCAACGCCAATGTTTCGCGCGAGGAGGTAGCGGCGTTCATGTATCGCTATGCCCGCTACAAGGGCTATAATCTGGACGCACGGGCCGATCTGTCCAAGTTCCCGGATGCGAGTCAGGTTTCCCGCTATGCGAAGGACAATTTGTCCTGGGCTGTTGCCGCTGGGCTGATTTCCGGTGTAAAGAACGGAAATATCAATTATTTGAATCCCAAGGGCAACGCTACGCGTGCGCAGATCGCGCAGATCCTAATTGAATTTGAGAAAAACATCATAGGATAAAAATTTTCGGGGCGTCCCGTTTGCGGGACGCCCCGGCTCAAAAGATGAAAAAACGCCTCACAGTGTTCCCTGCCGTCCGGCAAGACCCTGTGGGGCTTTTTTCGCAGCACAAAAGATTCGGTGCGCATCTCAACCGAGATACACACCGAGATCTTTACTCCGCCTGCGCACGCTGTACCAATTCCCGCAGACAGGCAGCGCAGACGCGTTTGCCCTTAAATTCCTGGACATGTTCGACGCTGCCGCAGAAGGTACAGCTTGCCTCGTATTTTTGCAGAACGATGGATTCACCTTCTACGAAAATCTCAAGGGCGTCCTTGTCCTCAATATCCAAACTGCGCCGCAGTTCGATCGGAAGGACGATTCTGCCAAGCTCGTCTACCTTTCGGATCATCCCAATTGCTTTCATACGACCCCTCCTAATATCAATCCCTAATATCAATTATATATCATTGTGCGTTTTTTGTCAATCCCAAAGCATATTTGCCGCCTGTCCCACATAGGCTAAAGCAGAAATGGGGGATGTCCGAGATGGCTATGACATGGATTTGGTTGGGAATGTGCGCGCTGTCTATCATCTGCGCGCTGGTGCAGGGGAACGGCAGCGCGCTGTCGGGGGCGCTGATGGACGGGGCAAAATCCGCCGTCACCCTCTGTCTGTCGCTGGCCGGGACGATCTGCTTGTGGTCGGGACTGGCGCGGCTAATGGAGCGCGCCGGAATTACAAAGACGGTGAGCCGTCTGCTCTATCCGCTGTTGCGCCGGCTCTATCCGGAGGCGTCCCGCAATCCGGCGGCCTTCGAGCCGCTTTGCGCCAACGTCTGCGCCAACCTGTTGGGCCTGGGAAACGCAGCAACGCCCTTGGGTATCCGCGCCGTTAAGGCCATGAAGCGGCCTGATCGGCCGGACTATGCGACCAATGAAATGTGCCGCCTGATCGTGATGAACACCGCGTCCATCCAGCTGCTGCCCACCACGGTCGCGGCCGTTCGCGCCGGAGCGGGCAGTGCGCAGCCGTTTGCCATTTTGCCGGCTGTCTGGGTCACATCGATATGCTCTGTAGCGGCGGGATTGGCCATGTGCTACATATTCCAGCGATGGGTGTCTTAATCGATTACCTGATTCCCTGCATTCTGCTGGTGACCGCGCTGGTGGCGGTGAGAAGGGGAGAGGACGTCTACGCTGCGCTTCTGGACGGCGGCGCGGAGGGCCTGCGCATCGTCGGGACGATTTTACCCAGCCTTGTCATGCTGCTTTCCGCCTTTCATATGCTCCGCGCCTCGGGTGCGATCGACTGGCTCTCGCGGCTACTCGCGCCTGCCGCCAATTTTTTTGGCATCCCGCCGGAGGTCGTACCGTTGATGCTGATCCGTCCGATCTCCGGGAGCGCGGCGCTGGCGGTGGGCGCGGATTTGATCGGCGTATACGGCGTCGATTCCCGCGTCGGCCTTTGCGCCGCGATTATGCTGGGGAGCACGGAGACGACGTTCTACACCATTTCCGTCTATTTTGGCTCCAGCGGCGTCCGCAATACCCGCTATGCCATTCCAGCCGCGCTTTGCGCGGATTTGACGGGATTTTTGATGGCCTGCCTGACGGCCCGGTGGTTTTTTCCAATTTAATACTGGACAGGCGCTGTCTTTTTTGCTATAATAACCAAGGCTATTGTGCTTCCATTTTAGCCGTTTTTCGGTTTCCGACATAGCCGGGAACCGAAAAACATGACGCGGGACCTATTTCGCTTCGCGCATGGTATCACAAATTGGCAACGTGTATGAAGGAGCCAGAATTATGGAAAAACTCATCGATCTGATTTCCCGGCAGGTGTCTTCCGCCTTTGCCCAGGCCGGGTTCGACCCGGCCTACGGAAGGGTGACCCTGTCCAACCGGCCGGATCTGTGCGAATTTCAGTGCAACGGCAGCCTGCCTGCTGCGAAACAATATAAAAAGGCGCCGATCGCTATTGCCAGCGCTGTGACCGAGGTGCTGCAAAACAGCCCGTTCTTTTCCTCGGCGCAGGCATGTATGCCTGGGTTTATCAATTTGCGGATCGCACCGGAAAAGCTGGCGGATTATTTAAATGAGATGGCGTCGTCCGAGCGCTTCGGTCTTGTGCCGGAGGAAAAGCCCCAGACTATAGTCCTGGACTACGGCGGGCCCAATGTGGCAAAGCCGCTGCACGTGGGCCATCTGCGCTCGGCCATCATCGGCGAAACGTTGAAGCGTCTGTTCCGGTATTTTGGCAACCGGGTCATCGCCGACACCCATATGGGGGACTGGGGCCTGCAAATGGGGCTGATCATCGCCGAGCTGCGCCAGCGTCGGCCGGAGCTGTGCTATTTTAATGACGACTATACCGGCGAATACCCCGCCGAGGCGCCCTTTACCATTGGCGAGCTGGAGGAAATTTATCCCACAGCCTCCGCCAAGAGCAAGGCCGACCCGGAATTTGCCGCCCAGGCCCATGAGGCCACGTTCCAGCTCCAGGCCGGGAAGCCGGGCTATCGGGCTATTTGGCGGCATATTATGGACGTATCCATTGCAGATTTAAAGAAAAATTATGACAATTTGGACGTCTCCTTTGATGTCTGGCTGGGGGAGAGCGACGCGCAGCCGTATATTGCGCCGATGCTCGAACGGATGAAGTCCCTGGGCCTGACACAGGAGTCGGAGGGCGCACTGGTGGTGCCGGTGCAGGAACCGGCGGACACGAAGGAGATTCCGCCGTGCATTCTGGTTAAATCCGATGGCGCCACGTTATATGCCACGACAGATCTTGCCACTATTTTGCAGCGCGAGCGGGACTACCATCCCGACTGTATTTTCTACGTGACCGACAAGCGGCAGAGTCTCCATTTTGAGCAGGTGTTCCGCGCGGCACGCAAGGGGCGCCTGGTTCCGCCGGAGACCAGGCTGGTGCATCTGGGCTTTGGCACCATGAATGGCAAGGACGGCAAGCCCTTTAAGACCCGCGAGGGCGGCGTGATGCGTCTGGAGCAGCTGATTGCGGATATTACCGAGTTTGTGCGCCGGAAGATCGCGGACAACCAGACCGTCGCGCCGGAGCAGATGGAGCAAACGGCGCGCCTGATTGCGCTTTCGGCGCTCAAATACGGGGATTTGAGCAATTTGCCCACAAAGGACTATATTTTTGACATAGAACGCTTTTCCGCCTTTGAGGGGAACACGGGACCGTATATTTTGTATACGATCGTCCGGATCAAATCGATTCTGGCGCGCTATGGAGACTGGACGAAGCTCTCCATCCGTCCGGCGGGCAGCCAGGAGGAGAAGAACCTCATGCTTGCGCTCTCCCGCTTTGCCGACAGCTTACTGACCGCCTATCACGAGGCGGCGCCCAGTGTCATCTGCGCGTATATCTATGAGCTGGCGGGTTATGTTAACAAGTTCTATCACGAAACGAGGATTTTGGCCGAACCGGATCCGGAAAAGCAGGCTGGTTATATAGCCCTGATTGCGCTGGCAAAGTCGGTGCTGGAGACGTGTATCGATCTGCTGGGCTTCTCCGCGCCGGAAAGAATGTGAAGTAATCCCCAAATCGAAATTCAGTGAAGTGGATTCGATTTGGGGATTTGCGTCTTGCAACTCCAGTGTGGGATTTCTCTTTTTTCAGCAAAAATAGGTAAAACGCAGTAAATTTTGCTTTACAATTGGGAATACTTGTGGTATGATAATAAGGCTGTGATTTTACCGGCATTCCCGGTTCTCAGATGTGGGATAAGGCCCTGCGACAGGGCATTCTGCCAGCCCGCTTCTTAGTCCGCGGAAAATTTTTTTAGAAAGGTGGAACAATATGATTTCCAAAGAGACCAAAGCAAAGATTATTGCTGAAAACGCAACCCATGAGGGCGACACCGGCTCTCCCGAAGTTCAGATCGCCATTTTGACCTATCGGATCAATGAGCTGACGGATCACCTGCGCACCCATAAGCACGACAACCACTCCCGCCGTGGCCTGCTGATGATGGTCGGCCATCGGCGCAGCCTGCTGGACTACCTGGCAAAGAAGGATATTAACCGCTACCGTGCGATTATTGCCAAGCTGGGGATCCGTAAGTAAATTTGCGTGGATATGGGCGGCCCGCCGGTCGCCCATTTTCAAAAGAAGGCATGGGGATTTTAGCAGTTGAAGGTACCGCTTCCGGCGGCAGCTTCAAGTGCTAAACCTCCGTGCCGGAGCATAAGGAGGTAACAAATGATTACGCATAAGCAATTTCCCAATCATCATATTTTTGAAACTGAGATTGGCGGCCGCAGCTTTACGGTGGAAACCGGGAAAGTCGCGGAGCTGGCCAACGCCGAGGCGATTTGCCGCTATGGCGACACGGTGGTTCTGGTCACGGCGACCGCCTCGCCCCTGCCCAAGACCGGTATCGACTATTTCCCCCTGACCATCGAGGTGGAGGAGCGGATGTATGCCGTTGGAAGGATTCCCGGCAGCTTCAACCGCCGCGAGGGCCGTCCCTCCGAGCGCGGGATTTTGATTTCCCGCCTGATCGACCGCCCCATGCGCCCGCTGTTTGACGAAGAGCTGCGCAACGACGTGGTGCTGACCAACACGATTCTGGCGCAGGACTTTGAGAACCCTGTGGAGATCGTATGCTCCATCGGTTCATCTTTGGTCATGGCCTATTCCGATATTCCTTGGAACGGCCCGACCGCGACGACCAATGTGGCCTATCTCAACGGCATGTATCTGATCAACCCCTCCCAGGAGGATCGAAATGCCGCCCAGTGCTTCGTTACCATCGCCTCGACCCACGAAAAAGTGGTTATGATTGAAACCGAGGCCAAGGAGATCCCCGAAGATATCCTGCTCCAGTGTATCGAGCTGGCGCACAAGACCAATGTGAAGATCGTGGAATTTATCAACCACATTGTAGACGTCATCGGCAAGCCCAAGTTCAGCTTTGAAAAGGCTGCCGTCAACCATGAGCTGCTGGACGATTTGTTTGCATACGGAATCGATCAAATCGAATACGCCCTGGATACGGACGACAAGAACGTCCGCGAGGAGCGCCTGACAAAGGCCCGGGTGGACTTCCAGGAAAAATTTGGCGAAAAATACGAGGACTTTGAAGAACAAATTGAGGTCTGCCTGTACAAGATGCAGAAAAAGGTCGTCAAAAAGTGGCTGCTGGCGGGCAAGCGTGTGGATGGCCGCGGCATGGATGAAATCCGCCCTTTGGCGGCGGAAGTCGGCGTGCTGCCCCGTGTCCACGGTTCCGGGTTGTTTACCCGCGGCCAGACCCAGGTGCTTTCGGTTTGCACCTTAAATATGCTCTCCGCCGCCCAGAAGCTGGACACCATCTATGACGAGACGGAGAAGCGTTATATTCACCACTACAACTTCCCCGCGTTCTCCACCGGCGAGGCCAAGGCTGCCCGTTCCACGTCCCGCCGCGAGGTGGGCCATGGCAGCCTGGCGGAAAAGGCGCTGCTCCCGGTGATTCCCAGCGTGGAGGAGTTCCCCTACGCGATCCGTGTGGTGTCGGAGGTCGTCTCCTCCAACGGTTCCACTTCCCAGGGTTCCATCTGCGGCTCCACGTTGGCGCTGATGGATGCCGGTGTGCCGATTAAGCGGCCTGTGGCCGGTATTTCCTGTGGCCTGATCTCCGATCAGGAGACCGGCCAGTGGCGAACGTTTACGGATATCCAGGGTGTGGAAGACTTCCATGGAGAAATGGACTTTAAGGTTGCTGGCACTTCCGAAGGTGTCACGGCCATCCAGATGGACCTGAAGAACGACGGCCTGACCATGGAGATCATTGCCGACGCGCTGGAGCGCTGTCGCAAGGCCCGGCTGGAAATTCTCAATGAAATCATGCTTCCGTGCATTTCCGAGCCGCGTGCGGAGGTCTCCGAATACGCGCCCAAGATGCTCTCTATGCGGATCGATCCGGAGAAGATCCGGGAAGTCATCGGCTCTGGCGGAAAGACCATTCAGAAGATCTGTGCCGATACCGGTGCCAAGATTGACATTGAGGACGACGGCTCGGTGTTTATCTCCGCATTGGACGCAGACGCCTGCCAGGAGGCAAAGAAAATCATCGACGAGATCTGTTTTGTCCCCGAAGTGGGAAAGCTGTACTACGGAAAGGTTGTCCGCATTATGCCGAACCTCGGCGCGTTTGTGGAGCTGGTTCCCGGGAAGGACGGCTTGGTGCATATCTCCAAGCTGGAAAACCACCGTGTTGAAAAGGTGGAAGACTCGGTCAACATTGGTGACATGATCTGGGTCAAGGTCATGGAGATCGACGAAAAGGGCCGCGTGAATCTTTCCAAGCGCGACGCGATGCGCGAAATGGCCAAGCGTTAAAAAAATATGACAACAGCCACCGGCAAAACCGGTGGCTGTACGTGTTTTAAGAAACGTTTTAACAATTGCAAGTGCTGACAACTTCGCCAGTGTGACTTTCTCGCTCGGAGGTTGATATGGGAAAGCAAAATTGCTACCTCGTACGGCAGAAGGCACGGGAGCGGGTACTCCAGGATGCTACCCGGCAGGCCTTTCGGCAGTACATGACAGACACGCTCATCTCGACTCTGAATGACTCCGATGTCATGGGGAAGGATGTCTTCGGGTATACCCGGCTGAAGAAAGCGCTTGACGCTTGGGACAAGTATTACGACCACTACTTTTTGGCTTTGACGAACGCACCGGCGCAGACTATGCCAGCGTGAAGATGGACCGGGAGATGAAGCGCATCGTCGGAGACAGCGGAGACTTTATCCCGCTTGAGCAGCGGTACGACTGGCTGCCGGAGATCAGCTATGAGCCGAAGAAGAAACGGTAAAAATCATACCGTTCCGGTCAAAAACCGTTTGCATGTCGGCCGTTAATTTAATAGAATGAAGATGACGACAGGAAAGCTCCCCCGGAAGGAAGTGACGCGTGGTCATCAAATATTCGCGGAACTCGCTGAGGTTCCTTGCCAAGCAGGACCAGAAATTGGTCGCCCGGATAAGGGCGGCAATATAGGGCCTGACGCGCACCCCGCCAAAGGGCGACAGCAGGCCCATGCAGGGGTACAGTGACAACCGGAAACGGCTGCTGGTCGGCTCCTGGCACGTTATCTAAAGTACGTACGGCAACGATGGCGAGATTGGGGTACTGTTCATCATCGACATCGGGAACCGTGGCGACATCTATGAGTAAGGAGGCAGGGATATGTCGAATATCGCTATGGACGCAGCACGCCTTATGGATAGCCGCCAGATGAAGAAAAGATTTTCGCCTGTGAGTTTATCAAGCGGCTGGTGAGGGTCTGGGACCCCGACTTCACTAAGGTGACGCCGGAGGAGGCCGAAAGAATTGAAGCTGCCGAGAAAAGCGGCTTTGTCGCGGAGGGCACACCGACCGGAACAACCTCGGAGCGTTCGTACAGTAACCAGCGATTAAGAGCCCCACATGGGGCGCTTTTGCTGAAGACCTGCATCTTGCCGCACGGCTTGGAAGAAAACCAGCGGCCCTCAGAGAGTTTCAGAGGAAAATTTTGCCCTCAAACACGGGCAGATTTACCGGAGTGCTATCTGTACTCCCGTGGCCATCGGGAGTCCGGTATTCAGGATACAAATACGGCGCAGCGTCTTGCCTTGACGCCGCGCCGTTTCAATTGCCCAAAATGCCGTTTTCCGGAGCCGCACCGGCTCCAATGAAATGGCTGCCATTCGGAGGGATCAATAGTACTTTCTCTTGTTTTTACGAGCAGCTTCCGATTTCTGCTTCCGCTTCAAGCTGGGGCTGACGTAATGCTCTCTCTTCTTGACCTCTTGAATCACGCCGGCTTTTGCACAGCTGCGCTTGAAACGCTTGAGAGCATTTTCCAAGGATTCGCCTTCCTTAACGCGAATTTCAGACATTGTTTTCCCTCCCTCCGACGGCACCAATTCCATCCAGGTGCTTTTGCCCTTTGACAAATATCAAACGACAACATTTATTATAAAAGACTTTACGCGGATTGTCAAGCGTGATTCCCACAAATTCTGCAATTATTTTCTGCAATTCGGGAATAGATGCAAAACTGCGATCAGAATTTCAAAATTTCTGTTTTGCATCGCGCGGCGCGGGCAAGCTGCCGGGCATTAAACGCCCAAAAGCCGGAATACGGCGCGCCTGGGGTTATTTTGCGATCAGATTGATCAGTTTATTCTGAACCAGGATAACCTTGAGCAGCTGTTTCCCCTCCAGGAAGCGGGCGACGCGCTCGTTGGCCCGCGCAGCTGCCAGAACGACGTCCTGGGCGCTGTCCATGGGGACGACTACCGTGCCGCGCAGCTTGCCGCAGACCTGTACGGCCATCTCCACGCTGGCGTCAATCGTTTTCGCTTCGTCCCAAACGGGCCAATCGCATTGGCAAGCCATTTTGCCCGTCTGCCGTGCAAAGCCGAGGTTTTCCCACATCTCTTCGACCATGTGCGGCGCAAACGGGCTGAGCAGGAGCAGCAGCGTCCGCAGCTCGCCGCGGGTGACGCCGTTGGCATAGAAGTCGTTGACCAGGCTCATCATGGCGGAAATGGCGGTGTTCATTTTCAGTTCGTCGATGTCTTGTGTGACCTTGCGGATGGTCTTGTGGATAGCGGTTTCATTTTTTGCGCTGTACGCGTCGCTGTCTGTGCAGCTGTCCTGCAAGTTCCAGACACGGTCCAGGAAACGCTTTGAGCCCTTTACCGCTTCGTTGGACCAGGAGACGGCTTTTTCAAAGTCACCGATGAACATGATGTGCAGCCGCATGGTGTCGGCGCCGTACTGGTCGACAATGTCGTTGGGGTTGACCACGTTGCCGCGGCTCTTGGACATCTTCTCGCCGCCCTCGCCCAGAATCATGCCATGGGCGGTGCGCTTTTTGTAAGGTTCGGCGGTGGGCACCACGCCCAGATCATACAGGAACTTGTGCCAGAACCGGGAGTAGAGCAGATGCAGCGTGGTGTGCTCCATGCCGCCGTTGTACCAGTCCACCGGGGACCAATATTCCAGCGCCTCTTTGGAGGCAATCGCCTTGTCGTTGTGGGGATCCATATACCGCAGGAAGTACCAGGACGAGCCAGCCCACTGGGGCATGGTGTCGGTTTCCCGCTGCGCCTTTCCGCCGCAGCGGGGGCAGGTGGTGTTGACCCAATCGGTCATCTTGGACAGGGGAGACTCGCCGTCGTCGGTCGGCTCATAGGAATCTACCTGCGGCAGAACCAGCGGCAGCTCCTCCTCTGGGACGGGAACCCAACCGCACTTGTCACAATGGATCAGCGGAATCGGCTCACCCCAATAGCGCTGACGGGAGAACACCCAGTCGCGAAGCTTGAAATTGACCTTCTCATGGCCAATGCCTTTTTCTGTCAGCCACTTTGTAATCGTTGGAATGGCCTGGCGGACGGTCAAGCCGTTGAGGAAATCGGAATTGACCAGAATACCCGTGTCGTCCTTCAGGGTGAACGCGGCTTGCTCCACATTGCCGCCCTTGACCACTTCCAAAATTTCGCAGCCAAATTTCTTGGCAAACGCCCAGTCGCGGTCGTCGTGGGCGGGGACGGCCATGATCGCGCCGGTGCCGTAGGTCACCAGCACATAGTCGGAGATGAAAATGGGAATCCGCTTGCCATTGACCGGGTTGATGCCCATGACGCCGGACAGCTTGACGCCGGTCTTTTCCTTATTCAGCTCGCTGCGCTCAAAGTCGGACTTGTGGGCGGCGGCGTCCACGTAGGCGGCCACCTCATCCCAGTTTTCCAGCTTGTCCTTCCACCGTTTAATATACGGATGCTCCGGCGCGAGCACCATGTACGTCGCGCCAAAGAGAGTGTCCGGACGGGTGGTATAGATCAGCAGATCGTCGCCCAGGGTGGTCTGAAAGGTGACCTCCGCGCCGGTGGAACGGCCAATCCAATTTTTTTGCTGCGTTTTGACGCGGTCGATATAGTCCACATCGTCCAGATCGTCGATGAGCCGCTGAGCGTATTTGGTGATCGCCAGCATCCACTGACTCTTTTCCCGGCGGACGACCTCGCTGCCGCACCGCTCGCATACGCCGTTGACCACCTCCTCGTTGGCCAGGACGCACTTGCAGCTGGTACACCAGTTGACAGGCATGGTGGTTTTATAGGCGAGGCCCTTTTTAAACAGCTGCAGGAAAATCCACTGTGTCCACTTGTAGTAGCTTGGATCCGTCGTGTCCACAACCCGGTCCCAGTCAAAGGAGTAGCCCAGCATTTTCAGCTGCTTGGTGAAATTTTCAATGTTCTTCCTGGTGACGACCGCCGGATGGATATGGTTTTTGATGGCGTAGTTCTCCGTGGGCAGGCCGAAGGCGTCAAAGCCGATGGGGAACAGCACGTTGTAATTCTGCATCCGCTTTTTCCGACAGATGATGTCCATCGCCGTGAAGGGACGCGGATGGCCTACATGCAGGCCCTGGCCGGAAGGATAGGGAAATTCGATCAGACCATAGAATTTTTTCCGCGGGTCACCGGTTTTAGCGGCAAAGGGCTTTTGCTCCTCCCATTTTTGCTGCCATTTTTTCTCAATTGTTGTAAAGTCGTATTTCATACATGACCTCTTTCCTGTGCAATAAAAATACGCCCCGGGCCGGAAAGGCCAGGGGCGTTTGAACGCGTTACCACCCTGATTTCGCGCGCGGTCGCCCGCTGCGCGCTCAGTGACCCAAAGGGTCTCGCCTGTAACGGGACAGCCCGTGCCGCCCTACTGCGTTCAGGCGGCCAACTCCGGGATGAGTGCGGACAGGGCTTCCTGCCGGCTTGCACCAACCGCCGGCTCTCTGAAAGGAAACGCCCCACCGGATTCCCTTCATCGTCTTTTTCACAGATATTATACGAGATTTTGGCAAATTTGTCAAGCGCACCGCCGCACAATTCACGGCGAATGATTTGATGGCAAATCTGCTTTTCCTTGAAACTGCACAAACCTCCTAAGCGGTACGGCAGGACAGCCGTCGCCGGGTAGTATTGTTTGGCGAAAAAATCCGACCGCGCATCTGCACCATCAGAATTGTGCGGTGTTGCCCCAAAATTATTCCCCGCTGTTCAAAAATTGATCCAGGTCGACCGGCGTCCCATCGCTCCACAGACGTTCCAGATCGTAGAAAGCCCGCGTCTCGTCTGTGAACACATGGACCACCACGCAGCCAAAGTCCATCAGCACCCATGTGCCGCTGCGATGGCCTTCCCGGTGGAGCATCGGTTCTTCCAATGCGCCGACAGCTTCGTCGACAGCGTCGCACAGCGTCTTGATGTGCGTATTGGAGGTGCCGGTGCAAATCACAAAGTAGTCCGCCAGCGTGGAGACTTCCGTGATCTGCAAAATCTTGATGTTCTGGCCGTTTTTTTCATCCAGGGCTTTTACCGCCGCAGCGGCAATTTGCTTGGGAGTATTCATAAGCGTTCTCCTTCTTTAAGGTTCTTCCGGATCGCCCGAAGTCGGTTCGGGTGTAGTCGGCTCTACGGGATCGGGCTGCACCGGATCCGTGGGCGGTGCGTCGGTGGGATCCGTGGGATCTGTGGGTTCCAACGGATCCGTCGGATCGGTGAAATCGGTGGGATCGGTGGGATCGGCCGACTCCGACGGGTCGAACCACTGGGACGGCTCAACCGTCGCGGAAGGATCCACCGGGTCTGTGGACGGATCTTCTGATTCGCTGGGGAGCCAGGTCGGGTCGGCCGGACCTACCTCGCTGCCGGGCGAGGTGTTCTCGGTCAGACTGTTGAGCCAGGCAGTGTAATCGTCTGTATCTGGGACATAGCCCGTTCCGCCGAAATCGTCTTTTGTGCGAATAAAAATATCATATTGGGTCAGATCGCGATCCAGTGGGTTGCAGGATTTGTTAATCAACTTCAGGATTGCTTCCTCGTCGAGCTGATAATATTCCGCGCCGCGGATGGTCACGTCCTCTCCGGGGAGGGTATACCCTTGCAAACTGTCCGGATCGCAGGTGAGCAGATGGTCGAGCAGATGGATGAGCAAGTCCGAATCCAAATCCGTTTTCATCAGGTTTTTGATCTGCGATGCCATGCCCTCCGGCGTCTCGCCGGTCTCCTGGAATCGGGCGAACAGCGCACGGAGAAAGTCCTGCTGGACCTCCGGACGCTCGGCGTTCTCCTCCTCATAGTCACGGAAGCGCATCAGCGCGTCGGCGGTCGCGCCGTCCAGGTGCTGTGTGCCTTCCTCCAATTCGATTTCTTCTTCGGTCATATCCCGCGGGACATCAAAGTCAACGCCGGACAGCTTGTCCACCAGCTGCCGGAACTGGTCGGGCGTCTGAATCACGTAGCCGTCGAGCGGGAACCCGATCACATCGGTCACCGCATTGATCAGCGCAGTCGCACCCTTTTCGCCGCCGCCCGCGTTGCCGTAGACCGTGGAGATTTTCGGCACGGAGTAGTTGCCAAAGATCAGCGTTTCCCGGGGGATGCTCAAAAGCACGGTTTTGCCCTTGTTGGTGTCCAGCTGGAGAATCATGAGCGTATCGACCTGCATATCCTCTTCGTCGGTGCCGGCCAGGAGCAGGTTGTAGATGCCTTCCAGCGGGTTGGCCGGTTCCACTTCGGGCTGCGTAGGCTTTGGCTGCTCGGTGGATTGGGACTCGGCGGCTGTGGCCTCCGTCTCCGGGGGCGTCAGGCTGGCGGCGCTTTGCGAGCGGACGTTGGACAAAACGCTCCAAATGGTCGCGATGCACACGACCGCCGACAGCACAAGCGCGATCGCGCTCCGGCCGCCGGGCGATAACCTTGTGTCGCCGGCGCGGCGCTCGGGCACGCGCTGGGCTTCGTTTTTCTGCTTATTCATAATACCATCCTTTCACCGGCTAAGAATTCCCAGGCCGCCTGGGAATTGGGATCAATCTGCTTGCCGCGGCTGCGAACCAGCTCCAACGCCGACGCCAGACCCGCCAGCACAGCGGCGTCCAGATCGGTCCAGGCGAGCGCGCGCAGGTTCTCTACGCCGTCAAAGTCCCTGGTCGGCTCGATATAGTCGGCAAGATAGATTATTTTTTCCAGCAGCGTCATATCCGCCTTCCCGGTCGTATGCCAATAGATTGCGTCGCAGACAAGCTCGCTCTCCCCGAAAATCCGCCGGGCGATCTCCGCTCCGGTTTTGGCGTGGAGCAGTTTTTCGTTTTGTGCTTCCAGATTACTGATGAGTATATCATATTTTTTACACAATTGCAACTGTTCCGGCCCATCGAGCGCCTTGGTGATGTCGTGCAAAATTCCCGCGCGGGCGGCGGCGACCGGATCGGCGCCGTATTGCTCGGCCAGCCGGACGGCCGTTTCGCAGCAGCCCAGCGCATGGGCGCGGCGGCTTTTCTTGTGCAGCTGGAGGCTACATTCCTTGAGACGCTCCATCGGCAACTGTTTCCAGTCGGCGTGGACGTGATACAGCGCCTCCCGGTCAATCTGCGCCATCACCGACGCGGGCACATACGGCTCCCCGCAGCCAAAGGCCAGCATTCGCCGCACGGTGGACGAGGAGATATCCACGAAGGAATTGTCCAGCAAAACCGTCCGTGCACCGAACCGCGCGAGCAAATTCTGCTGCTGGCGCAGCAGTTCGCCATCGCGGTCCTCATGTCGGTGGGCGCATACCACCGTGGAAAGCGCCAGCACCGTCTCCGGCTCATGCCAGCTTGGCAGCTTCAGATAGGAATCCGTCCCCATCAGCAGCAGCAGCTGATCACGGGGAAATTGCGCGCGCAGCTGCCGCAGGGTGTCGGAGGTGTAGCTCTTTCCGCTGCGCCGGATCTCCAAATCGCTGACGGTCACGAAGTCCAGCCCTGCCAGCGCCGCGCGCACCATTCCCAGGCGCGTCTGCGCGTCCGGCGAGCCTTGGGGCAGCGCCTTGTGGGGCGGAATTGCAGCGGGGATTACGAGAACGCGATCCAATTGAAGCCGTTTATAAAATTCTTTCAATGCCAGCACATGCCCGTTGTGAATGGGATTGAATGTGCCGCCGAAAATACCGATTCTGGCGATGGAAAACACCTCCCGCGCTTGTATTGCATCTCTAATTTTTTCTTTGGGTTTTTATAATACAGGCGATTAACGGCCCGATTCTTTCCGCTTCGCGATGGCCGCCTTTACGGCCTCTTCGTGGAAATATTCTGCCCGCTTTTCCCGTTCAGCCTTCGCCTTGGCGCGGCGCTTTTGCACGCCCTTGCGAACCGGATTGGCGGTCGCCCTGCGCACGGTGTTGTGCGCGTGCTTGGGCGGCTGCTGATGCAGCCGCGGACTGTAGCGGTAGAGGACAAACTTGGAGCCTACCGTTTGCACCGCGTCCGCGCCGGTGGCCTCGCAGATGGCGTCGGCGGCCTCCCGCGCGGTCAGAAGAGCGGCTTCCAAAACGCGGCCCTTGATCAGCTCTTTGGCATGCAATAAAATCTCCGCCTGGTCGATGACGCTGGGGCTGACGCCTTCCTTACCCACCATCAAGGTGGTGTCCAAACCGTTGGCCTTGGCGCGCAGCTCGGCGCGCTGTTTACTTGTCAGCATCCGTTTGCTCCTCCTTTTTCAGCTGGGCCACAAAAGCTCTGAGCGCGTTGGCCCGATGGGAAATTCTGTTTTTCCGCGATTTTGGCATCTGCGCGTAGGTGCAGCCCTCGCCCGGCACGTAGAAGACGGGGTCATAACCAAAGCCGCCCTCTCCCCGCCGTTCGGTGGTGATCCGCCCCTCGCAGGTTCCGCGGGCGACGATGCTCGTCCCGTCCGGACGCAACAGGGTGATCACACAAACGAACCGCGCGGTTCGCTTTTCCAGGGGGATTCCCTCCATTTGCTTAAGCAGGTAGTCAAGCCCGCTCAGACCCTCGCCGCCGTAGCGCGCGGAGTAGATCCCCGGCGCGCCGTCCAGCGCGTCCACCTGCAGCCCGGAATCGTCGGCGATCGTGGGCAGGTGTGTCGCCCGCATCACAGCCTGGGCTTTAAGCATGGAGTTTTCCTCAAAGGTCGAGCCGGTTTCCTCCACCTCGATCCGCAGGCCCAGATCGGATTCCAGGATAATTTCTAACCCGTATTGGGTCAGGATTTCCCGCAACTCCGCCAATTTATGGGAATTTTGACTTGCCAATACAACCTTCATCTTGAAACTCCCCGTTAAATCAACGCGTTGACGAAGTCTTCCGGAAGAAACGGCATCAGGTCGTCCGCCTTTTCGCCTACGCCCACAAATTTTACCGGGATTTGCAGAGCACAGGCCACTGAGATCACGATGCCGCCCTTGGCGGTGCCGTCCAGCTTGGTCAGGGCGATGCCGGTGACGTTGGTGATCTTTGAAAATTCCCTGGCTTGAATAAGTCCGTTCTGGCCGGTGGTGCCGTCGAGCACCAGCAGGACTTCCTTGTCCGCGTCGGGCAGTTCCCGGTCGATCACGCGGGAGATCTTCGCCAGCTCGTTCATCAAATTGGCCTTGTTGTGGAGCCGGCCGGCGGTGTCGCATAAAATGACGTCCGTTCCTCTGGCCTTGGCCGCCTGGATAGAGTCGTAGACGACGGACGCCGGGTCCGCGCCCTCGTGCTGGCGCACGATGTCCGCGCCGCTGCGCTGCGCCCAGATTTCCAACTGATCCGCGGCGGCGGCCCGGAAGGTGTCGGCCGCGCACAGCAAAACCCGCTTGTGTTCCTGGCGCAGGAGGCTTGCCAGCTTCCCGATAGTGGTCGTCTTCCCCACGCCGTTGACGCCGACCACCAAAATGACCGATGGCCGCGTGCCGATGCGCAGTTCGGTAGAACCGACCTGGAGCATCTGGATGAGAATCTGCCGCAGCGCGGCCTGGATTTCCTCCGCCGTTTTCAGACGTTCGTCCTTGACGCGGCGGCGCAGCAGCTCCACCGCCTGGGCGGAGGTCTCCACGCCCATGTCCGCCAGGATCATGTTCTCCTCCAGCTCGTCAAAAAATTCGTCGTTGGCGCTGCTGAACGCCGAGAACAGCCCGCCGACCGTATTGGCCATCGCTTTGCGGGTTTTGGAAAGACCTGCTTTGATTTTTTCAAAAAAAGACATAACTTACCTCTTATTCTACAATTCCCAGCTGGGTTTCCAGCTGCTTTAAGTCCAGGCGAAGGATTTTGGACACGCCCTGCTCCTGCATGGTGACCCCATAGAGCATATCCGCTTCTTCCATGGTGCCGCGCCGGTGTGTGATGACGATAAACTGGGTCTTCTTGCACAGGTTGCGCAGATAGCTGGCGAAGCGCTGCACGTTGCGGTCGTCCAGGGCGGCGTCGATCTCGTCGAGCATACAAAAGGGGGTGGGGCGCACCTTTAAGATGGCAAAATACAGCGCGATCGCCACAAAGGCTTTCTCGCCGCCGGACAGGAGCGTAATGGTTTTCAACTGCTTGCCGGGCGGCTGGACGCGGATGTCGATGCCGCAGGCGAGGGGATCGTCCGGATCCTCCAGCACCAGCGACGCCTTCCCGCCGCCAAACATCTCCACAAACGTCTGACCAAAATAGGTGTTGATTTTGGCAAATTCGGCCAGGAAAATTTCGGTCATATGGCCGGTGATATCGCGGATGATGGTTTCCAGCTCCCGCTTGGACGTCAGCACGTCGTCGCGCTGGCTGGTCAGATATTGATATCGTTCATTGACCCGCGCAAATTCGTCGATTGCGCCTAAGTTCGGAGTGCCGAGGGCGCCGATCTTCCGCTTGAGAGCGGCGATGCTCCGGTTGGCTTGGGCAAGGCTCTCAATTTCCGCCTTAACGGAACTGGCGGTGGAAGGAGTGAGCTGGTAAGTGTCCCAGAGCTTGTCGATCAGCTGCTTTTCCTCCAATTCGGCGGTGGCCTTGCGGTTTTCCAGGCGGGCGCTCTCCCGCTCCAGGTCCAAAATGCCCTTGCTTTTGTCCTGGGCATCCTTGTCGGTTCTGGTTTTCTGGGCCTCGATGGCCGCGCGATCCTGGAGGGACTGGCGCAATTCCCGCCGCTTGGCCTCCGTTTTTTCGGCTTGCTCGGACTGCTGGGCCTGAATCGCGGCAATCTGCTCGGAAAGGGCCTGGTTTTCTTGCGTATAGCGGTCGATTAAAGACGTCTTTTGGGCGCGGTCGCCTTGCATGGCTTCAATCAGCTGGCGCAGCTGCCGGGCGGCCGCCTGGCTGGCGGTTTGCTCCGCTTCCAGCGCGGCGACGTCCAACTGAATGGCCGTGATCCGCTCGCGCAGACGGCTGTGCGCCTGTGTGGCGGCGTTTTGCCCGTCGGACAAGCCGACAAGCTGGGCTTCCGCCTGGTGAAGCTGATCGGTCAGGGCGGCGATTTGCTCGTTCCACTGGGTTTGCCGCTGCCGGCCGGCGTCGTATTGGGCGCTGAGTGCGGCCAATTCCCGCTGCGTCGCCG
Source organism: uncultured Oscillospiraceae bacterium (assembly GCA_964450645.1). Taxonomy (GTDB): domain Bacteria; phylum Bacillota; class Clostridia; order Oscillospirales; family Oscillospiraceae; genus JAKSPM01. The sequence continues at coordinate 61,907 of CAYVEB010000002.1, read as the reverse complement.
CGCGCGCGTCACCGATGGCCTGGGCGAGGACGGCGTATTGCTTTTCTTCGCCCTGGAGCCGTAGGGCCTCGTCTTCCGCCTGGCGCAGCTGCTCCTGGGCGGCGGTGATTTCAAATTCAACCTCCTCTGCGCCGCGCGCGGCCTCGGTAAGCTCGGCGTTGGCCTTGTCCAACTGCTGACGCAGAAGAAATTGCTGATTTTTCAGCCGCTTTAATTCATTGGCCCTGGACAATATGCCGGCGTTTTGGGAGATGGAGCCGCCAGTCATGGAGCCGCCGGCGTTGATGACCTGCCCGTCCAGGGTGACGATGCGGAAGCGGTGCTGATAGGCGCGCGCCATGGCGATCGCGGTATCCATGGACTGGGAGATTACGGTTTTGCCCAAAAGGTTGGAAACAATATTTTGATAGACCGGGGCCGTGCGCACCAGCTCCGCGGCAATGCCGACAAATCCGGGATGGCCTTGCAGCCCCTGCTCCTGCAGCGGCCGTGGGCGGATCGTGGACAGGGGAAGAAACGTGGCGCGGCCGCAGTCGTGGGCTTTCAACAGTTGAATGGCGTGTTTCGCGTCCTGCTCCGTCGAGACGACGATCTGCTGCATGGCGCTGCCGAGAGCGGTCTCGATAGCCACGGTATACGCGTCCTCGGTTTGGATGAGCGCGGAGACCGGGCCGTGTAAGTTGGGCAGAACGCTGCGCTCCCGCATCAGAAAGCGGACGGCTTTGGAATAGCCCTCGTAATCGCGCTCCATCTCCTGAAATAGTTTCACGCGGGAGGTCAGGGTGTCGAGCTTTACGCTCAGGTCGCGGACGGTTTTTTGCAGCTGGTCGCGCTGCTCCAGACGGGTTTTGGCGCGCAGCTGATAGCCAGCGATGGCATTCGTGCAAATTTGCACCTGTTCATTTGCCTGTTTGCAGGCGGCGCGGGTTTTATCCAGCCGCGATTGCGTCTGTTCCAGGCGCTGCGCGGCCTGGTCCGTGTCCTCGCGGGCGGCGTTGATCCGCTCATTAAGATTCGCCAGGGTATCGCGAATGGACGCCTCGTCCGCGGTGCGCCCGGCCAGCTCCGATTGCAGCTGCGCCTGGCGCGTCTGAAGCGCCAGCACCTGCTGGGTCAGGTCCTCGGACGAATCCATAAGGCGCTCGCTTTCGCTTTGCGCGGCCTCCAGCCGCTCCTTACGCGCGGCCATCTCAAGGGCGATCTGCGCGGCGCGGGCGTCGTGCTGGGCAATCTGTGCTTCGATCCCGCCGCTGCGGTTCTCCTGATCGGCCAGCTCCGCGCGGACGCGCTGGATGTTTTGCTGGTTGTTGTCCACATTGCTCTGCAATACGGCGATTTGCCCGTCAAAGCGCTGGGCGCCGCTCTCCATGGCGGAGATCTGCTCGCGCAGCTGCTCCGTTTCCAGATCCTTTGCGTGCAAAGAAAGGCGCAGGTTCTCCGCGTTGATGTAGAGCTGGTTGAGTGCGTCGTGTTCCTGCTGTAAAATAAAGGCAATAGAGCGGTAATTTTCCTCCGCCTCACGGGCGGCCTTGCTCAGGCGCTCCAAATTGTCCAGCCAGACGGCCACTTCGAGTCCCCGCAGCGTGTCCCGGTATTGCAAAAATTGTTTGGCCTTTTCCGCCTGCTCCCGTAATGGCTCCACCTGCAGTTCCAATTCCGAAATTTTATCGCCGATCCGCAGCAAATTGTCCTCGGTACTGGCCAGGCGGCGCTCTGTCTCCTCCTTGCGGTGGCGGTACTTGGAGATCCCGGCGGCTTCTTCAAAAATATCCCGCCGGTCGACGCTTTTTAGGGAAAGAATCTCATCGATCCTGCCCTGGGAAATATTGGAATATCCCTCCCGGCCAAGCCCGGTGTCCATAAACAGCTCGTTGATGTCCCGCAGCCGGGCGCTTTGCTTATTGATATAGTATTCGCTCTCGCCGGAGCGGTAATAGCGGCGGGTGACCATGACCTCGTTGGAGTCGATGGGAAAAGCGCGGTCGGTATTGTCAAAAATCAGCGACGCCTCGGCAAAACCGACCTGACTGCGCTTTTGCGTGCCGCCGAAGATTACATCTTCCATCTTCGCGCCGCGCAGCGCCTTGGTGCTTTGCTCGCCCATGACCCAGCGGATGGCGTCGGAGAGGTTGGATTTCCCCGAACCGTTAGGGCCGACGATGGCGGTGATGTCGTTGCCGAATTGCAAAATCGTTTTATCTGGAAAGGATTTGAACCCCTGAATTTCCAGCGCTTTTAAATACATGAATGAACTTCTCCTATGTGGGAATACGCCCGTCTGTACAGCGACAGTCCGGCATCATATTAATTCATTGTAACAAGTTTTTCCCCCAATTGCAAGTGATTTCCTGATTTTATACGATAAAAACCCTCCGCAAGTTTTTTACGCCGCGCAAAATTTTTCCCTGCGCTCGTATAGAAAACACGGGCAAAGCGAAAAATGGCGCGCGGCAAAAAAGAGCGCCCCGGACTTGTCCGAAAGCGCTCAAATTGGCTAAAAACGGTTGCGTTTGGGGAGAGGTTTCACACGTTCCTGGCACTCATAAGCTTGCCTGCTCCCGCTTCCAGGCGAGATAGTCGTCATAACCGCACAGCTTGTCGCAAATTTTTCCGTTTGGCAAAAATTCAATGATGCGGTCGGCGGACGTAGAAAGCAGCTCGTGGTCGTGGCTGGCCAGAAACACATTTCCGGGAAAGGCGGACACGCCCTTGTTGACGGCCTGGATGGACTCCATGTCCAGGTGGTTGGTGGGCTGGTCGAGCAGAATGCAGTTTGCGTTGGAGAGCATCATCCGCGAGAGCATCATCCGCACCTTTTCACCGCCGGACAGCACGCAGACCGGCTTGAAGACCTCGTCCCCGGAAAACAGCATCCGGCCCAAAAAGCCGCGAAGATAGACGTCGTCCTTCTTCTCCGAGTATTGCCGCAACCAATCCACCAGCGATTCGTCGTGACCCTCAAAGTATGCCGTATTGTCTTTGGGAAAGTAGCTGCGGGAGGTGGAGACGCCCCATTTCACGCTGCCCTCGTCCGGCTCCAATTCGCCCATGAGGATGCGGAACATGGTGGTCTGCGCCAGCTCGTTTTCGCCCACAAAGGCGATTTTTTCGTTGCGCCCCGCGATAAAGGACACCTTGTCCAGCAGCTTCACCCCGTCGATGGTTTTAGAGACATCTGTGACGAACAGCACGTCCTTTCCCACCTCGCGCTCACGGGTGAAGCTCACGAACGGGTAGCGCCGGGACGAGCAGGGGATCTCCTCAATCGACAGCTTTTCCAGCAGTTTGCGCCGGGCGGTTGCCTGACGGCTCTTGGCGCGGTTCGCGGCAAAACGGGAGATAAAGGTTTGCAGTTCCGCAATTTTCTCCTCGTTGCGCTTGTTTTTGTTGCGGATCAGCTGCTGCATCAGCTGGGAGGATTCGTACCAGAAATCGTAGTTGCCCACGTACAGCTTGATCTTGCCGTAATCGATGTCCACAATGTTGGTGCATACGGTGTTGAGAAAATGCCGGTCGTGCGAGACCACGATGACCGTACCCTCGTAGTCGAGCAAAAAGTCCTCCAGCCAGGTGATGGAGTCGATGTCCAGGTTGTTGGTTGGCTCGTCGAGCATGATGATATCCGGCCTGCCGAACAGCGCCTGGGCGAGCAGTACCTTCACCTTGTCGCGGCCGTCGGTATCCGCCATCTGGTCGTAGTGCTTAGACACGTCGATCCCAAGCCCTTGCAGGATCCGACTGGCATCGGATTCGGCCTCCCAGCCGCCCAGTTCGGCAAATTCCGCCTCCAGATCCGCCGCGCGGATGCCGTCTTCGTCGGAAAAGTCCGGCTTTTCATAGATAGCGTCCTTCTCCTTCATCACGTCGTACAGATGCTGGTTGCCCATGATGACTGTATCGATCACAGAGAATTGGTCATAGCGGAACTGATCCTGCTTGAGCACGGACATCCGGACGTTGGGCTGCACCGAAACATGGCCGCGGGTCGGCTCCAGTTCTCCGGATAGGATACGCAAAAAGGTGGATTTTCCCGCGCCGTTGGCGCCAATGACCCCATAACAATTGCCGGCGGTAAACTGCAGATCCACATGCTGAAACAAGATGCTGCCGCCAAACTGCATACTCAGATCAGAAACTGTAATCAAAGAAAAGTCCCCCTATTTCTTCGCTTTTTTCGGCTGCGGGGCCGGCTTGTGCGCGCCAAAGAACACCGAGCCGATCAGCGCCGCCAGCGGAACAGACAAGATCACGCCGATGGAGCTGGCGATGCCGCGCAGCAGCTCCACGCAGAACCAGTACGAACCCATCAGCTGTTGGAACGTGGTACCCAGGGCGTAGTAGTAGATAATGGTCACCAGCGTACTGCCCACAAATGCCAGAATCAGCGTGTTGGTCATGGTGCCGACCATATCGCGGCCGATATTCATCGCCGAGCGCCACAGCGCCTTGCGCGTCATATCGGGGTTCACATCCGCCAGCTCGCTGATGGCCGACGAGATGCTCATCGCCACGTCCATCACCGCGCCCAGCGCCGCCACCATGATGCCGCCGGTGAGCAGACCCGCCAGCCGGATCGGGGTGCCAGCCTGGCGCAGGTTCAGCAGCGCCTCCACATCATCGGCGATGAGCCGGTAGCCGTTGACCCGAAGGAAATAACCCGCGGTATAGGCGAAGATGGCTGCCAGTGCCACGCCGGACACCGTGCCCAGTATCGCGCAGATAATTTTGCGGTTGATGCCGCCCAGAATGGTGAAACAGACCACCGAGATATAGGCGCACATAATAAATATGGTCCAGATTGGATCAAATCCCTTTAGCAGCAGCGGAACCAATACGAAGATTAGGCAGATCACGGTCAGGCCCAGGCCCAGGATCGATTTCAGGCCTGTCCGCCCGCCGACCAGCGCGGTGGCCAGGATGAAAGCAAGCACCACGGCCAGGACGACCCACTGGCGGTTGTAGTCGAGCACGGCGACTTCATCCAGTTCCCCATTGACCGACGAGACGGAAACCGTCAGCATCTCGCCCTCGCCAACGTGGCTTCTGGCCAGGGGGCCGAGATAGTTGACAATCGTGACCACGGTCCCCTTAAAAGCACCGCTGGTCAACTCCACCTCGAGCGTTTGGTCGCCCCGGTAGGCGCCCTCCAAAGCGGAATCCTGATAGGAATCATCTGACACAACGCGAAGAATTTTGGCGGTTTCATAGGTCAGGACGGTGGTTGACAAGGCCGCCTCCGTCGTGATGCCGGCGCTGACGACTTCGCCGTTTTCCACCTGTACATTTAGGTAGACCGTCTCGCCGTTTTGCAGGGCCTCGCCGTTGTTAATGCTGTCGGCGTTGGTGCTGAACGTGTATTCCAGCTGAACCGTCTCGCCGTCCAGTTCGCTGCCGTCGTCAATTTGCACAAGCAGCTGCTGGGTGCAGGTACCGCCATCTTCCGGGGCGCTGATCCGGCTGCCGTCGAGCACGGTGCCGCTTACCACGACTGTATGCGTATCGGAAAGGGGCGTATTGGCATACCAATACGCCAGGGCGAACACAGCGGCGGAGATTGCCAAAACGAGAATTGCAATCCAATTGCGCCGCAGCCAGGCCAGGACAGGATTTGATTCCGGGGACGGCTTTTGCTTCATCGAAAGGACCTCTTTTCCCATACAATTACAATTATAATATTCAAATCTATTATAACAGCCCGTTCGGACGGTGTCAAGAATTGGAAACGGAAAGAAGCTGAGAGGTGGCAAAATGCACAAAAAAGTGGAAATAAATTTTGCAAAACTTACAAAAATGCACTCTTTCACGAAAAAGACTAGCATTTTCGAGAAAATATGTTACAATTGTATTACTTATAGGAGCGCCCGTGTGCGCTGCGGGCAGATCCGTAAGAATTTAAAAGGAGGATGCAAAATGAAAAAATTTGCACTCAAGAGAACCTTTGCGGTGCTACTGGTATTTGCGATGGTTCTCTCAATGTTGCCCGCGATTTCGCTTGGCACGAGTGCCGCCAATGTCGAAGCGACCGTTTCGTCTGAGATCCCGGTTGACGTTCCCAGCGTGATTTACAATGCGAACGGTTCGGCGATTCTGGGCTATGACATTGTCAGCGGCAGTGCTATAGGGAAAAGCGCTACAGCAACAGAAGAAGGAAAGCTCCCGGTGCCGGACGGCTCCGCGGCAGTGGTTGTCAAATCGGCAGACAATGGTTCGTATTATCTGACCATTGGCAAAAAATATTTGTCGATTAACTCTTCGGAGGCGCTCTCCCTTGAGGATGAGCCGAAGAATTCCAGTTCCCTCTCCAGCCGCTGGGAAATCACGAAGGACACTTCCTTGGGCGGCTACCAGATTTCCAGCGCGGATGTCCAATACAGCGGCGGCCCGGTTTATATTGAGTATTTCTCAAGCAAGGGTTTCTGCGGCTGGACTTATAAGGAAACCGATGCGGCGCTGTATGCCTTCGACTTCTACAAGCTGCCCGACGGCGCGGATGAAGACGGCGACGGCTACATCGGCACGCGTCCTGTATCCGGGGAATTGCCCGAGGCTGACAGCACGGTTGTCATCTACAACAACTATGCCAAGTCCATCATCGGCCCGATGACCTCGGAGACGGCGTCCTCCATGGAACCCATCGAGTCCAAGGTTTCGAACGGCGCAATCGAGCCTGGCGACGGCGGCCTGATTTTTACGGTCGGCAAGGACGGCGAGTACTATACCTTTAAAAATGGCGACCGTTATCTGGCCATTGATCCGGGCGAATCGGGGCAAGGCGAGGAACTGTACCTGAAGGACACGTTGGACGACTATGCCGAGTGGACCTTGGAAGAAATGAACGGCGGCTTTGGCATCTACAACAAAAAAGCGACGTACAATGGCAAAGCTGTTTGCATCGAGTACTTTGGCGACAAGTTCTCCGGCTGGACCTTTAACAACGCGAGCTATGACTATTTCGTGTTCAACTTCTTCAAGGTTACCGACACGAAAGACCATATGACGTCCAACCCGACTTTGACCATCGACGGGCTGAGTCCCGCTCTGGGCAAGGACGCCACGGCGAAGATCGTAGTCAGTGACCACAAGGAGATCAGCAGCATCAGCGCGACGTATTACTTTGACGGCGCTAACGAGGGCACCACAGTCACGCCTGAGGCGACTGAGACGGCCAAGACCTACACCCTGACCATTCCCAAGGCGGATTTGGTAGGACATAGCTCTTTGAGTCTGCGGGTGACCAGCACGAACGCGAGCGGCGAGACGGCCACGGGCAACGTTTCAGCGGACATCGTGGACGAACCGTTGATTGTGTCCTATTCTCCTGCGGCTGCGAGCGGCACGGGTTCGGACAAACGGCCGACCATCACGGTGGAATTTGCCAATGCCGGAACGGACCCCACCATTTCCATGACGATCAACGACAATGCGGTTACTCCGAGCGTTTCCGGTGAAAAGATTACCTACGCCTTCCAGACTGACCAGCCGGACGGCAAGGTAGTCGTTCATGTGACCGTCACTCGTAAGGATGGCAAATCCGCGAACGCGGAATGGTCGTTCTACATCGGTGAAGCTGGCTTGGGTCTGTACTTTGGCCAGATGCACTCCCACACCTCGGAGTATTCCGACGGCGCCGGTACCTTGGAGGATGCGTATGAGCACGCTTCGAAAGCGCCTGACGTCGACTTCCTCTTTGTCACCGACCATTCCAACTACTTTGACACCAAAGATACCTCCACGCCGGATTCTATTTATGAAGCTGGACACAGCGCAATTACCATGTCCGACACGTATAAGGACGGCGTGCAGCTGAACAAATGGCAGGAGGCCAAGTATACTGCCGAACAGTATACCACCGATGATTTCATCGCTCTCTACGGCTATGAGATGACCTGGTCTGGCGGCCCCGGCCACATCAACACCTTTAACTCCGTGGGCATTGTTTCCCGGAACAACAGCGATCTGAACAACAAGACCAACTACGGCGGTATGTTCATGTACTTTGATCTGATGGTTGACGCCAACAGCAAGGGCACCTATACCGGCGAGGGTCAGATTTCCTCCATGTTCAACCATCCCGGCACGACGTTTGGCACGTTCGGTGACTTTACCGGCTATACCCCGGCGCGTGATCAGATTATGAATCTGGTGGAAGTTGGCAACGGCGAAGGTCAGGTCGGCGGCAGCAGCTACTTCCCGTCCTACGAGCACTATGACAATGCGCTGGCGATGGGCTGGCACCTTGCACCGTCCAACAACCAGGATAACCACAAGGGCAACTGGGGCGACGCAAATACCTGCCGCGACGTTGTGATTACCGACAACTTCTCCGAGCAGGGCATCTACGACGCCATCGCAGCCCGCCATGTGTACGCCACGGAAGATCAGAACCTGAACATTCTGTACTACCTCAAGGCGGACGCGAACGGCGACGGTAAAATCGACGAAAATGAATCCTATCTGCAAGGCGACATCATCAGCACGGAGCCCGGTGTGACGGTTGACAAGGTCACCATCAACGTTTCTTTCCGCGAACCCGACGGCGACGCGCTTGGCCGGATCGATGTGATCGGCGAAGGCGGCAAGTCGGTTTGGCATACCGACGTTACGGGCAGCAGCTATGAGATGAATGAGGAACTCGACAACACTGACGCCTACTATTACATCAAGGTCACTAAGCCCGATGGCAAGCTGGCGGTTACCGCTCCCGTTTGGGTCGGCGAATCCCTGCCCATCCTGTTCACCGGCATCACCAACACCAATGCTCTGTCGGTCACCGGTGAAGCGGACACCATCACCACCACGCTGACCAACTCCTCCACCGAGGAGCTCAAGGTCAATTCTTTGACCTACACGGTTGACGAGAAGGAATACTATGTAGACAAAGACGTTGCAGGCACCACCGTTGCCGCTGGCGCGACCGTGGATTACACCATGACCTACACTCCGGCCACCGAGGGCAGCCATGTCATCACCGCGAATCTGAAGGGCACTGTGCCCTCCTTGGGGGACGAGGAAGTTGACATTTCCATCAGCCTGACGATTCGTTCCTATGACGCAAGTTCTCTGGTGAACATTGCGATCGACCGCGGACATACCAACTACTATGTCTCTGGCGACTACACTGACAGCGCTAAGAACTTTGTCACGTTCTGCGCGCAGAACGGCGTCCGGGCCAATTATATTGAGGCCGGTGAGTTTAACTATGACACGTTGTCCAAGTACAAATTGGTTGTTCTGACCGTTCCTTATATGAGAAACACCAGTGCGGCCACAATGTACACCGATGCTGAGATTGCGGAGCTGGCCAAGTACACCGAGGCTGGCGGCAATGTGATCATCTGCTCCAAGTCCGACCGCGACAACACGTATGACAACTGCGCGGAGAACTCCAACAAGCTGCTGGAGGCCATCGGCGCACATACCCGTGTGGTGGACGGCATTATCGTCGACAACGATCTGAAGGCCAATGAGGCCTATCGGCTGTATCTGTCTTCGATTGACAACTTTAACACCGAGCACCGCTTTACGAAGGGCGCTTACACATCTTCCGACGCCTTCGGCACCACGCCGTCTGCGGATAACCAGACCGGCTTCCAGCTCTACAATGGCGCGCCGCTGCAGGTCCTTGACGACAGCAAGGTAGACGTTCTGGTGCGTGGCTACGACAGCACCTGGGGTTCTCACTATGACAACTACTTCACCAGTGCCAGCTTTGAGCCTGTCTATGACGGAACTGAAGAGCATGTCACAGTGGAAAAGGGCAAGGTCAACGTTATGACCTACGAAGATCTGCCCGGCGGCGGCTGGGTGGTTGCCTCCGGTGTGACCTTCTTCAGCGACTTTGACATCAAGGACGGCGTCAACTACGCCAACTCCTACATTGCCAAGAACATCCTTGACGATCTGACTGGTGCCAATGAGAACGTCAAGCTGACGGATATTGCAGAGGTCAAGTCTCAGCCTGACGACGGCACGCTGCCCCAGTTCACCATCGAGGGCTACGTAACCGCCAACGCTTCCGGCTATGACCAGAACACCGCGTTCTTTGACTGCATCTATGTTCAGGATACGACCGGTCATGGCATCAATGTGTTCCCGGTTGCCGGTTCCTTTGCTATTGGTATGCATGTGCGTGTCCACGGCGCGGTGACTTACTACTGCGGCGAGGTCGAGCTGAACATTTCTGACATTTACAATGGCTATATTACCATCCTGGATGACAATCTAAATAAGCTTGCACCCAAGGCCGTCACTGCAAAACAGGCGATGGCGGATGAGAACATTGGCCTGTTGATGAGCGTTACTGGCACGATCAGCAGCGTCCATCGCACCGAGGGAGTTGTGGATAAGATCTATGTGGACGACGGGTCCGGCGTTGACGCCTGCGTCTTCATCAACGGTTACATTCTCAACTCTGCGGATAACTACTCCGAAGGCTTTATCGATGCAAACGGCAAGGCGATTGAGCCAGCCGTCGGCATGAGCGTCACGGCTGTGGGCATTGGCTCGCGCGACGTGGATGAAACCTCCGCGGACAACACCATCTTCGCGCGTCTGCGTGTCCGCGACAGAGCGGAAATTAAGCTTTCCGGCGAACCGGACTACGCGTATATGTTCGAAGACGTCCACAAGGGTGACTGGTTCTACAAGGCCGTGTCGTTTGTTGCGGAGCATGACCTGATGGTCGGCGTAACCAACACCACGTTTGCCCCGTACCAGGATTTGACCCGTGGCATGGCTGTGACCATCCTGTACCGTCTGGATGGCAGACCGCCTGTCAACGGTCTTGTGAATCCGTTTACGGATGTGGCCTCCGGCAGATACTATACAAAGGCAGTTCGCTGGGGCTATTCGACCGGTGTGGTCGCCGGTACTACCACGACGACCTTCCAACCCAACAGGTCTGTCTCGCGTGAAGAAATGGCCGCGTTCTTGTACCGCTATGCTGAGTACAAGGGCTATGACACCAAGACCCGCGGCAATCTGGCCGGTTTCCCGGATGCGTCCGATATCTCCAATTACGCGGTTGAGAATATGCGCTGGGCGGTTGGCATCGGCATCATCTCCGGTTCCAAGTTCCCGTCTACGGGCAAGATTCTGCTGCTGCCGAAGGGCACGGCAACCCGTGGGCAGTTTGCTTCCATGATTATGCGCTTTGTGAGCAAGATGAACCCGGCCTATGTCTGCAACGGCAACCATACTTTCGTGCTGGATGAAGGCTCCTCCGTGGCGGCTACCTGCACTGAACCTGGTACGGGGGTCTATGTCTGCTCCGTCTGCGGCGAGAAAGAGACGAGGACCATTGCCGCTCTGGGCCACGACTTTGGCACCGAGGGTGTTGTGACCAAGGAACCCACTTGCACGCAGCCCGGCGAGAGAACCTATAAGTGCTCCCGTTGCGACGCAACGCAGACCGAAGAGATCCCCGCGACGGGCCACGTGGACGAGGATAAGGACGGCATCTGCGACGTCTGCGGCGAAAAGATCGGCTCCGAAGTACCTCCTGTTGGCGGCAGCGACTACACGCTCGCCACGGAACTGAAGGACGGCGACGAGGTCATTATCTACAACGCGAGCGCCGGCAAGGCCATGTCCGAGACCGACGAGAGCGGCTACCGCGCAGGTACGGACGTAACAGTCACGGACAACAAGATCACCACGGACGACACCAAGATTGTCTGGACGGTTGAAGCGACGGCCGACGGCTTCAAGCTCAAGAACGACGCCGGCGATACGCTGTCCTGCACCACGGCCCTGAGCTTTGCGGATACCGACAATGTCTGGATGCTAACGACTGCCGCGACGGCCAACAGCGTTTACATCCAGAACACCACGGCCAAGGGTACCAGCGGCGATCCGAAAACCCTTGAGTGGTACAGCGACAAGAACAACTTCAGCACCTATTACGTTGGGTCCGGCGACGAAGCGCTCTTTGCAATGCAGCTGTATGTCAAGGGCGCTGGCGGCACCGCTCCCGATCCTGAACAGCCTCCTGTGGAAAGCGATGCAACCTTTGTCAAGGTTACGGAAGATCCCACGGATTGGTCCGGCGAATACCTGATTGTTGCCGAGGGCGTCGGTGGCAAGAACTACGCGTTCAACGGTGGCAATGCCGACGGCCTGGACAAAGCCGGCAATGGCGTGGAAGTCGCAATTACCGACAACAAGATTGAAGCGACCGAAGCGAACCTCGGCATGACTTTCACCGTTGCGTCTTACGATAACGGCTATTCGATTCTGAGCAAGGACGGTACTTATCTGGGACATACAACCGGCAGCAATTTCACGACGGATCAGACCGCGTTCACTTTCACCTTTGAAAATGGCAAGGTGAAGATGGCGCACGACGACCGTTGGATTGAGTGGGCGCATAGCCTCACCGAGGGTACGGGCCGGTTCCGGATGTACAAGGTGGAGGACGGCACAGCGGATGACTACAACACCTACTATGTTCCGGCTCTGTACAAACTCACGACGAACGGCGGCGGTGGCACACCAGAGCCAGGCCCAGAGCATGTCCACGACTATGAGTACACGGTTACCGTCGCCCCGACTTTGACAACTGCCGGCGAACTCACCGGTACTTGCAAGAGTACTGTAGGCGAGTGCAATGCCAAAACAGTAACAGTGGTGCTGCCAATTCTCAACGAAGAGGATTACACGAAGAGCTTATCGGAGGACGGTTTGACGGCAACCTACACCTGGAACAACACCGAGTACGGCAATTTCTCCTTTGACGTTTCGGTGGGGGGACAGGAGCCAGAGGGTGATGTGTACGCTCTGGTTAAGGATTATAAGCTGAAAGACGGCGATAAGATCATCATTTATAATCCGGACGCCAAAAAAGCCGTGTCGGAGGATGTGTATTCAACGTCGAACCTTGCGGGTGTTGACGTTATTCCGGTGGAGAACAAGATTACTACAAACAATACCAAAATCGTTTGGGAGGTTACCGGAGTATCTGGCGATACCTTCAGGTTGAAGTACGATGACGACCAGCAGCTTACCGGCGCGTTCCAGTCCCTGACACCGGGAAGCGCGGGGTCGGATTGGCAACTGGTGACGGCGACAACTCAGGACTGCTTCTATATCCACAACCCCTCGGTGACTGGCAGTCAGGGTGATCCTCTTGGCATCGAGTGGTACAACGGCGATTTCACAGCTTACTGGCATGCGGATGGACAAAATGAGACGGCCTTTGCCATGCAGATTTATCTCTATCAGGAACCGACTGCCCCTGCTCAGAAAAAGTTTGAGAAGGTTACAGCAGATCCTGCGGACGCTGGCTGGGAAGGGAAATATCTGCTCGTCTATGAGTCTAGCGATACGGCTGGTGAATACTTCCGCGGTTCGCTGAGCGATACAAGCCTGAGCAACGAAAGCAACCATAAGACCGTCACCATTGAAAACAGCACAATTGCGTGGTCGCAAGAGTTGGAAGGTGAGGTTGTTACGCTGGCAAAGAAGGATACGGGCTATACCATCCAGACCACTGGTGGCGTCTACTTCAATTATAGCGATGGACAAAAAAACGGATTTACCGCTACTGCCACAGAGGGTGATGCGGTTGTCTATAGTCTCACGCTAGATGGTGAAAACAACGTTGATATTACCACGGTAACGGAGAGTGGCCCGCATCTGCGCTGGAATCCGAGTTCGCCCCGTTTTGCTTTCTACAAAGCTGAGACCTATACGAGTCAGCAGCCAATTACGCTCTATAAGCTAGTCGAGGGATAATTTTCTCAGAAGACAAGCCGCGAAACCAAATACAAAGCATGGGAGCCCTCCATTTCGGAGGGCTCCTGATTATTATAGGAATTCAACATTATAAGAATTCAACGAGAGCGCCCGGACTGCGACAAAGTGTAATGATGAACCGATAAAAAAGGAGAAGTTCAACCTTTGGCGTGGTATCATTCAGCTACTACAAAAAACCAACCATACGCAAAGGAGAACTTCTCATGAACATTCTAACACAAGAGGCACGGAAAAGGCAAGCAGTAGTTAAGCTGGCAAGGAGAAAAGAGGGAAGCCTTGCGGTTCGGATGTATGGGGTCAGTCTGCCGAGCGTAAAGCGGTGGAATAAGCGGTGCGACGGGAAAGACTGGCATTCGCTGTTAGAAAGGTCCCACAGGCCCCATAGCCACCCGCGGCAGCACACAGAAGCGGAGGAAATGATTCTGTTCAAGGCTCTGGCTCTAAAGCCCACCCAAGGTGATACCAAACGATTTTTTTTACAAAAATGGTTCATATCTATTGATATTACAAAAATGCAGGTGTTTTTCGTCAAAATTCGCCTTGCAACGAGCGGAAAAATGTGGTATAATCTCAGCGTGGTATAATCTCAACATATACGAATACGAACTTGTAGGAGGAAATCCCAATGGCGGACTATGTATTGAGCTGTTGCTCAACTGCGGACCTCTCTTTGAAACATTTTCAGGAGCGTAATATTTCCTTTATTTGCTCTCACTTTGAACTGAACGGGAAACAATACCCCGACGATTTGGGACAGTCGATCCCTCTCTCGGAATTTTACAAGGCAATGCAAAACGGCGCCGAGACCCGCACCTCGCAGATCAATGTGGACGAGTACCAAAGCTATTTTGAACCGTTCCTCAAGAGCGGGAAGGACCTGATCCATGTCAGCCTTTCCAGCGGCATTTCCGGAACCGTAAATTCCGCAATAATGGCGGCGGAGCAGCTGCGCGCGCAGTATCCGGAGCGGAAAATTTTTGTGGTGGACTCCCTGGCAGCGTCGTCCGGGTTCGGCCTGCTGGTTGACGCGATGGCCGATCAGCGCGACGCAGGCATGCCGGTTGAGGAGTTGTACCAGTGGGCGCTGGACAACCGGTTAAAGGTTCACCATTGGTTTTTCTCCTCGGATTTGACGTTTTTCATCAAGGGTGGCCGCGTCTCCAAAACCTCTGGCTTCTTCGGCGGAATGTTGGGAATCTGTCCGCTGCTGAATGTGGACTACCTGGGGCGGCTGATCCCCAGGAACAAAATTCGCCCGAAGAAAAAGGTGATCTGCACGATGGTCGAGCGCATGGAGCAGCACGCCCGCGACGGTCTCGACTATCAAGGGAAATGTTACATATCCCATTCCGCCTGCTATGAGGACGCGCGCGCGGTCGCTGACTTGGTGGAAGCACGCTTCCCCAAGCTCAACGGAAAAGTGGAGATCAATGACATTGGAACAACCATCGGCAGTCACACAGGTCCGGGAACCGTCGCGTTGTTTTTCTGGGGCGACGAACGGGTGGATTAACGCCATGACGCTGGATTTGTCAAAGCTCATCGACCGCCCCGGCGGCCAGATTGCCTTTCAGACCCAAATGGACTTGAGCGACTTGCAGTTTGGCAAATGCCGCCCGGTTACAGAGCCGGTGGTCGCGTCGGGAACGGTCAGGAATCAGGCCGGCGTGCTGCAAATTGAGGGGAGCATTTCCACAACGCTGCACGGCGTGTGCGACCGCTGCGCCAGCGAGTTTACGCGGGCGGTGACAATTCCAATTCAGGCGGTTTTGGTGACGCAATTGGCCGACGCACGGGATGAGGATCTGTCGACCTTCCTGCTCCGGGAGAACGCCGCCGATCTGGACGAAATTGTGAACACGTTTTTTGTCCTGTCGATGGATTCGCAGCTGCTGTGTAGGGAAGACTGCAAAGGGCTATGCTGCCGCTGCGGAAAGAATCTGAATTTTGGGCCATGCGATTGTGCTCCGGAGCCGGATCCCCGCTGGTCGGCCCTCCGACAATTATTAAAACGTGAACAATAAAATGCGGCGGCAAAACCAACGTTTTGCCGCCGCAGACTGTCTAAAATTTTCAATTTTAAACGACCTGGAGCGTTAATGCCGCCTGGTAGAGCGCGTTTTTGGGGAACCCCGTGTCCTGCGCCACCTGCCGGACGGCGTCTTTTTTTGCAACCCCTCGCTCCATCAGCGCGCGCACCAGGGACAGGGCGTCCTCCAGAGATAATATCTCCCGCGCCGGTTCTGCCCCGTCGATCACGAGCACATATTCTCCACGCGGCGCGTGCTCTTGATAAATCGCGGACGCCCGCGCCAGGGTGGTGCGCTGAATTTCCTCATGCAGCTTGGTCAGCTCCCGGCACAGGGCGATTTTCCTTTCCCCGCCAAAGGCCGATTGCAGATCGGCCAGCGTCGCGGCCAGGCGGTGCGGCGCTTCGTAAAAAATCATGGTGCGCTCCTCGCGCGCCAGCTGCGTCAGGCGCGCTTGGCGCTCTTTTTTTGCCGTTGGGAGAAATCCCTCAAACGTAAACCGTCCCGTGGGAAGGCCGGATGCGCTCAGCGCCGTTATAGCCGCGCAAGGGCCGGGAATGGAACAGACCGCAATCCCCGCTTCCGCGCACAGGCGCACCAAATCTTCGCCCGGATCCGAGATGGCCGGGGTCCCAGCGTCCGTCATCAGGGCGCAGCTCTCGCCAGCCTGAAGCCGCGCAAGAATTCTTTGCCCGCTTTCGGCCTTGTTGTGCTCGTGGTAGCTGACAAGGCTTTTTTTCAGCCCCAAATAATTCAGCAACTTTAAAGAAACGCGGGTGTCTTCGGCGGCAAGAAAGTCGGCCGCTTGCAGAATTTCGCGGCATCGCTCGGAAATATCGCCCAGGTTTCCAATCGGCGTGGGAACAAGATAGAGTGTCGCGGCCATAAAGCCCTCCTAATTCCGGTGATAAATGGCGCGGTATTCCGCGGTTTCGGCACCGTCCGGTGTAAATTGAATGAGATCCGGGAGAAATTGCAGGCCGGGCCTCGCTCCCGCGCGCCCCTCCAGAAGCACCAGGCTGACCGGGGCCGAGGGCGTATGCCGGACAAAGCGAATGCGTTTCGGCTCCAGCCGGTTGACCCGCATTTGGTACAGCAAATCGCAAAGGCGCTCCGGCCGGTGGACAAGGGCGAAGGTTCCGCCGCGGCGAACCAGCCATCCGGCGGCGGCGCAGACGTCGCCAAGCGTGCAGCAGATTTCCGTCCGCGCAACCGCCAGCGCCGAATTTTCCTTGAGTTTTCCGCTGCCGACCGGGAAATAGGGCGGGTTGGCGACCACGCAGTCGAAGCTGCTGGCCGGCAAAAGGTCACGAATTTCGCGCAGATCACCTTGTAAAAGGCAGAAACGGTGCTCCAGAGCGTTCCGCGCGATGTTATCCCGCGCTAGGGCGCAGGCCTCCGGCTGAATTTCAATGCCCGTTACATGGCAATCTGCGCTTCGGCCGCACAGCAAAAGCCCGATCGCGCCGGAACCGCTTCCCAAATCCGCCACGCGGGCCTTGCGTGGAAGGGTGAGATAGTCCGCCAGCAGCACCGCGTCGGTGCCGAGCCGGAAATGGCGTTCGGGCTGCAGCATCCGGATGCCGTTCCATAACGTTTCTTCCATGAAGCTAGCTCCAAATTTTAGGGCCTGTGCAACGCACAGGCCCTAGGTGGTTCTTACGGTTGTTCAATCGCTCCCATGGGGCACTGTTCTGCGCAGGTGCCACATTCTACGCACTGATCCGCATCGATGACGTACTTGCCGTCGCCTTCCGAGATGATGCCCAGAGGACATGCTTCCGCGCAGGAGCCGCAGGCCACGCACTTGTCGGTAATCGAATATGCCATGATGTAAACCTCCATCGTAATAGTTTGCAAATGCTTGCAGAACTATTCTACCATGGATTTAAAAAAATGCAATTGGTAATTCTATTATTTTCAGAAAAATCTTGTACAAAACGTGCTGGAGCGGTATGAGGTGCGTGCCGGGTTGGACACAATCTCTACGGAACGGAGGGAGCGCATGGGAATCAATAAACTCACAAGCGGCGCGGAAAAGGCCATTCGATTTGCCTGCAACAGCGCGCGGCTGCTGGGCCACAGCTATCTTGGCAGCGGGCATCTGCTGCTCGCGCTGACGCAGCTGCCCACAACCGGGCAGCTGCTCAATACGTGCGGGCTGGACGCCGCGATGGTGCGCCAGGAACTGGTGGAGCGGATCGGCCAGGGCATCCCGCTGAGCAAGCTGCCCCAAGGAATCGGTTATCACGCCGGTCTGGTGATTGCCGGGGCAAAGAACGAGGCCGAATACTGGGGCAGCCAGGAGGTCAATGAGCTGCATTTGCTGCTGGCGATGGCGCGGCAGCGGCAGAGTATGGCCTGTAAAATTTTGGAAGCGCACGGGATAAGCCCGGATGTGCTGTTTACGGCGGCGGTGGAGACTGTCACGCTGCAAAATCGAAGCAAGGAGGCACAAAAAATGCAAAATTCCCGTCTGCTGGAGCAATTTGGACAGGATATGGTGGAGTTGGCGGAGACCATGGAACCGGTGATCGGGCGGCAGAAGGAGATCGACGCGGTGATCAACGTGCTTTGCCGGAAGAACAAGAACAATCCGGCGCTGATCGGAGAACCGGGCGTCGGGAAAACCGCCATTGTCGAGGGCTTGGCGCAGCGCATGGCCGCAGGGAACGTGCCGGAGCAGCTGTTCGGAAAGCGGCTGATCTCCATCGATATTGCGTCGCTGATCGCAGGAACCAAATACCGCGGGGAGTTTGAGGAACGGGTGCGGGACATTGTGGCGGAGGTGCGGCGGAACCGCAACGTCATTTTGTTTATAGACGAGATGCACACCATCTGCGGCGCTGGCGCGGCCGAGGGCGCCATTGACGCCGCCAATTTGATAAAGCCGGCGCTCGGCAGAGGGGAAATCCAGATTATTGGCGCAACGACGCTCGATGAGTACCGAAAATACATTGAGAAGGACGCGGCGCTTGAGCGCCGGTTCCGGCCGGTGCGCGTGGAGGAACCGTCCGAGCGGGAGACAGAGGAAATCTTGCGCGGCGTGCGCTTAAGTCTGGAGCGGCACCACGGCGTGTCCATCTCCGACGAGGCCATTCAAGCCGCGGTGCGGCTGTCGTGCCGCTATCTGCCGGACCGTTTTTTGCCGGATAAGGCATTGGATTTGTTGGACGAGACAGCAGCCAGGACGCGGATGCAAGGCAGCGGCCCGATCTCGGCAAAAAGATTGCAGCTGGAGCAGCAGATTCACGCGGCGGTACAGAGCGGAAAGTACGAAAAAGCTGCCCAGCTCCAGGAAAAAATGGAGCGCTATCGCCGGGATACGGGACGGAAGAGCCTGCTGGCGGCGGATGTGGCGAGGGCGCTGTCCGAGCAGACAGGGATCCCCGTGGGGACGCTGACGCAAACGGAACGGCAGCATTTGGCGGAACTGGAACAGGAGCTGCACCGGTCCGTCATTGGCCAGGACGCGGCCGTACACCAGGTGTGCGACGCGGTGCGCCGGGGGAAGTCGGGCCTGGCGGACAGCAAACGGCCTGTGGCGGCGATTTTGCTGCTGGGGCCGTCCGGCGTGGGCAAGACGGAGCTTTGCAAGGCTCTGGCGCAAGCGGTGTATGGGCGGCGGGACGCCATGATCCGGCTGGATATGTCGGAATATATGGAGAAGATTTCCGCCTCCCGTCTGATCGGCGCGCCTCCGGGATACGTCGGCCATGAAAACGGCGGCGAGCTGACGGAAAAGGTTCGCCGGAAACCATATAGCTTAATCTTGTTGGACGAGCTGGAAAAAGCGCACCCGGACGTGACCAATTTGCTGCTACAGGTGATGGACGACGGCGTGCTGACCGACTCGGTGGGCCGCCGCGTGGATTTCCGTAACACGCTGATCGTCATGACGTCCAATTTGGGCAGCAAGAGTGGAACGGAGATCGGATTTTCCAAGCAGGCGGAGGAGGCGTCCATGCCGATTCAGCTGCGCGAGCATTTCGCGCCGGAGTTTTTGGGAAGGATCGACTGCGTGGCGCAGATGCGGCCGCTGACAAATCCGCAGCTGGCGCAGATCGCTGGGAAGCAGCTGGCGGAAGTGGCCGGACGTGCGGACAAGGTAGGTGTGTCCATGCTGGTGGAAGACGGCGTGGCCGACTGGATAGTGGAGCACTGTCAAAACCGGGAGAGCGGCGCGCGACAGATCCGTCACGCCATCCAGCGCCACGTGGAAAATCCATTGGCGTCGCGGCTGATGGAAACGGAAACGCCGCCGGAGCGGGTGCGGGTCGCGGTGGAAAACGACGCGCTGACAATTCTGACCGTATAGCGCGGGAAACGGTATGGCCTCCGCCATGCCGTTTTTCGCGCGGAGCGTATGGCCGAACTGGCGGGAGAAAAAAATAAAAAAATCTTCAAGAAAGTTCGAAAAAGTGATTGCAATTTTTTAGAAATTCTGTATACTATAAATGAGTGGAGCAAAATGGATGAAAAAAGAGTAAAGTGGAGCGGAGGCGGTCAAGATGTACGGAAAATACAGACATTCTGTGGATCCTAAAGGCCGCTTGTTTGTCCCCGCGAAACTCAAAGAGGAATTGGGCGACGCATTTTATGTGACGCTGGGCGTGGATCACTGCTTGAGCGTCTACACGGAGTCCGGTTGGCAGCAGTTTGTGGAGCGCTACAACGCGCTGCCCCTGTCCAAGGCCAGATTGATTCGTGGCCTGTTTGCCAACGCGGCAAAATGCGAGCCGGATAAACAGGGCCGGTTCCTGATTCCGTCCGATTTGCGCCAGTATGCCGGAATCACCCAGGACGTCACCTTCATTGGACAAGGCAGCCATGCGGAAATATGGGACAGCGAAACCTATGCGGAGTTGGAGAAAGAGCTGCTGAAGCCGGAGAATTTGGCCGCGGCCATGGAGGAGCTGGGCTTCTGATGGCCTTTGCACATAAGCCGGTATTGTTGGAGCAGAGCGTGCAAGCGCTGAACATCCGGCCCGACGGCGTCTATTTGGACGGAACGCTGGGCGGCGCGGGGCACTCGCTGGAAATTGCGGGCAAACTGCGCACGGGCAGACTCATCGGTGTGGACAAAGATCAGGCGGCCTTGGAGGCGGCCAGGCAGCGCTTGGCGCCGGTGGCGGATCGCGTCACGCTGGTACACGCGAATTTCAGGCAGATCGACGCCATTCTAGACGGCCTGGGCCTGGATCAAATCGACGGGATGCTGTTCGACCTGGGCGTATCGTCTCCGCAGCTGGACGACGGCGCGCGCGGCTTTTCCTATATGACGGACGCGCCGCTGGATATGCGGATGGACCAAACGGACAAGCTGTCGGCATACGACGTGGTGAACACCTGGCCGACGGAGGAGCTGCGGCGCATTTTATACGACTATGGCGAGGAGCGCTACGCACCGCAGATCGCCGCGGCAATTACGCGGCGCAGAAGCGAGCGGAAAATTGCGACGACATTAGAACTGGTCGATGTGATCAAAAGCGCCATGCCCGGCAGCGCGCTGCGGGAAAAGCAGCACCCGGCGAAGCGCAGCTTTCAGGCGATCCGCATTGCGGTGAACGATGAATTGGGCGCGCTCCGGCAGATGATGGACGCGGCGATTCCGCGCTTGAAGACCGGCGGAAGGCTGGCGGTGATCACCTTTCACTCCCTGGAAGACCGGATTGTCAAAACGGCCCTGCGGGACGCGGCGAAGGGCTGTATCTGCCCGCCGGAATTCCCGGTGTGTGTCTGCGGCAGGACGCCGCAGGTGAAGCTGATCAGCCGCAAACCGATTTTACCAAGTCCGGCAGAGTTGGCGGAGAACCCACGCGCCCGCAGCGCCAAGCTGCGCGTGGCGGAAAAACTGGAAATAGGAGGACGGCGCTATGGCGGAGCCGCAAAAATATAGAATCAGCTATACGCTGCCGGAGTACGACGGCACCAGCGCGGCGCGAGAACTTCCGAATTCGGACAATTTGCCGAAGGAACGGCCCAGAGTACGCACCAAAACGGTCAAGGCCAAGGTGGTCGTCGCACCGTTTGCCATTGTGGGTATCGCGGCGGCGCTGATGCTGCTGCTGATGGTGATCATGGGTTATGTCCGGCTGTATGAGGCCGAGAGCGCCAAAGGCGAGCTGGAGGATCAGCTGACCGCGGCCAGCCAGGAAAATTCCAGGCTGCGCTCGCAGTATGAAAGCCTTTTGGATTATGATCAAATTGATAATTACGCAACGTCCCACGGGATGCAGAAACCAACAAGTTGGCAGACGGTATACGTCAATGTGCCGCACCCGGATGTCGGGCAGATTCGAATCGCGGAAGAGAGCAATATTTTTGAAAAAGCGTGGGCCGCTTTGTGCGATAGTTTTGACGAGTTGATGGAATATCTGCAGTAGACATGCACATATGCTTGGAATGGGCTTTCCATTCCGCGCAGACAGGGACAATATGTGGCGGACGTTTGGCAATTGGAGCATGGGCGGTAATGGATTGCCGCCCATGTTTTTGAACATTTGGGAAACAGGTGAACGACATGAGGCAGTCAAAACGGTTGAAGGGCAAAGCGCGACGCGTGCAGCGGGCGCAGTCTGACCGCGCCATTTTGCGCAGGACGTTTGGAATGATGATCCTTTTTGGTGTGGTGATCTTCATTCCGGTGGTGGGAATGTTGATGAAATTGATGATTTTTGACCATGATTACTATGAGACAAAGGCCATCAATAACCAGACACGGAGCACGAGTGTCACGGCGTCGCGCGGCGTGATCTATGACCGCAATATGAACGTGATGGCCGCTTCGTCCACGGTAGAAAATATTTTTATCGACCCGCTGGAATTGGAAAAGTACGAGCAGGATGTGGATTTAATTGCCACCAATTTGAGCAATATCATCGACGGAGTCGACAAGGAACGGATTTTGGAGCTGGCAGCGGACACGACAATGCGCTACAAGGTTGTGGCCCGCAAGCAGACGCGGGACGTTGCCGACAAGGTGCGCGAGTTTATTAACGAGAATGATATTCGCGGCGTCTATTTGGAGACGGATTCCAAGCGCTACTATCCCTTCGGCTCCATGGCGGCGCAGCTTATCGGCTTTACCAACGGCGAAAACAAAGGCTCGGAGGGGCTGGAGGCCAATTATAACAGCTATCTGGAGGGAACCGCCGGGGCAGTGGTCACGACCAAGGGAAATTACGAGACGGAAATGCTCTATTCCTACGAAAAATACTACGAGGCCGCCGATGGGGACAGTTTAATTTTGACGATCGATACCCAAGTCCAGTATTATTTGGAAAAGAACATGCAGGCGGCCATCGAAAAATATGATGTGCAAAACGGCGCGTTCGGCATCGTGATGGATGTGAATACCGGCGAAATTTTGGCCATGTCCACCCTGGGCTCCTACGATCCCAACGACTATCTGGAGATTTACGATTCCAAGGTGGCGGAGGAGCTGGCCCAGATGAAGCTGGACGCCCAGCAGTATAAGGAAGGAACGGACGATTACGAGGCGGCCATGGACGCCTATTATCAGGCGTATAACGAGGCGCAGCTGAGCCAGTGGCGCAACCGCAACGTTTCCGACGGCTACGAGCCAGGCTCGACGTTTAAACTGGTGACACTGGCGGCGGCGCTGGATTCCGGCTCTGTGACGGAGAGCAATACTTATTTTTGCGCCGGTGCGGAAAAGTTTACCGGCCGTAAAGAGATTCTGAACTGCTGGCAGCATGCCGGCCACGGCTCGGAGACGCTGGCCCAGGCACTGCAGAATTCATGCAACCTGGCATTTGCGCATATTGGGCTTTCAGTCGGCGGGGAAACACTGTATAATTATATCGAGGCTTTCGGCCTGACGGAGAAGACCGGCGTGGATCTGCCCGGCGAGGGCGCCGGTCTCATGTACGCAAAAGAAGATTTGACGGATGCGGTCTCCAGCACTTCCAACGTGATTTCCACCTCCTTTGGCCAGACATTCCGCATCACGCCCATGCAACTGGTGCGGGCGGTGAGCGCAATCGTCAACGGCGGGTATGTGCTGAAGCCCTATGTGGTCTCGGAAATTGTGGATGCCGACGGCAACACGGTGCAGAAAAATTCGACCACCGTATTGCGCCAGGCCATCAGCGAGGAGACGTCCGCGAAAATGTGCGAAATGATGGAGTCCGTGGTCACAGACGGCACGGCCGGCAACGCCAAGCTGACCGGCTACCGTATCGGCGGCAAGACCGGCACGGGCGAGAAAATGGACACCCGGGATGAAGAGGGCAATATCGTGAAGGTCGACGACAAAATTGTCTCCTTCGTTGGCGTAGCGCCCATCAACGATCCCAAATATGTGGTTCTGGTGGCGTTGGATACGCCGTCGCCGGAATCGGGCTATTACATCTCCGGCGGCGTGATGGGCGCGCCGACAGTGCGCGATGTATTCGAGGACATTCTGCCCTATCTGGGCGTGGAGCCGGATTACACCGGCGTGGATGTGAGCAGCATCAATGTGAGTATGCCCAATGTGACCGGCAAAACCGAGCAGGAGGCGAAGCAAGTCCTGGAGGCCAAGAGCCTGACTTATCGTGTGGTCGGCGAGGGGAACACCATTACCGACCAGGTGCCGTCGGCTGGCATGGAGCTGCCGGGCAATTCGGAAGTCATTTTGTACATGGGCGAGGAAAAGCCGACGACGCAGGTGACGGTGCCGACCCTGTCGGGAATGACGCTGAGCCAGGTCAATGAAACCATTGCCAATCTGGGCTTGTATGTGCAGGTGAAGGGCGCCGCGACAGTCGGCGGAGCGACGGTTACGGGCCAGGACATTCCCTCCGGCACCTTGGTCGACCCGGGGACGACCGTCACCGTGGAATTTACCGACCACAGCGCGCAGGATTAGGAGTCCTTATGAACTTAAAAACATTATTGCAGGGCATTGAAATTCTATCTGCAAATCTCCCCCTGGATACGCAGTTCACGGGCGTGTGCTATGACTCCTGGCTGGTGAAGCCGGGCGATCTGTTTGTGGCGGTTCCGGGCTTTGCCACCGACGGCCACCGCTTTATCCCAATGGCCCTGGAGAAGGGCGCGCGGGCGATTTTGTGTGAGCGGATCCCGGAGCATGGCGCCTATGTCCAGGTCGCCTCTACCCGGCGGGCGTTGGCGCTGGTCAGCGCCAACTGGTTCGGTCATCCGGCGGGCCGGATGAAGATGATCGGCGTCACGGGTACCAACGGCAAGACCACCGTGACGACCATTCTGAAATCTGTCCTGGAAACCGCGCTGGGCGCGAAGGTGGGCCTGATTGGCACCATTGAGAACCAGATCGGCAGCCAGATTATTCCCGCGGAGCACACCACGCCGGAAAGCTATGATCTGCAAAAGTTGCTGCGGCAGATGTGCGACGCCGGCTGCACGCATGTGGTGATGGAGGTCTCCTCCCACGCGCTGGCGCTGCACCGGGTGGATGAAATTGTATTCGACGTGGGCGTCTTCACCAATTTAACGGAAGACCACCTGGATTTTCACAAGACCATGGACCGCTATGCGGCAGCAAAGGCGCTGCTGTTCGCGGCGTCCCGCAGGAGCGTCGTCAATCTTGACGCCGATTACGCCCGGCTGATGCTCTCCAGCGCGGCCGGAACGGCCGACACGTATGCCATCTGTCAGCCCGCCGATCTGCGGGCCGAGCATGTCCAGCTGGAGCCGGACCGGGTGGAGATGGACCTGACCAGCGGCGGAGAGACGGTCCACGCGGTGCTGGGGATTCCCGGCAGCTTTTCGGCCTATAACTGCCTGTCAGTGGTGGGGGCCGGGCTGGCGCTGGGAATTCCGCTCGACCAGCTGGCCCAGGCGCTGCGGACGGCGAAGAGCGTCCGCGGAAGGATCGAGGTGGTTCCCACGCCGGGAACGGATTATACGGTGATCATTGACTACGCCCACACGCCAGACGCGCTGGAAAATGTGCTGCGCACGGTGCGCGGGTTCTGCAAGGGCCGCATATTGGCGGTGTTTGGCTGCGGAGGCGACCGCGATGCCAAGAAGCGGCCGATTATGGGGCGCATCGGCGCGGAGCTGGCGGATCTGGCCGTGATTACTTCGGACAATCCCCGCACGGAGGATCCCAATGCCATTATTGACGAGATCCTCTCCGGCGTAAAACCGACCGGCAGGGACTACGTGGTCGTCCCGGACCGCCGCAAGGCGATTGCCTGGGCCATGGAACAAGCCAAGGCGGGAGATGTCATCGTCTTGGCAGGAAAGGGCCATGAGACGTATCAAATTTTGGGGGCGAAAAAAATACACCTGGACGAACGGGAAGAAGTTGCACACAACTTGGAGCATAGCTAGGAGGGATGCCCATTGGGAGATCTGACCTTAAAACAGGCGGCGGCCATGTGCGGCGGCCAAGTCGACACGGCGTTTGAACATCTGACATTTTCCGGTGCCTGCATGGACACCCGTGAAATTCAACGCGGGCAGTTATTTGTCGCGCTGACGGGCGAGACGCGGGACGGCCACGATTATGCCTCCCAGGCCATGGGCAAGGGAGCGGCCGCGGTGCTGGCGCAGCGGCCGCTGGATCGCGCGATTCCAGCGATCTATGTGCCGGATACCCTCCGCGCTTTGGGGGAGATTGCCCGTGACTACCGCCTGGCGAATCCGATCCGGGTGGTGGGGATCACCGGCAGCGTCGGCAAAACCACAACGAAGGAAATGACCGCGGCGATTCTGGAGTCGACCTTCACAACCGGAAAGACCGACCGCAATTTTAACAACCAGATCGGTCTGCCGCTGAGCATTCTCAACCTGCATCAGGACAGCCAGACGGCGGTGCTGGAGATGGGCATGAACCACAAGGGGGAGATCTCCTATCTGACCGCCATTGCCCGGCCGGATATTGCGGTAATTACGAATATCGGCACCATGCACATGGAGTATCTCGGCTCCCGTGAAACGATTTTGCAGGCGAAGCTGGAAATTCTGGAGGGTCTGCGCGCCGGAGGAACCGCGATTTTTAACGGCGACGATGCGCTTTTATGGGGTCAGCGCCATGCGCTGCGGATTGAGCCGGTGTATTTTGGCCTGGACAATCCCGCGTGTCAGGTGCGGGCGAGCCATGTTGAGCAGCTGGAAAACGCCACACGCTTTCAGGTGGAGGGCTTTGGGAAACAGCTTACCGTGACGTTGCCGGAGGAGGGCCGCCACCTGGTTTACGACGCGCTTGCCGCGATTACCGTGGGGCTGTGCATGGACGTTGCGCCGGATAGAATTGAACAGGCGCTTGCCAATTATGAGAACACCGGCCTGCGGCAGAAGATTTACGAGGCAAAGGGATTTACCATCATCGCAGACTGCTATAACGCCGGGCCGGAATCGATGGACGCCGCGCTGTCGGTGCTCGCCGGGCGAAAATGCCAGGGCAGACGGATCGCCGTGCTGGGCGATATGCTGGAGTTGGGCACACATACCCAGGCGGAGCACTACCGCATTGGCCGCCTGGTGGCCGCGCGAGCGGATATGCTGTATACTTACGGCTTACAGGGCGCACGGATTGCTCTGGGCGCGATCACAGGCGGCATGGATAAGAGAAATATGGGCATTTATCATTCCCGTGAGGAGCTTGCGGCGGACTTGCGCCGGACGGCGAAGCCGGGCGACGTTTTGCTGTTTAAAGGCAGCCGGGGAATGAAAATGGAGCAGGTACTGGATCTGTTTTTACAGGACTAGACTTAATACGGAGGAGAAAGAGCATGAGCATGAGTGGTAGCATCCTTGTAACCATCGTTGCAGCCTACATCTTGGCGGTAATTTTGGGAGCTATTTTGGTACCGGTTCTGCGCCGGCTCAAAGCGGGGCAGGAAATTCGGGAGGCTGGGCCTAGCTGGCACAAGAGCAAAGCAGGCACGCCCACAATGGGCGGCATCGCGTTTATCGGCGCGTCGCTGGTGTGCGTGGCGACCGGTTGGAGCGCCATGCGCGGCGGAAGCTATACCCATTTGCTGGTACTGGCCATGGCGCTGTGCTTTGGCCTGATCGGGTTTGCTGATGATTTTGTTAAGGTGAAACTAAAACGTAATTTGGGCTTGACGGCGCTGCAAAAGCTGCTGCTCCAGCTGGCGATTTCCTGCCTGTTTTTGTATGTACTCTACCGGTCCGGCGAACTGACGTGCGAGTTGCGCGTGCCGTTTACCAATTGGAGTATCACGATCCCGCCGATTGCCTACATCGCGTTTGCCATGTTCGTGATTGTAGGTTGCGTGAACGCGGTGAATCTGACCGATGGAATCGACGGCTTGGCGAGCGGCGTCACGCTGCCGGTGATGGTGTTTTTCACTGTGACGGCCTTTGGCATGGGCAGGGGAGACCTGGCGCTGTTCCCGGCCGCGCTGTTGGGTGGTCTGGCGGGTTTTTTGTGGTATAATTTTTACCCGGCCAAGATGTTTATGGGCGATACCGGGTCGCTATTCCTGGGCGGCGCGGTCTGCGGGATGGCGTTTGCGCTGGATATGCCGCTGATTTTGCTGCTGGTGGGGTTTGTCTATCTGGTGGAAACGCTGTCGGTAATTTTGCAAGTCAGCTATTTTAAAATAACCCATGGGAAGCGGTTGTTCCGGATGTCACCGATTCATCACCATTTTGAATTGTGCGGATGGAGCGAATATAAAATTTGGTGTGTGTTTGTCGCCATCACGTGCGGAATGTGTGCGCTGGCCTATCTGGGCGTGAGAGGTTGGTTCGTTTAAGGGGTGAATAAGATTGCGGCAAAAAAAGACCGTGGATGTGCCGGAGTCGGACAACTTGCGCAAGGTGCGGGTGGTCGAGGATGAGAGCGGCATGATGGATATCCCGTTCCTGGTTTTGACGCTGCTGCTGGTGGCCGTGGGACTGATTATGTTGTTTTCCGCCAGCTACGCCAGAGCGTTTAACGAGGAAGGGGCTAATCCAGCCAAATATTTTCTTCGGCAGGCGTTTTTCGCTGTGCTGGGCATTGGATTGATGTTGTTAGTGGCGCGGCTGAATTATCAAATTGTGGCGCGGTTTTCCAAATTGATCTTACTGGTGGCGCTGGCGCTCTTGGGCGCCGTGCTGATCTGGGGAAGCGAGGAAAACGGCGCGGTTCGGTGGCTCTATGTCCCGGGAATCGGCAGCTTTCAGCCTTCCGAAATTGCGAAGCTGGCGATTGTGATCCTCTTTGCGTCGATGATGGCGGATAACCGCGACCGCATGGCGGACTGGCGATACGGTCTGGTGCCGTATGTGGTCATTTTGGGCGTTATCGCGCTGCTGCTGTATCTGGAGCCGCATATGTCCGCCACGCTGATCATTCTGGCGGTCGGCTTTATAATGATGATCATTGGCGGGACAAAGCCCAAGCATCTGGCACTGCTTGCGTTCGCGGCGTCGGCGCTGGTGGCGGTGTATCTGCTGACCAAGGGGTATACCGGGGACCGCCTGGCGGCCTGGCTGGATCCCGAATCGGATCCCTCGGATAATGGCTATCAGACGCTGCAATCGCAGTATGCCATCGGCTCAGGCGGCTTTTTGGGCCTGGGATTCGGCAAGAGCCGCCAGAAATATCTGTACTTACCGGAAGAACACAACGACTATATCTTCGCGATTATCCGCGAGGAGCTGGGATTTTTGGGCGCGGTGAGTATCATTCTTCTGTTTATGCTCCTGATTCTCCGCGGGTATTGGATCGCCATACACGCCAAAGACCGCTTCGGTCTGCTGTTGGCCTCCGGACTGACCACGCTGCTGGCTTTGCAGGTGGCGCTCAATATCGCGGTGGTCAGCAATCTCCTGCCGTCGACGGGTATTTCCCTGCCCTTCTTCTCCTATGGAGGTACGGCACTGGTGCTGCAATTGGTGGAGATGGGACTGATTTTAAGCGTGTCCAGATGGAATAAAAACAATCTCGGTTAGGAGGCGCGGGGTGAAGGTGGTATTTACTTGCGGCGGTACCGGCGGACACATTAATCCGGCGATCGCCGTGGCAAAAATGCTCAGAGAACGGAGGAAGGACTCGCAAATCCTGTTTGTGGGCGGAGACGGGATGGAATGTCAGCTGGTGCCCCGGGAGGGCTTCGCACTGCGGACCTTGAAAATTTCCAGCTTCGCCCGCAAAATGACGCCCGCCGGAATTTGGCACAATCTCAAAGCCGCCTATTACATCCAAAGCTCTTTGCGCAAGGCAGACCGCATTATCAAGACGTTTCAGCCCGACGTGATCGTTGGCACCGGCGGCTATGCCAGCTTTCCCATGCTCAAGCAGGGGGCAAAGCGGGGTATCCCGACGGCGGTGCACGAGGCCAACGCCGTGCCCGGTCTGACGACGCGTATGGTCGCGGACCATGCCGATCGGATTCTGGTGGCCTTTGCGGAGAGCAAGGATCAGTTTGCTCACCCGGAGCGGGTTGTGACTGTGGGGATGCCGGTGCGGGAGGAATTTTTCTTTACGCGCAAGGCCGAGGCGCGCAAGCAGCTAGGCCTGGACGAGCGGCCGGTTGTGGTCTCTGCCTGGGGAAGTCTTGGCGCAAGGGAAATGAACAAAATCATGGCGGACTTTATGGTTTTGGAAGAAAAGGCCGGCCAGCCGTTTCAGCACCTCCACGCGACCGGGCACTACGGCTGGAGCTGGATGCCGGACTACGTGAAAGAAAAGGGCCTGGATTTGGAGAAGGCCTCCGGTATTCGGATGGTGGAATACATATACGATATGCCGGTATGGATGGCGGCCGCAGATGTGATTTTGAGCCGGGCCGGTTCGTCGTCTTTGAATGAGATCGCGGCGGCGGGCGTGCCGTGCGTCATCGTGCCGTCGCCAAATGTGACGGACAATCATCAGGAAAAAAACGCCCGGATTTTGGAACAACGTGGCGCGGCGGTAGTTCTGCGGGAGAGCGAATGCGGCGCGGCGCGGCTGTTTGAGATCGTCCAACAGTTGATCGACGACCCGGAACGCAGGAAGGCGATGTCCCAGGCGCTGCGGAAGGTGGCGGTTGTGGACTCCACCGAGCGGATCTATCGGACCATTTTAGAGTTAGCCAAGCACCATTGACCCGCACTCATGCATAGGATGGGGAAAACCTATGCATGGAGGGCGAGCATGGAAGTATTGCAGATTCGGGGAGGGAATCCCCTGCACGGAAGTGTTCAAATCCACGGAGCAAAGAACAGTGTGCTTCCCATCCTGGCTGCAACGGTGGCTGTGGGAGCGCCGTGTACCATTGCGAACTGTCCTGATATTTCGGATGTGGATACGGCGATTGCAATTTTAAAGGCTCTGGGCTGCCGTGTGACGGTGAGCCACGGGGAGATCACTGTGGACGCTTCGCAGGCGAGCGGTGTGTGCGTCGCGCCGGAGCTGATGCGACGGATGCGCTCATCGGTTTTGTTCTTGGGCGCGCTGCTGGCGCGGCACGGGGTATGCACGCTGGCGGTTCCCGGCGGCTGCGTACTGGGGGAGCGGCCCATCGACCTGCATTTGATGGCGATGAAGCAGCTCGGCGCGCAGGTGGAGGAGCGGGGGCAGACGATTGTCTGCCGCGCGGATCAGCTCCACGGCGGGACGATTTACTTGCGGACGCCCAGCGTTGGCGCGACGGAAAATATTCTGCTGGCTGCAATGGGAACCACGGAACCGGTGGTCGTCTACAACGCCGCCAGAGAGCCGGAAATTGTGGATTTGTCCAGGTTTTTGCGCAGTGCCGGCGCGCAGATCGAAGGGGCGGGGACGCAGCGGATTTCCATTCGCGGCGGGCAGCTACATAGTTGCTGCCACAGTGTCATTCCCGATCGCATCGAAGCGGCGACCTACCTGGCCGCGGTTGCCTGCGCCGGTGGGAGTCTGTGCCTAATGCGGTGCAATCCCGACGACTTGCAGCCGGTGCTGGATTTTTATCGGGATGCGGGGTGCGATTTGCAGGTGCAGGAGGATACCATTTCCATGACCGCGCGGCCCTTAAATGCGGTTTCGCCGGTGAAAACCGCGCCATACCCCGGCTTTCCCACGGATGTACAGGCGCTGGCAATGGCGTCGATGGCGACGGCGAAGGGAATCTGCGTGTTTATGGAGACGGTGTTTTCCGACCGCTACCGTCATGTCCCGGCGCTTTGTCAGATGGGAGCGGATATCCAGGTGGGAAAGAGGGTCGCCGTGGTTCGTGGGGTGGAACGGCTGACCGGCGCGCATGTGCGGGCCACGGATTTGCGGGGCGGTGCCGCCATGGTCGCGGCCGCCCTGGGCGCACAGGGCGTGAGCGAAATTGAGAATTTGGAACATATTGCAAGGGGATACGAGAATCTCATTGGGAATCTGGCCTCCCTTGGCGCGCAGATACAGAAAGTACAACGAGACACTGTGTAACGCACGATGCGCGATTTGCGCTGGAGGAAAGTATGGAACAGAACAACGCACGCCGCCGCACGCCGGACGGTGCCCGGCGCCGGGAAACAGAACGCGGCGCCGGACCCAGGCGGGCCGCGCGGTCTGACCGGCGCGGGCCAAGAAAAAAACGCAAGCCCGTCAGGATTAAAGACAGGAATTTTTGGAAAGACTTGTTTATTATGCTGGCGATCACGGCGGCGGTGATTTTGAGCATGGTGATTTTCTTCAAGGTCAAAACGGTAGAAGTCACCGGCATGGAGCACTACACGCAGGAGCAGATTATCGAGGCCTCCGGCATCGCGCAGGGGGATAACCTGCTGACGCTGAGCAAGGCCACCGTCGCCAGCCGGATTCGCGCGGAGCTGCCCTATGTCAGCGAGGTGCAGGTCAAGCGGTCGCTGCCCAACCGGGTGATTCTGGCGGTGAAGGAATTTGACGTCTCCTATACGGTCACGGACAGCGCGGGAAACCCCTGGCTGATGACGGCCGGCGGAATGCTCCTTGAGCAGGTGGACGACCGAACTGCGGCCGGGCACGTGACTATTACCGGCTTTACGCTGGAAAACCCCGCCCCGGGGACGCGGCTCACGATTCATGCGGACGAGGGCAACGAATCTGCGGCAAAGGTGCAGGAGGAGACGGTGTGCTCCCTCATGACATTGCTGGAGGCGTCCGAGTTTGGAAACCAGGTCGTCTCGGTAGACGTTCCGCTGTCCTTTGATCTGTCTTTTTGGTATCAGGATCAGTACCATGTGCTGCTGGGTACCGCCGAGGATTTGGAGTATAAGTTGCAGTATTTTGAAGAGGTAATCCGGCAATTGGACAGTTACGAGACAGGAGAAATTGATCTGTCCTTCACCAGCGACCGGAAAGCGATCTTCCGAACATTTGAGTAATGCGGAAAACTTGACAAAAATCTATGAATTTCTATTGACCTAACGTAGTTTTTAAGTTAAAATAAAATTGAATGGAATATTATGGGCGTTTGCTTCGCTTCAATACGAACTGACATCATAAAATGATATACATAGGAGGAGAAAAACATGGCTGAAAGTTATCCGGACAAGGTCGTTAATATTAAAGTGATCGGCGTCGGCGGCGCAGGCAACAACGTTGTCAACCGCATGATTTCCGCGGGGATCACGGGCGTGGATTTCCTGGTGGTCAACACGGATAAGCAGGATTTAAACAAATCCTGCTGCTCCAACAAGCTGCAAATCGGGGAAAAGCTTACCAGCGGCATGGGTGCCGGGTCTAAGCCGGAAATTGGCAAGAAATCCGCGGAAGAAAGCCGTTCCGCCATTTCCAAGGCGCTCGAAGGCGCGGACATGGTGTTTATTACCGCCGGCATGGGCGGCGGCACCGGGACCGGTGCCGCCCCAATAATTGCGGATTTGGCGCATGAGGCGGGGATTCTCACCGTGGGCGTGGTCACAAAGCCGTTCCGCTTCGAGGGCGCGAACCGTATGAAGCAGGCGGAGGCCGGGATCGCGGCCTTGTCCGAAAAGGTGGATTCCTTGATCATTATCCCCAATGACCGGCTGAAATACGTGACGGATCAGAAAATTACCTTCCAGAACGCGTTCGGCATCGCGGACGACGTGCTGAAGCAGGCTGTCACCTCCATTTCTGAACTAGTTAGCTACTCCGAACGCGTGATCATCAATCTGGACTTTGCGGACGTTTCTTCCATCATGAAGAATGCCGGGCGCGCGCATATGGGTGTGGGCGTAGCTTCCGGCCGCGAAAAGGCGGAGCAGGCTGCGATGAGCGCGGTCGCCAGCCCCCTGCTGGAGACGTCTATTAACGGCGCCACGGGCGTTTTAATCAACATTACCGGCTCTTCGGAACTTGGTCTGGACGACGTGGAGACTGCCGCCAATATCGTTATGGAGGCGGCCAATCCGGAGGCCAATATTATCTTTGGCGCCACCTACTCTGAAGAGTTTGAAGATGAGATGCGCGTGACGGTGATCGCAACCGGATTTGACAACGCCAATGACAACGCTTCGGCAAACTCCGGCGTTTTCTCCGCTGCCAAGGCCGCGGCCAAACCCGCCGCGCCGTCGTTCCCCGTAGCGTCCAACGACGTCAACGATATCGACCGCATTTTTGATATTTTCAATAAAAAATAAGATGAAAATGGGAATTGCCCCGAAACGCATATAATTTCAGAATTCATGCAAAATTCTGGCGGAATTGTGTGAGAGAGGCTGGCATAATGGCCTTTCGGCGCCCAAACATCCTCCTGTTGACGGCCGTTTTTGCCGGTTCCGGCGAAAACGGAAAGAGCCAGTGCAAAATGAATGATCATTCATTTTGCGCCGGCTCCACTTTTTTGCTTTCCCGCTTTACTTTTTTATAGGGATGTGCTAAAATAAAAACATAAATTAATATCGTGGATATTTTAAAAGACGTCCGTGCGAAAAATGACGGAATAGAATTTGTTAAACTGCAAAAAATTGGCGTTTCTGACGTGATATGGAGGACATCCCAGTGAATAGAAAAAGAAAAAGCTCTAACTCCGGGCATTTACTCTATCAGGCAATTTTAACCCTGAAGGATGCGGAGGAATGTTATCGCTTTTTTGCCGACTTATGTGCCGATGTGGAGTTGGGCGCTTTGGAGCAGCGTTTTGAGATTGCGCGTTTGCTGTTGGAGGGAATGAGCTACAATGAGATTTTAGAGCGCACCGGCGCAAGTTCAGCGACGATCAGCCGGGTCAACCGCACGCTGACGTCCGGCAACGGAATGCAGGCCGAGGTGTTTGAGCGCCTGCAGCCGCTGGAAGAAGAATGAGCAGTTATGGTGCGCTGGCCGGTTCCTATGACGAGTTGACGCGGGATATTGATTACGGCGCGACACTTCGGTATTTACAGCGGCTGCTGGCGCGCACGGGGAAAAGCGCGCACAGCGTTTTGGACTTGGCGTGCGGGACGGGGACGCTGGCGCGGCTGCTTGCCGAGCAGGGATATCAGGTGATCGGCGCCGACGCGTCGGAGGAAATGCTGACGGTTGCCAGCGAAAAGATTATGGATTTGGAGGAAAATCGGCCGTTTTTCATTCGCCAGAGGATGGAGCGGCTTTCTCTGCCGGAAAAGGTTGATTGGGTGGTCTGCTGCTTGGACAGCTTGAACTACCTGATGAATCCCGCGGATTGCAAGCGGACGTTTGAGCGCGTATATGAGGTGCTGAAACCCGGCGGCGCGTTTATCTTTGACATCAACACGCCCTATAAACTCCGGGGTCTGGACGGCCAGATTTTCCTGGATGAGACGGACGATACCTACTGTGTGTGGCGGGCCGAGTTTGCGGAGAACGCCATCTTTTATGGCATGGATCTGTTTCGCCGCAACGGGCGGCACTGGGAGCGCAGCTTTGAAGAGCACCGGGAGTATGCCTACGACCCGGCACAGCTGGAACAGTGGTTGCGGGAAACTGGCTTTGGACGCGTGGAGCAATTTGGCGATCAGACGTTTCTTCCGCCGTCCGAGACAGAGCGGCGGATCTATTTTTTGTGCAGCAAGGAGTCGTTATGACAGATTATATTGTACGTGCCATGAGCAAAGACGGCTTTATCAAAGCGGTGGGCATCGTATCGACAAATTTGGTTGAGCGCGCGCGCCAGATCCACCATACAACGCCCACTGCCACGGCGGCATTAGGCCGGGCATTGACGGCGGCGTCGATCATGGGAAATATGCAGAAGGTGGATAACGGTTCCGTGACGCTGCAAATCAAGGGCGGCGGGCCGATTGGAACGATTCTGGCCGTGTCGGACGCCACGGGCAATGTGCGCGGCTATGTGCAAAACCCGCGGATTGAATTGCTGGAAAAGTACGCCGGGAAGCTGGATGTTGGCGCCGCGGTGGGCGTCGACGGTATGCTGACGGTGATCCGGGACCTGCGGATGAAAGAGCCGTATGTAGGCAGCGTGGAACTGGTCTCCGGGGAAATTGCGGAAGATGTTACGGCCTACTTCGCCCAGAGCGAGCAGACGCCGACTGCCTGCGCGCTGGGGGTGCTGGTGGCGCCGGAGCAGCATGTACAAGCTGCGGGCGGCTATTTGCTGCAGCTGCTGCCCGGCGCGCCGGAGGATGTCATCGGGAAGCTGGAGGCTGGAATTCAAAGCGCCGGTGCGGTGACGGAAATGCTCAGCCGGGGCTTGACGCCGGAACAAGTGTTAGAAACAGTGATGGCGCAGTTCGACGTGGAATTTTTGGAGACAACCGAGGTCGCCTACCGCTGCTATTGCAGCCGCGAGCGCGTGGCATCCACGCTGATCAGCCTCGGCCGGGAGGAGCTGAACCAAATTCTCACCGACGGGGAGACTATCCATGTGGGGTGCCAATTCTGCGACGTGGACTACGCCTTTACGCCGGAGGAGATCGCAGAGCTGGTCAAAACACTTTAAAAAAGAAATTTTAAATCGTGGAACTCGGAAAAGTATAGAAAAAATCAAGAATACAAGAGGTGCGTTCAAAAGATGGTTGACAAACTCAATATGACGATGCTCTGCGATTTTTATGAGCTGACCATGGGAAATGGTTATTTCAAAAACGGGTATCGGGATAAAATATGCTATTTTGATGTGTTCTTCCGGCGCTGCCCGGACGGCGGCGGTTTTGCCATCGCGGCCGGGCTGGAGCAGATTGTGGAGTACATTCAAAATCTTCACTTCTCCCAGGAGGATATCGAATATTTGCGCGGCCGGAATATGTTCTGCGAAGAATTTTTGGACTACTTGAAGGATTTCCGGTTCCACGGCGATATCTGGGCCGTGCCGGAGGGGACGCCGGTTTTCCCCAGGGAGGCGCTGCTGACGGTCCGCGCGCCGGCCATCGAGGCGCAGCTGATTGAGACGTACATTCTGCTGGCTGTGAACCATCAGAGTCTCATCGCCACCAAGGCCAACCGGATCTGCCGCGCGGCTGAAAACCGGACGGTGTTGGAGTTCGGTTCCCGGCGCGCGCAGGGTGCGGAGGGCGCGATCGTAGGCGCGCGGGCGGCCTATATCGGCGGCTGCCACGGCACCGCCTGTACCATCTCCGACCAGATTTACGGCGTCCGCGCCTCCGGCACCATGGCGCACTCCTGGGTGCAGATGTTTGATTCGGAATATGAGGCGTTTAAGGCCTATTGCCAGACGTATCCCGACAACGCCGTTTTGCTGGTAGACACGTACAATACGCTCAAAAGCGGCGTTCCCAACGCCATTCGCGCGTTTAACGAGGTGCTCAAGCCCCTGGGAATTCAAAAGTGCGGGATTCGCCTGGATTCGGGCGACCTGACGTATTTAACGGTAGAGGCCAGAAGGATGCTCGATGAGGCCGGCTGGACAAAGTGCTCCATTGCCGTCTCCAACTCGCTGGACGAGTATATCATTCAGGATTTGCTGCGGCAGGGCGCGCAGATCGATATGTTCGGCGTGGGCGAGCGGCTAATCACCGCCCGGTCGGAACCGGTGTTCGGCGGTGTATACAAGCTGGTGGCGACGGAGCGGGCGGACGGCACGATCGAGCCGAAAATCAAGATCAGCGCCGACCCCGGGAAAATCACCAATCCCCATTTCAAGAAACTCTACCGCTTCTTTGGTAATGACACCGGCAAGGCCATCGCGGACTACGTGTGCCTGCACGATGAAACGGTGGACGACAGCCGCGATTTGGAAATTTTTGACCCGGAAGCCACCTGGAAGCGGAAGACGGTCTATAACTTTACCGCCAAGGAATTGCAAGTACCGGTGTTCCGGAACGGAGAGCTGGTCTATCGGCTGCCCTCCCTGGAGGAGATCCGGGCGTATTGCCTGAGCCAGGTGGATACCCTTTGGGACGAGGTGAAGCGGTTTGACAACCCCCATACCTATTATGTAGATCTGTCGCAGCGGTTGTACAGCATCAAATATAAGCTGTTAAAGGACAACGCGTGAGGGTTCTTTTATGAAAAAGAGCAATGCCGCCGGAAATATCGCCCTGTGCGGCGTGTTGGGCGCGCTGGGGGTGGTCGCGCTGATGGCGGGGGAGATAATCCCGCTTACCAGCATTTGCAGCCCGGTTTTTGTGATGTTTTTAATGATTCCCGTCATCCACGAGTGCGGAAAAAAGATGGCGCTGGGATGGTACGCAGCGGTGGCGATTTTGGGACTTCTGCTGACCTCCGCCAACCCGGAGGCCGCAATCATCTTCCTGGCTTTTGGCTACTATCCGATTGTTCGCCGGGCTTTTGGCCGGATCCGGCCAAAATTGCTGCGCATCGTCTGCAAGCTGGTTTTTTTCAACGGCTCGGTGTGCGCCGTCTATGCGGTATTGATTTTCCTGTTCCGGCTGGACGCCGTTTTGCAGCAGCTTCAGCAGACGGGCAAGGTGATTCTTGCGGCGACGGTGATTTTGGCAAACGCGTGCTTCTTTTTGGTGGAGGCAGCGTTGGATCGGTTTGAGGTACAGTACATTGTCCGCCTACGCGGCCGCCTCAGGCGAAAATAAAACAGGTGTGCGCCCGCCGCATGCAGGCGCTTTGCCGTTGGAACCATCAGAGAGAAAACCGCCGCCTGGTGACCGGGCGGCGGTTTCGTTTTTTATCAAATGCTGATTTTCTTGATGGTAAGGGTTGCATTTACGCGGTTTCCAAGGGTAAGCGTGGAAGCGGTCGGTGTGCTTGCCGCCAGATCGATCACAGCTCCGGCGGTCAGGTTGACGAGGACGCTGCCGCCGTACGCGGTTTCCTCGTTGGCCGAGGTGTTTCTTGTAACGACGGTTTCGGGCAAGGCGACACCGTTTCTGCGAACTGTAACCGTGATATCCGCAGCTGTCGCCGCGGAAGCGTCCAGCAAGAAGTTGATCTCATATACGCCGCTTTCACCGACGGTGAGCGTATTTGTGCCAGCGGTTGTGTTCAACACCGGCATTGCGTTTGCCAGCGGAATTTGCACTGGGGTTTCGGCGGCCAGCGCGATTGTTTGCGCCGTGTTGCTGTAAAGCCCGCCAAATGCGGCCAAGCCGTTCGCGGGACCGGCGGGGCCTTGGGGGCCTGCGGGGCCAGTCGCGCCGGTCGCGCCGGTCGCGCCCGTGGGACCGGGTTCACCCTGGGGGCCGGCAGGGCCTTGGGGACCTGCGGGGCCAACGGGACCAACAGGGCCGGTCGCACCGGTCGCGCCTGTGGCGCCGGTTAAGCCGATGGGGCCTTGCGGTCCGGCTTCGCCTTGCGGTCCGGCAGGGCCTTGGGGACCTGCGGGACCAATGGGGCCGACGGGACCGACCGCACCGGTCGCGCCTGTGGCGCCGGTTAAGCCGATGGGGCCTTGCGGTCCGGTTTCACCCTGGGGGCCGGCAGGCCCTTGGGGGCCGGCGGGGCCGGTTGCACCTGTAGGACCTATGGGGCCGGCAGGGCCAGTGGGACCTTGAGGACCGGCAGGGCCAGTCTCCCCTTGGGGGCCTTCGGGGCCAGTTTCACCGATGGGGCCTTGCGGTCCAAAGGGGCCTTGGGGGCCAACGGGGCCAGGTTCGCCAGGCAAACCCATCGGGCCGCGCGGGCCCATGGGGCCAACAGGGCCAGCGGGACCTCTGGGGCCGACGGGTCCCGGCGGGCAAACTCCGCCGCAAGGACCGCAGCCGGAATTCAGCGCCTCATTGGGGCAGTTGTCTGCGCAGTCGCAGAAGTTATTATCTTGAAAAGCATTGCGCCGATTCATGGCAATCCTCCTAATATTGGGTTTATTATCTCTGATATATCCTATGATCGGATTTCCAGATTGCCACAATGTCTTCGTTTTTGCTATGCAAAAGTACCGCAAAATGGCCATGTGCCCTCGAAAACGGCAAGGCCGTAAAAATCCGGTCGCGTGGGGCCGGACGCCCCGCGTGCACATGAAGCTTTATACCCGCAGCAGCCGGATGTCCTTGCTGAGGATTTGGGCATAGCGAATGGTGTATAGCGTGCCGCCGCTGGCGCGCCCGTCGTAGATGGCGAGTACGCGGCTGGAATGGGCGACCATGTAGCGGTTGCGGGTGAAAAAGCACTCCGGGGAATAGCGGTCGCTTAGGACCTTGACGTCGTCGCAGGCGGCGAGCATTTTCTGGAATAATGGATCCTTGCTCTTCAGCCGCCCCGCATAGGGGATCGCCGCCTCCAAAGCCAGCGGATAATCCTGCGCCTTTAACCGCGCGACAATCGCGGCGAAGGTGAGATCGATTCCCTCGGCAAAGCCGGAGATAAAGCGGGTATAGCCATCCGTTATGGCGAGCCGAATCTCCTTTTCGAGCTCCGCCGCCACATAGGCCATTTTCGCTTGCGGGATATCGCGGTGACCCGTGACGCAACAAGTTCTCTGTGTCATAACCGATCCTTCCTCCGCGCGGGAAATTCGACGTCTCATTATATTATGGTAAAATATTTGCCGTCAGATGTCAAGAGAGGGATTGCAAACCTGGACGAAGAATTCCGGCCGTTTTCGCGGCCGGGATTTTTTATGCCGCGACAGTGCTAGTTGCCTCGCCGGACGCATAGACTTTAGCGAGGTGGCACAAATGGAAATGGAAGTTGAACAGGTTTTAAAATACTGCCCGGACAGCGTCGCCCAGGCTGTGCGGGAGTTGGACGCGGGCAAGCAAGGAGGACGGGTGGAGGAAATTCGCCTGCGCATCGGGCAGACCGCCTGTGTTGGCATCGGGGGCAGGGAATGGGCGCTGCGCAGCGGCAAGCAGCCGATCGTGGTAGACGCGGACATGCTTGCTGCGCTGATCAACCGGGCGTCCGGATTTTCTGCCTACGCCGTGGCGGACATGCTGCGCAATGGCTATCTGATCGTCCCCGGCGGGCACCGGATCGGCGTGTGCGGAACGATGCAGCCCAACCGGACCATGGTGGACGTTTCGTCGGCCAATGTGCGCGTGGCGCGGCAGGTGACCGGCTTTGCGGAGGCGGCGATGAACCTGCTGTGGGCCAATCCCAGGTCGACGCTGATCATCGGCCCGCCGGGAAGCGGCAAGACGACCCTTCTGCGGGAACTGATCCGGCAGTTGTCTGACCGGTTCCGCTATCGGATGGCCGTGGTGGACGAGCGATGGGAGATCGCCGGGAGTGTCGGCGGCGTCCCGCAGCTCCAGGTGGGCAAACACACGGATGTGTTGACCGGCGTCAATAAACGCGACGGCATGGAAATGCTTCTGCGGGGGATGAATCCCCAGTGGATCGCCGTGGACGAGATTACCGCCATGGAGGATGTCCAGGTGATGCGGCAGGTCAGCTATTGCGGCGTGCAGATGCTGGCGACGGCGCACGCCGACTGCCGGGAAGATTTGCAGCGGCGGCCGGTCTACGCGGAATTGTTGCGGATGGGACTGTTTCGGAACCTGATCACTTTAGACGGCAACAAACAAATGACCTGTGAGAGAATTGCGGATGAATACGATTAGATGGCTT
Source organism: uncultured Oscillospiraceae bacterium (assembly GCA_964450645.1). Classification (GTDB taxonomy): domain Bacteria; phylum Bacillota; class Clostridia; order Oscillospirales; family Oscillospiraceae; genus JAKSPM01. The sequence continues at coordinate 20,336 of CAYVEB010000002.1, read as the reverse complement.
GGAATGTTCCTGATCGGCGGCGCGGCGGCGTTTGTTGGCTTTAGCGCGGCGCTGCGCGTCCGGCAGACCACGATGCAGTTGCGGCAGCTGTTGGACGCGCTGGAGGTGATGCGCTGCGAGCTGCGATTTACCATGACGCCGCTGCCGCGGCTGTGCCAGGTGGTGGTGCAGACGGCGCACGGTACGGTGAAGACCCTGTTTACGCATTTACAAGGATGCTTGGAAAACAGCGACAGTCCGGAGCAGGCCATGCGCAACGCCATTGCGCGGACGAAGCGTCTGACGCTGCCGGATGAAATTTTGTTCTCCTTGCTGGAATTGGGACAAACGCTGGGGAAATTTGACCTGGACGGCCAGATCTCCATGCTGGAAATGAGTCAAAAGCGGATACGGCTTTGTTTGGAGCGCTACGAAAAAGATCAGGCGCAGCGCTGCCGCAGCTACCAGACGTTGGGGCTTTGCGCGGGGGCTGCGCTGATCCTGCTGATGATTTGATAGGGATATTGAACTGATTTTTAAAATTGCGGCGGTCGGCATCATTGTGTCGATTCTCAACCAAGTGCTTGTGCGTTCCGGCCGGGACGAGCAGGCCACGATGACGACTCTGGCGGGATTGGTGGTGGTGCTGATGATCCTGGTGCAGAGAATCGCGGACCTGTTCGACCTGGTGGAGCGGCTGTTTCATTTTTAATGGACGTCATGCTGCAAATCTGCGGGCTGGCAATTTTAAGCGCGCTGCTGGCGCTGGTCCTGAAACGGGACAACGCCGTGCTGGGAACGCTGCTGTCGGTCGCCTGCTGCGTGATGCTGGGTATTTTGGTGCTGCAGGTACTCAAGCCCGTCGTGGAATTTTTGCGTTCGCTCCAACAGACGGCGAGTTTGAACGCTAACTTGATGCAGCCGCTGATGAAAACGTTGGGAATCGGAATCCTGACGCAGGTCGCCGCCGCGGTATGTCAGGACGCTGGGCAGTCGTCCATGGCCAAGATGGTGGAGCTTTGCGGCAGTATTGTGGCGCTGTATTTGTCACTGCCACTGCTGACGGCGGTTCTGCAACTTTTAAATCAAATGACAGGAGGATAAATCATGCGAAAGCTGCTCCTGTTGCTGCTGGTGGTGCCGTTGCTGTGCACGACCGCGCACGCGGAGGAATGGACAACCAGTACCGAAGACACATCCATGCAGACGCTGGAGGAGGGCCTCACCGGAGACGCGGCGGAGCTGATGGAGGGAATCGAGGGCGACGACTTTGCAGACGGGGCAGCCCATATTTTTTCCGGCGCGATGGCGGAGGGACAGTCCACCTTGTCCCAGGCGATTTCTCTGGCGGCGGTTGTGCTGGGCGTGGTGCTGCTTTGCGGGATGCTTGGAACGCTGCATGATGGCTCCGGCTTGCAGCCGGCGGCGGTCGCGGGCGCGCTGGGCATTACGGCGGCGTGCACGATTCAGTTCCGCGCCATGATCCAGCTGGGCGCGGAAACTGTGCAGCAGCTAAGCGACTACTCCGCGCTTCTGCTCCCCGCGCTTGCCTCCGCCACGGTCGCTTCCGGCGCTTATACGAGCGCCAGCACCATGTACGCGGGAACGGTTCTGTTTACGAGCATCCTGACGGCGCTTATCGGCAAGCTGCTGATCCCGCTGGTCTATTTGTTCATTGGCGTCGCCACGGTTAACGCGGCCCTGGATAACCATATGCTCGAATCGGTGCGGGATTTCATCTCCTGGATAATCTCCGCCAGTCTAAAGACAATTTTATATGTCTATACGGGATATATCACGATCTCCGGAATTATTTCAGGCGTTTCCGACGCGGTGTCGGTGAAAGCGGCCAAGCTGGCCATGGGAAATATGATCCCGGTGGTTGGCGGCATTATCTCCGACGCGTCGGAGACGGTAGTTGTCAGCGCGTCCATTTTAAAGCAGTCCATCGGAATTTTTGGAATGCTGGCGGTCCTGGCGTTTTGCCTAGCGCCGTTTTTCCGGATCGCCGTACACTATCTGGTTCTCAAGGTGACCAAGGCCGTCTGCGGGACGGTGGGAAGAAAGAACCATGTGGATCTGGTGGGTGATTTGTCCACGGCCATGGGATTTTTGCTGGGCATGACCGCCACGTGCGCGGTGATGCTGCTGATTTCGGTGGTATGCTCGCTGAAGGTGGTGAGCTTTTGATTTCAAAACTGTGCGGATATGTGATGACCCTGGTGGCCGCCGGGATGCTGGTGGCGATGAGCCAGTCGATGCTGACGCTCGGACGGATGAAAAAAATTGCTGCCCTGGCCGGGGGAACGGTGCTTGTGCTGACCGCGCTGACGCCGTTGGTCAACTTGGAGCTTGGCGACCTGTCCTGGGACGGCCTGGATGTGGACACGACGCTGATCGACCAAATGCAGGAGGATACCATAAATCAGCGCAACCGAATCATAAAGGAGAAGACGGAAACATATATTTTGGACAAAGCCAAGGAACTGGGCGCGGCGATTTCTGCGGACGTGACCGTCGCCATGGCCGAGGCCGGTTACGGCTATCCCTACAGTGTGCGTGTCACGGGCGTGCTCAGCGCGTCGCAAAAGGAAGCGCTGAGCAGTTACATGGCAGAGGAACTGGGGATTCCAAAGCAAAGGCAGGTGTGGCGGACCGTATGAAAGGGGAGCAATAGGCCATGCAGTTGGAAAAACTGGGAAAAACCCTCAAACGTTTTCGTTATCCGGCGCTGGTCTTGTTGCTGGGGATCGCGCTCATGCTGATTCCCTTCGGCCGGGATAACAAGGACGATCCACCGAAGCCCCAGGTGGCAGAAAAACCGGTCACGGACTTCAAAACCGAGACCGAGGAGCAATTGGGATCCATCCTGTCGCAGATCAAGGGCGCGGGGAAGGTGGCGGTGATGCTGACCTTGCGCTCCGGAGAGCAGACCGTGTATCAGACCGATTCGGCCCTGACCACGCAGACCGACGACAATGCGACCGCCAATTCAGATACCCAGACCACGGTGGTTGTCTCACGCGACGATGTGGGACAGGAAGCGGTCGTGTCCCGTGTCTTGAATCCGACGTTCCTTGGGGCGGTGGTGGTGTGCCAGGGCGCGGATGACCCGCAGGTTCAGCTGGACGTAATTCATGTGGTGGCCAGTGTGACGGGGCTGAGCAGTGAAAAAATTACAGTTGTCAAAATGAAATGATGGAGGAGATCGTATGAAAACCTGGAAACGCAATGCAATCGTTGCAACCGTGCTGGTGCTGGTGTGCGCCGGCATCTACCTGAACTGGCTGTACAGTACCCCAGACGCAACCAATTTAACGGACACGCTGGATGCGGACAAGATCCTTGGGGATTCGACACTGGTCATCAGCGACGAGTTGAATTCCCAGGAGGCGCTGTCCGAGCAGACGGATGCCGATTCGACCGCCAACTATTTTGCGCAAGTCCGGTTGTCGCGGCAGACCTCCCGGGACGAAGCGGTGAATTTGCTGCAGGAGACAATTTCCTACGCCGAGGGCGAGGACACCAGCTCCACCAGCAAGCAGTTGGAGGACATTGTGAATATGGCCCTGCAGGAGGCGCAGATCGAGAGCATGGTAATCGCCAAAGGATATGAGGACTGCGTGGCGTACATCACGGACGACGGCATTTCCGTTGCGGTTGCCGCGCCGGAGGAAGGGTTACAGAGCGAAGATGTGGCGCTGATTACGGACGTGGTCCGCTCCCAGGCGGATTACGGGCTGGAAAACATCCGCGTCATCGAAGTCAACTGATCGGGAAAGCGGTGCGCTCCCAAGCGGAGCCGCACCGCCTTTTTGCATCGGGAGAAAACGCCACGGAAGCCGCATGCTTCCGTGGCGTTTTGACGCAAAGCGCGAAAAGATGGTTCGCGGCCCGGTAAATTCAAATTTCAAACCTGTTCCCGCACCGCGGAAAACCCATACTGACAGTAGATATATATCCCGCTAAATGATACGGATGGTGTGTTTTAAAACAAGAAAAAGCTGCTACACTTTTATTAGAAACAAAGTCCAGGGAGGAATAACCGTGAATCTAAAACTTGCTGATCATATTCGCGCGTTCCGCAAGGCACGTTCCCTGACACAGCAGCAGTTCGCGGACGCGCTGGGCGTTACCGTCGGAGCGGTCTATCAGTGGGAGGCGAAGCTGTCCACACCGGATATCGGCCTGCTCATTGAGCTTGCGGATCGGTTTGACACCTCTGTGGATGTCTGGCTGCGTTATGAGGTAAAAAGTAATAAGCAAGCCGCGACGATCGTGCGGCTGAAGAAATGTTTATACAATCGGGACAAAAGCGGACTTGCCGCGGCGGAGAAGGCTCTGCTGCGTTACCCAAACAGCTTTGATGTGGTTTATCAAAGCGCGATGCTTTCCTATAATTTTGGACTCATTTCCCACGGTGAGGGGCTGCTGCGGCGGGCAATCGAACGCATGGAGCGCTCCATTCTTCTGCTGGAGCAGAATACCGACCAGGAGATCTGCGAGTTTTTGATTATTGTTGACATGGCAAATGCCTACTCCAGTTTGGGTGACGAAGAAAAGATGCTGGACAAATTAAAAAAATCCCCGTTGCGTCAACAACGATTTGATCGGTCTTAGTCTTGCGGGGGGGCCTGTAACCGGCCCGAAGAGGCGGCTAGCTACCTGTCGCCGGCGCTTGTGGACAATTTGACTTTGCCGGTCCGCATTGTAATGGGTTATGTCAACGTGTATTTTAAGCGGGGGAATTTCGCTTCCAGAAGATCCTTCCTCCAACTGGCGCTGAATTTTTTCCAGCTTTAAGGAACCCGGCAAGAGCAATTTGCTGGACAAGCCCTGCGTTGATTTTTACGTCTCTTTCGCCCTTGCCAATTTGAAACTCGGCTTTTCCGACGAGGCGCGCCAGGCACTGCTGGCGGCGAAAAGCAGCGCATATCCATGGCCCCTGCTTGCTGCAAAGGTCTTCTGTCCTGCTTGCCGACGAAATGACCGCCGCCCTCGACGCGCGGACGGCATATCAAATGACCAGTGACATTCTGAGACTGGACGGGATCACGCGCATTATCGCAACCCATTTACTGGTGGAATCGCTCCTCAAGCAGTATGACGGGATTCTTGTTTTAAAGGATGGCCGGATCGTGGAAAACGGTACATTTGAGGATTTGATGGAGCAAAAGGGATATTTCCACGCGCTTTACACACTGGCGCAATAACACACAAAGCCCGCGGGAAGGCTCCGGCAAGGAACGACGGGGACCACTTTGGAATGGCCGCCGGGCATAGTTTTTCAATTGCAAATCCGTGCAAATTGGTTATTGTTTTCACCGGGCGTTTGTGATATAATCAATTTGATCATTTATTTACGAAAGGTGGCTCAATCTATGGGCGAAGGAAAGGATTATATCCGCAAAGACCAGGAGTCCGGAAGTGTTCGGATTTCCGAGGATGTGATTGCGGCGATCACCTCCAACGCGGTAAAAGAGGTGGAGGGCGTTTATGGTCTGAGCGGAAATCTGAGCAACGACATTGCGTCCATTTTAGGCAAGAAAACCCAGGATCGCGGCGTGAAGCTGGTGCTGACGGAAAGCTCGGTGGCGGTGGAGTGCAACGTGATTGTGAAATGGAATTACCCGGTGATCGAAGTGGCAAAGACGGTGCAGGAGTGCGTGCGCAACGCCGTGGAGTCCATGACCGGCATCCGGGTGGATCTGGTCAATGTGAATGTCTGTGGCGTTGCGGTGCCGAAACAAAAGATGGAATAACTGAGGATATCGTATGACTCGATCAAATGCCAGAGAATTGGCGGTACATCTGATCTATGGGATGGAATACACGGGCGAAAGCGCAGAGCAGGTTGTATCAACGCGGCTGGACGCGGAATATTATCCCCGCTTGGCGGAGGAAAACGACGTCTATCAGCAGCGCCCCAACCGCAAGCAGCTGGATTACGTGCGCGCGTGCGTGCGGGGCGTCGATGAGCAGCGCGAGACGATCCGGGCGACCATCGGCCATTACGCCGTGGGGTGGAAGCTGCATAGAATCTCGCGGTACACCATGGCAGTGTTGGAGCTGGCAATCTATGAGATCTTGTTTGTGGAGGATGTGCCGGATCACGTGGCCATCAATGAGGCCGTTACGCTGACCAAAAAGTATGAGGATGACGAGGTCGGCGGATTCGTCAATGGCATTTTAGGCGCCTTTGTGCGCGGCGGAAAGCAGCTGGTGACGGTGCTATGACGGTATTGGGACTGGATACCAGCAATTATACCACATCGATCGCCGTCTTTGATGGGACGGATGGGGAGAACTTTTCCCAGCTTTTGGATGTGAAGCCGGGTCAGTTGGGCTTACGCCAGTCGGACGCGCTGTTCGCCCATGTAAAACGCCTGCCGGAACTTGCCGACAGGCTGTTTTGCCATATGGGACGCCGCAAAATTGCGGCGATCGGCGTGAGTACCAGGCCCCGGGCGGTGGATGGCTCCTATATGCCGTGCTTTTTGGCGGGGGAGTCGCAGGCACGGGTGCTGGGATCGGCGCTGGGTGTGCCGGTCTATGCGTTTTCCCACCAGCAGGGACATATTGCCGCGTCGCTGTGGGCGTCCGGCCGGTTGGATTTGATGGACAAGCCGCATCTGGCATGGCACCTGTCCGGCGGGACGACGGAGCTGCTGCTCGTGCAGCCGGAGGGACGTGCGGTAAAGGCGGCCAGGATCGGCGGGACGACGGACATCTCCGCCGGTCAGCTGATCGACCGGGCGGGCGTTTTGCTGGGACTGCCCTTTCCCTGCGGGAAGGAAGTGGATCGGATGAGCCGCCAGACGGCGCAATCGGCTTGCTTCCGCCCAAAAGTCCACGGCTTGGAGTTTTCCCTGTCCGGGGCGCAGAACCAGGCGGAGCAGTATTACGCCAGGACCCAGAATCCGGCCGCCACGGCGCGATTTGTCATTCTGACAGTCTGCGCGGCGGTGACGGCGGTGACGGAAAATGCGCGCAAACAGTATTCCGGGCTGGAAGTGGTGTTTTCCGGCGGTGTTGCGTCGAATACGCTCCTGCGCGAGCGGTGCCAGGACGCGGTGTTCTGCCCGCCGCGGTTTTCCACAGACAACGCCATGGGCATCGCGGTGTTGGCGTGGCGGCAAGGAGTAGAAGATGGAATTACCAATTTATGAAGTGTCCCAGATCAACGCGTATATCAAGCAAAAGCTGGACGCGGACGCGGCGCTGCTGGATGTTTGCATCCGGGGCGAGCTGAGCAACTATAAGGTCTACCCATCCGGGCACCACTATTTTACCTTGAAGGACGCCGAGTCGTCTTTGCGCTGCGTGATGTTCAAGAGCAGCGCGAACCGGTTGCGGTTCCGGCCGGAGAACGGCATGAAGGTGCTGGCGGTGGGCAGGATCGCGGTATTTGTGCGCGACGGGGGCTATCAATTGTATTGCCGCGGCATTTCGCCCGATGGGGTCGGGGATCTGCACGTGGCCTTTGAGCAGCTGAAGGAAAAGCTGCTCAAGGAGGGCCTGTTCGCCCAGGAGCGGAAAAAGCCGCTGCCGCCCTATCCCCATAGGATTGCAATTATCACCTCGTCCGCCGGTGCGGCGGTACATGATATGCTGCGAATTTTGGGCAAGCGCTATCCTCTGAGCAAGGTTTTGCTGCTGCCGGTTCGGGTACAGGGGGCGGAGGCACCGCCGGAAATCGTCGGCGCGATACGTTATGTCAACCGATTTCAGCTGGCCGACGTGATGATCGTCGGCCGCGGCGGCGGCTCGATGGAAGATTTGTGGGCGTTCAACGACGAGCGCGTGGCGCGGGCGATTTTTGATTCTAAGATTCCGGTGGTTTCGGCGGTCGGCCATGAGCCGGACGTAACTATTTCCGATTTTGTGGCTGATGTGCGGGCGGCGACGCCTTCCAACGGCGCGGAGCTGGTCGCGCCGGATCAGATGGAGCTTCGTGACCGCCTGCGGGCGGCGCAGGGCGTTTTGTCCGCGCATGTGCAGAGGAAAATAAAGCTGGAACGACAGCGCCTGGAGGCGCTCGGCCGCTGCCGCAGTCTGCAAAGCCCAATAAATTATCTCAGCGATCGGCGCCTGGCGCTGGACTATCTGCACAAGCGGCTGCTCGCCGCCGGCAGACAGCAACTGGGTCTTAAGCGGCAGCAGTTCGTCGGCCTGACGGCGAAGCTGGACGCGATGAGTCCGCTGAAGGTTCTCAGCCGGGGATACGGTATGGTAAAAGATGAAGACGGCAATTTGGTAAAATCTTGCGCGGATACGGCGGTGGGGCGGCGGGTGGAAATCACCTTGTCCGACGGCGCGCTTTCCGCACAGGTGTTGAAAATACAGGAGGAGCATCTCAAATGAGCGAACAGTCGAAAACCTTTGAGGCGGCGATGGCGCGTTTGGAGGAAATTGTGAAACAGATGGAGCGGGGCGATGCGACGCTGGATGTATCCTTGAAGCTGTTTGAGGAGGGCACCGCCCTGGTGCGGCAGTGCGGCCGCCAGCTGGACGAGGCGGAGCTGACGGTTGTCAAGCTGATGAAAGGCGCGGACGGCAATCCTGTGGAGGTTCCCTATGAAGAAGGCGTTTGAGGAGCGGCTCACCAGCCTGGCTGGGCAGGCGGAGGAATATTTGCGAACCTGTTTTCAGTATCCGGACGAACCGCAGCAGCGGCTGTTTGAGGCAATGCGATACAGTCTGCTTGCCGGTGGAAAACGGCTGCGGATGGTGCTGTGCATGGAGTTTTGCCGCGTGTGCGGCGGGGACGTGGCGCGTGTCATGCCCTTTGCGGCCGGGGTGGAGCTTGTCCACACCTACAGTCTCATCCACGACGACCTGCCGTGCATGGACAACGACGATTTCCGCCGTGGCAAGCCCGCCAATCACAAGGTCTACGGGGAGGCGATGGCCGTCCTGGCCGGGGATGGTCTGCTGACGGCCGCTTTCACGCGGTTGGCCAGCGCAAAGCTCCCGGCGGGGCGGGTGGTGCAGGCGGTTGGAATTCTGTCGAAGTGCGCCGGAGAGCTGGGGATGGTCGGCGGGCAGGCGCTGGACATGGCGTCGGAGGAAAGGGAGCTGACCCGGCGGGAGGTGCTGGAAATTCAGACCCGCAAGACCGGGCGGCTGATTTGCGCCGCGTGCTGCCTGGGCGTGACCGGGGCCGGCGGTACGCAAGCGCAGCTGGAGGCCGCCGCTTACTACGCCAACCAGCTGGGGATTGCTTTTCAAATTCGGGACGATATTCTCGACGTGGTGGGCGACGGCGCGAAGCTGGGAAAGGCCACCGGCGCGGACGGCAAGAAGAACACTTTTGTCAAGCTCTATGGCCTGGACCGCTGCCGCGAGATGGTGGACGAGTTCACCGCGCGTGCGCTGGAGGCACTGGAGCCGTTTGACGGGCGGGCGGATTTTCTGCGGGAGCTTGCCAAGTTCCTGGCAAAGCGCGATTTTTGAAATTCTGTGTTTTTAATTTGTAATTTTTGTAACCAATCGACCATTTATATGCCATTTTGATGTTTTTTCGGCCTATACTGGCGATGTCTGGGGGAAAAGCGGATGGTTAGGATCTTGATTATCGAGGACGAGAAGCCCATCTCGGAATTCGTGCGGTTGAGTTTGAAGAAGGCGGGCTACCAATGTGTCTGCGTCTATAATGGCGCGGATGCGGCGGACATTCTGGAGAGCGGTAGATTTAATCTGATCTTGCTGGACGTGATGCTACCGGAGATCGACGGGTTTGAACTGATGGAGTATACCCGCCCGACGGGGATGCCTGTCATCTTAATCACGGCGAAAAATTCCGTGTCCGACCGGGTCAAGGGCCTGCGGATTGGCGCGGCATCCCTGGGGACAAGCTCAACCACATTACCGAAGCGTTTTACCGGGTGGACAAGTCCCGCTCCCGCAAACAGGGCGGCGCGGGGTTGGGCCTGGCGCTGTGCAGCAAAATTGTCCAGATCCACGACGGGGAAATGCGCTTTGACAGCCGGGTGCAAAACGGTGCGTGTGTGACGGTACTGCTGCGAGGAGAGCGGGCATGGGCGACGCGGGTGCAGTTCAACGTGCAGGTGGAGCGGATCATGGAGGTGTTCCGCCAGCACTGGGGCTTTGAAGCGGTGGAGTCAGCCGGTTTTGCGGAAGAAATCAGTGTGGTAGAGTATAGGGGAAAATATTATTTCACAAGTTGGGCGCTGGATGAGACCGGTACAAAGGTGAAGCAAGGCTATACGGTAGGGGTCAGTGTGACCGCTCCGTGGTATTTTCGTATGAATCGGTAATACGGTTGCCGACCAATTTCCAGGCGTGAAAGGAGACTGCGATGGAGCAAAGAAACAGAGGGGAAGCCGAACGCAAACGGCCCAGGAGGACCTGTATCCGCATTAGGATGATTGCGTTTGGCGTAGCGGTGGCGGCGGTCGTGGGTGTGCTGGCGGTGATCCTGTCCGGCGGCAAGGAGCAGGAAACGCAGACTGGGCAGCCCGACAAAGAGATTCGCGTGCCATCCACATCTGCGATCCAAGCGATGACGGCGCAGGAGGACGTTACGCTGCTGGAACTGACAAAGGCGGATATGGAGCGTGGGAATTTGGTGCTGGTCAATGAGGACTATGCCTATGACCCCTCGCAGGTGGAGGATTTGGTGGCCGTCTACGAGAATAAGACCGACGCGTATTATATTTCCACGGTGGACTTGCTGGTGGCGGGACGGATTATGCAGCCGCTCAACAACTGGCTGACCGACTTCTATGAGCAGACGGGCGTCGACAATGTGGAGATTGTGGCGGGCCACCGCACGGTGGAGTACCAGCAGGGTCTGCGGGACAACGCCATCGAAACCCAGGGCCAGGAGCACGCGGACAATTATATTGCCCTGCCCGGCCACAGCGAGCACCACACCGGTCTGGCCGTGGACCTGGACACCTATTTCGTGGAGACCGACACCATCGGTGGCTTTGACGGCCTGGGTGCGTATAGTTGGCTGGTGGACAACGCGTGGAAATACGGGTTTGTGCAGCGTTATCCGCTGTCCAAGCAGGACATCACAGGGATTTCCTACGAGGAGTGGCACTTCCGCTATGTGGGAGTTCCCCACGCCAAGGTGATGAGCGACAAGGATCTGTGTCTGGAGGAATATATCGATTATTTGAAACAGTATCCCTACGACGGCCAACATTTGAACGTTCGCGTTGACCAGGATGAATATGAGATCTACTACTGCGGCAGCCTGTCCGTCCCGGTTCCCACGGACCGGGAGTATGAGATCTCTGGCAACAATGTCGACGGGTTTGTGGTTACGGTATATAACGGCCCGCCGAAATGATTTTGCGGGGAAAAGCCGCGCAGCCAGGGTGCGGGGACGCACGTCTGGGGCGCGGCTTTTGTAAAGATAGACAGGGCGGCGCGGATGAATCATACGATTTTCCAATAAAATGAGACATTTTTATTGGAAAGGGCCGTGCAGAGCGCGGCCCTTTGGGGACGGCAAGCCGCCCCCAAAGCCGTTTTATGCTTGATTCCATAAAAAATAGACACGTCTGTTTTTTAGAAACCTCGTATAAATTGAAACTTCTTGTAAAAATATTCATTCCGGGGGCTTGCAAGTAGGGAAAGTGTATGCTATAATTTCTGTATGTGGCACTGTATCCTAGTCAGAGCTGCCGGTTCCGAAGAAGGGCCTAAAAATCCTTTAAAGGGCATATCGATGAAGTCCCTGGTGCTTGCTTGTTACGCCCAGTTTCGGGTGGGTGCTGGGGGTTAAGGTTTCCGGGCGCGTACCAACGGCATGGTACCCCCGACCCGGTTGCCGTGGAGACCATAGCTTGTGCGACGTCAGCCGCGTAGTGGGATCACCCGTTTCCCTGGCGCGTACGACTATGGAGATGAACCTGCATTTCGGTGCACAGAATCGTGTGCTGGGTGCAGTGTAGCCTGCCTTGCGTGAATGCGATGGGATAGGGAAGCTACGCATTTTCTGCCTATGGCCATAGCCAGAAATGATATTCCCTTGAAACCGTATTTGCAAAAGAGGATAAGAATCGGCTTGCGCTGCCGTGGAAAACACCTAGGCAGTCTGAAATACGGGCAGGTGTGGGATTGCAGTACGGACTAAGTGGCAATCGGGTCCGGCCATAGGCGACTTGGCCGCACCGGACTGAAAAGGAAACTGCCGCCTGGCGACAGTCGGTGTCCGGCGGGGAAATCCAACCCGACCTAAGCCGTAAGGTTTACCATACCTGCCGCCACATTTCCCACCGGGAGTTAAAGGGATTTTTAGAAGATGAAACAGTCAAAAAATGGGAAGGGTCAATCCGGGCAGACCAAAGGGCGAGGGCGATGGATCGTCCTGATTTTTTTCCTGACGGTGTGTATCTCCGCGCTGTTTTCCTTCCTCTCCTCTACAGTGATGGACACCGCGACGACCGCGGTAGCGTTTTTGCTATTGCTGGTGATCGTGTTCATCGGGATTTTATTTGATATGGTCGGCGTGGCGATGACGGCGGCGGATGAAAAGCCGTTTCACTCCATGGCCGCGAAAAAAACGAAAGGCGCAAAGGAAGCCTTGCACTTGCTGCGCAAGGCGGACCGTGTTGCGTCGATCTGCAACGATGTGATTGGCGATGTGTGCGGGGTTATTTCCGGCTCCGCGGCGACGGCGATTGTGGCAAAGACGATTGTGTCGTCTTATACGGCGACAACGGTGGCGACGCTGGCGATGTCCGCGCTGGTGGCGGGACTGACCGTCGGCGGCAAAGCGTGCGGGAAGTATATCGCCATGCGCGACGCCACGAAAATTGTACATATGACCGCAATGGTCGTGTACTATTGGAAGGCGATCTTCTCGTTTGGAAAGAGAAAAAGAAGCGCCAAAGGTTGTGAGAGATAATTGGGATTGTTGGATCAAATCCAGTGCAGAGACGATCTGCAGGCGATCAAGCCCGAACAGGAAGCGCAGCTGTGTGCGGAAATTCGGGAATTTTTAATTGAACATGTGTCGAAAACTGGCGGGCATTTGTCCTCCAATTTGGGCATTGTGGAGCTGTCGGTGGCCATCGAGAAGGTCTTCGACACCCGCGTGGACCGGCTGGTTTTCGACGTGGGACATCAATCCTATGTCCATAAATTGCTAACAGGTCGAAAGGACGCGTTTGATACTCTTCGAACCTACGGAGGAATCGCAGGCTTTCCGAAGCCGTCGGAGAGTGATTGTGATGCGTTTGTGGCTGGGCATGCTTCCAGCGCGGTATCCATTGCCCTGGGGATGGCCCGGGCGCGGCGGCTGCGCGGGGAGCATTACCATGTCATCGCGCTGCTTGGCGACGGCGCGATGACCGGCGGCCTGGCCTACGAGGGGTTAAACGACGCCGGAGGGAGCGAGGAGCCGTTAATTGTCATTTTAAATGACAATGGCATGTCCATTACGCCCAATGTGGGCGGCATTGCCTCCCATTTAACCATGATACGCGTGCGCCCGGCGTATTTTAAGGCGAAAAAATACTGGCGCAGTATTACGCGGACGATTCCCGGCGGCGGGATGATCTATCGCTACGTCCACGCTTTGAAGAACAGCATCAAGAAGAAAATTTTGGGGATGAACCTATTCGAGGAGATGGGCTTCCTCTACATGGGCCCGGTAGACGGTCACGATATTACCAAGCTGATTTATCTGCTCAAGCGTGCGAAGGAGGCCGGGCGGCCGGTTTTGCTGCATGTGATCACCCAGAAGGGAAAGGGCTATATGCCCGCGGAGAGAAATCCGCAGATGTTTCATGGGATCGGGCGGTTTGACCCGGTGACGGGGGAACCGCTCAAGGCGGCCGAGGCGGACTTCTCCAGCAGCTTTGGCCGGCTGCTGACCGATATGGCGCTGCAGGACGGCCGCATCTGCGCGATCACCGCGGCGATGCAGAGCGGAACGGGCCTTACGCCCTTCGCAACGGCCTTGCCTGACCGCTTCTTTGACGTGGGCATTGCCGAGGGTCACGCGGTGTCCATGGCCGGGGGCCTCGCCAAGCAGGGAATGATCCCGGTCGTGGCGATCTACTCCACATTTTTGCAGCGGGCGTTTGATATGATTGTGCAAGATACGGCGATGCTGAACCTGCATGTGGTGTTTGCCGTGGACCGGGCCGGACTCGTGGGCGAGGACGGCGAGACGCACCATGGAATTTTGGATGTGGGTTTTCTGCGGCAGACGCCGAATATGCAGATCTTGTGCCCCGCCAGCCTGGCGGAGCTGCGGGTGATGCTGCGGCAGGCTGTTTTTCAGATGGATGGACCTGTGGCGGTGCGTTATCCCAAGGGCGGTAACGGAGAATTTGTGGGCATTTGCGAGGATGAACGGTTCCGTGCCGGCAAGGATGTGACCATCGTGACCTATGGGACGCTGATCAACAACGTGCTTGCCGCGCAAAGGCTGCTGCGAGCGGACGGCATCGCGCCGGAGATTATCAAGCTCAACATGATTCAGCCGCTGCGCTGGGAGATCATTGAGCAGTCTGTGGAGAAGACCGGCCGGTTGGTCGTGGTAGAAGAGGTCTGCGCGGTCGGCTCGGTGGGGCAGGAGATTGCGGCCCGTCTGGCCGGGCGCGGATTCCGGATGCGGCTGCTGAATTTGGGAAACCGGTTCGTCACCCACGGCAGTCAGGAGATGTTATATCACGCCTGCGGCCTGGACGGCGCGTCCATTGCGCGGGCGGTGAAGGAGATTTTATGAAACATACGGAGCGGTTGGATGTTCTTCTGATGCGGCAGGGCCGCTTTGAAACGCGCAGCAAGGCGCAGGCGTCCGTGATGGCGGGGCAGGTCTTTGTCGACGGGCGGCGGGCCGAGAAGCCGGGAATGGCGGTTTTGCAGGACGCGGCGATCGAGGTACGCGGCGAGGCGTGCCCGTATGTGTCCCGGGGCGGCTGGAAGTTGGAGAAGGCGCTGCGGGATTTTGGCGTAGATCCGACGGGGCTGGTCTGCTCCGATTCCGGCGCGTCCACCGGCGGTTTCACCGACTGCCTGCTCCAAAACGGGGCGAAGAAGGTGTTTGCCATCGATGTGGGCTACGGGCAGTTGGCGTGGAAACTCAGGACGGACCCGCGGGTTGTGTGCATGGAGCGCACCAATATCCGCTATGTGACGCCGGAGGACATCGGCGAGCCGCTGGATTTATCCGTGGTGGATGTGTCGTTTATCTCGCTGCGGCTGGTGCTGCCGGTCATACGGGGGCTCCTGCGGGCGGACGGACAGGTGATCTGCCTGATCAAGCCGCAGTTTGAGGCCGGGAAAGAATCGGTCGGGAAAAAGGGCGTCGTGCGCGACCCGGCAGTGCATGTGCAGGTGTTGGAGCAGTTTACCAAGCTGGCGAAGGAGCTGGAGTTTACCATCCGCAATTTGACATTTTCCCCGGTCAAGGGGCCGGAGGGAAATATTGAATTTCTGGCGTATCTGTCCAGGGCGCCCGGCGAGGAAGGCTGTCCGGAACCTGCGGCGCTGGTGAAGCTGGCGCATGAGACGCTGAGGGGATGAATTGATGAACAAAGTGGTTATGACGCCCAATCCGTACCGGGACAAGAATTTTAAATATGTCAATCAGGCTGAGAAAATTCTGCAAAGCATAGGTATTGAAACGAAAACCTGTCTTGCATTTGATGTGGATCGGAATTTTGAACTGCCGGAAGATGTAGAACTGCACAATTTGGAGCGGGAATTGGCGGACGCAGAACTGCTGATTTGTTTTGGCGGCGACGGCACCATCCTCCACGCGTCCAAGGCGGCGACCCACGCGGGGGTTCCGGTGCTGGGCGTGAACATCGGCACGGTGGGGTTTATGGCGGAGCTGGAAGGCTCCGAACTGGAACTGCTGCGGCGGCTCAAAACGGATGACTACAGCGTTGAACAGCGGATGATGCTCCATGTAACGGCGCGGCATGAGGGGCGGACAATCTACGACGACATTGCGCTCAACGACGCGGCGATCACCAAGGGAACCATTGCCCGGATTGTGCAGCTGTCGATTTTCTGCGACGAGGTGGAGGCC
Source organism: uncultured Oscillospiraceae bacterium (assembly GCA_964450645.1). GTDB lineage: Bacteria > Bacillota > Clostridia > Oscillospirales > Oscillospiraceae > JAKSPM01. Next base: position 4,330 of record CAYVEB010000002.1, on the reverse strand, counting down.
ATGAGCTTTGGCGGCGATGGCGTGATCGTCTGCACGCCAACCGGCTCCACGGCCTATTCACTGTCCGCCGGCGGCCCGATCGTCGAGCCGCTGTCCCAAAATATCACCATCACGCCGATCTGCGCCCACAACATTATGACCAGGCCCTTGGTCGCCTCGCCCCGGCGGGAGATCCAGGTGCACATTGGCCGCATGGGGCGGAAAAACGTGTTTTTGTCGGTGGATGGCGGAAAAGCGGTGCGGCTGTCCTCTGGAGACATTGTTACGGTGACGCGCTCGTCGCTGTATACGAAACTATTGCGGCTGAAAAACAGAAGCTTCTTTGAGATTTTGCACAATAAGCTAAAGTAGAGGAGTGTGAAGCGGTGAAAAGTAAAAGACAGGCGAAAATTTTACAGATTATCACAGAAAAGGACATTGAAACGCAGGAACAGCTCCTTTCGGAGCTGAAGGCGGCCGGATTCACCGGCACGCAGGCAACGGTTTCCCGCGATATTAAGGAATTACGCGTTGTCAAGGAATTGACTGCCCAGGGCGCTTACCGGTACGCGCCGTCGCTTGGCGAACAGGTGCACACCTTTTCCAGTCGGCTGAACGCCATTTTTAAAGAATGTGTCGTCAGCTATGACTGTGCGCAAAATATTATTGTTGTAAAGACGCTGCCCGGTCTTGCTTCAGCCGCTTGTTCGGCGGTGGACGCGATGAATTTGCCGGCGGTGGTGGGAACGCTGGCGGGGGACGACAACGCGCTGATCATCATGCGCGATAACGAATCGGCACAGGAATTTTGCGGGGAAATTCAAAGGCTGTTGGGCTGAGCGCTCCCGGGAGGGGATTAGTATGATGTCGCTGCTGCATATTGAGAATATCGCGGTCATCGAACAGGCGGATATTACCTTCGACCGGGGGCTCAATGTTTTGACGGGCGAAACCGGCGCCGGTAAGTCCATTGTAATCGACGCGATTTCTGCCATCCTGGGCGAGCGCACGTACCGGGATGTGATCCGCACTGGCAGCCAAAAAGCGTTTGTCAGCGCGGTTTTTCAGGATGTGCCGGAGCTTCCATGGTTCGAAGACTTCCATGTACCGTATGAGCGGGAACTGCTGATTCAGCGGGAAATCGCCTTGGACGGGCGCAATGTCTGCAAGGTCAACTCCCAGCCGGTGACGGTGTCCGCGCTGCGGAAGCTGGGCATCCAGCTGATCAACATTCACGGCCAGCATGACAGCCAGCAGCTGTTTGATGAGGAATTGCACCTGGGATTTTTAGACCGCTTTGCCAAAAATGACGATTTGCTGCGGGCATATCAGGCGGAATATCAGCAGGTCGTCGCGATTGAGCGGGAGATCCAGCGTCTGTCCATGGACGAGGGCGAGAAATTGCGCCGCATGGAGACATTGCGCTATCAAATTCAGGAATTGGAGAGGGCGCAGCTGCGCGCCGGGGAGGATGAGGAGCTGGAAAACCGGCGGAAGCTGCTGCAAAATGCGGAGAAACTCATGGCTGGGCTGATGGAAGCGGTGCGCAATCTCTATGGCGACGAGGACGCGGACGGCGCGGCAGCGTTGGTTTCAGATGCGGAGTATGCACTCTCGCGCATCGCGCGGTACGACGCGCGGCTGGAGCGGGCGCATGAAAAGGTGCAGGAGCTGGCCTATGCGGTGCAGGATGCGGCGGAGGAACTGCGGGATTTGAGAGAATCCTTCGAATACTCGGAAGATGAGCTGGAGCAAATTGAAGGCCGCTTGGATAAGCTGCACAGGCTGCGAAGGAAATACGGCGCCAGCAGCGAGGAGATGCTGGCCTATCTGGAGCGGGCGCGGCAGGAACTGGACGAGATCGAGTTTGCCGGCGACCGCCTGGAGCAATTAAAGGGTCAGCTGGCGGGTGCAAAGCAGAAAGCGCGGGATGCGGCAATGGCGCTGCGCGCCGCGCGGCAGGCGGCGGCAAAGGAGCTTGAAGCGCGCATCATGCAGGAACTGAGCCAGCTGGATATGCCCAGGGTGCGGTTTTTGTGCCAGTTTGAGGAGACGGATTTGACGCCGAACGGCATGGATCTGGTGCGGTTCTTGATGTCGGCAAACGTTGGCGAGGCGCTCAAGCCTTTGAGCAAGGTGGCCTCCGGCGGCGAGCTGGCACGCATTATGCTGGCGATGAAGCAGGTGCTGGCGGAGCAGGACGCGGTGCAGACTTTGATTTTTGACGAGGTCGACGCCGGTGTTTCCGGCCGGGCCGCCCAGAAGGTGGCGGTGAAGCTGGCGGCGGTGGCCAAGGATAAGCAGGTGCTGTGCGTGACCCACCTGCCGCAGATTGCCGCCATGGCGGATACGCACATGCTGATTTCAAAGACCGAGCGCGCGGGACGCACCTACACCACCGTGACGCGCCTGGACCGGGAAGGCAGGAAACAGGAACTGGCGCGCATTATCGGCGGCGCGCGGATTACGGAGACGACGCTGCGGAGCGTGGAAGAAATGTTGGGACCGTAAAAACGGATCCAGCAAAAATGAAAAATAAAACAACCGGATGCGGCATAGTATTTGCCAATCCGGTTGTTTTTTGCATTTTCATTAAAAATTATGGAAAAAATCTGGAAAAAATCGAAAAAAAGAATTCCAGCCATTGACAAATGGCCGAAACTATGCTACAATAACCACCTATACTGCGGGTATATGGCCAATCTGCCACTCTCCCTTGTGATGATAGCTTACCACATTTCCGTTGAATTATCAAGGGTAGGCGGGATAAAAGTGGAAACGCAACCGCGTGTGCCATAATATCCGGTTTCCATATGTCTAATCCACAGAACGAAGAACGAAAGGCTGTGATTTTTTCCTATGACAAATGTTGACCAACTGCCTGTAATCCAGTATGGCAAAACGCCCCGACACAGCTATGCCAAGTATAAGGAAATCCTTGAGATGCCGAATCTTCTGAAGATTCAGCGCGACTCCTACAACTGGTTTTTAGACGAGGGTCTGCGCGAGGTTTTCCGGGACGTGGCCACCATCACGGACTATACCGGCAATTTGGAATTATCCTTCCTGGACTACTCTATGAATGAACCGCCCAAATATACCGTGGAGGAGTGTAAAGAGCGCGACGCGACCTATGCCAAGCCCATCAAGGTGCGCGTGCGGCTGCACAACAAGCAGACCGACGAGATCAAAGAGCAGGAAATTTTCATGGGCGATTTCCCGCTGATGACCGAGGGCGGAACCTTTGTGATCAATGGGGCGGAGCGTGTCATCGTCTCGCAGATCGTCCGCAGTCCTGGGATGTATTACGGCGACACCGCCGATAAGGCCGAGCAGCATTTTTACACCGCCACGGTCATTCCCTACCGCGGCGCCTGGCTGGAATATGAAACGGACGCGCAGAATGTGTTTTATGTCCGGATCGACAAAAACCGCAAGCTGCCCATCACCTGCCTGATCCGCGCTCTGGGCGTCACCACCGACGCGCAAATCAAAGAGATGTTCGGCGAGGACGAGCGGATCCTTGCCACGCTGGAAAAGGACACCTGCCGCAGCCGCGAGGAATCCCTGCTGGAGATCTACCGCCGTCTGCGTCCGGGCGAACCGCCCACGGTGGAAAACGCGGAGTCCTATCTCGAAGCGCTTTTCTTTGACCCCAGGCGGTATGACGTATCCAAGGTCGGTCGCTATAAATTTAACAAAAAGATGGACATCTGGTCCAGACTGTCCGGCCAGACGCTGGCCGAGCCGGTGGCCGATCCCAGGACCGGCGAGATTCTGGCCATGCCTGGAGAGACGCTCAGCCGCGCAAGAGCGCATGAGCTGTCGGATAAGGGCGTATGCGAGGCGGTGATCGACATTGAGGGGAAACGGGTGAAGGTGTTCACCAACTACATGGTGGACATGTCTCAATTCGTCGACTTTGACCCCAAACAAATTGGCGTCAAGGAAAAGGTGATGCGCTCGGTGCTGTTTGAAATGCTCGATGCCATGCCGAACGCCACCGTCGAGGAATGGAAAGAGGCGGTCGACGAGCGCAGGGACGAGCTGATGCCCAAGCACATCACGCGTGAAGACATCCTGGCTTCCATCAACTACCTGAACTGCATGGTTCACGGTGCCGGATCCACCGACGACATCGACCATCTTGGCAATCGCCGCCTGCGCTGCGTGGGCGAGCTGCTGCAAAATCAGTTCCGCGTGGGCTTTACCCGCCTGGAACGCGTGATCCGCGAGCGCATGACCGTCCAGGATCTGGACGCTGTTACGCCCCAATCGCTGATTAACATCCGCCCGGTCACGGCGGTGATTAAAGAGTTTTTCGGCTCTTCGCCGCTGTCCCAGTTCATGG
>CAYVEB010000001.1:58360-163639 GCA_964450645.1 uncultured Oscillospiraceae bacterium | reverse complement strand
TAGCACATGACCTTGGAGAGGGTCACTAATAACTACTACTCTATAATACAAGGAAGGAAAAATATGAAAAGACGATGCGCTCTGGTCGCGCTGCTGCTCGTGATGGGATTGCTGTTCGCGGGGTGCGGCAAATCCCAAATTGCCGGGACTTGGAACGCGGAGCTCGATTTCACGGACATGTTCGTGGAGGAAGTCGGCGATCTGGATGTCGATACGAAGATGGTCATGCCGGTTGTGCTGGAGCTGACGGAAGACGGCAATATGTCGTTGGGCCTGAATGAGACTGCGTTTGAGGCCAATATGCAGAGCTTCTACGACGCGATCATCAACGCGGCGCTGAAAATGATCTACGACGAGATGGAGAATCAGGGGTTGAGCCGCGAGGAAGTGGACGCCCAGGCGGAGCAGACGCTCGGAATGTCCTATGAGGACTATCTCAAGGCGTCCATGCCGATGGAGGATTTGATGAACGAAATCAAGTTTGAAACGCAGACCGGCACATATAAGATCGAAGAAGAAGGTACGCTGGTCGCCAAAAGCAATAACGGCGACGAAACCTGGACCTACACGCTCGAAGGCGATACGCTGACGATCACGGCCATCGAACCGAACGGCGAGGACATGAGTTCTTTCCTGCCGATTGTCTTTACCAGAAAGTGAGCAACGAAAGTATTCAAAAAAGGGCGGCCGTGCAAAACGCCGCCCATTTTTTATAAAGGAGGAAATTGATTATGGAGTTTCGGTATGACACCCAGCTGCTGATTGCGGGCGAGGCGCTTGATGAAGACGCGATCCACGACTATTTTGTCGCGCATTTTCAAGGCGATTGCCTTTTGGCCGTAGGCGACTGCGACGTGGTAAAAATTCATTTTCATACCAACGAGCCGTGGAAGGTGCTGGAATACTGCGCCACACAGGGGGAAATTTATGACATTGTCATAGAGGATATGGACAGGCAATCGCGGGGATTGAAAGGTTAACAGGCGATTAAAAGAGCGGCGGCGCACCGATTTTGGTGTGCTGCCGCCTTTTTATGCCCGCCATAGACCGTCTTTGCCGTTATCTGCTATGCTTCAAACAGTTTGGCTACCGGATGTCGAGTACGTCGGCGATTGCAAATAACGTCTGCATCGAAACGGCAAAAGCGCGGGTGGGGCTTTCGATCTTGGCGAGGTAAAAAGGCAAGCGGTCTTGAGGTTGTGAATACGGCACGATTATAACAAAAACTGCCGCAAGAGCAAAAAAGTTGCGCTTGGTATTTTTTCAAAAAGGCGGCGGAAATACGCTTGACAGGGAAAAAACCTGTGATCGGCGTGAGCGTGCCGGGCACGGTGACGGCGAAAATGGCGCAGCGCATGAACCGCGGCGCAATTATTTTCGCCCGCGCGAATCCGATACCAGAGATCTTCCCGTAGGACGCCAAGGCGGGCGGCCAGGGATTCCGGTGCGGCCAGAATTTGCGCGATTCAGCCGCCTCGCCGGACAAAACGAAAGACAAAGGACGGCTGTGCACCGAAGCCGGTACGCAGCCGTCCAGTCTGCTTCATTTGCAAGTTACCGCTTGCTGTTTATGCGTCCTTTTGCAGATACCAGGCGATCAACAAGTCCGCCACCTGACCGTAGGACTGAACGCCGTCGGAGTGGGAGAAGACCTTGAGATATGTATCGTTGACCGTGTCCGAAACTTTTTCTGCCGTCTTGCTGATGGTGGCCTGGTAGTGCTGCCGCGAGCCGGTCACATCGGCGCGGACCGTTTCGTTGACGCCCGCCCAGACCTCCTCCGCCGCCTGCCGGTCGACCTTGAAGAGCGCGTTGTAGCAGTAGATAAACGCCTCATAGTAGCCTGAGTAGCGGAACACCGCCGACTCACTGGCCTCGCAGGCCAAAAACGCCGCAAAATTCGCTTCATTTTCCGCCGCAAACCCCATGCGGTGACCAATCTCGTGGCACATGGTAAATGGCAGCGCGTTGACAAAGGTCGTGGTGCTCACGCAGCTTTCGCCGGTGAAGTCCACGAAGATGCCCGTGACCCCCATCTTCCCGAACAGGGCGCTGCTGGCCAGCTTTTTGACCCGCGCCGTGCTGCCGTCGAACACGTCGTAGCGCTGGGCCAGAACCTCGTAGCCCTGACCGGCCTGGCCGGCGAGCGCCGCAAAGCTGCCGGGGGCAAAAAGCCCGTCCGCGTCCCGCGGAACCTGGGTGGAGAGCCGGTTTGCCATGTCGCGGTAATAGGCGGCGGCGTCCTGGAGCTGATCGACGGAGGTTTCGGCCACGGAAAGGTCCATCTTTTCTTCGATCGGCGGACCAAAGTGGTTCAGCCCCCACAGCCCCACGAACAAAAACACGCCGATGCTCATCCCCATCACCGCGCCGGACAGCCAACGCACAGCGCGCTTTTTTCGGATGGCCCGCACCAGCGTGACCAAGGCCCAGACAAAAAGTCCGAGCGCCAGCCATTCCCACAGCGCGAAGGAGAACAACCCGCTGACCGCCGCCAGCGCGGCCAGCATCCGCCGGGAGAGTGCGGGGTAAAAGGAAAAGAAAAAATCCGGTGCGATCAGTGCCAGCGCAACCAGCGCTAGCGTCAGCACGGCAAAAATCCCAGCGGCCTGAAACCGCCGGACGGTCTTTTTCAAAGCTTTCACCTTCTGTCGGGCCGCCGGGGATCCCGGCGGCAGGGGATTTCTTTCTCGTTTGGCCCATTTCGACTGGAATGGCTCTATGGTGATTATAGCATAGCAATCCGTTGCCGCGCAACTGGAAAATCCTACTCCTCCTCCGGCGGTGTCACCCGCTCGGCCACATGGTCCGCCACGCCGCACAGCGTCTGATACAGTTCGTCGCTGACCCGGTCGTAGTAGTTGCTTTCGTAGAGCTTGATAGCGTTGGGCGCGTGCAGAACGGAAAATTCCCCCTCGTCCGCGCCGGTGATGTAGATCGGCGTGTAGTCCACGGCGGTGATCTCGGTGAGGCCGTCGTCGTATTTGGTGAATTCCAGGTTCAGAATCAGCGATTCTCTGGCGGAGAGCTGCTCGTCGTCGCTGAAAAAGTTGCCGAGACTGTAGGCCACCACCACGTTTTTCTCCTCTCCGTCCTTGTCGGTGACCGTCTTCTGGCTGATCTGCCCCGCCAGGTGGGAATGGCTCCCCAGAATCACGTCCACGCCGTTGTAAAAGAGCGCCTGTTCAATTTCCTGCTGGCTGGCGCTGACGCCGGGATCGTACTCGCTGCCCCAGTGGACCATGGCCACAATGACGTCCGGCTCCAACTCCTCCGCCTCGGCAACGCAGGCGGCGATGTCGTCGCTGGCAACCTGGGAGTAGCTGGAATCATAGTCCGTATAGAGCAGATTTACGCAGTATTCCGCCCCGGTGGGCAGCCGGACGTTGTTGACGCCCTTGGTAAAGCCGATGAACGCCACGCGGATGCCGTTGACCTCCCAAAGCGTCACGGCGTTTTCCGCCCGGTCCTCCGCGCTGGCAAAGGTGCCCAGGTGGGCAAGGCCCGCCGATTGCAGCACGTCTATGGTGGACTGTAAGCCGGTCAGACCGTTCTCCACGGTGTAGGTGTTGGCGGTCTGCAAAATGTCCAGCCCAGCGCCACGCAGCGCCATGGCAAGGCTCTCCGGATAGTTGTGGACGGCGGCGTCATAGGGCGCGCCGCAAAAATTCCCCTCCAGATTGGCAACGGCCAGATCCGCTTCGGTCAGTTCCCCGGTCACAGAGGCAAAGACCGGGGAAAAATCGTAGCTTCCGTCCGCCTGTTTGGCGGCGTCCAGCTGCCGCTGGGAGAGGGTGATGTCCCCCGCCGCGGCCAGCGTCATGCGGCATTGGGCGCCCTCGTCGCTCACGGCGATTTGCCGCTGGGAGTGGCAGCCGGCCGCAAGCAAACCAAAAATTGCAAACGAAAAAAGCGCCAGGAGCGGGAAAAGCCATCGTCTGTGCATCCAAATCCCTCCAATCTTTTTTATTCTACACGAAATTGGCGGTTTCTACAACAGAAAATTAGGGAAATTTGCGCCGACCCCGCAAAAAGGCCAAGGAACGCTTTCCGGTTCCTTGGCCAAAATTGTTTGCTCAGCACATCTTCGCGCCGGCGGGGATGGCGTCGTCCAGAATCACGAGGTTCAGCTTCACCTCACCAAATTCCTTGTGCTCGGCGGAGATCAGCATCCCGCACGACTGCAGCCCCATCATCTTTCTGGGCGGCAGGTTGACAATGGCCATCAGCGTCTTGCCAACCAAATCCTCCGGCCGGTAAAACTTGGCGATTCCGGACAAAATCTGCCGCGGCGTACCGCTCCCGTCGTCCAGCGTGAAGCACAGCAGCTTTTCCGATTTCTTCACCGGCTCGCAGGCCAACACCTTCACCGCCCGGAAGTCGCTGCGGCTAAACGTGTCGTAATCCACCTGCTCCCGTGCCAGCTCCTCCGTCTGAACAGGCGGCAGCGCGGCCCGGCGGGCGGCCTCGGCGGCCTCTTCCTGGATTTGCTCCAATTCCTCCAACTCCTTTTCTAGATCGATGCGCGGGAACAGCGGCTTGCCGCTCGTCACCTGGCAATCGCGTTCCAAAAGTCCGAACATCCCCATCGACGCCCAGTCGTACCGGGTCGCACCGATGCGCCGCATGATTTCCACCGACGTGTCCGGGATAAACGGAGACAGCAGCCCGCCGCAGATGCGCACCGTCTCAAGCAAATTGTACATCACCCTTGCCAGACGCGCGGTCTTGGCCGGATCCTTGGCCAGTTTCCACGGCTCGTTTTCGTCAATATATTTATTCGCGCGGGAAATCACCTTGAAAATATCCGCCAGCGCGTTCTGAAATGCATATTTTTCCAGCTGCTCGGCATAGGTCAGATGTAGGCGACAGGCCATGGTGATCAGCTCGTCGTCCTTCTCAGGGTCTTCCTCCTGCTCCGAAGGCAGCTTGCCGCCAAAATATTTCTCCACCATCGACACCGTCCGGCTGACCAAATTCCCCAGGTCGTTGGCAAGATCGACATTGATCGTGTTGATCAGCAGCTCGTTGGAAAACGTGCCGTCCGAACCGAAGGGGAACGAGCGCATCAGGAAAAACCGCAGGCTGTCCACCCCGTAACGCTGGGCCAGCAGATACGGATCGACCACGTTGCCCTTGGATTTGGACATTTTGCCGCCGTCGAGCAGCAGCCACCCATGACCGAACACCTTTTTCGGCAGCGGCTCGCCCACACTCATCAGCATCGCCGGCCAGATGATGGTGTGGAAACGGACAATCTCCTTGCCCACAAAGTGGACGTCCGCCGGCCAATAGCGGGCCAGGTCGTCGTATGCGTCGTTGCAGTAGCCAAGAGCGGTCATGTAGTTGAACAGCGCGTCCACCCACACGTAGACCACATGGCCCGGATCGAAGTCCACCGGAATGCCCCATTTAAACGACGTGCGCGAAACGCACAGATCCTCCAGACCGGGCTTGATAAAGTTGTTGACCATCTCGTTGACGCGGGAGCGCGGCTCGAGAAAGTCAGTGTTTTCCAGCAGATCGAGTACGCGGTCGGCGTACTTGGACAGGCGGAAGAAGTAGGCTTCCTCCTCGGCCTCATGGACTTCCCGCCCGCAGTCGGGGCATTTGCCGTCGACCAACTGGCTCGGCGTCCAGAATGATTCGCACGGCGTGCAGTACAGACCCTTATAGGCGCCCTTGTAAATGTCGCCGTTGTCATACATTTTCTTGAAAATTTGCTGAATCCCCTGACAGTGGTAGCCGTCGGTGGTGCGGATAAAGCGGTCATAGGAAATGTTCATCAGGCGCCACAGATCCTTGACACCGCCTTCGCCCTCCACAATCCGGTCCACAAATTCCTTCGGGGTGACGCCCGCTTCGGCGGCCTTGGCCTCAATTTTCATGCCGTGCTCGTCCGTGCCGGTGAGAAACATGACGTCGTACCCGCGAAAACGCTTGTAGCGCGCCATCACATCGGCGGCCACGGTGCAATAGGTGTGGCCGATGTGCAGCTTGTCCGAGGGGTAGTAGATCGGGGTTGTGATATAGAATTTTTCCTTACAATGCTCGCACATACAGGGCTCTCCTTTTATCAAGATCGAAAGATACATTCCCTCTTAGTATAATCCATTCGGCTGGAAATAGCAAGCAAAAAATTACAAAACGCGATAAATTGCGCCCGGTCAAGTGCTATGGGACGTCTTGCGGAACGATTTTGTCCCACAGGCGCATGGTCACCAGGTCGTAGGCGAAAAACGCGCTGTGGCCGATCCAGCAGAACGTGAGCAGATACAGCGCCAGATCGGTCAGGACGTAGTTGATCAGTTTGGACGACAACGGCATCCCGCACGCCAGCAGCACCAGCGCCAACGCAAGCCCCGCCGCCGCCAGCACCGCCAGCACGGTCAGCACGTCGTACAGATGGTGGATCAGCTCCGTCGCGTCCTTGACGAACTTGGCCCGCGGCCACAGCCGGACAATTTTTTGATCCCAGCGGTGTACCGCGAGAATCGCAAAGCCCAGAAACACCGCCGTGATATAGATCGCGTAGGTCCCGATTTTGCTGGAGAGCGGGAACCCGATCAAAAATTTGACCAGCAGCAGCATCCCCCAGCTGCCGATGGCGACGCATTGTAGCAGCAGGCACCGCCAGGTGACCTGCGACAAGGATAAGTTGTGCTTCATCCGAGCTCCTCCCTCCGGCTAACGCCGGCCAAAGCGGATACACAGGCCGGTTAACATGGCGGCCCCAAACGCGCACAGGCAAACCTCCCGCCCGACCGCGGACGGCCAGACCAGGCGGAACGCGGCCGCGCCCGTCAGCGCCGCCGCGGCCAGCGCGGCGCACAGCCGCATCCAAGCCCGGCCGCTCATAGCGCCGCGAATTTCATCCGCTCGGCCACGGCCAGCCGGTCGCACCGCTCGTTGTTGGGGTCGAGGTCGTGGCCCTTGACCCAGTGGTAGCGCATTTCGTGCCGCTCGATCAGCGGTAGCAGCTGTTCCCACAGATCCACATTCAAGGCCGGCTGCTTGCCGCTCCGCCGCCAACCCCGCTGCCGCCAGCCGTAGACCCAGCGCTTTTGCAGCGCGTCGACGACGTATTTGGAGTCTGAGTACAATTCCACGACGCACGGCTCCTTCAGTGCCCGCAGGCCGGCGATGACCGAATACAGCTCCATGCGGTTGTTGGTGGTGCGGGGGTCACCGCCGGACAAAACCCGTTCAAATCCGCTCCAGGACAAGATTGCCGCCCAGCCGCCCGGCCCGGGGTTGCCGCTGCACGCGCCGTCCGTGTATAAAGTAACAGTTTTCATAACGACTCCTTACCGCTTGAAATATGCCGCGCGGATGGTATGCATAGAGTTTAGCATAATTGACCAGCAAGTGCAAGCGAAATCTTAGCGATTCAATTTGATTCCACAAAGTTCGGTTTGGCGCTTTGGAAAGTTGCCAAAAAATATCGCGCGATTTTATTGCAATATGACGAAGAAAATGTTACAATAAAATTACCGTTGTTGAAGAAGGGGTGTTTTCCATGGCGAAGAAAATCGTCCGCATCGTGTTGACCGGCGGCCCGGCCGCCGGAAAAACAACACTGATCAGCCGCATCCTGAAGGAATTTAAGCAGGACGACGGCTGGAGGGTCATCACCGTACCGGAGAGCGCAACGGAACTAATCACCGGCTTTGGCATCAAGCCCTTTGGCAACTGCGTGTCGATGCTGGAATTTCAGGATTTTGTCATTTCTGACCAGCTCCACAAGGAACAGCTTGCGCTGAAGGCCGCCAAGATGGTCCCGGAGGAAAATGTCCTGATTGTCTACGACCGGGCTTTGCTGGACGACAAGGCCTACATCACCGACGAGGAATTCGCCTCCACCCTCGCCAAATTTGGCAGGACCGAGGCGGATGTCCTGGCCAGCTACGACGCGGTACTCCACCTGATCACCTGCGCCAAGGGCGCGGAATTTGCCTATAACTTCGGCAACGCCGCCAGGACGGAGAGCCTGGAATACGCCCGGGAGATGGACGACCGCACGCTGCGCGCCTGGAGCGGGCACCACAACCTGACCGTGATCGACAACGCCGTGGACTTTGAAGACAAGATCACCCGCGCCATCCAGGCGATCTACCGTCTGGTCGGCGGGCCGGGGCCTCTGACCACGATCCACAAATATCTCATCGAGATGCCCGATCTGGAGGCGCTTAAGCGCGAATACCAGCCCGTTTCCTTTAAGCTGATGCAGACCTATCTCCGGCCGACCAACCCGCAGGTGGAGCGGATCGTCCGTCTGCAGTCTGCCGGCTCGGAGCACCTGTATTTCTACACGGAAAAGCGCAACAAGTCGGAGCTGGAGCGCTGGGAAACGGAAAAGCCCATCTCGGAGAAACACTATATCAAGTACTTAATGGAGCGCGACACCCAGCTTTGCCCGGTTGTTAAGACCCGCTATTGCATTCCCTACAAAAGCCAGAATTTCCTGATCGACATCTATCCTTTTTCCACAACCAAGGCGCTGATGGAGGTCAAGGTTCCCTCTCCTGAGACGCCCATCGCGCTGCCGCCGGGGATCAGGCTGATCATGGATGTGACCAACAACAAAAATTACAAGAACCGTCAACTGGCCCAGCTGCAGACGCTCTAGCGCGTGCCGGGCCGAAAAACACCTGAGGAGGAGCAATTATGACATTTTTTGTGGCAAGTCTTATTTTTCTGATTGCCGGCGTGGTGATTGGGCTTATCGGCCGGTACTACAAGCAAAAGCTGCTGATGGCGGGCGGATTCGCCGGCGGCGTGGTGCTGTGCGCGGCGTTGCTGACGCTTTCGTGCGTCAACTCGGTGCCCACGGGGCATACGGGCGTTGTGACCACGTTCGGCCGCGTGGAGAACTACACGCTGGACTCCGGAATCCACTTCACTCTGCCCTGGCAGGAGGTGGTCAAGATGGACAACCGCGTTCAGAAGCAGACGGTAGATCTGTCCTGCTTTTCCTCAGACATCCAGGAGGTCGCCTTGACGTACACCATCAACTACCAGATTAAAAAATCGGACGCGATGACGATCTACAGCTCCATCGGCACGGACTATTACAACACCGTCATCATGCCGAGCGTGGCAGAGTCGGTGAAGGTTGTAACCGCCCGTTATACGGCCGAGAACCTGGTAGGCCAGCGCAGCGATCTGGCGGCGGCCATCGAGAGCGATCTGGCGGAGAAGCTGATTCGGTATAACATTGAGGTGGTCAGCACGTCGATTGAGAACATGGACTTTACAGACGCCTTTACCAACGCGGTGGAGGAAAAGCAAGTAGCCCAGCAAAACAAGCTGCGCGCGGAAACGGAGGCCGAACAAAAGGTGATCGAGGCCGAAGCGGCCGCCCAGGTGAAGAAGGTAGAGGCGGACGCCGACGCGTACGAGGTACAGGCGCGGGCCAGAGCCGAGGCGGAGGCCAACCAGAAGCTGGCCGACTCTCTGACAGACACGCTGATCTCGTATATCTATGCCCAGAACTGGAACGGGGAACTGCCGCGGTTTATGTCCGGCGAGAATGGGATGGTGCCGGTGTTTGACTTCGGCAACGCCGGGACCGACGACACCGCGAACAATACCCAGAGCACAGCCGCCGCGCCGGGAAAGGGAGAATCCGGGCAGTAGGCCCCCGCGCGGTATGGATTTGTAAACAGGATAAGCGCCGGCTTTGGTACAGCTGCTGCCAAAACCGGCGCTCAGTTATGGATCTGCACAAAAAGTGACCTGTCAATCGTTGGTACTTGGCTACTTATGGAATTCTTCAAAAATTGTAGTCGTTTTCCTGATGATTACAAAATGTGTTTTGTTGAAAGCGATAGAGTTCTTAACCCAGGCTGTTTTATGTTTTGATGGCAGGCAACCCTGCTTCTCCTGGTGAGAAAATTGATCTCAATGCTATTCCTGAGAGATATGCGGTTTAAGCAGGATTCCGTCATTTGACCAACGCTGTTAGACACGGGCAAAACACAAGCGGAAATAAAATGGGTGACGAATATTTATTGTTCTTTTCAAAGTAACGCCGGAATTACAAAACGACACGACGCCGAGGGTACTGCTTTTGCAGCCCTCGGCGTCAGCTTTTCACGAGCCCTTTTCACTATAGCGTATTCAGATCAAAGTTGCTTTTACGCGACGGCAAGATTATTCCTCGTCTTCGTAGTTATCCTGCGGGAAATAGTCGTTGTAGAAGCCGGCGCTGGCGCCGCCGTCGGTCTTGAGGAACTGGCCGTTGATATAGTGGGAGCTTTCCGAGAAGATGAAGACAACCAGGCCCAGCATATATTCCACCTGCGGAACCTTGCCCTGGATGTTGCTCTTCTGCATCATCTGCACGAATTCATCGATGCGGTCGCCCCACTGTTCCTTCGTCATAACGGAAACGATGCCCAGCGGATACAGCGCGTTGACGGTGATGTTCCGGCGGCCCCATTCGATGGCCAGAACTCTGGTGATGCCGTCCACAGCGCCCTTGCTGGCGGTGTAGGGCGTATAGCCGGGCTTGCCGGTGATGGCGGCCGGAGAGCTGACGTTCAGGATACGGCCGGCCTTGTTCTTAAACATATATTTGGCTGCGTATTTGTCAGCCAGCAGGGTGCCTCTGGCGTTGATGTCCATGACACGCTGCCAACGGTCAACGTCCAAATTACGCAAATTTTCCACATAGGTGATGCCCGCAAAGTTGATCAGGCCCCAGATGGAACCAAAGTGGTTGTAGATCTTTTCAAAGACAGTTGCGACAGACTCTTCGTTGGCAATGTCCACAGTCAGACCGATGATGTCCGCACCGGGATTTTCCGCCTTGATTTCTTCAACCTGCGCGTCAATCTTTTCCTGGTTCACGTCCAGAACCGCAACCTTCGCGCCCAGTTCCACAAACGCCTTGCTGAAGAAGCTGCCCATACCGCCGGTGCCGCCGGTAACAACGATCACTTTGTCCTTGATTCCATACAGGGACTCAATTGTGTACTTCATTAGTTGACCCTCCATTTAATTTTATACAATCTGTCTTTCGGTGCGTTTCACAAGGAAAGATATATTTCTATTATACAGCAAAAAAAACCATTGTCAACAATATTCTAAGAATATTGTTTTTAATATGAAAACTTTGTGCAAATTTTCAAAATTTTTTGATCCGAAATCGTGCGCCGAATCGCGCGCGTGCTTATCCGCGCCTCCGGATGCTTGAAAGTTGCGGGAAAAGCTTGACTTCCACGTGCGCTTCGCATATAATGAAAAGCAAATTTCCAGGCAAAGCCCGGAAAGGAGAGGACAATGCGTATATTTCTGGATTTATTTTTGACGTTCGCCAGAATCGGATTCTTTACGTTTGGCGGCGGCTACGCCATGATTCCCATGATCGAAGACATCTGCGTGGAGCGAAAAAAGTGGATCACCCACGATGAAATGATGAATGTAACGGTGATCGCTGAGTCCACTCCGGGGCCGATTGCGATCAACTGCTCCACGTTTGTGGGATACAAAATGGCCGGGTTTCTCGGCTCGATCGTCGCCACGCTTGGGATGCTGCTGCCATCGTTCCTTGTGATCTATACCATCTCCATGTTTTTGGACAACTTCCTGCAGATCACCGTCGTCGCAAACGCCTTCCGGGGCATCAAGATCGCCGTCGGAATTTTGATCCTGGACGCGGGTATCACCATGGCCAAGAAGATGCAAAAGCAGCCGCTGCCCATCATAATTGCCGTCTGCTCGACGGCGGCGATGCTTCTGATCAATATCTTCTCCTGGAACTTTTCCAACATTGCGCTGATGCTGATCGCCGCGGCGGTGAGTCTGGTCGTTTTCCTGGTAAAAAAACACAAAGGCGGCGCCGGAAAATGATTTATCTGGATTTGTTTCTTGGATTTTTGCGCGTCGGATGCTTTGCCTTTGGCGGCGGTTACGGCGCGATTCCGCTGATCCGCGAGGTGGCTCTGGACTATGGATGGCTGAGCGACGAGGCGCTGTCGTATATGATCGCGGTCAGCGAGAGTACGCCCGGCCCCATCACGGTTAACCTTGCCACCTATGTGGGCAGCAGCCAGGCCGGGATCATCGGCGCGGCGCTGGCGACGTTCGCGGTGATTTTGCCGGCATTTGTAATCATCCTGATTGTGATGGTGATTTTAAAGAATCTGCTGACGAATCCATATGTGCAGGCGGTGCTCTATGGATTAAAGCCTTGCGTGACCGGCTTTGTTTTGGCGACCGGCGCGTTTATGATTCTGAACAACGCCCTTGGAATTACAAGCGGCGCCGCGATCGACTGGAGGACCATTCTTCTGACGCTTGCCCTCATCGCGATCGTGTTTGGCGCGAGGTTTATTTTCAAAAAGAAGGTTTCCCCCATCGCGCTGATCGTCCTGTCCGCTGTGTTCGGCATGTGCGTCTACGGCATATGAAAAAACGGCCCGATTGCTTCCCGCCGGGAGACAATTGGGCCGCGATTTTTACCTGGCGAGCGATTTGCCGACGCTCACTGAAACAAAGGCATCAGCCAGGCTCTTTATTGGAATTCGCTGGTGCTTTTGTTTCGTGTACTATTTTGCAACGCGCTGTGTACTCCGCTTGCAAACGTGTGCGCCGGCCGTTTCAACGGCCGGCGTCGTGCGCTGCCAGGGAAGACACGCTTGCGTGTCTTCACGGCATTCGCGCCTGTATGAGGAGCTTGGCGGCGTTTTCCTCCGCAAACTGCTTGCTGTACAGCTCGTGGTAATAGCCGTGCTTTTTCAGCAGTTCCATGTGCTTGCCCTGCTCGATGATTTTGCCGTCGCGCACCACCAGAATCAGATCCGCCTTACGGATGGTCGAAAGCCGGTGGGCGATCAGGAAAGACGTGCGGTCCCGGAGAAGATGGTCGATGGCCTGCTGAATCAACTGCTCGGTCTGGGTGTCGATGGAGGAGGTCGCCTCGTCGAGAACGAAGATGCGCGGATTTGCCAGCACCGCGCGGGCAAAGGAAATCAGCTGTTTTTCTCCGGTGGACAGGCGGTCGCCGCACTCGCCCACGTCGCTGTCCCAGCCCTGTTCGAGCTTTGCCACCACGGTGTCCGCACAGACGGCGCGCGCGGCGGCCTCCACCTCCTCGTCCGTCGCGTCCAGGCGGCCGTAGCGGATGTTCTCCCGCACAGTGCCGGAGAACAGATGGGGATTTTGCAGCACATAGCCAATGTTGGAATGGAGCCAGAGCAAACTGCGCTCGCGGTAGTCCTTGCCGTCGATTAAAATTTGGCCGCTGGTCGGCTCAAAGAAACGGCAGGCCAGGTTTACCAGGGTGCTTTTGCCCGCGCCGGTCTCCCCGACGATGGCCACCGTCGTCCCCGCCGGAATGCGCAGGGAGAAATGGCTCAGTACGTCCTCGCCGCCGTCGGGATAGCGAAAGGTCACGTCGCGAAATTCAATGCTGCCGCGCAGCGGCTCCCAATTTTCCGGCTTTGCCTCGAAGACGTCCCCGTATTTGGCCTCAACCTCCGGGGTATCGGCCACCTGCGGCGTCTGCTCCAGAAGACCGGTCACCCGCTCGATGGACGCCTGCAAGGAGATGAACTCGGCAATATCGGCCGCCGTCATCTGAATCGGCTCGAAGATGCCCACGGCGTAGATGGTAAAAGTGGAGAGGGTCGCGATTTCCAGCACCTGATCCGTCACCATGTAGCCGCCGCGCAGCAGCACGATGGCGACCGTCATCGACGACAAAAACAGCACCAGCGGAATGTACACCGCGTTCAGCCGCGCCGCGCGCACCCCGGCCTCGTGCATGGAGCTGGTCAAGGCGCGGAAACTGGCGGCGCTTTGCTCCTCGATGCCCAGCGTCTTCGCCGTCTTGGCGCCGGTGATCCCCTCGTTGAACGCGCCGGTGATCTGGGAATTGATCTTGCGTACGCGACGGTTCCAGTGGAGAATGCGGTTTTGAAAATAGCCCGTCAGCACCGCGATGGCCGGGACGATGAGCAAAATCACCAGCGCCAGCTTCCAGTTGAGCAGCAGCATGGCCACGAAGGCCCCAGCCACGTAAAACAGCGCCCACAAAATGTCGGTCAGGTTCCAAGCGATCATCCCGGCGATACGGCTGGTGTCGCTGGTCAGTCGGGTGAGCATATAGCCCACCGGCGTTACATTATAAAACGACAACGACAACGTCTGCAGATGCCGGAACAGCTTCCGGCGCATATCGCGGCCCACGTTCATTTCAATGTTCATGGAGATACGGCCAAAGCCCACCACGCACAGCGTTTGAAAAAGTACCGCCGCGAAGTAACACAGCGCATAAGGAATCAGACCATCCAGCGTGAGCCGCTCGATAAAGCTCGAAATAGCGTATTGCTGGAACAGCGGCAGAACTACGTCGACCAGCGCCGTAAGACCGTTGAAGACCAGAACGCCCACAAACGCCCACCGGTAGGGCGCCAGAAACGGCATCAGGCGCTTCCAGATGCGCAGGTCAAAGGATTTGGTATACTCTTTTTCGTCAAAAGCGGCCATTATTCCGCGCCTCCTTCCACAAGCAAGCGGCGGTCATCGCTGCTCATCTGGATGTCGTAGATCTCCTTGTAGATGCCCGGACGGGCGATCAGCTCCGCGTGCGTACCGATGTCCGCCACCCTGCCGCCGTCAAGAATCAGAATTTGATCGGCCTGCATCAAGGTTGTCACCCGGTGGGAGATCAGCAGGACGGTCGCACCGCCCACGTGCGCGCGCAGCGCCGCGCGGATTTTGGCGTCCGTCTCCGCGTCCACGGCGGACAGGGAGTCGTCAAAGATCATCACCGGCGCCCGCTGCAGCAGCATCCGCGCGATGGCGACGCGCTGCTTTTGCCCGCCGGACAGCGTGACGCCCCGTTCGCCCACCAGCGTGTCATAGCCGTCGGCAAATTCGGTAATCGCCTCGTCCACGCAGGCGATCTCCGCCATCTGCCGCAGCTCGTCCTCGGAGGCGCCGGGGTTGGTGGCCGCGATGTTTTCCCGGATGGTCTGCGAGAACAAAAACGGCTCTTGCAGCACCAGGCCGATTTGCCGGCGCAGGGTTTTGCGGCGGATTTTTCGAATGTCCACGCCGCCGATGGTGATGCGGCCCTGATCCGGGCCAAGGTCGTACAGCCGGTCCAGCAGGTGGACGAGGGTACTCTTGCCGGAGCCGGTGCCGCCGAGAATGGCAAAGGTCTTGCCGGCGGGGACGGTGAAGCTGACGTCCTTGAGCACCGGCTGCGCATCATAGGAGAAGGTGACGTGGTCGAAGACGATGTCGCCGCGAAGCGGCACGTCCTCGGCGTCCGGATCGTCAGTCTCCTCCGGGGATTGAAGGATGTAGCCCACGCGGTTCATGGACACGCCCGCCTTGCTCATGTCCGAGAGCACCCGGCCAAGCGAGCGCACCGGCCAGGCGAGCGCGCTGTTGTAGGTGACGAAAGCCAGGAAGGTTCCCAGCGTGATTTCCCCGTTGACGGTCACGACGACGCCCACCAGAATCACCGCCATCACCTGCAGGCACGTCAAAAGGGTACCGGACGCCCAGTAGACCGACAGCAGCTTGCCCAGATGAATCCACAGATCGGAGAAACGGTCGTTCTTGCGGTTGAACCGCTCGACCTCGAAGGCCTCCCGCCCGAAGGCGCGCACCACGCGCACGCCGGTCAGATTCTCCTGGGCGCAGGTGGTCATCTCGCCCTCGGCCTCGTCCGCAGCCTGGAAACGGTAGGAAATCTTCTTATAGAATACCCCTGAGGACAGGCCCACAATGGGAATAAACGCCAGAGAAACCAAAGACAGCTTGAGGTTCATCGACAGCATGATGCCCATATACAGGACAATTAAAAAGACCGTCCGCACCACCTCTACCAGCTGGTTGCACACAAAGCTGCGGATCACGTCCACGTCCGACGTGCAGCGCTGGATCATATCGCCGGTGGGATGGTCGGTGTGCCAGGCGAAGCTGAGGTACTGGATGTGGCGGAACAGATCGTCCCGGATCCCCTTGACAAAGCCCTCGGAGCCTTTGGCCAGGTTGACCCGCTGGCCGTAGGTACACAGGCCGCGCAGCGCGGCCGTGACCAGCACCGCCGCCGCCGCGACCCAAAGGGCGCGGATGGGATCTTGCCGCAGCGCGCTCAGGGCCAGCCAACGCTCCAAAAAACCGGGGAGCCGGGAGGGCTGGCCGCCCAGGATCGAGTCCACGGTGATTTTGATGATCTGGGGCGTCATCGCGTTGAAAATCATCCCCAAACAGGCAAATAACAGCGCCACGCCAAAATAGCCGAGATTCCCGTGGAGATAGCGGAAAATCATCCGCGTTTTCTCCCGGCGCGACAGTTGCGATTGCGTTTCCAAAAAATTCCCCCTTCCCAAGGACGCAAAAAACGCCCCTCTTACCAGAGGGGCGCAAAGAAGAAAAAGCTCAATCCGCACGCGTTTGGACGCACAGATTCCCCGCTGGTGCAACTCGTTTTTTCTCCATCCAGTTGAACATGGTGCGCATCCCCTTTCCGCTGCGAAGTCTTTGTACAGTATAAACGCTTTTCCACGGATTGTCAAGCGCTCGCGTGAATTTGACGTGAAAAATTAGAATTTTTCAGTTAAAACCCAGTTCGCGCCCGGAGCCGCGCACGGCGCGGCCCCGGTTTGGTTTAGGAAGTTGGGTATCGCTTGGCGGACAGCGCCTCGGCCGCCAGTTCGCCTGCCAGTAAGAACAGCGCGTCGGAGAGTACCTGCTCCAGCGGCAGTCCGACATGGCATGCAAGACGGCGGTACAGCTGGGCAGCCGCATCGTCGAGGTGTAGGGTGATTTCTACCATCGGGACCTCCTGATATGATGTTCGATACAAAGCTTATCGTTCCAGTCTATGCGCCGATTTGGCGACTTGACAGAGGGAAGATGGTATGGTAATATAAAGGGCACCACCGCACAGTTCACGGCTGACGCCTTGATGGCGCATTTGTTTGCATTTTTTCCGTCAAACCGCACAAATTTTTTAGGCGGTACGCCAGTACAGCCGTCGCTGGATTGTATTGTTTGACGAAAAATTTGACCGCGCACCTGCGTCATCAGAATCGCGCGGCGGCACCTAAAAAAATCAGTTTGATACGAACGCGCGCGGAAAGATCTTGCCGCGTTTTTGGGAACGGCGTTTCCCGATTGAAAGGATGGAGCAAGGATGGCAAAAGAGAAAAAGGTGGAGCAAATTACCGATATGGAGAAAGATTTTGCCCAGTGGTTCACCGACGTGTGCGTAAAAGCGGAGCTGATCGACTATTCGTCAATCAAGGGGATGTTTATCTACCGACCCTATGGCTACGCCATCTGGGAGAATATCCAGCGCACGCTGGACGCCGCGTTTAAGGAAACCGGCGCGGAAAACGTCTATATGCCGATGCTGATTCCGGAGTCCCTGCTGCAAAAGGAGAAAGACCACGTGGAGGGCTTCGCGCCGGAGTGCGCGTGGGTCACCATGGGCGGCAGCGAACCGCTGGAGGAGCGCTACTGCATCCGCCCCACCTCGGAAACCCTGTTCTGCGAGCATTTTAAGAATGTGATTCAGTCCCACCGGGATCTGCCCAAGATGTACAACCAGTGGTGCAGTGTCCTGCGCTGGGAAAAGACCTCCCGTCCGTTCTTGCGCCATCGGGAATTTTTGTGGCAGGAGGGGCACACGATGCACGCTACCGCGCAGGAGGCCAAGGAGGAAACGGAGCGGATGCTCAACGTATACGCCGACTTCTGCGAAAATGTGCTGGCCATGCCGGTGACACGCGGGCAGAAGACCGAGAAGGAGAAGTTCAACGGCGCGGAGGCGACCTACTGCATCGAGTGCATGATGCACGATCGCAAGGCCCTTCAGGCGGGCACGTCGCACTACTTTGGCGACGGATTCGCCAAGGCGTTTGACATCACCTATACGAACCAGGATAACCAGCGCGTACACCCGTTCCAGACCTCTTGGGGCGTGTCCACGCGGCTCATCGGCGGCATCATCATGACCCATGGCGACAACAACGGCCTGGTGCTCCCGCCCAAGATCGCGCCGGTGCAGATGATTGTGGTGCCGGTGGCGCAGCACAAGCCGGGCGTTTTGGAGGCGGCAAAGGCGCTGAAAAACCGTCTGGCGGCCGCGGGCTACCGCGTCGGCATGGACGACAGCGATAACTCGCTGGGCTGGAAGTGCGCCCAGCACGAGATGAAGGGCGTCCCTCTGCGTGTGGAGATCGGGCCGAGGGACATCGAACAGGGCCAGTGCTGCATGGTGCGGCGGGACAATCTGGAGAAGACCTTTGTGCGCCTGGAGCAGCTGGAGGAAACGGCGGGCGGATTGCTGGAGGCCGTACACCGGGGGCTGTACCAGCGGGCGCTGGACAACCTCAACACCCACACCTACGTCGCCTACTCCCTGGAGCAGGCCGCGCGGCTGCAGCGCGAAAAGGGCGGATTTATCAAGACCATGTGGTGCGGCTGTCCGGAGTGCGAGGAGCGGATGAAGGACGAGGCAGGGATGACCTCCCGCTGTATTCCGTTCCGGCAGGAAAAGCTGGCGGATACCTGCGCCATCTGCGGCAAGCCGGCGGACAAAATGATTTACTGGGGTGTGGCGTATTGATTTGACCCCGTGGAAAAGCCGGCAAAGGCCCGGTATCGGCGAGGAGTGAGAGATATTGGACCGGATTAGACAGACCAAGGCATTTTTGCTCGAACAGCTGCAAGGCAGCGGCATGGAGGAAATCCGCTGGCGTTACCGTTATGAGCACACGCTGCGGGTGGCGGCGATCGGACAGGCCATCGCCGTGCAGGAGGGCTTCGACCGGGAGACGATGGCGCTGGCGTGCCTGCTGCACGACGTGGGGTACGTGCTGTGCAAGACCCAGGAGGAATACGAGCACCACGGCAAGCTGAGCGCCCAAGTCGCCAGGCCGTTTTTGCAAAAGCTTGGCCTGGACGCCGGGCGGTTGGAGACGGTCTGCTACGCCATCATGGTGCACACCGAGGAGGAGCGTGACTATCCGCGCCCCTGCACGCCGCTGGAGGCCAGCGTCGCCGATGCCGACAACATCGACCGCTTTGACGCGCTGCGCATGGCCGACACGGTGACCTATTACGATTTTATGAAAAAGCGCCCCAGGGAGATCCTGGATATTGCTGTGGCGCAGATTGCGCGCTACGAGCAGTATTTGGATCTGCCCTTTGCCACGCATACGGCGACCGCCCTTTGGCGCGACCGGCTGGGCTTCCAACTGGAGTATTACCGGCGGCTGAAGGCCCAGATGGAATTGTGCGCGGACGAAGCCCTGCGCTGAGTGCAGACCGGCTCCGTGCCGGAAAGGTTTGTTTTTTTGAAAAAGAGGGGAAATTCGCAAAAAATCAGTTGACAATTGCTGGGGGAATCGGTTATAATAAGCCAAGCGTGCCATTACTTGGCACGCTTGGATAGATTTTTAAAGCCTCGCAGAGTCCGCACTCACAGGCGCAAGCAGAGTTCGCGCTCGCAGGCGCAAGCAGAGTTCGCACTCGTAGGCGCAAGCTCCGCGTTTGTAGGCGCAAAATTATTTGGATTATTTTTGCGGCGGCACGTACGTCACGAAAATACTTTATAGCTGCAAACGTGCGCGCCTTTGGCGCGGGCGCTGCGGCGGTCTGCAACCCTTTCAAATTGGAGCCCGGCGAAGCGGGTTCGATTTGGAGCCAGTCGGAAAATACTGTTTTTCAACTGGCACGCTTGGGGCTTGATTGCTACAGCTTTTCGCTGTTGAGCATTATTTTACAGGAGGTGTACACGATGCTGCGTACCTATCAACCCAAGAAACGCCACAGATCCAAGGTCCACGGTTTCCGCAAGAGAATGGCTACGTCCAATGGCCGCAAGGTTCTTGCCCGCCGCCGCGCTAAGGGTAGATCCGTACTGTCCGCCTGATCGTTTCGGCTGCACCTGGATTTTAGATGAACCCGAGCGGGGATGCGCCGCTGGCCTGGCGCTTTGGCCGTATCAGAGCTTCCAAGGGGTGAACGGTGTTCTGTTCGCCCTTTGTATTTATTCCAAGGAGGAAACCAATGCGGTTCTCCACATCTCTGAAGCTAAATCATGTGTTTCGCCGGTTGTATGTCAAGGGCAGCGTCTGCGCGACGCGTCATGTGGTACTCTATTCCCGGCCCAACGGCCTGGCCTGCAACCGCGTGGGTATTACCACAGGAAAAAAACTGGGGCACGCGGTGGTGCGCAACCGCATCCGCCGCCGTCTGCGCGAGATCTACCGGATCCATGAGGGCCTGTTTCTTCCGGGCTTTGACATCGTGGTGGTGGCGAGAGGCCGCGCGGCCAACGCGAAATTCTCCGCGCTCCAGGCGGATTTTCTGCGCGCGGCGGAAAAGCTGGGTTTACTGCGGGAGGAATCGAGATGAAACGGCTGATGCTGGCCATGATCCGGTTTTACCGCCGGCATATCTCGCCCGCGCACCCGGGAAAATGCCGCTTTATTCCCACCTGTTCGGAATACGCCGTCGAGGCCATCGAAAAATACGGCGCCTGGAAGGGCGGCTGGCTGACGCTTTGGCGCTTAATCCGGTGCAACCCTTGGAATCACGCGGATCCCTACGATCCTGTCCCATGAGCCGTCGGCTCTTTGGGCACCTATGGAGGTAAGTCATGTTTCTTGTATCCGTCACATTCTCAAACTTTATTCAAGTTGGCTTTGGCTATGTATTTGGCTGGCTGTATGATCTGACGACGAACTACGCCCTGACGATTTTCCTGTTCGCGCTGGTCGTCAAGCTGATCCTGCTGCCCGCAAGCATTAAGCAGAAAAAAGCCACCATGAAAACCGCCCGTATTGCACCCCAGGTGAAAGAGCTGGAGCGTATCTGCGGAGATGACAAAATGCGCTATCAGCAGGCCGTCACAGAACTCTACAAGGAAGAGGGCGTGTCCATGACCGGCGGCTGCCTGTGGTCGTTGCTGCCGATGCTGATTTTGTTCCCGCTGTACTATGTCATCCGCGAACCGCTGACCTATGTGCTGCGGCTGGACTACGTGGATATCCTGGCGTTAAAGGCCGGATTCGGCTCCAGCAACGCCGCCTATTGGCAGTTGGCGGCCGCCCACAGCCGGAATTTAATGGATTTGAGTATGTTCGGCATCGATCTGTCGATCATTCCCAGCTGGCATATCTGGAACGCGACCAGCTGGAACGACGTGGGTCAGTTCCTGATCCCGCTGGTCTCCGGCGGCGTTAACTTGCTGTCGATGTTTGTAGGGCAGAAGCTCAACGCCTCGATTACAACGAACGAATACGGCGAGCGCGACCAGGAGGCCGCGAATGCGGCCGCGCAGTCCGGAAAAACCATGATGTATCTGATGCCGCTGACGTCGGTGTTCTTTGGATTTATCATGCCCGCCGGTATGTCGGTGTACTGGATTGCCCAGGGCGTTTTGGGCATCTTGCAGGAGTGGGCGCTCACCGTGCACTACCGCAAGGCCTATGACGCCGAGGACGCCGAACGGCGCGAGCGCGCCGCCAAGCGCTTGGCGGAGGAGGAGGAAAAAGAACGCATCCGCGCCCAGCACCGGGCGGAAAACCCCGACGGCATCACGGCCAACACCAGCAGGAAAAAGCTGGAGCAGAAGAAGGCCGCCGAGCGGGAGGCCGCAGCCAGGCAGTACGCCGCCAAGCATGACAGCGCCGCGGATGGCGAAGCGCCGCTTTCCGGCGACCCGGAGCGTCCCTATGCCCGCGGCCGCGCATATCAGCCGGATCGCTATCATACAACTTCGGAAGAATAGCAAATAGGAGACACTATGGAAAAGAGTATCATTACCACTGGCAAGACGATTGATCTGGCCATTGCGGCCGCTTGCCAGCAGCTGAATATGGACCGGGACAGTTTCTCGGTCGAAGTGATCAAAAACGCCAGCCGTGGTTTTTTGGGAATTGGCGCGTCGCTGGCGGAGATCCGCGTGACGTATGAGGTTCCCGATGAGGAGCCGAAGGCCGCGCTGTCCTCAGCCTCCCGCACGAAGCCGAAGCGCAAGCCGGAGCCTGCGGAGCAGACTGTGATCAAACCCGCGCCGGCCACAAAATTGGAAAATCCCAAGCCCGCGCCGAAGCCCGCGGACAAGCCTGAGCGCCCGGCGGAGCGCGAAGCGCACCCGGATGCCGCGCCCCATACCGAACGTCCGGCCCGCCCGGAGGGGCCGAAGCCCCGCCCGGAGCGGAAAAAGCAGCCGCATCCGGCCAAGCAGCAGAATTCCGCCAATCAGCCCGCGTCGGTTCCGCAGCCGCAGAAGGCCCAGGCGCCCGCCCCGAAGCCGGTCCAGGCGCCCGCGCCGCAGCCGGAGAAGATCTACGCGCCGGCGCCCGATGGTTCCACGGAACAGCGCATTGAAGTGTTTGTTAAGGGTCTGCTGGAGCATATGGGCTCGAACGCGACGCCCCATGCCAGCCTGGAAGAAGACGGCTCATACCATGTGGAGCTTGTCGGGGAGAACCTGGGCGCGCTGATCGGCCGCCGGGGCGATACCCTGGACGCCATTCAGCATTTGACCAACTACACCATTAACCGCGGCGAGGAAAAGCGCTGCCGGATTACCATCGACGCGGAAAATTACCGCGGCAAACGCGAAGAGTCCCTCCAGCGCCTGGCGCAGAAGATGGCGGCCAAGGCTGTGCGCTATCGCAAGAACTTCATCCTCGAACCGATGAACGCCTACGAGCGGCACGTGATCCACGCGGCACTGCAGGACACCCCCAATGTCAGCACGTATTCCACCGGCACGGAGCCCAACCGCCGGATTGTGATCGCCTATAGCCGTCACAAGGATTGAAAAATTTGGGCTGCAAGCCTGCCGGCCAAGCGGTTCGGCGGGCTTGCGCGTTTTCCCGCCTGGATGCGCCTGCAGTGGCTTGCAGGGGCGTGTGGGATGCTGGTTCGCAGAAAAACCGCCGGCGCGCTCCGCGGGAGCTCGCAAAAGCGCCGCGCCAAACTCGCGGCGGTTGGGCACAAAAAAATTTTGGTTGGGAGGTACGGTATGCACTTACAAGAATCTGGGGAAATGTATCTCGAAACGATCCTGATTTTGTCCAAGCAGCGCAGCGCTGTACGGTCGATCGACGTGGGCGAATACATGGGGTATTCGAAGCCCAGCGTCAGCCGCGCGGTGGGAATCTTAAAGCGGGGCGGCTATCTGACGGCGGATGCGGACGGATTTCTGTATCTGACCGAAGGCGGCCGCGCGGTCGCGGAAAAGATTTATGAGCGGCACAATGTACTCAGCGATTTTTTGGTCAGCTTGGGTGTGGACCGGCAAACCGCTACGGAGGATGCGTGCAAAATGGAGCATGTGATCAGCGACGCGTCCTTTGCGGCGCTAAAAGCGTTTACAAGAAAAGCGTAGACGGATTTCCCAATTTTAAAAAGGTGGCGGCGGTAGATTGAAAGCTGCCGGCGGCCTGGTTTGCCCAAATAAGTGCAAAATCCCCGGAAACTTTGCGTTCCGGGGATTTGTTTTATACAAAATTTCCATAAAAACAGACAAATCTATTCTTTTGGACAGACAGGTCTATTCTTATGGAATCGAGCATGAAACGGCTTTGGGGGCGGCTTGCCGTCCCCAAAAGGCCGCGCTCGGCGCTGCCTTTCCCAATAAAGATGTTATATTTTTATTGGGGATCATGTCAGCAGTAAAAATCTTTAATTTTCTTCGCGCGGGAGGGGTGGCGAAGCTTGCGAATGGCCTTGTTTTCAATTTGCCGGATGCGCTCGCGGGTGACGCCGAAAATCTGGCCGACTTCCTCCAGCGTATGGGTCCGGCCGTCATACATACCAAACCGCATCCGCAGAACGTCCGCTTCCCTGTCGGTCAGCGTGCGAAGAATCTCGCTCAGCGCCTCAGACAACAATGCGTTGGACGTGGCGTCCGCGGGGCCGAGGGTGTTCTCGTCCTCAACAAATGAACCGATGGTGGTGTCCTCCTCGTCGCCCACGGGGGTGTCGAGCGAGAGGGTGTCCGCCGCAGTACGGTTGGCCTCGACGACTTTGTCAATCGGTAGGTTAAGCTCCGCAGCAATCTCTTCCAAAGTCGGCTCGCGGCCCAGCTCCTGCACAAGCTTGCGGTTGCAGCGCGTCGCCTTGTTGATCACCTCTACCATATGCACCGGCACGCGGATGGTCCTGGCCTGGTCGGCAATCGCGCGGGTGATGGCCTGACGGATCCACCAAGTGGCATATGTAGAGAACTTGTTCCCTTTTTTATAGTCGAATTTATCTACCGCGCGGATCAAGCCGGTGTTGCCCTCCTGGATCAGATCCAAAATATGCAGCCCACGGCCGGAATACTTCTTGGCAATGGATACTACCAGACGCAAATTCGCCTCGGTCAGCTGGTTCTTCGCCTGCTGGTCACCCTGCGCGACGCGCTTGGCCAGCTCCACTTCTTCCTCCATCGACAGCAGCTTGACTTGCCCGATCTCCTTTAGGTACATCCGCACGGGGTCGTCCAGATTGTACTCCGCCGCAAGCTCCAAGGGGTCGATCAGTTCTTCTTCCCCGTCTTCCAGCAAAACGGCGTCCGGGTCCGAATCCAGATCCAACTCGGTGCTGACGACCTGAATGCCCATGGCCTCGAGACTCTCATAGATCTGCTCGATCCTTTCCACAGAGAGATCCAGCTTTTCCAGCTTGTTCATGAGCTCGCTGGCCTGGATCATTCCGTCCTTGCGGCCCTTCGCAATCAACGCCGCCATGGGGGCCATCAGCTCGTCAGCATTTTTCTTCTTGCTTGCCATAGTTCACGTCCTTATCCTGACAGCGCGCGGACACGGCTGCCCAATCCACCCAGCCGGAGCCTTGCGCAAGCACTGGCTGAAATTCGCAATCTAATTCATTATATACCCGTTTTTTATGAATTACAATACTTTTTTTGGAAAAATTGCATTTTTTGCTGGGTGACAGGTAAAATTTGCCATCTTCAAGGCTCCACGTCCAGGTCACGATAGGGATAAATGCGCTCCCAGCACCCGGTTTGGCCGTTCCGGCAGACAGAACTGCGGTGGGCGTCGAGCAAGGATACGAGATCGTAGACGTCAACCCAAATTTCACTGTTGCACTCCTTTTGGCTCTCGTCAAAAATTAGCTGCAGGCCAAAATGCAGGTGAACCGTCTCGATGTTGTTGGTGTTTTCCTTGGTGGAATACCCGGTGCGGCCCATGAACCCAATAACGTCCCCGGCCACGACCCGGTCCCCCTCTGCCAGACCGTCTACATAGGGGTGGTCTTTTTGCAGATGGGCATAATAATAGTAGCGCTTGCGGTCGTTCGAGCGGATGCCGATCCGCCAGCCGCCGTATTGGTTCCAGCCCAGCGCCTCCACGGTGCCGGATTCCACGGCCACAATCGGCGTTCCGAGGGCGCCCATCAAATCGTTGCCCAGATGCCGGCGGGCAAAGCCGTAGCTGCGGCTGTTGCCAAAATCGTCGTAGTGGCTGTAGCCGTATCCGGCCGCGATGGGGGAAAAGGCTTTCAGACCGTATTGGGGCTTCCACGTCTGCTGGCCGGTCTCCGGATCCGTGACGGCAATGGCAAAATTTCCCACCAATCCGCCCAAAACGGCCCGGTACGCCTCCTGGTAATAGGCAAAATATTTGTATTGATCCCCCAAAAACTCCTGGGGGGACTGGTCTTGCTTCAATTCCTCCGCCGCGCGGTTGACCTGTGCCACCGACACGTTTTTCCCGCCGCACCGGGTGGCCGCCAGCGCCAGAATATCAATCCAGCTGATGAACTTCTCCTCTCCCTGGGTCTGAATGTCAATTTTTAAAGCGCGCTGCATCGCCGCCTGACTGACGTCAAAGTCTACCCAGTGGATGTAGTCGTCCGCCGCCTGCACCGGAAACGCCAAAAGCAGCGCTAGGCTCAGACAAATCGGTATGAGTCGTTTCACATGGATCACCTCTTTGCTAGTTTGCGTCTGTCCTTTGCAAATATCCGAGGCAAATGCTGCAAACGCGCCGCGCCGCCGTATTCCGTATTCATTTTATGCGCGGACAAAAAAACGATTTACATTTTCGCGGGGCATATTTGCCGCGCCGCCGCATAGATTTGCCTGGGAGGGACATGATGAAATTACAGTTTTTCTTGGCATGGGCCGCCGCGGGCGTGCTCGGAGGAATTTTCCATTTTGTCTACGTGTGGTTTCCGTTCCCACTGGTGGGGTTGTTTTTCCCGATCAACGAGAGCGTGTGGGAGCATTTGAAACTGCTGTATTGGCCGGTGATTTTGGCGGGCGCGGGGCTGTCCCATTGGGCTGGACGGCGCGTTTGGAGCGGAATTCTGACGGCCGTTTTGACAATGCCGCCGGCGCTGCTTGGTGCGTACTATGCGCTGGTCTACGGATTTGCCGTCACGGGCGAATGGCTGCCGATCCTGTTATATTATGTTGTATTGGCAGGCGGCTTTTTTCTGGCGTACCGCATGACGGTACGCGGCGCGGCGCAAGCGCGGCTGGGAGAACTGGTGATGCTGGCGGGCGTGTACGCGGAGGCGCTGGTACTGTTCAGCATCGCTGCACCCAATCTTCCAATCTTTATCTCCGCGTAAAAATTTACGCGCACCGGCGCTTTGACGATCGATTTACAAAAAAATACTTGACACCGGATTGAAAATATGCTAAAATATTCAAGCTAAACAAAGTAGGAACGGTAGCACCGCGCCTCACCTCCAGCCATCGGCAAAGAGGTTCAACATCGTCCAACATGCGCCCAGGCGCATGGGTTTGTGCGCGGGTGCTGTCGGCAGCCGCGTTTTTTATTTATAAGCCGCGTTTTTTATTTATAATGGAGGTGTTTTCCATCGCTAAATTAGAACATCAGCTGAACGGCGAGATTCGTGATAAAGAAATCCGGGTGATCGGCAGCGACGGCACCATGCTGGGGATTTTGCCCGTGGCGGAGGCCCTGTCCATGGCGGAGCAGCAGGAGCTTGATTTGGTGAAGATTTCACCAAATGCGGTTCCGCCTGTCTGCAAAATCATGGATTACGGAAAATTCCGCTTCGATCAAATGAAGAAGGAAAAGGAAGCCCGTAAAAACCAGCATATTGTGGAGGTCAAAGAGATCCGCATGTCTCCGGGGATCGACACCAACGATTTCAATGTAAAAATGAAGAACGCCATCCGGTTCCTCTCCGACGGCAACCGGGTCAAGGTGTCTGTGCGTTTTCGTGGCCGTGAAATGGCACATACGGATATTGGCGAACGGCTACTGATTAAATTTAGCGATGGCTGCTCTGAGGTGGCGAATTTGGACAAAAAGCCAAAATTGGACGGGCGTTTTATGACCATATTCCTCAGCCCCAAAAACGGAAAGTAACCATGGCTTGCGCCGGAAGTCCGGCGCGGCCAAATTGCGAACAATACGGAAGGAGTTATCAACATGCCGAAACTGAAAACCCATAGCGGTGCGAAGAAAAGATTTAATTTGACGAAAACCGGTAAGGTGAAGCGCGCACATGCCTTTAAGAGCCACATCCTCACCAAAAAAGACACCAAGCGCGGCCGCCGCCTGAGAAGCACGACCTACGCGGATGTCACCAACGTGGAAGCCATCAAAAAGATGATTCCCTACAAATAATTGAGACAGGAGGATTGACAAATGGCAAGAATTAAAGGCGCATTGATGACGCGCAAGAGAAGAAATAAAACCCTAAAGCTGGCAAAGTCCTATTGGGGTTCCAAGAGCAAGCATTTTAAAATGGCCAAGCAGGCGGTCATGAAGTCCGGCGTCTATGCCTATACCGGCCGCAAGCTGAAGAAGAGAGACTTCCGCAGACTGTGGATCACCCGCATTTCCGCCGCGGTCAAGCCCCTGGGCATGAACTATTCCACGTTTATGAACGGCTTGAAAAAGGCGGGCGTCGAGATGAACCGCAAGTCCCTGTCCGAGATGGCGATCCACGACAGCGCCGCGTTTGCCAAGCTGGTAGACGCCGCGAAAGCCGCCCTGGCATAATTGTTTTCCAGAGGATGCACATTGGCTGCACCCTCTGGTTTTTCGTATTGTATTTTGCAGGAAAATCTGGTATGTTATTCTTGGGAGGTGACGGAGCATGAAGCAGCCTTTCCCCGTCATTCTGGACGGCGACCCAGGCCATGACGACGCCATCGCCTGGGTGATCGCCAGGGCGTGCGGAGAGATGGATATCCGCGCGGTGACGTCGGTGTGCGGAAATCAGAGCATCGAAAAAACTACATACAACGCCCGGCGCGTTTGCCGGCTGATCGGCCTGGACGCGCCCATCGGCATGGGACTGCCGAGGCCGCTGCTCACGCCCGTAATGAACGCGCCAAGTGTCCACGGCGCGTCGGGCCTGGACGGGCCGCCGCTGCCGGAGCCGGTACGGCCTGTGTCTCCCCTGCGCTCGGTGGAGCTGATGGCCGAGGTCTTGCGGCAGAGCGGCCAGCCCGTCACAATCATCTCCACCGGACCGCTGACCAACACGGCGTCCTTGCTCCTGACCCACCCGGAATTGAAGGAAAAAATCGCCCGGATTTCCCTGATGGGCGGCGGAATCGCCTACGGAAACTGGACGCCGGCGGCGGAGTTCAACATTCTGGTCGACCCGGACGCGGCCAAGGTGGTGTTCACCTCCGGGCTGCCGATTTTGATGGCCGGCCTGGATGTGACCGAGCGGGCGCTGATCTTTCCGGAGGATTTCCGGCGGATCCGGCAGATCGGGAACCCGGTGTCGGACGTCGTTTACCAGTGGCTGGAATATTTTTATCGGTTCCACCGCTCCATCGGCTATGCCGGCGCGCCGATGCACGATCCGTGCGCCGTCGTCGCGCTGCTGCACCCGGAGTGGTTCGAGATGAAGGACCTGTATGTGCAGGTGGAGACGCAGGGCGATTTCTGCAAGGGAACGACGGTGGCCGATTTCTATGGCGTCACCGGAACGGCGCCCAACGCGCGGTGCATGTTCGATGTGGATCGGGAGAAATTTGCTGATTACCTGGTACAGTGCGTCCAATTTTATTCGGAGGGTGTTTAAGATGCGTCTGTTTTTATCCTGCCCCCGGGAAGCGGAAACCCGCGTGCTGCTGGACGCGGCGAACAAACTGGCGCAGATCGCGGGCGTGGGCCTGGTCGGAATCGGCGCGGAGGAGGGACTCTTTGGCTTTTGCGGGAACAGCCGCCCCATGCTGCGCCCGGCGTGGCCGGACGGCAGCCCAGGCTATCCGCCGTCCGGCCTATGCGCCGCCGAGGCGCTCTATCGCGCCGCGAAGCAATCGCCCGGCTTGATCGTTGTGACCACCGGGCCGCTGACCGATCTGGCGCTGTGCCTGTGCGCGCATCCCGAACTCCCCCAGCTGGTAGAGCGGCTTTTGGTTGTGGGCGGCTCCGACGGCTGCGGCAATGTGACGCCCGCCGCCGAGCGCAACTTCTACAACGACCCCGAGGCGGCGCAGCTGGCGCTGACCAGCGGAATCCCGATTGTTTTGTTCGCGCTGAACACCACGCGGCGGCTGGAACACCCTTCCCTGGCCGCGCTGCGCTATCTGCGCCGCCCGGAGGATTTTGTCCTGAAGCCGGCAGGCGTGGCCGTGGAGACCCGTGGGACAATCACCCTGGGCAAATCTGTCAACGATTTGTACAGCGACAAGAAATTCCCGCAGAAAAACGTCCAATTTGTCATGGAAATTCGCGAATAACGAAAAGGCCCCACAGGTTTTCCTGCGGGGCCGTAAATTTTTACTTTTTTCGCGAAAACGCCGCAAGGCGGGCTCGTTCGGCGCCGGTTATTCCAGCGGGAGCAGACGGTCGTAGCTGTACGCGCCGGCCAGAGAATAGACCGTGCCCAGCACATAGGGGACGCCGTCCTGATCCACATAGACCTGGGCGGCCGCAAGATTCTCCCCGGACACAGTCCGGTCATACTGCTCCTCGAAAAGCGGATCCTCATCGGCCATGCTGCCGTACAGATCACGGTAACAATTCCCCAGCGTATCGGCAATCCGCGCGTCGAGCGAAGCGCGGTCGGTTCCCAGTAGCGCGGCCATGTCGTCGTTGTTCCGGTGCGCCCCGGTGGCCACGTCGAAGATATATAGGCCAAACCAGTCGTTATTCGTCATCGACTGGCCGTGGATCAGCACCGTCAAAAGGCCGTCCCGCTGCCAGCTCTCGTAGTAGATGCCCATGATGCTGGGGCTGTAGCGTCCGGCTTGCGCCTGGCGCGCCTGTTCCACCTGGGAGACAAACCGCGTTTCAATGTCTTCGTTGGCGGCCTGCGCGTCCGCACTGTCCAGGTTGATCTGGGGGATGGAAAACCGCAGGTCATAGTGGCTGTTTACGCTGTCGTCATAGACGATGTTTTCTTCCAGGCGCACCGTGACAAGCTCCTCCGTATTCTCCGTTTCCTCCGGCTCGGATGGCTGCGCAGACGTCTCCTGCGGCGCCGCCTGCGATGACTCCGGCTCCGGCTGGGTCTGGGACGGGACGGTTACAATAAAGAAATTGTTGTCCTCCGGCCCGGATTCGGTTTCGTCCGATGTGCTGGTATTTGTCTCGTCCGGCGCGTCCGATTCAAAATTCTCTTTGGCAGGCTCGCGGTTGCCGCCGCAGGCGGCAAGCCCCGTCAGAAACGTGAAGATCAGCAGCAGCGCAAAAATTCGTTTCATATTCGTTTCTCCTCTATTCCTCTATTTCCTCGGCAGACCCGTCGGATCAAAGCCCTCAAAGATGATGGCGCTGCCCTCGCGCAGGGCCTTGTTGGCCTGGGGCTTGGTGCGAATTGTCCAGTCAAACTCCTGCAGATCGTAAAGCCACTTGCTCAGGCGCACCGAGGCGCACTTGCGGTATTTGAATTTGTAGGCGATGAAGTCCGGCCGGGACAGAAAGTTTAGCATCAGATTCTTGAGGACAAACGTCAGCGGGAAGTGCAGATGCTCCGGCTCCCGTGTGAAATTGCTGGAAAGCTGGCCGCGCACAATGTTCTTGTCCCGGTGGCGTACGACCATCAGCGCCAGGGGATCAAAGGACTCCACGCAGTATTCCAGCTGCGGATAGCCGGCCAGCGTGTCCAGCACCGTATTCGCAAGCGCCTTATAGTTGCCCTTTTCTACCTTCAGCTCAATAATCACCGGCAGTTCCGCGCTCTCAAAAATCGGAAGCACTTCCTCCAGATAGGGAATCGGCTCCGAAGTGTGCAGGAGCGTGTATTGCTCCAGCTCCGCGCCGGTCAGCTCGCTGACAAGCGCGTCGGCGCCGGTCATGCGCTGGATGTTGTTGTCGTGGATGACCATCAGCTTGCCGTCTTGGGTCATGCGGACGTCGATCTCCGCGCCGAACCCGTGCGCGGCCGCCTCCTGGAAGGCTGTTAGAGAATTTTCCGGGATCCCGCGCAGACGGTCGTGGAGGCCGCGGTGGGCATAGTGGAACTGCTTGAAATAGCGCAGCTTCGGATGGTTCCAGCGCCCGCCAATGGACAGCAGGTACAGCAGCGCCAGCGCCGTCAGGATGATCAGGATCGTAAGTAAAATAACCATAATGCTCCTCCTCAAATATTCTCAGTTATCTATGTCCAAAGGTCTCCGGACCCGCTTGGCTCCGGTTCGGGGATTTGCGCCTTGCCGCAGCGCGGCTCCTTATGCGTGCGCGGCGGCTTGGCCTCCCGCGGATTCCTCCATAGCAGTTAAAAGCTGGCGAATGTCGCGAAAAATATAGGTGGGCCGCACGCGGTATTTTTCAATATCCGCTTCGATGCCCTCCCCGGAGAGAACAAAGGCGGTGTCGACACCCGCGCTGACGCCGCAGGCGATGTCGGTGTAGATCCGGTCGCCAATCAGCAGCGTCCGTTCCTTTTCATAGCCCCAGCGCGCCATGGCGAGCAGGGCCATATCGGGCTTGGGTTTGCCGATAAAGCGCGGCTCGCGCCCGGTGGCGCGGGTGAGCATCTGGCAGACGCTGCCGCAGTCCGGCACGCTGCCATACCAGGTGGGGCAGACCCAGTCCGGATTGGTCGCGATAAACTCCACGCCGCGATTGAGCAAAATGCAAGCGTCCTCCAGCTTTTGGAAGGTCAGTTCGGTGTCGAACCCGCACACAAGCGCGTCGATGCCGTCCTGCAAGCGGTCGGTGATCCGGTAGCCCGCCTGCCGCAGCTGGCCGCGAAAGGACGCGGTGCCAAAGCCGTAGTACAGCCGGTTGGGATCGTAGCGCTTTAAGTCGACAATCAGCGCGTCGACAGAGGTGAAAAAGTCCTCCGGCCCGGCCGGAATCCCCAGGCGCACCATCTTTTCAAGGTAGGCGTCCACGCCGCGGGAGGAATTGTTGGTTAAAAACAGGTATTTCCCACCGAGGCGCCGGACGTGGTTCAAAAAATCGATCGTGCCGTCAAACAGCTGCTCGTCGAGGTAGATCGTGCCGTCCATGTCCAGCAGGAACAGCCGCTTTTCGCTTAAAGGGCCCATGCCGCGCCTCCCGCACCGTGATAGCTACATTATAAACCATCCGCGCAAATTTTGCACGCTATTTTTTCATAATTGACAGAATTCTTTTCCCGCCGTACAATATCCATAGGAAAGGGGCAAGCGTATGCGAACACAACCGTTACAAGCCCTGCCGCCGCTGCTGCTGCCCTGGTACGCCGGGCACGCGCGGGATCTGCCCTGGCGGCGGGACCGGGAGCCTTATCATATCTGGCTGTCGGAAATCATGCTGCAGCAGACCCGCGTGGAGGCGGTAAAGGGCTACTACGCCCGCTTCCTCGCCGCCCTGCCGGACATTCCGGCCCTGGCCGCGGCCGACGCGGAGCTGGTCAATAAGCTGTGGGAGGGCCTAGGCTATTACGCCCGCGCGCGCAATCTCCACCGGGCGGCCAGGGAAATTGTCAGCCGCTATGGCGGCATGTTCCCGCGCGACTACGCCGCCATCCGCGCTTTGCCCGGGATCGGAGACTACACCGCCGGGGCCATCGGCTCCATCGCCTTTGAACTGCCCACCCCGGCTGTGGACGGGAACGTGCTGCGCCTTGCGTCGCGGCTGATGGCGTCGGACGCGTGCGTCGACGATCCGAAGGTGAAAAGAGATGTCGGCGCGGCCCTGGCGCGGGTCTATCCGCCGGGACAGTGCGGCGCGTTCACCCAGAGCCTGATGGAGCTTGGCGCGACGGTGTGCGTCCCCAACGCGGCGCCGTTGTGCGGCCAGTGCCCGGCCAGGGAGATTTGCCTGGCCTATGCCCAGGGCAGACAATTGCAGCTGCCCGTTCGCGCCGAAAAAAGGCGGCGGCGCGTGGAGGAAAAAACCGTGTGGATTTTTCAGTGCGGCGGCTTTGTCGCATTGCGGAAGCGGCCGGAAGCGGGTCTGCTGGCGGGCCTGTGGCAGCTGCCGGAGGCGCCGGGAAAATTGGAGCCAGGCGAGGCAATGGCGATGGCCGCCCAGTGGGGCGTCAAGCCGCTGGACCTGGCGCGGCAGACGGAAAAGCGGCATATCTTCACCCACATCACCTGGGAAATGCGCGGCTATTACGTCCGCTGCGCCGCGATGCCGGAGCGCTTCACCTGGGCGGCGGAGGAACAGCTGCGGCGGACGTATTCCGTCCCCACGGCTTACCGGCAATTTTTAACGGAAAGGATCCTTGACGATGGATTACAAAGAAGATGAAATTCTGACGCTGGAATTTGACAATGGCGATGCCTTCCGGTGCGGCATCATGGGGATATTTTCCGTGGACGGGAAGGACTATATCGCGCTCGAGGCGCTCGATGACAGCGGGGACGTATATCTGTACGGCTACCGGCCCACGGAAAATGATTTTGATCTGCTGGACATCGAGACGGACGAGGAGTTTACGCGCGTCGAGCGGGAGTTTTACAGTCTGATGGACGAGCCACTGTAATTTTATACAGAAATTGTGGGAAAATTCGCTTGCGAAACATGGGCAAATGTGGTATATTCATTTAACAATAATATCCTGGATAAAGGGGTTTCACAGGTTTTCATGAGAAGGAATGATTCGTGGATCCGCAGATACCGGCTATCCATGTACCAATCCATGTCCGCGCCGAAGATCATCGTGCTGGCTTTTTTGGCAATCATACTCCTCGGCGCGGGGCTGCTCGCGCTGCCATTTGCCTCCCGCGGCAATCGCAGCTGCGGATTTTTGACCGCGCTGTTCACCGCCACCTCCGCCACATGCGTCACGGGGCTGTCGGTGGTGGACACGTATACCCAGTGGTCCGGCTTCGGAAAGATGGTCATTTTAATATTGATCCAGGTGGGCGGCCTGGGGTTCATGACGGTGGTATCCGTGTTTTACTTTGTGCTGCGGGCAAAGATCGGCCCGCGCAGCCGCATGCTGCTGTCCCGGTCCTTTGGCCTGGACGAGGTGGACGGCGTGGTGCGGATGGTGCGCCATGTGCTGCTTGGCACGCTGCTGCTGGAGCTGGCCGGCGCAGCGGTGCTGACCGCGCGCTTTTCGATGGATCAAGGCTTTTGGACCGCTCTGAAGTGGGGCGTCTTCCATTCCGTGTCCGCCTTTTGCAACGCCGGGTTTGATCTGCTTGGGCAGATTGCGCCGGGCCAGAGCCTGGCCCCCTACCGCGCGGATGTGACGGTGAACATCACCATTATGCTGCTGATTGTACTCGGCGGGTTGGGGTTTGTGGTCTGGGAGGACTGTCTGCGCGCACGCCGGTGGAAAAGGCTGACGGTCTATTCCAAGCTGGTGCTGCTGATCAGTGGATTTTTGATCGTGGCGGGAACGGCGGCGGTCGCCGCCGCCGAGTGGAGCAATCCGGCCACGCTGGGGAATCTCCCGGCGGGGCAAAAGCTGCTGGCGGCGCTGTTCCAATCGGTGAGCACCCGAACGGCCGGCTTTGCTTCGGTGCCGCAGGGCTGCCTGACGGAGCCGGGCAAGGTGATTTCCATCGTGCTGATGCTGATCGGCGGCTCCTCCGGCTCCACGGCCGGCGGCATCAAAACCGTCACTATGGGCATCGCGGTGCTGGGCGCACTGTCGGCTCTGCGCGGGAAAAATAGGCTGACGGTGTTCCATCGCACCATCGATCCGCACCAAATCATTGTGGCCTTTTCTCTGGCGTTTATGATGTTCGGGCTGTCCGTCTTCGGCGCAATGTATCTTTGCTCGTCCATCGGGGTCGGGTTTCTGGACGCGCTGTTTGAAACGGCCTCCGCCATCGGCACGGTGGGGCTGAGCACCGGCGTGACGGCACTTTTAAACGCAGGCGGCGAGCTGATGCTGATCGCCTTTATGTTCTTTGGCCGCATCGGAATTATGACCATCGGCGTGGGCTTCCTGCTGGGCGACCGGGACGAAGGCCGTTACCACTATGCGCCCGCGAAAATGTTGATCGGATAGGAGATACGGTATGAAAACATTTGTGGTAATCGGTCTTGGCCGGTTTGGTACCGCGGCGGCGGAGAATCTGTTCGCCCTGGGCAACGAGGTGCTGGCCATTGACTGCCATGAAGAGCGCATTACCGCGATTGCCGACCGGGTGACGTACGCGGCGGTGGGCGATGCCAGGGACGAGAAGGTCCTGCGCTCTTTGGGTGTCAAAAATTATGACTGCGCCATCGTGGGCATTGGCAGCGATCTTGCCGCCAGCGCGCTCATCACCATGAGCCTGAAGGAGGAGGGAATGCAGAAAATCGTCTGCAAGGCCAGCGGCGACGTGGAAAAGGCCGTGCTCGAGC
Source organism: uncultured Oscillospiraceae bacterium (assembly GCA_964450645.1). GTDB lineage: Bacteria > Bacillota > Clostridia > Oscillospirales > Oscillospiraceae > JAKSPM01. Next base: position 127,946 of record CAYVEB010000001.1, on the reverse strand, counting down.
GCATCGGAGCGAACCGCGTGATCATCCCCGAACGGGTCGTGGGCGAAAAGCTGGCGAAGACGCTTAACTCTGAGCAGCTCCTGGATTTTATAGAACTGTCCGCGGAATACGGCGTGGTGGAGATAATGGCGCCGGAGCACTGGCTGGGCAAGAGCCTGGGCCAGTTGAACGTCCGCGTAAAGCACCATGTCAATGTTATTGCCGTCCGGCGGGGCAAGGAAATGCTCGTCAATCTGCCGGCGGAATTTACTTTCCAATCCGGGGACGTCGCCGTGGTTCTGGGCGCGTACCGCGACCTCGACCGGATCCGGAACACATGAGCGAGGAGCGGATCACCAGCCGGCAAAATCCCCTCCTGCGCCACGTGAAAAAGCTGCTGGCATCGCGCGCCTACCGGGCACAGTGCGGGATGTTTGCCGCGGACGGCGTCAAGCTGCTGGAGGAAGCGGTTCGCTGGTGCCGGGAGCTGGAAACGGTGATCTTGTCGGACAAGGTCGCCGCGCCCAATTTGCCGGACGGCGTGCGGTGCGTGCGGGTGCCGGAGGACGTGATGCGGAGTCTGTCCGCCATGTCCACGCCCCAGGGGGCCTTGTTCGTGTGCCGCTTTCCGCGCGCGCGGGCGCTTGCAATGCGCCCGGGGACGCTGGTGCTAGACGGCGTGCAGGACCCCGGCAACGTGGGCACGATTTTGCGCACGGCCGATGCCTTCAATGTCCCGGTGGTTTTGACCCAGGACTGTGCAGACCCCTACGGCGCCAAAACCGTCCGCGCGTCCATGGGCGCGGTCTTTCGCTCACAGCCATTTATCGCCGGACGGGAGGAAATTTTGGCCGCCTGCCGCCAAAGCGGCGTAGAACTGGCTGTAAGCGTGCTGTCCGGCCAGGCGGCGGATATCCGGCGGGCGGCGCTGGAGCGCTGCGCCGTTGTAATTGGCAGCGAGGGGCAGGGGGTTGGCCCTTTGTTTCGCAAGGAAGCAGACCGGCAGTTCATCATTCCGATGAATCCCCGGTGTGAATCTTTGAACGCGGCGATTGCGGCCGGAATCATTCTGTGGCAAATGAAATTTGGATGAAATTTTGAGATAGAGATATGCTAAAGTATTGGGTCTGGTTGACATTGTGCAGGAACCTGGGGCCGAGACAGGCCGCGCTGTTGTTGCAATATTTCGGCACTGTGGAGGCGATTTACCTGGCGGACGAGGCGGACTATTCCAAAGTGGAGGGGCTTGACCGCCGGTGCGTCCAATCCCTGCTGGATAAGGATCTGGATCGGGCCGAACAGATCCTGGAAGATTGTTACGAAAGACGCGTCAGCATCCTGTCCTGCCAGGACGCGGGCTATCCGCAGCGCCTGCAAAACATTCAGGACCCACCGGTTTTGCTGTATTACCGCGGACGCGTCCCGGCGGTGGACGAGGAGCCAGTGATCGGCGTCGTCGGTTCAAGGAACTGCACGCCCTATGGACTGCTGTGCGCCAAACGCATCAGCTATCACGCGGCCTGCTGCGGCTGCATGATCGCCTCCGGCGGCGCGAGAGGAATCGACACCATGGCCCTGCGCGGCGCCCTGAGCGCCGACAAGCCCGCGATCTGCGTGCTGGGCTGCGGCGTGGATATTGCGTATCCGCGCGAAAATGAGGACCTGTTCCGGGATATCGAGGTAAACGGCTGGCTCGTCAGCGAGTATCCGCCGGGCACGCCGCCGGAGGGCCGCCATTTCCCCGTGCGCAACCGGATCATCAGCGGCCTGTCCGTTGGCGTTTTGGTGGTGGAGGCGGGCGAGCACAGCGGCGCGCTGATCACGGCGAGGCATGCCTTGGAGCAAGGACGGGACGTCTTCGCAGTCCCCGGCAACATTGGCGTACCCAGCAGCAAAGGTTCCAACGGCCTGATCAAGGACGGCGCGATTGTCGCTGAGCACGGCTGGGATATCGCCAGGGAATACGAGGCTCTCTTCCCCGAAAAAATCCGCGACCGGCGGCCGTCCCATCAGCAAATCCTGACAACCCAGGAGCGCGCCTACCAGCCCGCCCGCGAAAAGGTGCCGAAGGCGGAGGTCGCGCAGCCCGTGCGAAAGCTACCGAAGACCGGCGCGGCGCAGCTTTCGCCAAAGGCGGCTTTGGAGGAACTGGACGCGGCCGAACGGGCGGTCTGGGAAACCCTGGCCGCCGGACGGCTCCATGTGGACGCCATCATTGCCCAGACGGGCCTGCGTGCGCCGGAGGTTCTTTCGGCGCTGACCATGATGGAGGTCAAGGGGCTGGTGGAAGCGGAACCCGGAAAATACTTTTCTCGCGCCAATTAGGGCGCAATCGAGCTTCAATCTATTGGAGGAAACGCATGGCGAAAAATCATCTTGTAATTGTAGAATCTCCGTCCAAGGCTAAGACCATTGGCAAATACCTCGGCAGCGACTATACCGTCAAGGCCTGCATGGGCCACTTGCGGGACCTGCCCAAAAGTACGATGGGTGTGGACCTGGAGCATGATTTTGAGCCGGTCTACCAGCCTATGAAGGGCAAGGAAGACCTCATCGCAGATCTGAAAAAGCGCGCCGACAGCGCCGACATCGTCTATCTGGCGACCGACCCGGACCGGGAGGGCGAGGCGATCTCGTGGCACATCAAGGAGCTGTTCGATCTGCCAGACAGCAAAATTAGGCGCGTTACGTTTAATGAAATTACGAAAAACGTGGTCATCCGCTCCATCCAGGAGCCGCGGGACATCGACTACGACCTGGTCGACGCCCAGCAGGCGCGGCGTATCCTCGACCGCATCGTGGGCTATCAGCTCTCGCCTCTGCTGTGGAAAAAGGTCCGGCGCGGCCTGTCCGCGGGACGGGTTCAGTCGGTCGCCACGCGCATGGTCGTGGAGCGCGAAAACGAAATTCGAAGCTTCGTCCCCAAGGAATATTGGTCCCTGGCTGTGATGCTCGGCTGCCTGGATCAGCCGGGGAGTTTCCGCGCCAGCTACTATGGCGATCAGCGCCGGCGGGAGCTGCACACCGAGGAGGAAGTGCAGGCAATTTTAAAGGACGTGCAAGGGAAGCTGTTTACCGTCAACGCCGTCAAAAAGAGCAAAAAGCAGCGCAGCCCCGCGCCGCCGTTTATCACCTCCACGCTGCAGCAGGAGGCATCGCGCAAGCTGAACATGACGCCCCGGCGTACCATGGCCATCGCCCAGCAGCTGTATGAGGGCATCGACGTCCAAGGCGAGGGTACGGTGGGCCTGATCACCTATATGCGCACTGACTCCTTGCGCCTGTCCGAAGAGGCGCTGGCCGCGGCCAAGGACTATATCCTCGGCACCTACGGCAGTGCGTACTATTCCGCGCCCCGGCGCTACAAGACCAGTTCCGCCGCACAGGACGCCCACGAGGCAATCCGGCCGAGCAACGTCCGGCTGGATCCGGAGTCCATCCGGCGCGATTTGACGGCGGATCAATACCGGCTCTACCGGCTGATTTGGAGCCGCTTTGTGGCCAGCCAGATGAACAACGCGGTTTATGACGTGGTGAGCATCGACGCCGCGTGCGCCGGGCATATCTTTCGTGCCAACGAGCAGGTCATGCGCTTTTCCGGCTTTACCGCCGTCTACGAAGAAGGCAGGGACGACGAAACGGAGGAACCTATGTCCCACCTGCCGGAGCTGACGCAGGGGCAGCAGCTGTCGATGTCGGAGCCAAAGATAGAGCAGCACTTTACCCAGCCGCCCGCCCGCTATACCGAGGCGACGCTGGTCAAGGCCATGGAAGAAAAGGGCGTCGGCCGCCCGTCCACGTACGCGTCGATTGTCGCGACCATTCAGGACCGCGACTATGTGGTGAAAAAAGAAAAACGCCTGTCCCCCACGCCGCTGGGCGAGGTGGTGACGCAGCTGATGATCGACCGGTTTAACGACGTCATCGACGTGGAGTTCACCGCCAACATGGAGAGCCAGCTCGACCAGGTGGAGGAGGGCAAGCTGAACTGGAAACAGGTCCTGGCCGACTTCTACGGCGGCTTCCACAAGGAGATGGAACAGGCCGAGGAAGCGCTGAAGGATACCCGCATCAAGATTCCTGAGGAAGTGACCGACGAGATCTGCGAGCTTTGCGGCAGACATATGGTGGTCAAGACGGGCCGTTTCGGGAAGTTTTTGGCCTGTCCCGGCTATCCGGAGTGCAAAAACACCAAGCCGATCGTCGAGCGGATGCCGGGCCGCTGCCCGCGCTGCGGCTCTACGATTCTGAAGCGGAAGTCCAAGCGGGGTTATGTGTTCTACGCCTGCGAGCGGGGCGCGGAATGCGGCTTTATGTCCTGGGACGTGCCCACCGCGGAGGACTGCCCCTCCTGCGGCCAGACGTTGTTCAAAAAATCGGGCCGCGGACGGATGAAACCCTTCTGCATCAACCCCGAATGTCCCAACTTTCTGCCGGAAGACCGCCGGGGCTACCGGCGTAAGAGCGCCGCGGAGCCCGACGAAGCGGCGCAGGACGCACCCGAAAACCAGACGCAGGACGCGCCTGAAAAACAGGTACAGGACACATCCAAAAAGCAGACACAGGCCGCGTCTAAAAAACAGAACGTGCCAAAAAAAGAGACACAGGCTGCGCCTAAAAAGCAGAACGCGCCCAAAAAGGAGACACAAGCATGACCGGGGTAACCGTGGTCGGCGCGGGCCTGGCCGGATGCGAGGCCGCATGGCAGCTGGCGCAGCGGCAGATCCCCGTCCAGCTGTGCGAGATGAAGCCGGGAAAGATGTCTCCGGCACACCACAGCGCCAGTTTTGCCGAGCTTGTCTGCTCCAACTCCTTGCGCGGCGACCGGCTGGAAAACGCCGTCGGCCTGCTCAAGGAGGAACTGCGCCGGGTCGGAAGCCTGATTTTACAGTGCGCCGACGCAACCCGAGTGGAGGCCGGCGGCTGCCTGGCCGTGGACCGGTACGGATTTTCATCCATGGTCACGGAGAAGATCCGCGCCCACCCGCTGATCACCGTCAGCGAGGGGGAGGTCACGCAGATCCCGCCGCCGCCGGCAATCATTGCCACCGGCCCGTTGACGTCCCAGGCCATGGCCGACGCCATCGGCGCATATTTTGCAAACACCGAGTATCTGCACTTCTTCGACGCCGCGGCACCGCTGGTGACGGCGGAATCCATCGACATGGAGCACGCGTGGTTCGCCTCCCGCTATGACCGGGGGAATGCAGATTATGTAAACTGCTCCCTGGACAAGGAGACCTATCTCGCCTTTGTGGAGGCGCTGGCCGGAGCTGAGCAGGCGGAGGTCCACGGCTTTGAGGACAAGCGGGTGTTTGAGGGCTGTATGCCGGTGGAGGTCATGGCCCGCCGGGGCGTGGACACGCTGCGCTACGGCCCGCTCAAGCCCGTCGGTCTGCCGGATCCCAAAACCGGCAAGGAGCCATACGCCGTGGTCCAGCTGCGCAAGGACAACGCGGCGGGCGACATCTACAATCTGGTGGGCTTCCAGACCCACTTGAGATTCCCAGAGCAGCGGCGGGTTTTCTCCATGATTCCGGCGCTGCGCAACGCCGAATACGTCCGCTATGGGGTGATGCACCGCAACACCTTTTTGAACGCGCCGAAGCTGCTCGACCGCACGTTTGCCGACCGGCGCGACGTGCAAATCGCCTTCGCCGGCCAGATGACCGGCGTGGAGGGCTATGTGGAGTCGACCGCATCGGGGTATCTGGCGGCGGTGTCCATGGCATGCCGTCTGCTGGGAAAGCCCGTGCCGGATTTCACCCGCCGCACCGCCATCGGCGCTCTGGGTTACTACATTAGCGATCCGTCGGTGGAGAGTTTTCAGCCAATGAATATCAACTTTGGCATTATGGAGCCGCTTGGGTACCGGGTTCGGGGAAAAGCCAACAAGAACCTCGCCATTGCAAACCGCGCCCTGGAGACGCTGCAGAGTCTGCCAGGTATCACGATAGAGAAATGAGGGCTTGAAACATGAGAATCATTATCGACGCCATGGGCGCGGACCACGCGCCCGGCGAAATTGTTCTGGGCGCTATCCAAGCCGCGAAGGACTTTGGGGTGGAGATCACCATGGTCGGCCGCGGACAGGAGATTTTGTCCAGCATGAAGCAGGGCGGGATCGACACGCTGCCCGCCGGGGTGGAGATCGCCAACGCGGACGACGTGGTGGATATGCACGACGACCCCAGCTCCGTGATCCGCACGCGCAAGGGTTCATCCATGATCCTGGGTCTGAAAATGCTATCCGACGGCCAGGGCGACGCTTTCGTCTCGGCCGGGAACAGCGGCGCGCTGCTCACCGGCGCCACGCTGCTGGTCAAGCGCGTGCGGGGGGTCCGCCGGGCGGCGTTCAGTCCCATTTTGCCCAGCAAAACGGGCAACTTCGTCCTCATCGACGCGGGTGCCAACCAGGAGTGTACGCCGGAATTTTTGATGCAGTTCGGCTTCCTGGGCGCGTGCTACGCAAAAAAGGCGCTGGGCATCGCGCAACCGCGCGTGGGCCTGCTCAACAATGGCTCGGAGGACAGCAAGGGCCTGCCTTTGCAGAGGGAGGCCTACGCCATGCTGCAAAAGGCGTCCGAGGAGGGTAAGCTCCACTTCGTCGGCAACGTGGAGGGCCGCGACGTGCCGCTGGGTGCGGCGGACGTGGTGGTTTGCGACGGATTTTCCGGAAATGTGCTGCTCAAAACCGTGGAGGGCACGTCGATGCTCATGTATCACTATATCAAGCAGATGTTCGGCAAAAATCTGGCGACAAAGCTGGGGTATTTGCTGTGTAAAAGCGGCGTGCAGGCCATCAAAAACCGCATGGACTATCGGGAAACCGGGGGCACGATCATTTTGGGTATCACCAAGCCGGTCATCAAGGCGCACGGTTCGTCCGACGCCAGAGCGATTCGCAGCGCCGTGCGCCAGGCCAAGGAATTCGTGGAATTGGGCGTCTGCCAGGACATCCAGGCCGCTGCCGCGCGGATGACGCCGCCTAGGGAGTGACGCTATGCTGAAAGATTTGGAACAGGCGCTGGGATACACGTTCCGCGACAAGACGCTGCTGCAGACGGCGCTGACGCACAGCTCCCACGCCAATGAGATGTACCACGACAGCCGGCGCAGCTATGAGCGCCTGGAGTTTTTGGGAGACTCCATTTTGGGCTTTGTGGTGGCGGAATATCTGTACACCAACCATCCGGACTGGCCGGAGGGCCAGCTGACCCGCACGCGGGCGGAAATCGTTTGCGAACGAAATCTGGCCGCCGCCGCCAACCGCGTCCACCTGGGGGATTTCCTGCTCCTGGGGCACGGCGGCGAGCAGGACGGCAGCCGCACGCGCGAAAGCATTTTGTGCGATGTCACGGAGTCGGTCATCGCGGCGACTTATCTCGACGGCGGCTTTGACGCCGCCAAGGACGTAATTGACCGCCTGGTTCTGGCCAACGCCCGCGCCATTACCCTGGTAGACGACGACTACAAGACCCGTCTGCAGGAGCTGGTGCAGCGGAAGAAAAACCAGCAGTTGGTATACCGGCTGATCGGAGAATCCGGCCCCGACCACGCCAAGTCCTTCGAGGTGGAAGTCCTACTCAACGGCAAGAGCGTGGGCCGCGGGAAGGGAAGCAGCAAGAAGCGCGCTGAGCAGGCAGCGGCGAAAATCGCTATGCAGACCCTTTATCCGGAAAAGCTATAATCGCCGCGCCGATTAAACCCGGCGCCGCCTCGGAATGACTGAAAAATTACAAAAGACGGCGCTGTTTTCACCGCGCGAGAGCATCGCGGCGGCAATTAAGGACATGCAGTCCAGGCAGGCCTCCATCGAAGCCTATCCCGAAACGCTCAAGGCGCAGGACTTTTTGGTAGAGAAATTCGAGCCTGCTCACCGGTGCGGGCTGCTGGATATCGCAACGGCCTACGGCAAGGACGATGTGCGGTTCACTTTCAAGGACGGAACGGAAATAAAGGCAAAAATATAAAAGAGTTTCTCACCATTGAAACTGGTGAGAAACTCTTGGGTTATACACATGGCAAATCATTTTCAATGTCATGAAGTGATTCGTCGGTACGCCAGCAATATAATGATCCAGCACGTCCTTTATGACGATCGCGCCGGCGGCAACCGCTACATGACTTCCGATGATTATACCCGGAAAGGTGGCAACATTCCTGCCTTTTCACACATCGTTTCCAATGATAACCGAATTGCCGATACCGGGATGTCCACGGCACCTGTTTGGTGCAATAGGACAGTTTATCGTACGGATCAGATACCCGCGCCGATTATCACATAGTCCCATACCTGCGCCGATTATCACATAGTCCCACGGAGGCATCGCGCTCTCGCGCATTAAAAGCGAACGACCTGTCTGCTGGATGTCACAGCTGTGATGGCATACCTTATGGCACTACGGGGCGCAGGACTTAATCGAAAACCGGCATTACCCGCAATGCTCTGCCAGCCATCTGGTTGCACAGTGCGCCAAATAAGCCGCGCCGATTGGCAGAACATCCTCGTTAAACTGCACCTTGGAATTGTGGGAAGGATAGTCGCCACGGCTGTCCGTATAACCGGCGGACAGATACATAAATGTGCTTGGAATACGCTCAGCGATAAGCGCGAAATCCTCCGACGCGCTGGAGGCAATACCGGGATAACCGGCCGCATCCGGAATCGGCAATTCCGCCATATATCCCACAATCTCCTCGGTTAAGGCACCGTCACATACCAGTGTTGGCACGCTGCAGGTAAATACCACCTTGGCAGAACCGCCATAAACAGCGGCCGTAGTTTCCGAGACTTCTTTCAGGCGGCGAACAAGTTTTTCCCGCGCTTCCTTCTTGTTCGTGCGCATAGAGCCCTTGAGAACGGCGGTTTCCGGAATAATGTTTGCCGCCGCGCCGGCGGTAAATTGCCCCACTGTAAGAAGACAGGCATCGCTTGGATTGCTTTCTCTGGCAATTAGTTCCTGCAGCGCAAGATAAATATGCACGCCGATATTGATGGGGTCTATAGACAGATGTGGATAAGCTCCATGGCTGCCCTTACCCTGAATGTGTATCTCAAACGTGTCGACAGAGAACATCATGGTACCGGAAGCATTATATAGATATGTCCCGATGGGGAGTTTGCCGGGGCTGACGTGATAAGCAAGGGCAATGTCCGGCTTCGGGTCATCCAGAATGCCGTGTTCAATCATATTCCGGCTGCCCTCAAAAGTTTCTTCCGCAGACTGGAACATGAATTTCACCGTACCTTTTAAGGAAGATTCATCCTCCTTGAGCAATTTAGCGGCTGTCAGGAGCATAGCGGCATGAAAATCATGTCCACAGGTATGCGCAGTTTCTCCGGTAGGACAGGCAAATGGCAAACCGCTTTCCTCCGCCATGGGCAAAGCATCCATATCCGCTCGGAGCAGTATCACTTTTCCGCCGTGCCCAAGTGTGGCGGTGACGCCCTCACCGCATTCCTGCGGCTCCAAACCATATTCTTTCAGCTTTTTCATCACATAAGCCTTGGCCTTTGGCATATGGAGCCCGGCCTCTGCGTTCGTATGAAGATACCGGCGGTTTTCAATTAACTCTTCCCGCAGAGCTTTTGTACGTTCAAAATAATTCATAATTATCCTCACTTTCTTTACGGTTCAGCCACGGCGCCGCCTTTGCCAAAGAACAGCACAATCAAATCTAATACAGCTTCAACAATAAGTGAAATCCCAATAAATATCCACAGGGCAAGCGTAGAGGCAAACGGGTTGGCCAGAATCACAAATGCACAGATAATGGAAACTGCCGCGTTGATTGCGTAAAAAAACCATCTGCCGGTCTTCATCCTCAGCGCATCGGCAAACCACTGAACCTTATACAAGCCGCCAAGCAAAATGACAATGCCGTAAAGTATCGTAAGAACCGGGAAAGTCGCGATGAGCCATGTGGGGCGGATTACGAAAAAAGCGCCCGCCAGCAGCATCGCAAGCCCTTTCACGAGAGCCCTTGTGAGAGAAGCTTCCACCGGGGTGGCGCGAAAATACCCAACGACACTGACGACGCCGCCAACCAAAAGCGCGATGCCAAAGGCAATAATAATCGTGGATGTGAATCCAACCGGATTCACTAAAAGCAGGACGCCGATCAGAACTTCGAGCAGGCTTATCAGAATGACATTCAAATTGCGTTTTAGAAATTTCATGATTGTTTTCTCCTTTGAATATTCGTATATCCCTATTTTATAATATGAACGCGAAATAATCAAGTATTCAAGCAATTTTATTTATGGTTTATGGTTAATTTATGGTTTATGGTCAGAAGCGGCGCGGCGTTAAAGCAAAAATCTTTTGGTGTCGGGGTGTTGCTGGAATTTAACGGCAGGTATCTTGTATTCCGTTTCCATGGCTTCGACGCTGCAAAGAAATTTGAGCTGACTTCTGCGCCGGGAAATGGTTTTATCGCTGTGGATACGCCGAAATTTTCAGCATTTATCGACAAATATGGCGCGGTCTTGGATTCCTGAGGATGACGATGCGGAAGCACAGAAGTTTTTGGAGAGCTGCAACAGAAAGATGAGATCCCGAAACACGCTGTCAACTGCTTGCATGCTTCCCGGACGCTCGGCGGCGCCGAGATAACGATGGACCAGGTACCGGTCTATATTCTCCAGCTTACACAGATGCGGAGCAGAATGTACGATATGCAGATAGGTACAGGCCGTCTGATAAAATAGTAGAAAAAGGTCAAACATAAAAAAAGCGCCCGGCGGGGCGGATGGGAGCGCGATGAAGAACAATGGAAGACAAAACGGCAATTGCAATTTTATTTGAAGATAAAAGCTTGGTCGTCTGCCGCAAGCCGAGGGGGATCTTGTCCCAGGGCGACGGCGAACAGCTGAGCATGGAGACCCTCCTGCGCCGCCAGTGCAAAACGCCGGTCTACGCCGTGCACCGGCTGGACCGAAATGTGGGCGGCGTGATGGTCTTCGCGAAGACTAGGGCTGCCGCCGCGAACCTCGGCGCGCAGATTCAGCGGGGCGAATTTTGCAAGCAATATCTGGCCGTCACGCAGCGCGTGCCGCCGGAGGAGGGCGAATGGGAGGATCTGCTTTGGAAGGACAGCCAAAAGGCCTACGTCGTGGGCCGGGCGCGCAAGGGTGTCCGCCCGGCCAAGCTTCGCTATCGCCGCCTTGCCACAGCCCAGCTGGACGGGCAGGCGGTCAGCCTTTGCCGGATCTGGCTGCTGACGGGCCGCTTCCACCAGATTCGCGTCCAGTTTGGCAGCCGTGGGTTCCCGCTCGTGGGCGACCGGAAGTACGGCGGGCAAATTCCGGGCGAATTGGCCCTCCACGCCTGTTCGCTGCGCTTTTGCCACCCGCAGACAGGCCAGGAGATGGAATTTACCCTGCCCGCCCCGGACGAGACGCCGTGGACGCTGTTCCCAATACAAGGGCAAAGCCAAGCGCACTGAAAGAACAACTCCTTCAAGGCACTTGGCTTTGCACAACATATATGAGAGAGGAAAAGAGGAAAATGAAAAAACTTTCTATCTGTAAATTAGTATAGTCTGAGAATATTAAAAAAGAAACCGTGAAGTTTTTAAGTTTCTGTTAAATCCCTGATAAAAAATTTCTGTGGAATTGGGTGCTTGACAAACGCGTCAAGTATGGTATGATGATATCAGAATCATTATAAAAGGAAGGACGTTTATGCGCTGCCCAAGATGTCAAACGGAAAATCCGCCGGGACGCGGGTTTTGTATTAAATGTGCGTATCCGTTGCCGGAGGAACCAAGGCCGGAGGAACCAAAACAGGAGGAACAAGCGCCGGTGTATGAACCGATCCGGTTTGACAACGCACCTGTTTATCCCAACCCTTATCCCTATCCCAACCCCTATGGCTATCCCTACGAGATGCCCAAAAAGCGGATCGGTCTGGGCGTGGCTGCGCTGGTGCTGGCCATCCTCGGCTTAATCAATTTGAATTTCGTCATGAGCTTTTTTACCGTGGGGCCGGAGTATGTCGCCCAGGCGATTGAAATGGGAATGTTGGACATTCCGGTGGGTATGACGCCGGATCCGGCGTATCTGTCCGCCATGTGCGAGGCGGTCTACGGCTTTTTCGGCCTGATCGTCAGCACGCTGGGCACCATTTTTGGCGGCGTCGCGCTCTCCAAGCTCCGGAGGGAGCCGAAGCGCTACCGCGGCAAGGGCATGTATATCACGGCAACCGTGTTGGCCGCAGTGTCGCTGATCGGCTGCGCGGTGGGATTCTTCCACGCGATGACGGTGCTGTGAGTTTGCCGGAAAACATGGTTTTTCGGATGGATCCAAATTGAGCCGTTTTGCCGGGCCTGCCGCCGGGGCGCGCGGCCGCAAGGCGCTTTCCACAGTCCCGACGTTCGCGGAGAATTGCATTTTTGGTTGACAAACCGGGGATATCTGCTAAAATAACAATTGCAGCGACAATTACAGTGCAAAATGCGATGCGGAAACGAGAGACGCAAGCGGCATCCAGCGAGCGGGGGAGGGTGCAAGCCCCGCTGCGGGGCGGTGTCTCGGCCACTTCCAAGCTGCCTGCGAAAAAAGCAGGACGGGCGCTCCCGTTACAGAGCGAAAGAGCGCCCGCGCGCGGGCAATTAGGGTGGTACCGTGGAGTCGATTGCTTCACCCCTAGACAGGGGGTGAAGCTTTATTTTTAAAAATGGGAGGAAACCCAATGGCACACAAAGCCTATGGCGTAAACGAACTGCGCGAGATGTTTTTGCGCTATTTTGAATCTAAGGGGCATCTGCGCCTGCCCAGCTTTCCGCTGGTGCCGCAGAATGACAAGTCGATTTTGCTGATCAACGCGGGCATGACGCCGATGAAGCCCTATTTCACCGGCGAGGAAGAGCCGCCCAGTCACCGGGTCTGCACGTGCCAGAAGTGTATTCGGACGCCGGATATTGAAAACATCGGCAAAACCGCGCGACACGGCACATATTTTGAAATGCTGGGCAACTTCTCCTTCGGCGACTATTTTAAGCGCGATGCCCTGCGCTGGTGCTGGGAATTTTTGACCCAGGTGGTGGGCCTGGAGGAGGACAGGCTGTATCCTTCGGTGTTCCAGGACGACGACGAGGCGTTTGACATCTGGAACAAGGAAATCGGCGTCCCGGCGAACCGGATCTTCCGCTTCGGGAAGGAGGACAACTTCTGGGAACACGGGGCCGGACCCTGCGGCCCGTGTAGCGAGGTCTACTATGACCGGGGCGAGCAATTCGGCTGCGGTAAGCCGGACTGCACGGTGGGCTGCGACTGCGACCGCTATATGGAGGTCTGGAACAACGTCTTTTCCCAGTTTGAAAACGACGGCCACGGCAACTACACGGAACTAAAGCAAAAGAACATCGACACCGGCATGGGCCTGGAGCGTCTGGCGATGGCCAGCCAGGAGGCCGCGTCGCTGTTCGATCTGGACACGGTAATGCGCATCACGGACAAGGTGACGGAGCTGACCGGCGCGATTTACGGCAAGAGCCACGATATGGACGTGTCCTTGCGGGTGATCACGGATCACATCCGCTCCACGACGTTTTTGATCTGCGACGGTGTGCTGCCCTCCAACGAGGGCCGGGGCTATGTGCTGCGGCGGCTGCTGCGGCGGGCGGCGCGGCACGGCAAGCTGCTGGGCGTGAACGAGCCGTTTTTGTACCAGGTTGTGGAGACGGTGGTGCAGGAAAACGAGTGCCAGTACCCCGATCTGCGGGAAAAGCAGGCGTATATCACCAAGGTCGTGCGCACGGAGGAGGAAAACTTCTGCAAGACCATTGACGGCGGCATCAAGGTCTATAACGATATGCTCAGCGCCCGGCAGGCCCGGCGGGAGACGGTCTTCTCCGGCGCGGACGCCTTCCGCCTGTACGACACGTACGGATTCCCGGTGGATCTGACCATGGAGATGGCCGCCGAGGCGGGGATGCAGGTGGATCAGGAGGAGTTTGTCCGGCTGATGCAGGAGCAAAGACAGCGGGCGAAGGAGGCGCGCAAGGCCCTGGGCGATTTGGGCTGGGCCGGAATTGAGTTCGGCAAAGAGGTCCCGGCGACCGAATTCGTGGGCTATGACCGGCTGACTGAAAAGGCCAACGTCGTGGCGATCATCGCCGGAGAGGAGCTGTGCGGCGCGGTATCGGCGGGAATGGACGCCATTGTGGTGCTGGACCGGACGCCGTTCTACGCCGAGATGGGCGGCCAGGTGGGCGACCACGGCGAGCTGCGGATGGACGGAATGGAGTTTGCGGTCACGGACGTGCAAAAGAACAAGGGCGGAAAATATATGCACTACGGCAAGGTGCTCTCCGGCGAGCTGCGGCTGGGCGACGTGGTGACGGCCAACGTGGAAGCGGAGCGCCGCCAGGCCATCTGCCGCGCCCACACGGCGACGCACCTTTTGCAGAGCGCGCTGGAAAAGGTGCTGGGCGGCCACTGTCATCAGGCTGGCTCGCTGGTGGAACCGGACCGGCTGCGGTTCGATTTCACCCACTTCTCGGCAATGACGCCGCAGGAAATTGCGCGAGTAACCCGCACGGTGGACGAGGCGGTATTGGCGGGTCTGGATGTGCAGACGCTGGTACTGCCCATCGGGGAGGCGAAGAAGCTGGGCGCAACGGCCCTGTTCGGCGAAAAATACGGCGACATGGTGCGTGTGGTCAAGATGGGCGAGGAGTCCATGGAGTTCTGCGGTGGCACGCATCTGGACAACACGGCGAAGGTGGGGCTGTTCTGCATTGTGTCCGAGGGCTCGGTGGCCTCTGGCGTGCGCCGGATCGAGGCGCTCACCGGCAAGGCGGTGCTTAAGCAGCTGGACAATGTGCAAAAGACGCTGGCGCAGGCTGCGGAAACGCTCAAGGCTTCCAGCGTGAACGATGTGCTGCAGCGGGCCAGGGCCGTGATGAACGAGGCGCATGAGCTACGCCAGCAGGTGGAGAAGCTGAAGGATCGCGCCATGGCTGGCGAGGTCGGGCAGTTTATGGTGTCGGCGAAGACGGTGGCGGGCCTGCACGTGCTGACGGCCATCCGAAACGATCTGGATGCGGCCGATCTGCGAAAATACGGCGATCTGCTCCGGGATAAGGACGAGAGCGTCGTGGCGGTCTTGGCCGTCGCAGCGGGAGAAAAGATCTCGGTTTTAGCCGCGTGCGGCAAAGAGGCGGTCGCCAAAGGCATCAGGGCGGGAACGCTTGTCAAGCAGGTGTGCGCCATCTGCGGCGGCAGCGGCGGCGGCCGGCCAGATTTGGCGATGGGCGGCGGCCGCGACGCGATGAAGCTCGACGACGCACTGGCGATGGTGGACGACTACGTCATGACAAACGCAAACGAATGATTGGAGGAAAATTGGGTGGACGAGTGTTTGTTTTGTAAAATCATCGCGGGAGAGATCCCGTCGAACAAGGTGTATGAGGACGATCTGTGCTATGCGTTTTACGACATCCAGCCGATGGCCCCGACGCATTTCCTGGTGGTGCCCAAGCGGCACATTGCCTCGGTGAACGAGGTGCGCCAGACGCACGAGGCCCTGATCGGCCACATCTACGCGGTAATTGCCAAGCTGGCCGAGGAGTTGAAGCTGACGGGCGGTTACAGGGTTGTGGCCAACTGCGGCGCGGATGCCGGACAGACGGTGCCGCATCTGCACTTCCATGTGCTGGCGGGAAGACCGCTTGGCGGTTTCGCCTGATGATAAAGATCGCCGCCGCAAGGGATTGCCTTGCGGCGGTCAGCGTGTTGGGAACAAAGTGAAACCCACGCCGTTGGGGACTATTCCGCCCGCACGCCGTCAATGTGGACGAAGCGGGCAACGTCGTAGTTGTAGGACGAGAGCGGACGGTCCAGCGAGTCGTCGGAGTGGGCCGCGACCAGAATTACAGGGTCAGCGGAGAGGATCACAGAGGTGTGGTAAAATACGCCGTTCCACCGGCCGAGCTGGACAATGTCCCCGGGCGCGGCCTGCCGCTGCGCAACAAGGCGCGCGTATGGGCCGGGGCCCCGGTTGCTCATGAGGAATTTGTACAGATACGCAACACCGCACCAGGAAGCGGTACGCGCGGAGCTGGTGCGGTAGTACCACCCCGTGACCGGCGTAAAATTCATCGTGCGCGCGCCGGCGAAAATGCACTGTGAGGCAAAATTGGTGCAGTCTCCGCCGATTTTTTCAAAGTCATAATAAGCCGGGTTCCGCCCCAGCGCCCACGCTCGCGCATAGGCCACCGCGGCGGAACGGTCATAAGGGATGTTTCGCATTGGCTCGCCCCCTCGCACCATGCTATGCGGCGGGCGCTTTAGGCGTGCAAAAAAAACGGGGTCTTCGAGGTCAGGATGCGTCAATCTGGCGCAGGACGGCCTGGTAGATTTGCTCGCAGAGCGGCAGCGCGCGGTCAAGCAGCGCTTGGCCCTTTTGGTTGCAGACCCCGGCAAACGCCCGATCCGCCAGTGCGGCGGTGTTGATGCGGACGTTGAGCCACGCGCCCCGCACGGCCGCGCCCAGCGACAGCGCTGCAACGCCCAAGTCGCTGGCGGCGCCGGTATTGTAGCCGCCCGGCAGCGCCGCGGCCAGCTCCAGGGCTTGGGCCGACAGCTCCATCATCTCCAGGGGCGTTTCAATGCAGCCGCGCAGCGCCTGCTCCATGGCCTCGGCGCGGGCGGATCTCTCGGCAGGGGTCTGCTTCGGCATGGCGAAGACAGCGCTGACGGCTTGAAACGCCCGCGTGTCGCGCTCCATGACCTTGAGAAATTGCGCTTGCAGCGCCTGGGCCTTGGCGCGGGTCGCGGAGACGAGCGCCTGCGAGGCGGCGTATTTTTTTCTGCCCTCGGTCAGGGCGCAGACCATGGCCGTCAAGGCCGCGCCAAGGGCGCCCTCCAGAGCCGCCGTGGAGCCGCCGCCGGGCGCCGGCGCGTCGGAGGCTAGAAGGCCGGTGAAGTCCGAAAGGCGGAGTTGGGATAGTGCCGTTTCTTCCATACTCATTCCATCCCGATAAAATGATATTCCATGACCTGCTTGCGGCAGTCAAAATTTTCCAGCTTCAGATAATACTCCGCGCAGTCGAGCAGCGCCTTGGCGGGCGTCAGGCCGACAATCTCCGAGCCGAGGATGCGCACGCCGTAGCGGTCGGCCAGGGCGCGGATCATCTCAAATACGTAGTAGATCGGGGTGCCGTCGCAATTGACCATGTTCATGGAAACCTGGGCGATGTTCCGTTCCCGCAGCATTACGCCGATGGCCTTGCAATATTGAAAGCCCCCGGAGGAGCCGCGGATGGCCGCGGCAATTTTGTTCGCGACCGTCAGGTCTGACGTGTCCAGGTTCACATTATAGGCCACCAGCGGCATCCGCGCGCCGATGGCGGTGATACCGGCGGTGGGATGGATTTTCCGCTCGCCGTAGTCGGGCGCCCATTCGGGCAGCAGCAGCTTTTCCGGCATCCCCTCGAACTGCCCCTTGCGGCAGGCTGCCAGATTGCGCCGCGCGGGCACGCTGGCAGAGTCCTCGTATAAAAAAGAGGGGATGCGCAGCTCGTCCCAAACGCGCCGCGCCACGCGCTTGGACAGGTCGACACATTCTTGCAGGCTCACGTCCATGGCGGGGACGAAGGGGATGACGTCCGTCGCGCCCATGCGGGGATGCTGCCCATGGTGGCGGGTCATGTCGATGGTCTCGGCGGCCCGCTTGCAAAGGCGGAACGCGCCCTCCTCGATCCCCTCCGGGGAGCCGACGATGGTAAAAACACAGCGGTTGTGGTTGCCGTCGGACTGCGCGTCGAGCAAAGAACAACCGGGCAGGCGCGCCGCTACGTCGACAAGCCCCTGATAGACCGCCTCGTCGCGCTCTTTGCTGACGCTGAAATTGGGTATACACTCGATTAACCTTGCCATTTGGCAATTCCTCCGTTTCCTGTTTCCGGGTTTACACCCGGTCGCTTTCATTGTATCAGCGCTGGCGGTGTTTGGCAAGGGCCAATTGCCGGCAGAACAGAATTTCACAAATTGGGGCTTTTCATTTGGCGGAATTTCATGTAAAATAAAATTGAATAAATGTAATTGTAAGGAGCGTAATTTTTATGAACAGCACTGTGGAAAAGGCAATGACCATTCAGCTCGATTACGAGCTGCCGGAGTACCCCGCGTTTGTGGAGGGATGCCGCCGCGCGCCGCGCCGCGAATCGCAGCTGAGCGAACAGGACAAGGCGCTGGCGATCCGCAACGCGCTGCGCTACATCCATCCCGACCACCACGCACAGATGGCCAAGGAATTCGCCCAGGAGCTGGCCGAGCACGGCCGCATCTACGGCTACCGGTTCCGTCCCGCAGGCCGGCTGTACGGCAAGCCGATCGAAGAATATAAGGGCAAGTGCGTGGAGGCCAAGGCGTTCCAGGTGATGATTGACAACAACCTGGATTTCGACGTGGCGCTGTATCCCTATGAGCTGGTCACCTACGGTGAGACCGGGCAGGTCTGCCAGAACTGGATGCAGTACCGCTTGATCAAAAAATATCTCGAAGTGATGACCGACGAGCAGACGCTGGTGGTCGCCTCCGGACATCCGCTGGGGCTGTTCCACTCCCACAAGCTGGCGCCGCGCTGCATCATCACGAACGGCTTGATGGTTGGGAGCTTTGACGACCAGAAAAACTTTAACCGTGCCGCCGCGCTGGGCGTGGCCAACTACGGGCAGATGACCGCCGGCGGCTGGATGTACATTGGTCCGCAGGGAATTGTCCACGGCACGTTCAACACGCTGCTCAACGCCGGGCGCCTGAAACTGGGCATTCCGGAGGACGGCAACCTGGCCGGGCGGCTGTTCGTCTCGGCGGGGCTGGGCGGCATGAGCGGCGCGCAGGGCAAAGCGGCCGAGATCGCGGGCGCGGTGGCCATCATCGCGGAGGTGGACGCGTCGCGCCTGATGACGCGCTATACCCAGGGATGGGTCAGCGAAAAGACCGATAATCTGGACGAGGCGCTGGCGATTGCGCGGCGCCATTTGGCGCAGAAGACACCCTGCGCCATCGCCTACCACGGCAACGTGGTGGATCTGCTGGAGTATCTTCTGGAAAAGGACGTCCATGTGGATCTGCTGACCGACCAGACCTCCTGCCATGTGCCCTACGACGGCGGCTACTGCCCGCAGGGGCTGACCTTTGAACAGCGTACCGAACTGCTGGCCAGCGATCCGGAGCGCTTCCATAGGCTGGTCGATCAGAGCCTGCGCCGCCACTACGCACTGATTTGCCGCTTCCATGAGAAGGGAACCTATTTCTTCGACTACGGAAACAGCTTCCTCAAGGCCGTGTTCGACGCGGGCGTGCGGGAGGTGTGCAAAAACGGCGAAAACGATCTGGACGGGTTCGTGTTTCCGTCCTATGTGGAGGACATCCTCGGCCCGTGCCTGTTTGACTTCGGTTACGGCCCGTTCCGCTGGTGCTGCCTGTCACGGAATCCGGAGGACTTGGATAAGACCGACGCAGCGGCCGCGGAATACATTTTGGCGCACAACCGGCGCTATCAGGACTATGATAACTATGTGTGGGTGCGCGACGCAAAAAAGAACAAACTGGTGGTCGGCACCCAGTGCCGCATCCTCTATCAAGACGCCATGGGGCGGCTGAATATTGCCTTGAAATTTAACGAGATGGTGCGCAACGGCGAGATCGGCCCGGTGATGCTGGGCCGCGACCACCACGACACCGGCGGGACGGACTCCCCGTTCCGCGAGACTTCCAACATCAAAGACGGCTCCAACATCATGGCGGACATGGCGGCCCAGTGCTTCGCGGGCAACGCCGCCCGGGGCATGAGCCTGGTCGCCCTGCACAACGGCGGCGGCGTAGGCGTCGGCAAGGCCATCAACGGCGGATTCGGAATGGTACTCGACGGTTCGGAGCGGGTGGATACCATTTTGCGGATGGCTATGCCGTGGGACACCATGGTGGGCGTGTCGCGCCGGGCCTGGGCGCGGAATCCCAACGCGCTGGCGACGGCGGCGGAGTACAACAAGCTCTACGCGGGGAAAGACCACATCACGCTGCCGTATCTGGCCGACGACGCGGTGGTGGAGGAAGCCGTCAGGAGTATGAAGAAATGAATCTGCTGGTCACGAACATCGGCGTTCTGGCGACGCCCGTGGGAAACGCCGCCCAGGGCGGCGCGCGGCAGGGCGCAATCCAGACGCGCAAGGACGCTTGGGTGCGGATCCAGGACGGTTTGATCGCTGAAATTGGCACGGGGAAACCGCCCGCCGGCCTTCCCGCGCTGGACGCCGGCGGACGGCTGGTGACGCCGGGACTGGTGGACGCGCATACGCACCTGATCTTTGGCGGCTGGCGGCAAAATGAGCTGGGGCTGAAGCTGCACGGCGTGCCGTACCTGGAGATTTTGGCGCGCGGCGGCGGCATCTTATCCACCGTCGCGGCGACCCGCGCCTGTTCGCAGGAGGAGCTGGAGGCCAAGGCCGCGCTGGCACTCGACGAGATGCTGCGCTTCGGCACGACGACGTGCGAGGCAAAGAGCGGCTACGGATTGTCCGTGGCTGACGAGTGTAAGCAGCTGCGCGCAATCCGGGCGCTGAATGTGCGCCACCCGGTCGATCTGGTGGCGACGTTTCTGGGCGCGCACGCGGTGCCGGAAGCGTACAGTCAGCGGCGGGAGGACTATGTGCGCTTGCTGTGCGAGGAGATGATTCCCGCCGTCGCGGAGGAAGGACTGGCAAAATTCTGCGACGTGTTCTGCGAGACAGGGGTGTTTACCGTCAGCGAAGCGCGCGAAATTCTGGCCTGCGGCAAGCGCTATGGCCTTTTGCCAAAGATCCATGCCGACGAGATAGAACCGATCGGCGGATCCGTCCTGGCCGGGGAATTGGGCGCCGTTTCCGCCGAGCACTTGATCGTCTGCCCGCCGGAGGGCATCGCCGCCATGGCCGGCGGCGGGACGATCGCCTGTCTGCTCCCCGCCACCAGCTTTTATCTCGGCGCGCCCTTCGCGCCCGCGCGGGAGATGGTTCGCGCGGGCGTGCCGGTGGCGCTGGCGACGGACTTCAATCCCGGATCGTGTCCCTGCCTGAATTTGCAGCTTGTGATCAATCTCGGCTGCCTAAAATACCGCCTCACGCCTGAGGAGGTCTTGACGGCCGTCACGCTCAACGCGGCCGCCGCCATCGGCATGGCGCGGAGCGTCGGCTCTGTGGAGCCGGGAAAACTGGGCGATTTGGTCGTCTGGGACGCGCCCGATCTGGACTATCTTTGCTACCGGATGGGCAGCAACCTGGCTGCCGCCGTGGTCAAGCGCGGCGCAGTCTTCCAAAAATAAAAAAATGTTTCCGGCTGTCGCCGGAGAGAGGAGCAATCCCCTATGCAGGATCCTGCACATATTTCCGCCGTCGTGCTGGACGGCCATCATTTAAATCTGGAACAACTCGTCGCCGTGGCCCGCTGCGGGGCCAAGGTGTCCGTCGCGCCGGAGGCGGTGCAGGCCATGCGCCGCTCGCGGGCGCTGGCGGAGAAAATTGGAGAGGAACACCGCGTCGCCTATGGGATTACCACCGGCTTCGGCGATTTTGCCGCCGTCGCCGTCCCTGAGGAGATGAGCAGCGCCCTTTCGACCAATCTCATCCTCAGCCATTGTGCAGGAACCGGCGCGCCGTATTCCGAGGAGGCCGTGCGCGGCATGATGCTCCTGCGGGCCAACGCGCTGTGCGCGGGTCTGAGCGGCGTGCGCCCGGTGCTGGTGGAGCTGCTGGTGGAGATGCTGAACCGGGGCGTGACGCCGGTTGTGCCGCAAAAAGGCTCGCTGGGCGCGTCCGGAGATCTGGCGCCGCTGTCCCATATGGGACTGGTTTTGCTGGGCAGAGGCGAGGCGTTTTATCGCTCGGAGCGTCTGCCCGGCGGCGAGGCCATGCGGCGGGCGGGGCTGCACCCGCTTGAAACGCTGGTGAGCAAGGAGGGGCTGGGCATCACCAACGGAACATGCGCCATGACGAGCGTCGGCGCGCTGCACCTGTATGATACGCTGTGCGCGGCGAAGCTGGCAGATCTGATCGCGTCGCTGTCGCTGACGGCCCTGACCGCCCAGCTCGACGCCTTCCAGGAGCGGCTGCACACCGCGCGGGGGCAGCTGGGCCAGATCCAGGTGGCGCGCAATCTGCGCCGCCTGACGCAGGGGTGCGAAATTCTGGAAAACGCGCAGGGCGACCGCGTGCAGGACGCCTACGCGCTGCGCTGCATTCCGCAGGTACACGGCGCGGTGCGCGACGCGCTGGAATTTATCCGGGCCAAGGTGGAGATCGAGCTGAACGCCGTCACCGACAATCCGCTGATGTTCCCGGAGGACGAGGCCGTCATTTCCGGCGGCAATTTCCACGGCGAGCCGATGGCGCTGCCCTTTGACTTTTTGGGCATCGCGTGCGCGGAGCTGGCCAGCATCTCCGAACGGCGCATCGAGCGCATGGTTAACGCCGCCCTCTCCAACGGGCTGACCCCGTTCTTGACGACGGAGCAGGGCGTGAACAGCGGCTTTATGATCGTGCAGTACACGGCGGCCTCCATGGTTTCGGAGAACAAGGTGCTTTCGCACCCGGCGAGCGTGGACTCCATTCCATCGTCCGCGAACCAGGAGGATTTTGTGTCTATGGGGACCACCGCGGCGCGCAAGGCCGGGGACATTCTGGAAAATACCCGCTCGGTGCTGGCCTACGAGCTGCTCACCGCCTGCCAGGCGGTGGACATCCGGCGGCGCATCGGGAAGCACGGGCAAGGCCTGTCCCCTGTTTTGGAGGCGCTGTACCGGCATGTGCGGCAGAAGGTGGCGTTCTACGAGACTGACCGCGAGCTGTGGCCGGACACCCGGACGGTGGAACAGATGGTGCGCAGCGGGGAGCTGCTGGCGCTGGCGCAAGAATTTGTGCCGGATTTTGAATAGCGGATCCTGAGAAAGATCCAGAAAAATAAGGAGGAACCTGCGTTGTCGCAGACGGAAAACGATTTTTCAAAGGGGAGTATTCCGCGCAACATCATGGCCCTTGCGCTGCCTATGACGGCGGCGCAGCTGGTCAACGTGCTGTACAGCGTCGTTGACCGCATCTACTTAGGGCATCTTCCGGGGGAAAATAATCTGGCCCTGACCGGGCTGGGCGTGACCATGCCGATTATTTCAATTATGATGGGCTTCGCCAATCTATGCGGCACCGGCGGCGCGCCCCTGTGCTCAATTGAGCGCGGCAAGGGAAACAATGAGGAGGCCGAGCGCGTGATGGGCAACGCGTTCGTGCTGCTGCTGTTGCTGGGGACGGTGATCACGGCCTTTTTCCTGGTTCTAAAGGAACCAATTTTGTATCTGTTCGGCGCCAGCAAGGACACATTTCCCTATGCCAACAGCTATATGACCATCTACCTGTGCGGCACGCTGTTTGTGATGATCAGCCTGGGGATGAACCCGTTTATCAACTCCCAGGGCTTCGGCAGAACCGGTATGATGACGGTTTTGCTGGGGGCCGTGGTGAATATTGTGCTGGATCCCATTTTGATCTTTATATTTGACATGGGTGTGGAGGGCGCCGCCCTGGCCACGATCTTCTCCCAGTTTTTATCGGCGGTGTGGGTGATGATCTTTTTGACGGGAAAGCGGGCAATCCTGCGCCTGCGCTGGCCGAACCTGCGCCTAAGCTGGAGGCGGACAAAGCGGATCGTGGCGCTGGGCCTGTCCGGCTTCTTCGTGAACATGACCAACAGCCTGGTGCAGATTGTGTGCAACGCGACGCTGCAGAGCTACGGCGGAGACCTATACGTTGGGGTGATGACCATTATCAATTCCCTGCGCGAGGTGTTCTTGATGCCGGTACACGGACTGACCAACGGTTCCCAGCCGGTGCAGGGCTATAACTACGGCGCGCGCAAATACGCGCGGGTTCGTGAGTCCATCCGATTCAGCGTCGGTGTGACGGTGGCCTATGCCGCGCTGTTCTGGGCGGTGGCGATGGCGTTTCCGGGTGCGCTCATCCGCATCTTTAAGAGCGACCCGGAAATTATAAAGGCCGGGATCCCGGCTCTGCGCATCTATTTCAGCTTGTTTATTCTGATGTCGCTGCAGATAGCGGGACAGGGCGTGTTTGTGGGCCTGGGGCGCGCGAAGCAGTCGGTGTTCTTCTCGCTGCTCCGTAAGGCCATCATCAACGCGCCGCTGACGGTGATTCTGCCAATTTGGATGGGGACGAAGGGCGTGTTTGTGGCCGAGGCGGTCTCGCAGCTGATCGGCGGCCTGGCCTGCTTCACCACGATGTATTTAACGGTCTACCGGCCCCTGGGCCGCCTGCGGGACGACGGGCCGGGACTGTAAAATAAGACGGCCCGCTCCCGGTTTGCCTTCCGGGCGGGCCGGAGGTGCAAAGGAGGAGGAAGATGAAATTCAAACTGGACGAACAATACTGCATGGAGCAATTTGAAAAGCTGCTCCAGATCGACAGCACCACCGGCCTTTTCCGCCAGGTGCAGCAATACCTGATTGAGGAAATCGGCCGCATGGGTTTCCCTGTCACGCGGACGCACAAGGGCGGGCTGATCGCTGATTTGGGCGGAGAGGGGAACCCACTGGTCGTCACGGCCCATGTGGACGATATTGGGCTGATGGTGCGCCGCGTCAATCCGGATGGCACGTTAAATGTCTGCCAGGTGGGCGGACTGCACCCGTTTTACGCGGTGACGGAGAATGTGCGCGTCCACACGCGGGATGGCAAGGTCTACACCGGCGCGGTCTGCCGCACGCCCGGCTCTGTCCACGTGACCGAGGAGGAGCTGCGCGGCGCCATGGGCGACTACCGAAAGAACGTCTGCGTCGTACTCGACGAGCAGGTGTCCACCGCCGCCGAGACACGCGCGCTGGGTGTCGAAACCGGCGATATCATCGCCCTGGACGCCCGGATGCGGGTTTCCAACGGCTATATCAAATCCCGCTTTATCGACGACAAAGCCTGCGCCGCCGTTTTGCTGGCCGCGATGAAGTACATCCGCGAGCGGCGCGTGGCCCTGCCGCGACGCGTAATGGCCTATTTCTCCGTGTATGAGGAAATCGGGCACGGCACCTCGTGGCTGCCGGAGGGCGTTCGGGACATTGTGGCGCTGGACATCGCCCCCACCGGGCCGGATCAGACGTCGGACGAGCGGAAGGTATCGATTTTTGCCAAGGACGCCCGTTATCCGTACCACTGGGAGCTGACCAACGAGCTGCGCGCGGCGGCGATTGCCTCGGGCACGGACTTTGCCGTTGACGTCTTCACCCCGCACTACGGCTCCGACGGCGATACCTCCATCGCGGCCGGTCACGACGTGCGCCACGCAGCCATCGGCCCCGGCACGTCCAACAGCCACGGCTATGAGCGCACCCATATGGACGCACTGAGGAATACGTACTGCCTGCTGATGGCCTATATCCTGGGAGAATACCCCCTGGCGTTATGAACGAGAAGGCTATTAAAAAATTTATCAACGGTTCCGGGAAACCCGCCGTCTGCGTCAAGCGGCCCTCATTTCTGGGCGGAAGGTGGCCGGGATTCGTGCAAAGAAAAGCAAAATAGGCTTGACAAGGCCGGGAAATATTTGTATACTGTTGCCAGAAACTGCGCGGTCTTTGCGGGAATTTTTGGAAATTCCGCCATAGTATCGCGGCATAAGGAGGAATCGCCATGGTAATCGGGTTGCCAAAGGAGATAAAGAACAATGAGTTCCGCGTGGGCCTTACGCCGGGCGCGGTGAGCGCCTTTGTGCAGGCGGGGCACACGGTGCTGGTGGAATCGGGCGCAGGGATCGGCGCGGGCTTCCCGGATGAGGAATATGCGCACGCCGGGGCCAGGCTGTGCGATCGCGCCGAGACGGTCTGGAAGGAAGCCGGCATGATCGTGAAGGTCAAAGAGCCGATTGCGTGCGAATATCCGTACTTCCGGGAAGGGCTGATTGTATATACCTATCTGCATCTGGCGGCGGACGAACCGCTGACCAGGGCGCTGCTGGCCTCCGGCGTGAAGGCGGTGGCCTATGAGACGATCGTCGGGCGCGACGGCGGATTGCCCTGTCTGGCGCCGATGAGCGAGATCGCCGGACGGATGGCCGTTCAGGAGGGCGCGAAATACCTGGAGAAGACCTATGGCGGCCGCGGCGTGCTGCTGGCAGGTGTGCCCGGCGTGGAAAAGGGCAACGTGGTCATTTTGGGCGGCGGCACGGTCGGCACCAACGCGTGCAAAATCGCCGTGGGAATGGGCGCCAACGTTACGGTGCTGGATATCAACGGACGGCGGCTGGCCTATCTCGACGACATCTTCCCCCGGCAGATTACCACGCTGTATGCCACGCGGGACAACATCGTCAAGGCGATTGCCCAGGCAGATCTGGTGATCGGCGCGGTGCTGCTGCCGGGCCGGAGCGCGCCGAAGTTGGTGAAGCGGGAGGATCTGGCCAGGATGAAGCCGGGCGCGGTGATTGTAGACGTCGCGGTGGACCAGGGCGGCTGCGTGCAGACCACAAAGGCCACAACGCACGACGACCCGGTGTTCACGGTGGACGGCGTGGTACACTACTGCGTGGCCAACATGCCCGGCGCGGTGGCCCGCACCTCCACGCAGGCGCTGGTCAACGCGACGCTGCCCTACGGCTTGGAGCTGGCCGCCAAGGGCGTGGAGGACGCCTGCAAGGCCGACAGAGGGCTGATGCTGGGGCTGAACTGCTACAGCGGAAAGTGCACGTTCCCCGGCGTGGCGGAGGCGTTCGGGCTGGAGTATACCGACCCGGCAACGCTGCTGTAAGCGAATAACATATTTTATACCGGAAAACCCAGTATGCAACGGTGCTGTGCATACTGGGTTTCGTTATGGTCCGGATTCCAGGCCAAAACCTGGGAAATGATTTGGGAAGCGACCCCGTTTACAGATACCGCACGATCTCTTCCAGGGAATATTTGGGCACGAAGTAATCCCCGTTTTCGTCACGCCAGTAGCGCTTCTGCCCGTTCACCACCGGCACAATCGTGCTCTTGTGGGCGGGGTAGCCGAAGGCGATGCCGGTGTGTACCTGCAGCGTTTCCGGCAGCTCCAGCCACTCGGCGACCTTGGCACGCTGCAGCGAACCGATGATGCAGCTGCCCACGCCCTTGGCCCAGGCGGCGGTCGCCATCGTGGCGACGGCGATGCCCACGTCGATGTCCTGGCACCCCGGCACGCTGGTATCCTGCAGGACGACAATGAACAGCGTCGGCCGCTGCTCCGGGCTGGGGGTGCCGGCACCGTCGGGAATTGCCGCGCCCCAACGGCACAGCCCGCAGAGCCTGGCCACGTCCTCCGGCTTTTGCGCGACCACGTAGCGCAGGCTCTGCCGGTTGACGCCGCAGCTGGAAGTGCGGCCCGCCTCTAAAATGTCCGCCAGCACGTCCTGCGGCACGCTCTGCTGGGTAAAGGCGCGGTAGGTGCGCCGGGTTGCAAGCAATTGCATAATGTCCATTCGTTGTTTCCTCCTTATATTTGCTGGGTATTGGTTTCGTCTCCCGGAAATATAATCCCCGCCTTTTTGCGGGCAACTTCCAACGTCTGCACCACATCCAGCATCACGTCCAGCCGCCGGTAGATGGCATCGTAGTCGCCGGCCAGGACCAGCTTGGTAAGCGATTGCACCTCGTAGAACCAGCGATCCGGATCGTCCTGGGCGTTGAAGTGTTCCTTGGAAGTCTTTGTGACAACGTCTATTTCCGCGATGCCGTTGCTGCCGTTGGGGATGTAGATGTATCCCTGTTCCCCCTCGATCTGGAAAGCGTTGACGCCCCAGGTGTCCTTCGCACCGGCGCACTGGCTGACAAAGCCGTCATAGCGCAGGATCATGATTCCGGAGGTATCCGCCAGATCCCGGTAGATATTGGGGTAGTAGACCGCGTCCCTGGGCTTGCCGAACAGGGCGATGTTCAGATAGACGTTGTAGAAATTGATATCCATCAGGCAGCCGCCGGCGTACGCGGGATTGAAGATGTTCGGAACCTCGCCGCGCAGGACTTGGTCGTAGCGGCTGGAATACTGGCTGTAGTTGGCCAGCACCAGCTTGACATTGCCGATTTTCGGAAGCTGCCGTTTTAAGATCTCCAGGTTCGGGAGGAACGCCGTGGGAACCGCGTCGACCAAGAACAGACGGCGCCGCTTCGCAAGCGCCACCAATTCCCGCGCCTGATCCGCCCGGGTGCAGAAGGGCTTTTCGCAGATGACGTTTTTCCCAGCCAAGAGGGCCTTTTTCGTCTGTTCATAGTGCAGAAGGTTGGGCGTCGCAATATAGACGAAGTTCACGCTGTCGTCCCGCAAGAACGCGTCCAGATCGGTATAGACCCGCCCGGCGCCATACCGCGCCGCCAGCGCCTTGCCCTTTTCCGCGCTGCGGGAATAGACCGCCGCAAGGCGGATGCCGTCGGTTCGGGCCACGTTGTCTAAAACCGAGTGGACGATCACGCCGGAGCCGACGGTGCCAAGCCGAATTTCTTCCATATCAAATTCCCTCCGCGGATGATTTTTGGGCGTGGGATTTGGCCACCCGCGTCGCCTCCTCCAAAATCTCCAGGACGCGCACCACTTCTTCGTCCCGGATGCACTTGGGTGCGCCGTTTTCAATGGCATCGACCAAATTGTCGTACACGCGCTCATAGTGGGCGCGGCCCACCGGAACCTTTTCCGTAACCTTGTCCCCGGCCTCGTTGATATAGACCAGCGTTCCCCAGCGATCCTCCGGGGCGGGCGCGGTGCTGATCACGTGGCGGCCGACGGTCTTCTTCTGGCCGGAGTTGTGGATCACCGGCGGCAGCGTGAGGCTGCCCTTGGTGCCGTGGAGCGTGAAGCGCGGGGAGTCGATGAGGACGCACATGCTGGTGTTGACAGACGCCTTGCAGTTGCCATAGTAGAATTCCAGATCGTAATAGTCGTCGCCCACGCCGGGATGGTGGATGCTGCGCACGTCAAAATGGGTGCTGTCCGGCATCCCCAGCAGACTGATGACCTGGTCGATGGTGTGTACGGCCAAATTGTAGAGCGTGCCCAGATGGTCATACCAACCGTTTGGGCGGTAGTAATCGTAGTGGCTCTCCAGACGCACCAGCTGCCCCAGCTTGCCGCTGGCAACCACCCGCTTGAGCGCGAGAAAATCCGCGTCAAAGCGCCGGTTCTGATTGGGCATACACACAAGGCCCTTTTCCTTCGCCAGGGCGAAGACCTCCCGCGCCTCGGCGGCGGTGGGCGCGAAGGGCTTCTCCACCAGGGCGTGCTTGCCCGCGTTTAAGATCTGCTTGGCGTAGGACACATGGAACTGGTCGGGCGCGTTGACCACGACCAGATCGACTTCCGGATCCCCCAGCACCTGCGCAAGATCCGTGGTGAAGCGGATCTCCGGATAGAACGGCTCATATTCTGCAAACGCGGGGATGTCCTCCTCGCGACGGAAAACGTATTTGACACGGACGTCGTCCCGGTGTTCCACATAGGGAATGTGGTATTCCCGGACGCTGACGCCGAATCCAATGTACGCGACTGTGATCATTTTTTCAGGCTCCTTTCGTGACACTTGTATTTTATCATTTTAAGGGGAATTTTTCAAGAATATCGCGGGATTTCCCAAAACCCATTGCACAAAAACTTGCAAAGCTTGAGAAAAAATGTTAAAATAAATAAAATGGACCGTTTTTTACGTCCATCGACCAATCGAAGAAGGAGGACATATCATGAAACATGTAAGGAAGAGCTTAGCGGTGCTGCTGGCTGTGGCGATGCTCGTGGGCGCTGTCCCGGCGGCGCTTGCGGCGCCTGTCGAGCCGTTCACCGATGTGGACACCGGCAGCTGGTACGCTTCGGCGGTGAAATACGTTTACCATCACGATCCGCGTCTGATGACCGGCATGAGCGGCGCGGTGTTCGTGCCAAATGGCACGGTCAGCCGTGCCATGGTGGTGCAGACGCTGTACAATCTGGCTGGAAGCCCCAAGGAGGGCGGGAAAAATCCATTTACAGATTTGACCAAAAGCTGGTACCGCAGCGCGGTGCTGTGGGGTGCGGAGAATCAAATCGTTGCTGGCACCAGCAAGACGACCTTCTCCCCGGAGGAGTTTGTGACCCGCGAGCAGGCGGTAAGCTTCCTGTGGCGTTATGCCGGAAGACCCGTGGTCGCGGACGTCCTGGCCAATTGGCCGGACGGCAAGGAGGTTTCCAGCTTTGCCAGGGGCGCGATGAACTGGGCGATCACCGTTGGCATCGTCAGCGGCAGATATTCCCAGGAGGACCGCGCGAGCTATCTCGCCCCGAAAGCGACCTTGAACCGCGCGGAGCTTGCCCGCATTTTGATGACCTACTGCAAGGACTGCGAGGAAGGCAAGCACATGTGGGGTGCGTGGACGGTTGTAACCGCCGCCGCCTGCACCGAGGCCGGCAGCCAGATGCATACCTGCCTGCGCTGCGGCGAGACGCAGACTGAGGCCGTCGCCGCTTTGGGCCACGACTGGGGCGAATGGAAGACCGAGAAGGACGCGACCTGCACGGAAGACGGCAGCAGGACCCATTCCTGCACCCGCTGCGGCGAGACGCAGACCGAGACCGTTGCCGCTTTGGGCCACGACTGGGGCGAATGGAAGACCGAGAAGGACGCGACCTGTACGGAAGACGGCAGCAGAACCCGTTCCTGCACCCGCTGCGACAAGACCGAGACGGAAGTCCTCCCAGCGCTTGGCCACATCGACGAGAACGAGGACGGTTTCTGCGACCGCTGCAAGATCGAGCTGAAACCGGCGGCAAAGATTACGCTGGTCAGCCCCAACGGGACGGAAGAGCGCGACGAGCCTATCGGAGAAGACTTTGCCTTCCCCGGATGCTCTTGGAAGGACGACCCGGATTACACTTTCCTCGGCTGGACGGCACGGGACACGCTCTACACAGCCGAAAAGCCCGATTATTATAAAGAGGGCGATTTGCTGAATGTGACGAAAGAGGGCGCGACGTTCTATGCGCTCTTCGTTGTCAATGAGACCGGCTACACGACGAAGCCCACCACGGTTTACCATGTCAAGCTGATCAACTTGGGCAAGGAACAGGATAACGAGGTTGGAATCGGCAAGACCTTTACGCTTCCCGACTCCGAATGGAGCGACCCGAACTACATTTTTGCCGGCTGGACGGACAAGGAAGTCGACGAGCTGCCCGCCGCGGAGTTTACCGGCGCCACCGTCACCGCCAAGGGAACGGCGCTGACAGTCACCGGGGATGTGACCTACTATGCACTCTACGGCAAGTTGGACGGGGAAGACGTTGCGCACTATACCACAAAGCCCAGTGTGAGCGTCACCCTGCACATCCCGGAAGAGGATGCGCCCACGGTTGAAACGGTCAGGATTGGCGATACCTATACGTTTACGGGCTGCACCTGGGAGGATCCGGGCTACGTGTTCGTGGGCTGGGTGCGCAAGGATCTGGAACTGGCCAGCCAGATCGACGATCTGGAAGTCTTCCACGAGGGCGATACGCTCAAGATTGCGGGCGGCGAGACGTTCTATGCGCTGTTCTCCTCCAAGACGATTCAATACGCGCGGCCCAGCGCGGAGGTTAAGGACTATACCGGCGATTGGGCGATTGTCGGCGTGGGTTACGAGACGACGCAGAGCGGCATCGTAGCGGGCCTCGGCAAGCCGGTGGCGCTGAATGATCAGGGTGAGCGCGCCGATCTGGAGACGATGCCCGGCGTGGCGCTCAGCGAGAAAGACAACTATGGCTTCTATGCCTTCAGCACCCTGGAGACCAGCATCCGCTTCACCGTGTCCACCGACCTGGACGGCGCTTATCTGATCCAGACGCAGGACGGCGCGTTCCTCACGTGGGACGGGAGCCAGGGCGTGGAAATCAAGGACGACCTGACCGAAAACGCGAAATGGACCATCACCTACGAGCCGGATCTCAACCGCGCGCTGGTTTTCAGCGCCGCAAGCTCCAAGATGGTTCTGGTCTACAACGACGAGCAAAAAGAATTCCAGGTTCTGGACAACACGAAAAATACCTACGGCCCGCTCTACGACCGTACGCCGGGCGAGTACTATCAGCTCTATCTGTACAACGCTGCGGAAAGCCCTGCCGGCGCCTACACCACCAAGCCGACCCATTCGCAGGACAAGCCTGTGCCGAAGACGACGGTAGACGTCACCTTGTCCTTCCCGGAGAACAAAACGCAGACGTACCATATGAAGCCCAACGCGAAGCTCACCCTTCCGGAATGTCCCTGGCAGGATTCGAGCCACCAGTTCAAGGGCTGGACGACGACCAACCAAAAGGCGATTACCAAGGAGGAGTATGAGAAACTGAGCGTACACCCGGCCGGCGAGGCGTACACCGTGACGGAGGCTGCGACGCTCTATGCCATCTTCGCGGAGCGCTCCGGCGCGGCCAGCGAGACGACCGGCTACTACTATGAGACGGCCGACCAGGCGGACTACTCCGGCGAATGGGCGATTATTGGCGGATATAGCAAGCAATACGCTCTGAATAACGAGGTTGGGAAAATGGATCTGACCAAGCAGGAGGATGTGACGTACAGCGACAATGGCCTGTCGTTCTCCACAGAGAATACAACTATCCGCTTTACCATCGCGCCGGTCGAAGGCGAGGAGGGGTACTATACCATCCGCACACAAAACGGCGGCTATCTCACCGGCAACGAGAACAGTATTTCCGACACGCCGCCCACTGTTGAGACGGCATTGTCCGAGCTTGCAAAGTGGACGATCCGAATCGATCCTTCCGGCTATGCGGAAATCTATGTGAAGGGTAATAGTAAAATGGCGCTGTGTTATGATTTTGACTTTACGATGCAATACGGCGAGCGTTTTTACGGCGGCCCTTCTAACAACTGCGTATATCTCTACAAGGCGGTGAAAGAGGACGTCAGCTTCGACCACTACACCACGCAGCCTTAAGCGTGCGCGGACGTGCCCGCCGCCGCGAAAAACCATAAAACCCAAAGGGCCTCCCCAAAAAGCGGTCCGACTTAGAAATTTATAATTTTTGGAAAATTCGGCATAGTCGTGAAATTCGGCTATGCCGTTTTTTACCCTTTTACCATGGGCAGATCGAACTCCCCGGTGCAGTTCCACACGATGCGAATGCGCTGGACCTTGTACCCGTTGACTCGCCCGGTCTGGTAGACGCAGACTTTCTCCACGAACTTTCGGATAACTTCTGCGGTCAGTTTCCGGATGTTCCGCACAATGACGAGAAAGCTGTCCAGATTGGCGCTGCACGCTTTCTCAGAGTTATCTAAATATGTATGTTATAAAATCTATGTTATAAAATCTCTCCCATCGTACGATTGCGAGCCTCCGGGCGGATTGACGCGGCTGTTGCCCAGACGCGTACAGCATAGCACGGCAGCTGCAAAGATCAGACGATGCAATACGACCGCGCCGGAAATTTGTTGAGACTTGCCGGAACGGGGCGTTTTTTCTTTAGATAGATTGCCGATTGCATTTTCGGAGGAGATGCGGTATGATTCTGAGGTATTTTGTTGTTGGGAAGGTGAAAAAATGCGCGTCGGATTTGACGACGCCATGAAGCTGATCGCTCCGGCGGTGCTGGAGCCAATCCAAACGCTCAAAACCACCCATCTGGGCAACCGCAACCCCCGCCTGCACACCGACGAGGTGCTGATCGCGCTGGCAATCAGCGCCGTGACCAATCCCACGGCGGCCCTGGCGCTGGATCACCTGAGCGAGCGAAAGGGCTGCCAGGTACACACGTCTGTGATTTTGTCCTCGGTGGATGAGAGCGTATTCAAGCGGCTCGGCACCAATTTAACGTCTGAACCCGTCTATCAGACCGCAAAGCTGTATCACAAATAAGAAAACACCCGCCATGGGCAGCGGTTGGCCGTGGCAGGTATTTTTGTAAAAAGCCACCGGCGAGACGCCGGTGGCTGCGCTTTTCAGGAAAGCTCGGAATAAATCTGGCGTGTAGCTTGCGCAGCCAAATTTTTCGCCGGAGAAGACAAACGCCGCAGCAAACCCCTTGTGGATTCGCAAAAATTTTTGAAATGTATGACAAAAAAGATGCAAACAAGATGCGCGTCAAGGCGTTCGCCACGGTTTGTAGAGAAGTTCCTTAAAATTTAATTGTCATACAACTGCCGGATGCTCGCAACGGTGGCGTCGGCCTGGAGATCGATGTACCAATCGCCGTCCAGCTGATAGACCACCATCCCCCCGGTGATGCATTTCCCGCCGTTGCTGCCGGAAAAATCCGCTTGGTACTCTACCAAATAGCCGTCTTGCAGATCGCCGCCGATGCTGTACTGCCGCTGCAAATACTCGTCTAAATCCGCCAGCTGCGTTTTATCAAACCGAACGCTGCCGTTTTCCGAAACCTTCACCGTGTAGCCGTCTCCGTACTCCTGCGCGTAGCGGTGGGCAAGATTGGCCAGCTCCCCGGCATCCAGCCCGAGGCTGTCCAGCACCTGGGCGGGCATCGCCTGGCGCAGCACCGCAAAGTTGTTGGACGAGAGCGCCTGATAATAATTATCCAGAGCGTCCATATAGGCGGGCGGTTCCGGCGCGCCTTGCATTTGACAGGCGCACAGTCCAAGCACAAGAATCCATATAACCACACATTTGAAAAATTTCGGCATACGCTCATCTCCCTCTGATGATCAGTATACCATAATTTTACCCGTGTGGTAAAGTTTTTTTGTGGGAAATTCAAAAAAACTTACACTGTAACAGGACGCCGCGCAGTTCACGCAAAAACCGCGCGAAAAGCTACGGTTTTCCCTCTACCAGATAGTCCCAATAGGCGGCGGCGGTGGGGAAACGCTTAGTAAAGCGGATTTCTGGGGAAAACAGATAGTCGCGCTTGTGCCGCCCCTGGCGGATGGAAAAATACCGCCGGTCCCGCAAAAACGCAAATTCCCGGCAAAACTGCTCCCGCGCAACGCGCTCAAAGGCCAGATCGATGGGGACGGTATCCAGCACGTTGACTTGGGCCACCAAAATCCCGCCGTCCTGGGTAATCAGCACGGCGATGGACTCTTGAAACGTGCGCAGCGGGCTGACCTGCCAGGAGACCGGCAGATGGGCGTTGGCGATGAACGCGCCGGAGATCGGCACATGGCACAGGGCGATCACCTCGTCTAGCATTGCCGCAGATACCGCTCGGTCATGGCCAGCTGCTCCGGCGTATTGACGCCGATGATCTGCTCGTTGAGCGCAGCCGTGTAGACCGCCACCCGGTGGCCGCGGCTGCGCATGATGGCCGGGACATCGGTCAGATAATATTCGCCCTGAGCGTTGTGATTCTCAATCAGATCCAGGCTGGCCAGAAGTTCCTTGCAGGCAAAGGCGTAGATGCCCACATTCAGCTCGCGGATCGCCTTTTGCTCCGGCGTGCAGTCCCGATCCTCCACGATCCGCAGAAAATCCCCGTGTTCATCGCGGACAACGCGGCCGTAGGGAAGGGGCGTATCGCTGGTGCCCGATAGCATGGTGCATTTCGCACCGGTCTGGGCGTGGAACGCCAAAAGCGCCTGGTAGACCTCTTTCTTCAAAAGCGGCATGTCCCCGTAGCAGACGAGCACGGTGCCGTCAAAGTGATCAAGATACTGCCGGGCGCACTGTACCGCGTGGCCCGTTCCCAGCTGGGGCTCCTGCACGGCGGTGGGATAGCCGGGGAAGGCGGCAAAGACAGACTCCCTCTGGTAGCCGCCGACCAGAATAATGTCTTCCATAGGAATAAAGTCCAAAGCCTGGAGCACATAATGCAGTAGCGGCTTGCCGCAGGCCAGGCGCAGAACCTTGGGCAGATGACTGGTTTCCAACGTCATGCGCGTGCCCTTGCCGGCCGCCAGTACGATTGCTTTTGTCCTCATTTCATTCTCTCCTATTTTTGGGAATAAGTACAGTATACCAAAACACGCGTATTTTGCAAGGGGGAAAAGGCCAAAAAAGAGGATTTCCTGTCTTTACTTCCCTTGGAAAATTGTATATAATAGTCAAAGAGAATCGCCAGAAGGGAGTCGCGTCTATGCAATATTCTCCGATTGAGCCAGTACCGGGGAAACCCGTTCGCCAGCTGTTGCCGCCGGATCAGCCCCATCCGCCGGTGGATTCCTATTACCGCAATTTCTTCCGGGCGGCGGTCGGAATGTTGATCGCGGAGATCGCCGCTCTCGCGTGCCTGCTGCTCTGGGCGGCATGGAGGTGAGCGCATGGGCCCGATTGTGTACATTTTGATCAGCTTGGCGCTGACGGTCGCTGCGGGGGTGGGAATCATGGCCTGGGCGGTCAACTCCCCATATCTGACCGCCCGTTGGCGCGGCTGCGGCCGCCGGGTGTTTTGGTACTCGGTGCTGTTTATGCTGTGCGCTGGCTCGGCGGAGATGCTGATGAAATTTTTGCTCTCACGCGCAGGATTGAAGGCGCATCCGTTCGCCTATTACGCAGTATACTATGTGGCCGTCGTCGGCCTGGCGGAGGAACTGGGAAAGCTGCTGGCCGTGATTGTGGGTACGTCCAATTTCACGCGGGTGACCTCCGCGCTGGATGTATTTCCCTATGCCGCCGTTTCCGCCGGTGCCTTTTCCGTGCTGGAAAACGTACTTTACAGTCTGCAGGGGCGCTTCAACTGGGCGGTGAGCATCGCACGGTCGGTGTTCAGCACGCCGATCCATATCTGCTGCACATGCGTGGCGGTTTTGGGAATCCTGCACGGCCGCACGAGCG
The DNA here is from genome assembly GCA_964450645.1 of uncultured Oscillospiraceae bacterium. Lineage (GTDB taxonomy): Bacteria > Bacillota > Clostridia > Oscillospirales > Oscillospiraceae > JAKSPM01. The sequence goes on along the minus strand of CAYVEB010000001.1, from coordinate 91,218 downwards.
GAAAAAAGCGCTGGGGGCTGGCCGGATTTGGAATGGCGGCCGTCCTCCACGGGCTGTATGACCTGTTTTTGACCAGCGTGAACGACCCAAGGCTCGTGGGCCACGGCGCCGGGGCGGCGGTTCTGGAAACGCTGTTTTTGTTGGCGGTGGGGGTGTGCATGGCGATTATGGTAGCGCAGATTTTGCGCGTGCCCGCGCGCTATGCCAAAACCCACAGCGTATACACCTGCCCGTGCTGCGGCTGGAATACGCAAACGCCATTGGTGTGCTGCGCCCGCTGCGGTGCGCCGGGGCTGATCCACCTGGTGATGCTGCCGCGGCTGCCAAAACCGAAAAAACGGGAAAAGGAGTGAGTGCTTGCATGGTTCGCAGATCAACCGGGCTGATCGCGCTTGCGTTGGCGATGTGCCTGCTGCTGAGCGGCTGCGCGTTCCGCTTGGATCCGCCGCGTGGGAGCGTGGACGCGGAGCAGACGGCTCGGCGCCCAACGCGGGCGTCCGATGCTTTTGAAACAGAGATGTCCGATGCTTCCGGGACGGAGGATCCCGGTTCTTTTGAGACAGAGGATTCAGATGCTTTTGCAATCGAGGATCCCGACGCGGTGGACTACCGGGACATGGAATATGAGCGCCCGGATGCGGACGCGATCGAGCGGCAGATCCAGGATGTGATCGGGATGCTCCGGGCTGGGGAGCCGGACGAGGCGGTGGCGGACGCGCTGTATGCCCTGGACGAGGCGTATTACGCGTTCAATACCATGGCGGCCATCGCCTATATTGAATACTGCAAGGATCTGAGCAGCGCCTATTATGAGGAAGAATACAATATGCTGGACAAAGAAAACGCAGCCTTGCAGGCCGCGTTTGAGTCACTGTACCTTGCGGTGCTGGACGCGGGCCGCCAGGAACAGCTGGAAGAATTGTACTTCGGGGAGGGATTCTTGGACTATTATAAGACCCACCGCGTCTACTCTAACCCGGAGTTCGTGGCGCTGAGCCAGCAGGAGACCGATCTTGTGACGCAGTTTATGAACCTGCAGGACGCGCCTGCTATTGAGTTCAAGGGGGAAACGCGGGATTTTTGGTCGCTGGTGGAGGAATACAGCGACGATTACATTACCCTGTATGATGAGATCCTGCCGGCCTACTATGAGACCTATAACGCCAAGGCGGCGGAAATCTATGTGCAACTGATCCGGCTGCGCCGCCAAATGGGGGAGCTGGCTGGATATGAGACGTACGCGGATTATATGTACGAATACTACTACGCGCGCGAATACACGCCCGCCATGGCCAGGAGCTACATCGCCGCGATGAAAGAGGCGGTGGTTCCGGCGCAGTACCGCGTGGACGCTGCTCTGGGCGAAGACAGCTACGATTACATGCCCATGGAGCAGAGCGCCGGAATTCTGTCCGACGCCCTGGAGCAGATGGATTCCACATACTACGCGTTTTTCCAGTTTATGCGAAGCTACCACCTGTGGGACTGCGCAGTGTCGGAGTCGAAGATGACCGGCTCGTACGAGACGTATCTCTACTCCTACGCGGAGCCGTTCGTCTATATGAGTCCCCAGGAGACGGAGGCGGACATCCTGACCCTGGCGCACGAGTTCGGCCACTTCACCGAGGCAATGTGGAACGACGGCAACAGCACCGACATCGACGTGAGCGAAATTTTTTCCCAGGCCCTGGAGCTGATGACGCTGCGCTATATCGACCTGCCCGAAAGCCAGGTCGAACGGCTGACGCGGCTGAAGCTGGTGGATTTTTACGATATCTTCTTGTACCAGACGGCCTACGCCGACTTTGAAGACCGGGTCTACCAGCTGCCCGATCAGCGCTTGCGCGCGGATACCATCAACGATCTGTACGAAACGGTGATGGAGGAATACGGCTTGACGATTCCGGGGATGGACTGGTACAACCGCCTGGACTGGATCGACGTCAACCACTTCTTTACAGCGCCCTGCTATGTAATCAGCTATTGCGTCTCTGCGGACGTGGCGCTGCAGGTGTACCAGTTGGAGCGGGAGAACCTGGGCGACGGCCTGGATATGTTCCGGGATCTGCTGGATCTGTCCCCACAGTACGGCTTCCTGGAGCTGGTCGAGGAGGCGGGCCTCAGCTCACCCTTCGACGCGGGACGTCCGGCGGAATTGATGCGGCGGCTGGTCAGCTGGTGCGAATAGGGCTTATGCGGGGGAGGAGCTGGCGGCCCAAAACAGCCGCGCAGACGGCCTTCACGCCGTCAAAGGGCAAAAAGCGCAGGCAGTAGAGCAGCAGCACGTCCTTTACGGACATGGCGGCGCCGAGATAGGAATTGAGAATCCAGTACAGATACGGTAGCGCCACCAGATACATCGCCGCGATGCCCGCGATGCCCGCCAGGAGGAGCTTCCCGAAGCTGCTGCCCATGCGGCGCGTGAGCCAGCCCGTGACAAACGCGGCGAGGATTAGTCCCAGCAAAAAACCAAAGCCGGGCTTCCACAGATAGGACAGTCCGCCGCCCTCGGTAAACACCGGGATGCCGCTCAACCCCAGCAGCACATAGATCAGCTGGGACAGCGCGCCGTAGTACGGCCCCAGCAAAACACCCGCCATCAGCGTGAAAAACACCTGGAGCGTGAACGATGTGTACCCCACAGGGACGCGCAAAAACGCGCCAATGGCGGTGAGCGCCGCAAACAGGGCGCATAGAATTTGAGATCTGGTCGATTTCATGGCAGATAGCACTCCTTTTGTAAACCAAACGTTTGAAAAATGGTTTACAATAGGGATGATAGCACAATTTGTTGAAAAAAGCAAGGGCGGCGCCGTATAATTCTGAAAGGGCGGTGCCGTATAATTCTGAAAGGGCGGCGCCGTGTAATTCAGGCGGTGCGGATGCGCGGTTTGATTTTTCGTCAAACAATCCAACTCGGCGGCGGCAGTCCAGCCGTACCGCCGGGGAGATTTGTGCGGTTTGACGGAAAAGATGCGGCAGCAAGCTGCGCGGCAAGGCGTCAGCCGTGGTTTCTAAGGGCACTTTGACCTTCCCGGAGGAAAACTTTATGACGAAAGAAGCGGTATTACAGATTCTTCAGGCGGCGGAAGGCCCGGTCTCCGGCCAACAGATCAGCAGCCGGCTGGGCGTGTCCCGGATGGCGGTGTGCAAGGCGGTGAGCGCCCTGCGCCAGGACGGATTTGCCATCGAGTCCGCGCCGCGCCGGGGCTACCGGCTGCGCGACGTCCCCCAGGCGCTGTCCAGGCCCGGAGTGCTGTCGGCGCTGGGGGAGCATCCGTGGGCGGACCGGGTGACGGTTTTGGAAACGGTGGATTCCACCAACAACTACCTCAAGGCGCTCGCGCCTGCTGCGCCCAACGGGACCGTTGTGATCGCGGATCAGCAGACGGGAGGCCGGGGACGGATGGGGCGGAGCTTCTCCTCGCCAAAGGGCCGCGGGGTTTACCTGTCCGTGCTGCTGCGGCTGCGGCAGCCGCCGGCACAGCTGCTGCATTTGACGGCGCTGGCCGCCGAGGCGACCTGCCAGGCGGTGTATGAGACGACGGGGTTGCGTCCGGGAATCAAGTGGACCAACGATCTGGTAATCGGCAAGAAGAAGCTCTGCGGCATTTTGACGGAGTTGACCCTGGAAGCGGAGAGCGGATGGGTGGAAACGGCCATCATCGGCATCGGGGTCAACTGCGGCCAGCAGATCCAGGATTTCCCGCCGGACGTGGGCGCGATGGCCACGTCCCTAGCGATGGAATTGGGGCGGCCCGTCGATCGCCACGTCTTGGCGGCACGCATGATCGAACAGCTGGAGCGGATGAGCCGGGAGTGCATGACGGAAAAGGAGGCGTGGCTGGAACGCTATACCCGCGACTGCGTGACCATCGGCAAGGACGTCCAGATTCTCCGCGCGGACAGCGTCCTTCCCGCCCACGCCGACGGAATCGATGAAAACGCGGCGTTGCTGGTCACCTACGCCGACGGCACAAAGGATCGGATTTTGTCCGGCGAGGTTTCCGTCCGGGGCATGTACGGGTATGTCTGATACGATTTTTCCATAAAAATGAGACATTTTCTTTTAAACTGCAATTTGCTATTCTGGTGTGAATTGCAAGAATTGATATTTAAGCCGCGGCTATAGCGCGGCAGCCGGATTCAAGAACGCCGGAGCCGGGAGGGAGCGCCCTTCTGGCTCCGGCGCTTTCGCTCCCCGCCAATTGCCGGTGGAAATTCCGACACAATTTGCATATGTTGGAATGGAGGGATATTATGTATGACGTTTATTTTACCTTCCGTTCCCTGACCGGCGCGCAGCGCGCGCTGCGGGTTTTGGAGCAAGCGAGAATCCCAGCCGCGCTTCAGCGCACGCCGAAACAGTTGGAACAGTTAGGTTGTGGATATGCAATCCGTGTGAATATGCAGACGGCGCGAAACGCCGGAAGGGAATTGCTGCGCGGCGGCGCGCAGTACCGAAAGGTCTACCGCCGGTATGCCGGCGGCTGGTGGGAGGAGGGCGCGGTTTGATTTATTTTGACAGTGGCGCGACTACGCTGCAAAAACCCCAGTCCGTCTACGCGGCCGTCGCACACGCCATGCGCACCATGGCGAGCCCCGGCCGCGGCGGCTATCAGCAGGCGTTTGCCGCGGCCCAGGCTGTGTTCCACTGCCGGGAGCAGGCGGCGGAGTTGTTCGACTGCCGGCCGGAGCAGGTGGTGTTCACCTTTAACGCGACCCATGGACTTAACCTGGCGATCAAGACGCTCATCTCGCCGGGAGACAGCGTGGTGATCTCCGGGTTTGAACACAACGCCGTGACCAGACCCCTGCACGCGCTGGACGCACATATCACCGTGGCCGGAAAAATTTTGTTCGATCCGGCCGACACCCTTCGCGCGTTTGAACAGTCCATCACCCAGGACACGGCTGCGGTGATCTGCACGCAGGTTTCCAATGTGTTCGGGTATGTGCTGCCGGTTCCTCAAATCGCGCGGCTTTGCCGCGCGCGGGGCGTCCCGCTGATCATCGACGCGGCGCAGGCGGCGGGAATCGAACAGGTTTCCCTGGAAAAAACCGGCGCGGCGTTCATCGCCATGCCGGGGCATAAGGCGCTCTACGGCCCGCAGGGGACGGGCATTTTGCTGTGCGGCCGGCTGCCCGGACCGCTCATCGAAGGCGGCACCGGCAGTCAATCCGCCCTGCAGCAGATGCCCGACTGGCTGCCGGACGGCGCCGAGGCGGGGACAGGAAACGTGCCAGGGATCTGCGGGCTGTCGGCCGGACTGGACTATGTGGCCCGCCGGGGCCTGGAGCAGATCCGCGGCCAGGAACGGCGCCTGGCCCGGCAGCTGATCGAGGGACTGGAGAATATCGACGGCGTGCGGGTCTTTTCGGGGGAAAATCAGAGCGGCGTGGTGTCGTTTCAGGTGTCAGGCCAGGACTGCGAGGAGGTCGCGGAGGCCCTGGCACGGCGGGAAATCGCGGTGCGGGCGGGACTGCACTGCGCGCCGCGCGCCCATGAGAGCGCCGGAACGCTGGAGGAAGGTACGGTGCGGGCGAGCTTCTCGACGTTCAATACCGGCGAGGAAATCCAGGTTTTTTTGGCGGAGCTGCGGGAAATTGTGCGCAGATAAATGAAAAATTCAGCGGATTCGGCCTTGCTATTGTGGGGAAATTAGGATATAATGGTGTATAAGGATAACTAGCGGTATATGCTGGAAGCAATCCATACGGGAGAGAACCTTATGACGGACATTATCAATTCTATCCGCGATTTCTTTATGCTGCTGCCCACGCTGCGGGTGACAGATGTGCTGGATATTCTGCTGACCGCGTTTTTGATCTATAAGGTCATTCATCTGATTCAGTCTGCCCATGGCGTGCGGATCGCGGGCATGGTGATTGGCTTCTTCCTGTTGATGTGGCTGACCAATGTGCTGGAAATGCGCACCATCAACTGGATCATCGGCCAGATTCTGGAGCTGGGAATCATCGCGCTGGTGGTGATTTTCCAGCCGGAACTGCGGCGCGTGATCGACCGGATCAGCAGCAAAACGATGCACAAGCTCTGGGATTCCAAGCCGGTCTCGGATGAGGTGGGGCCGGCCATCACCCAGACAGTTATGGCGTGCGATACCATGTCCCAGGAACGGGTGGGTGCGCTGATCGTGTTTGAACGCAGCGTGTTTTTGGAAGAATATGAAAAGACCGGCACGCGGGTGGACGCGAGGGTGAGCAGCGAACTGCTGCGCAACATCTTCTTTCCCAAGGCGGCGTTGCACGACGGCGCGGTGATCATCCGCAAAGGGCGCGTCGCGGCGGCCGGATGCGTGCTGCCGCTGACCGCCAACCGCAATCTGAGCAGCGACTTGGGTACCCGGCATCGGGCGGGCGTGGGGATGAGCGAGGTGTCCGACGCGGTGGTCGTGATCGTGTCAGAGGAGACCGGCACGATTTCCGTCGCGGTCAGCGGGATGCTTAAGCGGCATCTGGCCCCGCAGACCTTGGAAAAGCTGCTGCACATGGAACTGGCGCCCGATATGGGCGGCAAGAGAAAGAAATTTTGGAATCGGGTGAGAAGTCAGATCAGACGAAAGGATGACTGATATGAAAACGCATAAGATCATTTCCGCGGTCTTCGCCTTGCTCATCGCCATGGGGCTTTGGGCTTATACGGTGGTCTATGTCAGTCCGGAGACGACCCAGTCCATCAACGGGATCCCGGTTCAGTTCCGGATGGAGGATATCTTGCTGGCGCGGGGCCTGATCCTCACTTCAGGCAAAGATCAGAGCGTCAGCCTTACGGTGAGCGGAAGGCGCTCGGATCTGCTGAAATTAAACACGGGAAATGTCCGGGTCAGCGCGGATTTGAGCAATATCACAGAGCCAGGCTCCTGGGACGTGACGTATGACATTACTTATCCGGACACCGTCGCCAATGGCGACGTGGTGGTGGAGTCCAAGTCGCCAGAGACAGTGCATGTGGAAGTGGCGCTGGCCATGGTCAAAACGCTCAAGCCGGATGTAGTTTTGACGGGGACGCCCGCGAAAGGATATCTGCTCGACAGCGTCGACTGCGACGTGGAGTCGATCACCATCACTGGCCCCAGCTATGAGGTGGAGCCGATCAGCCAGATGCGGGTGGACGTGGATGTGTCGGGCATCAACGCGTCCGAGACGAGGATCTATTCCTATAGCCTGCTGGACGAGAAAGGCGAGCCGGTCACGCTCTCCAACCTGACGACGGTGTCGGCCACCCGTGCCGCCAACAGCGAGGGAAGCGGCGACGAAGTAGTTGTAACGCTGCCGGTGCTGCAGTACCGGGAAGTGCTGCTCCGGCCGGAATATCAAAATCTGGCGGACGGGGTGGAGGTCGTGCGCACGAGCCTGTCGCCGCAGACCATCCTGATCACCGGCGACAGCGCGGCCTTGGAGAAGCTGCCGCGCCAGATCCCCATCACCGTGGATATGACCGGCGTAACCGCGCAAAAGGAGGTCTGGGAGCTGAATGCGATCATCAGCTTGGAGAGCGGTTTGGTGGTCTATTCCAACGCGGATGAAAAGTTTGACGGCGTGAACGTCAAGGCGACGGTTGCCGTCCGCGCCACCCCAGAGCCGGAGACGGTGGCGGAAACGGAACCGGATCCGTCCGACGCCAATACGAATACGACGTGACGCCTATGGTACAGCAGATGACGGTAGCGCGTCTTTTGGACGCGGAACGGGCGGTTGTCAGCGTGGAGCGGGCCGGCGCGTGCGGCGGAGATTGCCATGCGTGCCAGCTCTGCGACGCGGCGGGCCGCACAGTGACGGCGGTGGCAAAGAACCTCGTCGGCGCCCAAGTAGGCGATGTGGTCAAGGTGCAATCCGCCAGCCATGCCGTTCTGGCGGCGGCCGCGCTGGTCTACTTGGCGCCGTTGGCGCTGTTTTTCATCGGCTACGCGGTGGGAACGGCGCTGCCGCTGCCCTCGGTCGTGTGGGGCGGGGCGGGCTTTGCGCTGGGAATCGGCCTGGCTTTGGTCTATCACGCCCATGTGCGCAAAAAGAACAAGATTGCGTTTGAGATCTGCGAGATTGTGCGCCGGGCGGAATAAGTATGTTTGGTTATATTTTACCCTATCGGAAAAAGCTCTCCGACCAGGCGCTGGCGCAATACCGGGCCGACTACTGCGGCCTGTGCCGCTGCCTGGGGAAACGCTATGGCTTTTTCGCACGGTTTTTGGTCAGCTACGATATCACATTTCTCTATGCGCTGCTGGCCGCCGCGCGGCTGGAGGGGCCGGTGAAAGCCTGCTACTGTCCGGCCAACCCGTTTTGCAGAAAGCGGTGCCGGGAAGAGGATGAAACCATGGCCTATGCCGCCGATGTGAGCGTAATCGTGTCGGTGTGGAAGCTCCGGGACGAACGCGCGGACGGCGGCTTTTGGCGGCGGTGGGTTGCGGGGCTGCTGCTGAGGGGCCTTCGCGGAGCGGAACGGGCGGCCAACCGGCGGCTGCCGGAGTTTTCCCGGTGCGTGGAGAGGCAGATGGCCCGGCTGCGTGCGCTGGAGCAGGCGCGCTGTGCCAGCGCCGACCGGGCGGCGGACACGTTTGGAGCGCTGCTTCAGGGCTGCGCGGCGGGCGACGAGCGGACACGGCGCGTTTTGGGACAGATCCTCTATCACGTGGGCCGGTACTTATACCTGGTGGACGCTCTGGACGATCTGGCGAAGGATGTGAAAACGGGCAACTATAATCCCCTGCGCTACCGCTATGCGTTGTCGGGAGGCGCGCTGCGGGCGGAGGACAAAGAGGAATTTCTCCAATCCGTGGACTATTCCGTGGGCATGGCAGCCTCGGCGCTGGAGCTGCTCGACTGCCAGAGCCACCGGGAGTTGCTGGAAAATATTATATACGACGGAATGCCCCTGGTGCTGAAAAGTGTGGCGGCGGGATTGTTCCGGAAAAACAGGAGTAAGGCATGAAAGATCCCTATGAAGTATTGGGCGTTTCCCCGAACGCCACAGACGATGAAGTGAAAAAAGCCTACCGGGATTTGGCGCGCAAGTACCACCCGGATAACTACGCCAACAATCCCCTGGCCGACTTGGCCCAGGAGAAGATGAAGGAAATCAACGAGGCCTACGACGCCATCACCAAGATGCGCTCGGGCGGCGTTTCCGGCGGAAGTTCCGGCAGCTACGGCGGTTCCGGCGGCTACTCTGGCCAGTCTTCCAGCAGCTCCGCGCGGGCCGAATACGCCCAGATTCGCCGCGCGATCAATGAAAACCGCATCGACGAGGCGGACAATATGCTCAACGCTATGGCAACTAAGGACGCGGAGTGGTACTATCTGCGCGGCGCGGTGGCCTACCGGCGCGGCTGGGCCGACGAAGCGCGGCAAAATTTCCGGATCGCCTGCCAGATGGATCCGGAGAACCTGGAATACCGCCAGGCCCTGGCCAGAATGGGCGGAGGAGGATATCCGTACCGCCGCAACGGCGAGTATACCCAGACCGACATGTGCGACTGCTGCAGCACGATGATGTGCCTGAACTGTCTGTGCGGCGGCTGCCGGTGAACATATGCGATAGAGAGGGAGCGATCAGGTTGATCAACAGCATGACTGGCTACGGAAGGGCGGTTCAAACCCTGTCCGGCCGGGAAATCACGGTGGAGATCCGATCGGTAAACAATCGGTATTTGGACTGTTCGGTGAAATTGCCGCGGGCGTTCGGCTTCGCGGAGGAGCCGATTAAAAAACGGATCAAAGAATCGGTTACCCGGGGCAAGGTGGATGTGTATATCACGGTGGACGTCTCGCAAGCGCTGGATTGGAGCATTTCCATCAACCGGCCAGTTCTGGAGGGATATCTGCACGCTATGCAGGAGATCGGCAGGGACTATGGCGTGACGGACGACGTCACGGTTACGGCGCTGGCGCGTTTGCCAGAGGTGCTGACGGTGGAAAAACAGGAAACCGACGAGGCGCAGATCCTGCAGGATCTGTGCGCAGTGACGGAGCAGGCGCTGGCGGCCTACAACCACATGCGCCAGGCCGAGGGCGAGGCGCTGGAGCGGGATCTGCGCAGCCGCGCGAAGACGGTTTTGGCGCTGGTGGAGCAGGTGGAGCGGCGAAGCCCCGAAACCGTGGCCGAATATCGGGCGAAGCTGAGCGCCCGGATGCAGGAGGCGCTGGCGTCCACCACCATCGACGAAGCGAGAATTCTGACCGAGGCTGCCATTTTTGCCGATAAGGTCGCGGTAGATGAGGAAACCGTCCGCCTGCGTAGTCATTTAGCGCAGATGGAAACCATGCTGACCCAGGGCGGCCCCATCGGACGAAAGCTGGATTTTCTTATGCAGGAGATGAATCGCGAGGCAAATACCATCGGCTCGAAGGGCAGCGACCTCGAACAGGCAAAAACCGTGGTGGAAATGAAAGCCGAATTGGAAAAAATTCGCGAACAAATTCAAAATATCGAATAACGGAGGGACGTCCATGCGGCTGGTGAATATTGGCTTTGGGAATCTGGTCGCGGCCGAACGGCTGCTCAGTATCCTCAGCCCGGACTCGGCTCCGATCAAGCGGCTGGTGCAGGAGGCGAAGGAGCGGGGGATGCTCATCGACGCCAGCTTCGGCAGAAAGACCAGGGCGGTTTTGATTATGGACACGGATCATGTGATTTTGTCGGGCGTCGCGCCGGATAAGATCGCCGCGCGGTTGAAGGACAAGCCGGTGGAGGAACCGGCGGCGGAAGACCTGGGAACGGAGGACGCATTATGAAACGAGGACAGATCATCGTCGTCTCCGGCGCGTCCGGCACGGGGAAAGGGACGGTATGCAAGACGCTGCTGCGGCAAAATCCCGACCTCTATTTTTCCGTATCCGCCACGACCCGCGCGCGCCGCCCCAGCGAGACCGACGGCGTGGACTACCATTTTATCAGCAAGCAGCGTTTTGAACAGATGATTGCGCGCAACGAGCTGCTGGAATATGCGCGCTACGTGGACAACTACTACGGAACCCCCGCCGCGCCGGTGGACGCGGCGCTGGACGCGGGGCGGGACGTGCTGCTGGAAATTGAAGTACAGGGCGCGCTGCGCGTCAAGCAGACGCGGCCGGACGCGCTGCTGGTGTTTTTGGCCGCGCCGTCGTTTGCCGAGCTGGAGCGCCGCCTGCGGGGACGGGGAGACACGTCGCCAGAGTCGATTGCCGGACGATTGGAAGCTGCCCGGCGAGAATATGCCCTGGCCAGCCGCTATGACTACATTGTTTTGAACCGGACGGTCGCCCAGGCCTGCGATGAAATCACGACGATTCTCACCGCGCAGAAATACCGAGCGGCCTACCGCCTGGACACTTTAAAGGAGGAACTTTGATATGCTGTATCCGTCTATGTCTTCTTTGCTGGAGCATATTGACAGCCGGTATCTGCTGGTAAATGTGGTGGCCCACCGGGCCAGACAGATCTCCATCGAGGCCGACCAATTTCATGAAAAGCTCACGGAGAAACCCGTGACCATGGCCATCCGCGAGGTGGCCGAAGGGAAGCTGACCGCATCCGTTAAGAAGGAGTATCTGCACGAGGGATGATCGCGAAAATTGCCGTTTCTGCCGCGGTCTATTCCATCGACAAGCCCTATAGCTACGCTGTCCCGGAGGGTATGGCGCTGCTGCCGGGGATGCGGGTGACCGTCCCGTTTGGAAGGAGCGACCGGCTGTGCGAGGGTATGGTTCTGGCGACGGAGGACGCCGGGGGAGACGGCTTAAAGGCTGTGGAACAGCGGCTCGACGCGGAGCCGGTCTTGGACGAGGGGATGCTGCGGCTGGCGGCGTTTATGCGGGAGCGGTATTTCTGCACGTTTTACGATGCGGCCCATGCCATGCTGCCTGCCGGGATGTGGTTCCAGGCCAGGGATACCTACCGCGTGGCCGATCTTCCGGAGGACTGGCAAAAGCGCGTGCGCCGGAACCCGACGGCCGTGGCGGTGATGCGGGCCATCTTGGCGCTGGGCGGCGAGGCGGAGTACGGGCGGCTGCGGGAGCAATTCCAGGAGGAGCCGCTGCGCGACGCGCTGCGGTATCTGCTGCGCCGAAAGTGGATCTCCGCGCAGTCCGACTATTTACGCAAGACCCAGGATAAGACCGAGCAGATGGTCTGCCTGGCGGCCAGCGTGGAAGAGGCGGCGGCTTTCGTCCGGCGCAAACGAAAGGGCGCGCCGGTGCAGGCGGCGGTTCTGGAGCTGCTGCAGTCCATTGGCAGCTGCGGGGCAAAGGAGCTGTGTTATTTTACGGGCGCGACCATGGCCACGGTCCGCCGGCTGGAGCAGCTGGGCTATGTGCAGACGGTTACGCGGGAGGTTCTGCGTCAGCCGGAGCTGCCGCGGGAGCCAACGGCGCCGCCGCTGGTGCTCAATAAGGAGCAGCAGGCGGTCTATGAGGGGCTGCTGGCGCAGTCCAGGCGGGAGAAACCGGGCGTGGCGCTGCTGTATGGCGTGACCGGGAGCGGTAAAACGGCGGTGTATTTGCGGCTGATCGAACAGTGCGTCGCGGATGGGCGCCAGGCCATCGTCCTGGTGCCGGAAATTGCCCTGACGCCCCAGCTGATGGGGCTGTTTGCTTCCCATTTCGGAAAGCAGGTGGCGGTGCTGCACAGCTCTTTGGCCGCGGGAGAACGGTATGACGCGTATAAGCGCATCCGCCGGGGCGAGGCCAATGTGGTCATCGGCACCCGCTCGGCCAGCTTCGCGCCGGTGCCGCGTCTGGGATTGATAATCGTGGACGAGGAGCAGGAGCACTCTTATAAATCAGAAAACGCGCCCCGCTACCACGCGAGGGAAATTGCGATCGTCCGGGGCGCGAGGGCGGGCGCGCTGGTATTGCTGGCCTCGGCCACGCCCAGCGTGGAGACCATGTACCGGGCGCGCTGCGGCGTATATGCCCTGTATCAGCTGCGCAGCCGCTTCAACCGGCGGCAGCTGCCGGATGTGACGCTGACGGATATGAAACTGGAGCTGCGAAGGGGCAACGGCGGCGCCATCAGCGCGCCCTTGCTGGAGGCACTGCGGCAAGCGCTGCAAAAGGGCCAGCAGGCCATTTTGTTTTTGAACCGGCGCGGCTCGAGCCGAATGACGGTGTGCATAGATTGCGGCTATGTGCCGTCGTGCAAGCGGTGCAGCGTGCATTTGACCTATCACCAGGCGAACGGGCGGCTGATGTGTCACTATTGCGGCTATTCCACGAAGCTCCCAAGCCGGTGCCCCCAGTGCGGCGGGCACTTGAAACAGGTCGGCTTTGGCACGCAGAGGGTCGAGACGGAGCTGAACACCTTGCTGCCGGAGGCGCAGGTGCTGCGGATGGACGCCGATACCGTTTCGGCAGCAAACTCCCACGAAAAGATTTTGCGCACCTTCCGCGAGGAGAAAATTCCCATCCTGTTGGGGACGCAGATGGTCGCTAAGGGGCTTGACTTTGAAAATGTGACGCTGGTAGGCGTGCTCAACGCGGATATGTCGCTGTACTCCGAATCGTATTTGGCCGCGGAGACGACATTCAACCTGGTGACCCAGGTGGTGGGCCGGGCCGGGCGCGGCGCGCAGGCCGGACGCGCCATCATCCAGACGATGACGCCGGAGAACCAGGTGCTGCGGCTGGCGGCGCAGCAGGACTACGACAGCTTTTACGATCTGGAAATTAAGCTGCGGCAGCTGCGGGGCTGCCCGCCGTTTTTGGATTTAATCACCTTCCGTTTCGTGGGCGTGGAGGAGGCGGCGGTACAGGCCGGGGCGGAGCGCTTTAGCCAGGCTGTCAAAGCCGCGCTGGCGCAACTGCCGCGGACGGCGACGACGGTACTGGGGCCGGCCCCGGAGACAGTGCTGCGGCTCAACAACCGCTACCGCTACCGCCTGACGCTGGCGTGCCGTTTGGATCGGCCTATGCGGCGGCAAATTGCCTATTTACTGCAAACCTTCCAAAAAGACCGGCGCAATCGCGGATTGACCGCGTTTGCGGATGTGAATAGCTATGAATGAGGGAACGTTATGGCTCTGAGAAAAATTTTGACGTTTGACGATCCGGCGCTGCATAAAAAATGCCGCCCGGTTACGAATTTCGACGAGAAACTGCACACGCTGCTGGGCGATATGGCTGAAACGCTGGCCCAGGCGAACGGCGTGGGTCTGGCCGCGCCCCAGGTGGGGATTTTGCGGCGCGCGGCGGTTGTGAATACCGGGGAGCGGGTGCTGGAGCTGGTCAACCCGGAGATCATCGAGACATCCGGTGAGCAGGACGGCCTGGAGGGCTGTTTGAGCCTGCCTGGGGCTTACGGCAGGGTCAAGCGGCCGAACTATGTAAAGATCCGCGCGCAGGACCGCAACGGCGTGTGGTTCGAGGCCGAGGGTGAGGAACTGATCGCAAGAGCGTTTTGCCATGAGTGCGACCATCTGGAAGGGCGCGTCTATACGGAGCAGGCATATCATATGCTGAGCCGGGAGGAACTGGAAGCGCTGAATTTTGACAAGGACGAGGCATGAGACGAGACATGGGGGACGAGGCATGAGACGAAACATGAGAGTTGTGTTTATGGGCACGCCGGACATCGCGGCGACCTGCCTAAAGGGCCTGGTGGAGGACGGATTTGACGTAGTCGGCGTGTACACCAAGCCGGATCGCCCGGTGGGGCGGCGGCAGGTACTGAACCAGAGCGCGGTGAAACAGTACGCGCTGGAAAAGGGGCTGCCGGTGTTTCAGCCGGAACGGCTGACCGAAAAGACGGCGGCGGAGCTGAAGGCCTTGCGGCCTGATTTTGTGGCGGTGGTGGCGTATGGGAAGCTGCTGCCCCAAAAAATTTTGGACATTCCACCCTTGGGGTGTATCAATATCCACGCAAGCGTCCTGCCCCAGCTGCGCGGCTCTGGCCCGGTTCAGTGGGCCATCCTAAACGGCTTGGAGGAGACCGGGGTGACGGCGATGTTTATGACCAGGGAGATGGACGCGGGCGACATCATCGAGATTCGCAAGACGGCCATCGAGCCGTATGAAAACGCGCAGCAGCTGATGGACCGGCTGGCGGAGATCGGCAGGGGGCTGCTGTGCGACACGCTGCGCAATGTGGCCGCCGGGACATTTACCCGCACGGCGCAGGATCCCGCGCGGGCCACTTTCGCGCCGATGCTGACGAAGGAGCTTTCGCCCATCGACTGGAACAAGACGGTGCGGCAGATCGTCGACCATGTGCGGGGACTGGATCCGTGGCCGGTGGCGACGATGGAATTAGAGGGCAAGATTTTTAAGGTCTACCAGGCGCGCCCGGCCGACCGGCGCACGGATCGGGCGCCCGGCACGCCGCTGGCGGTGACGAAGCAGGGGCTGGAAGTGGCCTGCGGGGACGGCGGTGTGGTGTGCGTGGGCCAATTGCAGGCACAAGGCGGCAAACGGATGGCGGCGGCGGAATATTTTCGCGGCCATCCGATTCGTGTGTGAGCGCGCGGGACGCGGCGCTGCGGGCATTGATTGCCTGCCGCAGGCAGGGCGTGTGGCCGGATCGGGCGCTGGATCGGGAGATCGGCCGCGCGGGGCTTGACCGGCGCGACGCGGCGCTGGCCACCCGGCTGTTGTACGGCGTGCTGCAAAATCAGATGCTTTTGGACTTCTATCTGGCGCAGTTTCTGCGGCCGGACAGCCATTTGCAGCCGCAGGTGGAAGATATTTTGCGGCTTGGCGCGTTCCAACTGGTGTTTTGCGAGAAAATTCCCGCCTCCGCCGCCGTCAACGAGGCGGCGGAGCAGGCCAAGCAGCTGGCAAACCGCCCGGCCGCGGGTTTGGTCAACGCAGTTTTGCGCAATTTCGTCCGCAATCAGAACCGGCTCCCTGAGCCGCCCGATCTGGCGACGCGCTATAGCCATCCGAGGCCCCTGGTGGAGCTGCTGCGACGGGCGGTCGGCCCGGAAAAGCTGGAAGCGCTGCTGGCCGCCGACAACGCTGCGCCGGAAATGACGGTGCAGGCGAATACGCTGAAGGTTTCGGAGGAAGAATTGATTGACCGGCTGCGTGCCGAGGGAATCGGCGTGGAGCGCCACCGCGTGGCGGGGCTGAACCTCAAAGACGCGGGCAGTCTGGAGCATTTGGACGCGTTTCAAGAGGGATTGTTCTACGTGCAGGACGCGGCGGCAAAGTTGGCCGTCGATTTGGCGGGCGCCGGACCCGGAATGTGCGTGCTCGACTGCTGCGCGGCCCCCGGCGGAAAGAGCTTTGCCGGCGCGATTGCGATGCAAAACCGCGGGCGGATCACCGCGTGCGACATCCACGCGCACAAGCTGCGCAGGATCCGGCAGGGCGCGGACCGCCTGGGGATTTCGATTCTGACGGAAAAATTGTGGGACGCGACCCAATTCTGCCCGGAGTGGGCCGGGCAGATGGACGTGGTGATTGCGGACGTGCCGTGTTCAGGGCTGGGCGTGATCCGCAAGAAGCCGGATATTCGGCAAAAGGACTTGTCACAGATTTCCCAGCTGCCTGCGCTGCAGCGGTCAATTTTGGACAACCAGGCGCGGTACGTCAAGCCGGACGGCGTGCTGCTGTACAGTACGTGCACGGTGCTGCCCGAGGAGAACGAGGGCGTGATCGACGCTTTTTTGGCCGGGCACGCGGGGAGTTTTCACGTAGAGGCCATGCGGACGCTGCTGCCCTGCGACGACGATACGGACGGCTTTTTTATCTGCAAGCTAAGGAGAACACATTGATGCGGGACATCAAATCCATGACCCTGGCGGAGCTGACGCAGGCGCTGGCCGAGTTGGGGCAGCCGGGGTACCGGGCCAGGCAGATCTACGCGTGGATTTTCCGCGGCGCGGGCAGCTTCGAGCAGATGCTGGACTTGCCAAAGGATCTGCGGGGAAGTCTGGCAGAACATTTTTCGCTGACGGCGCCGGAGGTCGCGCGCAAGCAGACGTCGCAGCGGGACGGCACAGTGAAATACCTGTGGCGCCTGGCGGACGGCAACTGCGTGGAAACGGTGCTCATGCGCTATCGCCACGGGAATACGGTGTGCATCTCCTCGGAGGTGGGCTGCGCGATGGGCTGCGCGTTCTGCGCATCTACGAAGGGCGGCCTGGTGCGGCGGCTCAGAGCGTCGGAGATGGTGGATCAGGTGCTGTTTACCCAGCTGGACTCCGGGCTGCGGGCGTCCAACATCGTGCTGATGGGCATCGGGGAGCCGCTGGACAACTTTGACAATGTGCGGCGTTTTTTGACCTTGATCAACGCACCGGAGGGAATGCGGATCGGGATGCGGCACATCAGTCTGTCCACATGCGGGCTGGCGGATCAAATCGACCGGCTGGCGGAGGAAAATTTGCAGCTGACGCTCTCGGTGTCGCTGCACTGTGCGGACGACCAGGTGCGCGGTACGATCATGCCGGTTAACCGAAGATACCCTGTTGACAAATTGCTTAAATCGTGTAAAAATTACTTTGAGAAAACCGGCAGGCGAATTTCTTTTGAATATGCCATGATCGATGGCGTCAACGATTCGCCGGAGATGGCCCGGCTGCTGATTCAAAAACTGCGGGGACTGCACGCGCATGTGAATTTGATCCCGCTCAACAACGTCAAGGAGAGTCCGCTCCATCCCAGCTCGCGCCGGGCGGTCGCAGAATTCCAGCGCATTTTAGAGGAGCACGGGATTCCCGCGACCGTGCGCAGGACCCTGGGCGGCGACATCGACGCGTCGTGCGGGCAGCTGCGCCGCAATTATCTGGGGAACCTCTGAACAGATCACGGCGAACGCCTTGACGGGCATCTTGCTTGCATCTTTTCCGTCATACGTTCCAAAAACTCTCGCGAAGTCAAAAAGGATTTGCTGCGGCTTTTGCCTTGCCTGACAAAAAAATCCGACTGCGTAAGCTACACGCCAGGTTTATTCAGAGTTTCCCTGGAAAATCAGGCATAATAAAGTACGACGACCCCATCAGAGAAAGGATAGGACCGCTATGGAGGCTTGGGGACTGACAGACCCTGGGTTGGTCAGAAAACAGAATCAGGATTGCTATGCCGTGCTGCGATTGGGAGAAGGCTGCCTGCTCGCCGTGGTGTGCGACGGTATGGGCGGCGCGAAATCGGGCAACGTGGCAAGCAAGTTGGCCGTGGACGTGTTTACCGGCGAGGTGGCTCGCTCGTTCCAGCTGGGGGCCTCCAAGGACGCGGCCAGAACCGTGCTGCTCCAGGCGGCGGAGCTGGCCAACAAGGCGCTGTTCGAACAGGCACAGCTGGCCGAGGACTTCCACGGCATGGGCACGACGCTGGTGGCCCTGCTGCTGTCGGACGGCTACGGCGTGGCGATCAATGTGGGCGACAGCCGCCTATACCACATGGACGACGACGGGATCCGGCGGATTTCCACCGACCACTCGCTGGTGGAACTGATGGTTCGCCGGGGAGAGCTGACCCCGGAGGAGGCCAAATCCCATCCCAGTAAAAATATTATCACCCGCGCCATCGGCACCGAACCCACCGTGCGCTGCGACACGTATGTGTTCCAGACAAAGCCAAGGGATAATTTCCTGCTTTGCTCCGACGGACTGTCGAATCTGATGGACGACCAGGAGATTTTGTTCGAGGTACTCCACGGCGCGAAAAAACAAGATTGCTGTCAGCGATTGCTGGATATCGCGAAGGAGCGCGGCGCGTCGGACAACGTGACTGCCGTGCTGGTATCCATTTAATCTGTCATTCAGGAGGAATCACCATGGACAACTACATAGGACGGTTGCTGGACGACCGGTATGAAATTTTAGAACTGATTGGCACCGGCGGGATGGCAGTTGTGTATAAGGCGCTGTGCCATCGGCTCAACCGCTTGGTCGCAATCAAGATCCTGAAGGACGAGTATTCCAAGGACGAGGATTTCCACCGCCGGTTCCACACGGAATCCCAGGCGGTCGCCATGCTGTCGCACCCCAATATTGTCAGCGTGTACGACGTGTCCAGTAGCGGCGATATCGACTATATTGTCATGGAACTGATCGAGGGGATCACCATGAAGCAGTACCTGGACAAAAAGGGCTGCATGAATTGGCGCGAGACTCTGCATTTCTCCATCCAGATTGCCAAAGCGCTGGAACACGCCCACAGCCGGGGAATTATCCACCGGGATATTAAACCCCACAATATTATGATCCTGAAAGACGGCAGCGTGAAGGTGGCCGACTTCGGCATCGCGCGGATTGCCTCGGCGCAGAATACCCTGACCCGGGAGGCGCTGGGGTCTGTACACTATATCTCGCCCGAACAGGCCAAGGGCGGCCGTGTGGACAATCGGACGGATCTGTACTCCTTGGGCGTGGTCATGTACCAGATGCTGACGGGACGGCCGCCGTATGACGGCGAGACACCCGTGGCCGTGGCAATTCAGCATATCAACGGCAATCTGCTGCCGCCGTCACAGTTGAATTCCAATATCCCCGTGGGGCTGGAGCAGATCATTATGCACGCCATGGCGGTCGCGCCGGAGAACCGGTATAACTCCGCGACGGACATGCTGCGCGATCTGGAGGAGTTTCGGCGCAATCCGGCCATCGTGTTCGGTAAGGCCGTGGCCCCCAATCGGCCCGCGTCCCCGCGGCAGACGCCGCTGCGCCCAGCAACTCCGGGGCAGCCCGCGCAGCAGCAAAGGCCGCAGGCACAGAATATCGCGGAGCAAAAGGCCGGCTATGCGCGCAGAACGGAACCCCAGCGCAAAGAGCCGGAACCGGAAAAGAAGAAAAACGTCGGCATTGTGATCGGCATCGTCGCGCTTACGGTGGTGCTGATCGGGGCGATCATTGCTTTCGCGTCCTTGCGCGGCTGCGGCGGCGAGACAACGAATCCGACCGAGACGACGGACGCGGCTGAACTGCACAAGGTCCCCCAGTTCGTCGGGCAGTTCTATGACGACATCGATCAGAGCAAATATCCGTATCTGACGTTCGAGCGGGAAGAGGAAAACAGCGACCGCGAACCTGGTATGGTCATTCGCCAGAGCTTGGATGCCAACGCGGAGATCAAAGGGGACAGAACCATTTTACTGACAGTCTCCATGGGACAGAAGGCGGAGACGATGATCGACCTGCGGAACCGTACGCTGGAATACGCCCGCGACTGGCTCGACGAGCTGAAGATGGGGCTGACGATTCAGATTGAAGAACGCTTTGATGAGGACATTGCCGAGGGCAAGGTCATCCGGACCGATCCGGCGGAGGGCGAACCCATTACCGCCGGGGATACGGTGACGCTGTATATCAGCTCCGGGAAAGAACCGGCCGTCGTCCCGAAGGTAATCGGCATGACGATCTCCAACGCCATCAATGTGGTGCGCGGAGAAAATCTGACTGTGGACTATGAATATGTCTATGACGACGCGGAAAAGGACACGGTGATCGGCCAGAGCATTGCGGATGGGGAGGAAGTCCCGCAGGGGACGCTGGTCATGCTGACGGTTTCCAACGGCCCGGAGGAGACGGAGCCGCCGGAGACGGAGCCGCCGGAGACGGAGCCGCCGGAGACCGACCCGCCCGAACAGACGATCACGTACACGCTGGAGTTGGATGCCTATGAGACGGACGTGACTGTGGAAGTGCGGGAGGGAAACGTTGTGGTGTTCTCCACGGCGCTGCCCGCCGGACAGACCTCGGTGGAGCTGACCTTGACCGGCGCCGGGCGGCAGTATTACGATATCTATATCAACGGCAACTTCTTAAAGATTATTTCGGTGGATTTTTAATGCGGAGAGGCACAATTGTCAAATCGCTCAGCGGGTTCTACGACGTGGAAACCGACGGGGACGTTGTGACCTGCAAGGGCCGCGGGCGGCTCCGCAAGGAGGGGCAGACGCCGCTGGTCGGAGACAGGGTTGAGATCTCCCTTGACGGAGGGCGGGGAATGGTAGAGACCATTCTGCCCCGTAAAAACCAATTTTTGCGCCCGCCGGTGGCCAATTTGGATTTGCTGGTGATCCTGGCGGCCAATGTCAACCCGGTTACAGATCCGTTTTTGATTGACCGGGTGGCGGCGATTGCAAAGTACCAGGACGTAGAGGTGCTGGTCTGCGTCAATAAGACGGATCTGGATCCAGGGACGCGGCTGATTCGGATCTACCGCAACGTGGGCTTCCCGGTCATCGCGGCAAGCGCGGCGACGGGCGCCGGCGTGGAGGAGCTGCGGCGGGCGGTCGCGGGAAAGATTGTAGCCTTCACGGGGAACTCCGGCGTGGGCAAGAGCAGTCTTCTCAACTGCCTGGCGCCGGAATTGGCGATCAAAACCGACCAGGTTTCGGAAAAGCTCGGACGCGGCCGCCACACCACGCGGCACGTCCAGCTTTACCGCCTGCCGGGCGGAACCTACATCGCGGATACGCCGGGGTTTTCCTCGTTTGACACGGAGCGGATGGATTTGGTCGTCAAGGAACGTTTGCAGGACACATTTTCCGATTTTGCGCCGTACCTGGGACAGTGCCAGTTCCACGACTGCGCGCATCGGAAGGAACCGGGGTGCCGCGTCCGCGAAGCGGTGGAGGCGGGCCTGATCGAGCCGAGCCGCTACGCCAGTTATCTGCGCATGTATGAACATGCCATGACGATCAAGCCGTGGGAGGAGAAATGACGCGGCGTCTGGGCGGGAGTTGCTTTTATACTGAACGCCATAAAATGATTTAAAATTGTTTGGCCAGTGTCCCGCATAAAATGTGCTTGTGCCATTTATGGCGTAAAGTGGGCAGCGTTGTTCATACAGTGCTGCAAACGAACCACCGGAATGTGCAAAATGCTCCCGCGGTTCAAACGCAAAGATTGCGGATGCTGCGGTGTAATTTTTTTCATTTTTGACAAATTATTTGTATGAATTATGAATATAATTGGAAATTAGAAAACATGCAAATTGATTGACATTGAAAGGCGTGCGTGGTATGATGGGTGCGGCAGAAAAAAATACGAAATACGTATGAAAATGAGGAGAGAAATGAAAAAGGAGACTTTATACACTCGTTATGGGAAGGGCCTTCTTGACAGAATTTTAGGAATATTGGGCCTGATTTGCCTGTCATGGTTATTTCTGATTATTGCAATCGCCGTAAAATTGGATGACCCGGGTCCGGTGTTTTTTAAACAGAAACGTGTGGGAAAGAAGAAAAATGGGGAGCTGACCTATTTTTATATCTGGAAGTTCCGAACTATGCGGCAGGATACACCGCACGATATGCCGACCCATCAATTGACCAATCCGGATCAGTGGATCACACGTGTGGGACGATTTCTGCGCAAGAGCAGTTTAGATGAGCTGCCCCAGATATGGAATATTGCTATTCGCCATGATTTGAGTATTATTGGCCCGCGTCCGGCGCTTTGGAACCAAGATGACTTGATTGCCGAGCGTGAAAAGTACGGCGCGAATGACGTTATGCCGGGGTTGACCGGTTGGGCGCAGATCAATGGCAGAGATGAGTTGGGAATTGAGGAAAAGGCAAGGCTGGATGGTGAATATGTGCAGAAAATGAGCTTTGCTTTTGACGTGAAATGTTTCTTTTGTACATTATTACGCGTTGTGAGACATGATGGCGTTGTGGAAGGTGGTACTGGACAGATGCGTCAGAAAGTGTCCAGCGCAAAATAGTAACCGGCAGGAAGTGCACATACAGTGTTGTAGCCAATTGGAGAGAGAGGGAGACCATGAAAGTTGCGGTGCTGTCAAGCCATACGCCTTCCTTATTCTGGTTCCGAGTGGATATGATGCGTGCTTTTTTAGAACTAGGGCACGAAGTTGTGGCCATCGGGAACGAGAGTGCAGAAGAATGGGGGAGGAAGTTTGAAGATCAAGGGATAAGATACAGGCAAGCGAATATCCAGAGAAATGGGACAAACCCTTTACAGGATCTGCGGACGATTATTTCCCTTAAAAAAATTTTGAAAGAGGAAATGCCCAATGCAATTTTTACTTATCAGGCAAAGACGGTGATTTATGGTGGCATCGCGGCGCATCAGTTGGGCATTTCAAAGGTCTATCCGCTAATTGCTGGAGTAGGATCTGTCTTCTTGTCTAAGGGTATAAAGGCTAAAGTCATTCAAATAGTGCTCAAAGCAGAGTATCGATTAGCGCTGAAACACAGTGCCAATGTGTTTTTCCAGAATGAAGATGATGTAGCTGTGTTTACGGGGAATAAGCTGGTCGATGATCGTAAGGTTGTTATGCTACATGGCTCGGGTGTGAATCTGGATAAATTTCAAGTGCAGCCGTTGCCAAAAGAGATCGCTTTTTTATGTATTAGCCGACTAATTCGAGATAAGGGCGTATTTGAATATTTACAAGCAGCAAGAATTGTAAAATCAAAATATCCAAAAGTGAGATTCTTGCTAGTTGGCCCGTATGATTCAAATCCGACTGCGCTAAAGCCTGAAGAATTACAATCCTACATAGACGATGGTTCCATAGAATACTTTGGGGAACAGCCAGATGTGAGACCATATTTAGCGCAGTGCAGTGTGTTTGTTTTGCCATCCTATCGAGAAGGTACGCCGAAAACAGTACTGGAGGCGATGGCATGTTATAAGGCGGTGATTACAACGGATGCCCCAGGATGCCGGGAGACAGTTATAAATGGTAAAAATGGCTACCTTGTGCCAGTGAGAGATGTGGAGGCACTGGCGGCACGGATGCTTCAGTTGATTGAAAATCCTGATTTAGTTCCGAAAATGGCAGCTGAAGGCAGAAAAATAGTAGAAGAAAAATTTGATGTGAAATTGGTGAATGCGATTATTAGCAAAACAATGAATCTGCAAGAGGAAACAGTATGGGGAACTTATATAAAAAGCTGATTCGTGGCGAAGAAAATTTATCGCTCGTAGGATTGGGGTATGTGGGAATGCCTATTGCGGTAGCCTTTGCCAAAAAGGTTCATGTAATCGGCTTTGATGTGAACAAGGAAAAGATTGACCTTTACCGGTCAGGTGTGGATCCGACAAAAGAGGTGGGCAACGAGGCGATATGCAATACGACTGTAGAATTTACTTCCGATGAGACTGCGCTTCGAAATGCCAAATTTCATATTGTTGCGGTTCCAACCCCTGTCAATGAGGACCATACGCCGGATCTTTCCCCGGTAGAGAGTGCCAGCCGGGTGCTGGGAAGAAACCTTACGAATGGCAGTATTGTTGTGTTTGAATCTACAGTTTACCCGGGTGTTACGGAAGACGTTTGCGTACCGATTTTGGAGGCGGAATCTGGACTGAAATGCGGCAGGGATTTTAAAATCGGGTATTCACCTGAGCGGATTAATCCAGGAGATAAAGTGCATCGGCTTGAGACGATTAAAAAGATTGTCTCTGGCATGGATGGAGAGACTCTGGATACTGTGGCGAAAGTATATGAATTGGTAGTAGATGCGGGTGTCCATAGAGCTCCATCTATTAAAGTGGCAGAGGCGGCAAAGGTAATTGAAAACAGTCAGCGAGACATCAACATTGCCTTTATGAATGAATTGTCAATCATTTTTAATAAAATGGGAATTGATACGAAAGCAGTGCTGGAGGCGGCAGGGACAAAGTGGAATTTTTTGCATTTTTCCCCTGGCTTGGTTGGCGGGCACTGCATTGGAGTTGATCCGTATTATTTGACATATAAGGCGGAAATGCTGGGCTATCACAGCCAAGTAATTCTAGCGGGCCGCAGGATCAATGACGATATGGGTAAATATGTAGCGGAAAACTGCGTGAAAAATCTTATCAAAGCCGGAAAGCCAGTTAAAAATGCACGCGTTGCCATTTTAGGATTCACATTTAAAGAAAATTGCCCGGACACGCGGAACAGTAAAGTGTTTGACATTGTGAAAGAATTGCGTGAATACGGCATCGAGCCGGTTATTACGGACCCTGTGGCTGATTTTGCAGAAGCAGAAAAATTGTATGGTGTGAAATTAGCTGATTTTCAGGAGATTCATGATATGGATGCGGTGATTTTGGCGGTTGCGCATACGGAGTTTTCCAATTGTACTGTTGCGAAAATGGATCGATTGTTTGGCGAAGGACGCAAAGTGCTGCTGGATATTAAAGGCATGCTGAGCCGGACGGAATATGAGGCGGCTGGATACAGCTATTGGAGATTGTGATGGGATATATTGATTTAAAATTTCCAAAGGAAACGATATTTCTTGTTACTGGTGGCGCAGGATTCATTGGGAGTAATTTGTGCGAAGCAATTTTAAAGCTTGGCTACCGAGTGCGATGCCTAGACGATCTATCTACGGGCAAACAAGAAAACGTTGACCTGTTTCGGGATAATCCGAATTACACCTTTATAAAAGGCGACATTAAAGACTTGGAAACCTGTATGCGTGCATGCAGGGGGGTGGACTATGTCTTGAATCAAGCAGCATGGGGAAGTGTGCCACGTTCCATTGAGATGCCGCTGTTTTATTGTGCCAACAATATACAAGGTACTTTAAATATGTTAGAAGCTGCTCGGAAGAACCATGTAAAGAAATTTGTTTATGCTTCCAGCTCATCCGTTTACGGCGATGAGCCCAATTTGCCAAAAGCAGAGGGAAGAGAGGGAAATCTTCTATCACCCTATGCACTCACAAAGCGCTGTGATGAGGAATGGGCAAAGCAGTACACAAAACACTATGGCTTGGCAACAATCGGACTGCGGTATTTCAATGTTTTTGGGCGCCGACAGGATCCGAATGGTGCGTATGCAGCGGTAATACCAAAATTTATTAAACAGCTATTGCGTGGGGAACGTCCTACAATTCATGGCGATGGCAAGCAGAGCCGCGACTTTACTTATATTGAAAATGTCATTGAAGCGAATTTAAAGGCCTGTGTTGCACCACGGGAGGCAGATGGGGAGACGTTTAATATTGCGTCTGGTGGCAGAGAGTATTTGATTGATATTTATCATACACTAGCAAGGGAACTCGGCGTAAAGCTCGAACCGATTTTTGGGCCTGAACGCGAAGGGGATATCAAGCACAGTAACGCAGATATTAGTAAGGCAAAACGTCTGCTTGGATATGCTCCGGAATATGACTTTGCCAGCGGACTAAGCGAAGCAATTGCTTGGTATAAAGAGAATCTATAAAGAGCGGATGCTATTGTCTGTATTTCAAACTTGATCGCGGAGGATGATCATGTCACAATATATATTGATTTTGGTATGGATCGGACTGACGGCGGTTGCTGCGAACAAGCTCAGATTAAAAAGAGCGGAGCTGGTCTGTGGGGTGCGAGTTGAGAGGTTCCCATGGTGGTTTGCATTTGTTGTGTTTGTGCCGATTATTTGGATGGCAGGACACCGGGGTTCTTTTGGCGATACAAATAACTACGTGTCAATATATATGAACATGCCCAATACTGTAACAGAAATTCCGGGCTATATTCATGAAAATATTACAAAAGATGCTGGCTTCTATACGTTTATTGCGATTTTAAAACTTTTTATCGGCAATAGTCGTGTCTTTTTTTTAACAGCAATCGCCGCCATACAAGGCATTTGTGTACTTTCGGTTTATAGGAAATACTCCTGCAACTATATTTGTTCAGTATTTTTGTTTTTAGCGTCTACCGACTATATGTCATGGATGTTCAGTGGTATTCGACAATTTCTCGCGGTTGCGGGCATATTTGCTGCTACGGCTTGGATGCTCAATAAGAAATATGTACCATTGCTGATTTTAGTTTTATTGATGTCAACTGTCCATCAGACGGCTTTGCTAATGATACCAGTCATTTTGATTGCACAGGGAAAAGCGTGGAATTGGAAGACGCTGTGGTTCATTGGCGCCGTATTGTTAAGTGTGATTCTTGTTGACAAATTTACAACGCTGCTTGATACAGCGGTTGCAGAGACGGAGCAATATTCTCATTTGGCAGGATACTTTACGACGTCACATGACGATGGGACACATCCTCTGCGCGCCGTAGTATATGGTATACCTGCAATACTTGCATTTATTGGAAGAAGACAGTTGAAATCTGCCAATGATCCCTTGATCAACCTTTGCACCAATATGTCCATTGTATCGTTGGGCCTGTACGTTGTTTCCATGTTCACGAGCGGTGTTCTTATCGGGCGCTTGCCCATCTATACAAGTTTGTATGGATATATATTACTTCCATGGGAAATTAAACACCTGTTTACAGCTAACTCTCAGAAATTTGTATATTTTTGTTTGATTGTTTTATATTTGGCGTTTTATTACTACGAGATGCACACAATTTGGAATCTGCTATAGAGGAAAAGAAATGCCGCTATTAACTGTTTTCACGCCGACATATAATCGTGCGCACACCCTGATGCGAACATATGAGTCCTTGCTGCGGCAGTCATGTAAGGATTTCGTTTGGCTGATTATAGATGACGGCTCTGCTGACAATACACATAAACTTGTGGAAGAGTGGCAGCATAACGACAATGGCTTTGAGATACGTTATCTCTATAAAGAAAACGGCGGTATGCATACCGCCCATAATGTTGCCTATGAAAATATTGATACCGAATTGAACGTCTGCATTGACTCGGATGATGTTCTTGCAGAGGATGCCGTTTCAAAGATCAAGTGTATTTGGTCTGAGGTCAGGGATGCAGGTTATGCTGGAATTGTCGGTTTAGACGCAGATTTTAACGGCCAGATTATTGGAACAAGGTTCCCAAAGAACTATGCACCAACCACGCTCTCCCGCTTTTATGCAAACGGGGGCAAGGGGGACAAAAAGATTGTTTGTTCGACAAAGGTGATAAAGCAGTATCCGCCTTACCCGGAGTTTAAGGGGGAACGTCTCGTACCGCTAAGTTACAAGTTCATTTTTTGTGAGCAAGATTATGAATTTTTCGCTGTGAATGAGGTGCTGAGCAACGTTGAGTACCAAAGCGATGGTTCTACCAATAATATTTGGGCGCAATATTTGCAGAGCCCAAGAGGATTTGCCGCATTCCGCAAAATTAGAATGCAGTACCCAAGAAACATAAAAGGCCTGTTAATTGACTGTGTTCATTATGTGTCTAGTAGCCTGATGAGTGACAATAAGCGATTTATTGCCGAGTCACCGAGGAAGGTACTGACCGTCTTGGCAATCCCCTGCGGTTTGGTGTTGATGATATATATCAAATCGAAAGTGGCAAGAATTCATGGCCGAGGAAACGAGCATCACAAGCGCAGTGGCGCTTAGTAACCACTTGTATACGGTGGGGGGCAGGGTGTTATGATTCCTAAAAGGATACATTATTGCTGGTTTGGCCGTAACCCAAAATCTGGATTGATTCTGGATTGCATCGCAAGTTGGGAAAAATACCTTCCAGATTACGAAGTTGTCGAATGGAATGAAGATAATTTCGATGTTAACGTGATAAAATACACACAACAGGCGTATGAAGCAAAAAAATGGGCCTTTGTTTCTGACTATGTCAGATTATATGCACTTTATACACATGGCGGGGTGTATTTTGACACGGATGTTGAAGTTTTAAAGCCATTGGATGCTTTTTTGGATAATGAGGCATTTACCGGTTTTGAATCAAATGATTCGCCAATTACTGCGGTTATAGGAGCAGCCCCAGGCAACGCACTGATTGCGCAGTTTTTGAAATATTACGAAGGCAGAGACTTTGTGAAAAATGATGGCAGTTATGATCTGACAACAAATACTTCTATTATTACAGATATTTTGCGGAATAAGGGTATTCAACTAAATGGCAAGACCCAGAGGATTGACAGCCTTACAATTTATCCACAAATCTATTTTTGCCCGAATAACCTCTCCCGTATCTGGAACAGGCCATCCAAAAATAGCTATGCGATCCATCATTTTGATCAGAGCTGGAGATCAAATCGGGTCGAGGTTAATTGCTTAAAAAAGAGGGTCAGAAGGTACCTCGTTGGTGTGCTGAGAAAAGTGTTAGGTACTGAGAATATTTCAAATTGTAAGAAAAAACTGACCGAATCATGAACTCCTGAATTTACTGAAAAGCGCGATAGGGAAGATCGATATGATACCAAAAAAAATTCATTACTGCTGGTTCGGACAAGGAGAGAAACCAAAACTGGCAAAAAAGTGCATCGCAAGCTGGAAGAGGTACTGCCCGGACTACGAGATCGTGGAGTGGAATGAGAGTAATTTTGATATAGAAAAAAATGCATATACGAAAATGTGTTACAAACAAAAGCAGTATGCTTTTTTGACAGACTACGTCCGCCTTTTCGTTATTTTGAAATATGGGGGTATCTACTTTGACACAGATGTGGAGGTTGTCCGATCATTTGACGGTTTGTTAGAGAATCAGGCTTTTTTTGGATTTGAGACGAACGAGTATGTGAACACAGGAATAGGCTTCGGCGCGGAGGCTGGGAATAAAGCTGTCCAGAACTTACTTAGGGAATACGACCAATTGCTCGACGGGAAACATGAAACGATTGGATGCCCTGTGCTAAATACGCAGGCTTTAAAGAAGTTCGGCTTTTTCATGAATGGGGAAAAGCAGGTAATTGAAGATGTAGCGATTTATCCCGTCGATTACTTTAACCCTTACGATGACCCGACAGGTGTTTTGCATAGGACTGACAATACCTATTCCATCCACTGGTTCGGGAAAAGCTGGCTCAGTAAGGGGAAAATTCTTCGGAGTAAATTTATGAGACCTATTCACCGTATTTTTGGTGTAAACTGTTTTGCTTTTTTAAAAAAACGAAGAAGGAGATGAGCCGGTCGCATGGAATTGACAAAAAAAGATACGAAGATGTTACAGGGCTTATCCGTGATGGCAATGGTTTGCCTCCATTTGTTTTGCCGGTATGATTATGAGGGAGTTTTTCAACCACTGATTTTTATATGGGGAAAGCCGTTGTCGTTCTATTTCGGTCAACTTTCTGATTTTTGCGTGATGGGCTTCGCCTTTTGCAGCGGGTATGCCCATATGGTTATGTATGATCGTCCGGACTATTATAAGAAGGTTACGAGGAGACTGCTGCCGCTGTTACTCAATTATTGGATTATTATTGTGGTATTTTCCGTGATTAGTAGTTTCATGGGACAAGGGGAGTGGATGCCGGGAAATTTAAGGACGTTTGTACTTAATTTATTGGTGTTTGGCAGTTCTTATAACGGCGCATGGTGGTATTTATCCGTTTATATTTTAATGGTACTCATTTCACCCTTGACGCTTAAATTAGCCAAGCGTTGCCGTCCGGCAATTCTTTTTGCTGTTGGATTTGTCGTGTACTTTGCCGCTTATTCTATTAGCGTTAAAGTTACGATAACAAGCCGAGTGGTTACAATGGCGCTGCTGTTTATCAGAACACTTTTTGAGTACTTAATTGGTGTGTTAGCTTGTAAGACAAAAGCATTTACCTGGCTGTATCAATATTGGAAAAAATTAAGCGGTTCCCTTAAATTCCTTATTTCTCTGGTGCTGATCGTTGGAATGTTGATAGGTCGGACTTGGATCATACCTAGTTTATTTGCCGCTCCGTTTTCTGGGATGGTAATCATCTGCCTGTTTCACTTTTGGAAGAAGCCGGCGTTTGTTGAACGCGCGTTTTTGTTTGTGGGGAAACATTCTACGGATATTTGGCTGACACACATGTTTTTCTACGTCAGACCGTTTTCTAATCTTGTATATATTGCAAAATATCCAGTTCTAATTTTTTGCTTTATGATGCTGCTTACATTAGCGCTTTCCATAACATTACAGACAGTGCAAAAACCACTTCTGCGGAAGCTCAAAGGTTAAATCAATAAAATTTGAGGGAGAAGTAGTATTATGAGACTGACATTGAACGTTTTGTTTTCAAGCGATAATGCATATGCGCAACATCTGGGGGCAGCCATGTGTTCCTTACTGGAGCATAACGCAGAGTTTAAAACGATAAATATTTATATTATTGAAAACAATATTGCGCAGGACGCTAGAGAAAAGCTGATTGCGATTACCAGAGCCTATGCCAATGCAAATATTTTCTGGATTCCCTTTGAGGCATGGGAGAAGCAGCTAAAATTGAATATGATCTCCCATATTTCTATCAGCTCATATGCGCGACTGTTTGTAGCCAGTATGCTTCCGCTTTGTGTTGACCGTGTTTTGTACTTGGATTGTGATATGATTGTAACCGGGTCCCTTTTGGATTTTTGGAACACAGATCTTGCGGGAAATGTCCTGGGAGCTGTTCAGGATCAGGTAGGAGGACCGAATAAAACCGGGGTTGGAATGGCGGAGGATGAGCCTTATTTTAATGCGGGCATGCTGCTGATTGACCTGGAAAAATGGAGGCAACTGCAAATTGGTGAGAAGTGCTTGCGGTTTATTGAGGAACATGGCGGGCGTGTGCCGCATCACGATCAGGGAACGCTCAACGGTGTACTAAAAGGCCAGTGGTTACGGCTGCCCCTTGCATATAATCTTATGACGATCCATTATATTTTTACGCAGAAACAGATAAAAAAGTATTTTCAAGATCCAGCGCAGTTTTATGAGGACGCTGAAATTGCTTTTGCCAAAGCGCATCCTATGATTTTGCACTATACTCCGAGTTTTACCAGCCGTCCCTGGGTAAAGGGATGTGCGCACCCACTAAAAGGAAAATATTGGGATGCTGTTAAGCAAACCCCGTGGGCGGATGCGGTGCCGGAAAAGAATAAAACTCCAATATATATTAGAATGGTTGAGTGGCGCTATCGAAGCTTGCCATATTAAAAGAAAAAAGGAGACCATTTATGGAAAGAATCACCCTATTAGATACCGCAATTGCCTCAACCAACAAGGGCGACGAAATTATCATGGCCTGCGTTGAGGAAGAATTACACGATTTGCTCAAAAGATACTATGTTATGCGGGTGCCAACGCATCTTAGCGCCTTTAATGCATTGGAATGTATTGGCAAGCTGCCTGATTCCGCATCGGAGATTGCGTCATCAAAATATAAGTTTGTCTGCGGAACAAATTTGCTGTCAGGAAAAATGTTACACAGAACCAACCAGTGGGATATTCACTTGTGGAACTGTCGCCCGATCAAGGGCTGTATTTTGGTTGGAGTAGGCGGTTCTTCGGATCATGCAGATGGATACACGAAACGATTATATCAAAAGGTATTGTCAAAGCAATATGTGCACAGCGTTCGTGATCAGAAAGCCTACGATTTGGTGACTTCGCTTGGATTCAAGTGCGAAAATACGGGCTGTGTGTCAATGTGGAGTCTGACGCCAGAATTTTGTGCGGAAATTCCAAAACTTAAACAAAAAAAGGTTATTTTTACGCTGACGGATTATAATAAAAATGCAAAGGCAGATACGGCGCTGATAGAAACTGTGCGGCGGAACTATGAGGAAGTTTATTTTTGGATCCAAGGCGCACACGATTACGAATACCTGCAGGGCCTGACAGATGTTTCAGACATTCGCGTGGTCGGGCCAGATGTGAAAGAGTATCAAGCACTTTTACGGGGGGGTGTGGAAATAGATTATGTCGGTACTCGCCTCCATGCCGGGATTTTCGCTATGAGACACAAGATTAGAAGTATTATCATCCAAATTGATGCAAGAATGGATGCAATGTCCAACTGTATTCCGTGCAACTGTATCAGCAGAAATAGGATGGAAAGCCTAGACGAGATGATTAATAGCAAGTTGCAAACGAATGTCATTTTAAATTGGGATGCAATCAAACGATGGAAGGGTCAGTTTTACGGATGAAAAAAATTTTGTTTGTCCACCATTCTATGGAATTGGGCGGCGCAGAAAGCAGCCTGCTGGGACTTCTGCAGAGCATAGATTATGAAATGTATGATGTAAGTCTATTGCTGTTTTCTCTCGATGGAGAGCTTTTGCCGCTTGTTCCAGAGCAGGTTCATATTCTTAAAATTCCAAATTCTTATGCCTGTT
>CAYVEB010000001.1:32376-58343 GCA_964450645.1 uncultured Oscillospiraceae bacterium | reverse complement strand
GTATTGTTACGCTTCACGCCCATCGCACTCGCTTTGCATATTAAAGATGTTTTAAAGAGAGGCTGCTTTGGCGTTGCGTTTGCCAGACTACTCGGAAAACTTTTTGGCAGAAGATACAAATCCAGACTTTATATGACAAAGCAGTATAGCCATCGCTTTGCACTTCCATTTTTGCCGCAGATTGAAGGGAAGTATGATATGGCAATTAGCTTTATTGATCCGCACTATATTGTTTGTAAAAAAGTTGACGCTGCGGTCAAAATGGGATGGTTACATACGGATTTCTCACGTATGGATATTAATTTGGCACAGGATTTTGCAATGTGGGCCGGCCTGGACTATATTGTACAGATCTCGGCTAGTTGTAAAGCTGTGTTTGATGAAGTACATCCAAAACTCGCTGACAAGTCTATCGTGATTGAAAATATCTTATCCGAACGTTTCGTCCGGTCAAGAGCGGACGAGTGCAGCGTGGAACAGGATATGCCATGCCGGGCAGATCAGAAAATACTCACAATTGGAAGGTTTTCTCCTCAAAAGAATATGGATAATATTCCAGCGATTTGCGCTTCCATACGGGATACCGGTCTTGACGTCAAATGGTATTTAATCGGGTATGGCAGCGAAGAGCTGCTGATCCGCCAAAAAATTGCTGAAGCGGGAATGCAGGATTATGTCATTATTCTGGGCAAAAAGGAAAATCCATATCCCTATATTAAGGCTTGCGATCTGTATGTTCAGCCTTCCCGATATGAGGGTAAATCTGTGGCGGTTCGTGAGGCGCAAATGCTGGGCAAGCCTGTTGTTATCACAAATTATGCAACCTCCGCGAGCCAGTTGACCGACGGCTATGATGGAGTTATCGTCCCAATGGACAACGAGGGCTGTGCGGCAGGTATTGCGTCGCTGCTACGCGATACAGAGTTACAAAAACGCTTAATTGAAAATATGAGTAAGAGCGACTACACCAACGCTAAAGAAATTCGAAAGCTGTATCAGTTATTGGTGTAATTCTATATTTAAAGGCATATGTGCGGGTAGGAGGCTAAAAAATGATTTTGCGCGATATGTTACGGGAAATATATTATTTCAAGATTAAACGAATGAATCCGTATACTTACCGTATGGATCATTACCGGCGGATCGGAATGAATATCGGAGAAAAATGCATTATTTTTTCGGATAAGCTGGAGACCTCTGAACCATATTTAGTAACGATTGGAAACGGCGTGATGATTGCGCCAGATGTGCGGTTTATCACACATGACGCTTCGGCGTGTTACTATATCCCCGGTGCAAGCGACCTTTTTGGACGCATTAATATTGGCAACAATGTCTTTATTGGAATGGGAGCAATTATTTTGCCTGGTGTAACGATTGCAGATAACTGTATTGTGGGCGCCGGCAGTGTGGTTACAAAAAGCTTTTTGACACCGAAAGTGGTGATTTCTGGAAATCCTGCGGTACAAAGGTGTACGCTTGAAGAACTAAGGGCGAAGAATGAACGGTATGCGCTGAATGTGTGGGACCAGAAAGATAAAAAGTCGTATCTGCTTGAGCATGAGGATCGATTTAAGGGTTATACCGGCAGTGTAAAATAGGCTTTTAGGAGGAAAAGAGAGGTTGGCACTATGCCTTTGATTAGTGTTATCGTCCCAGTCTACCGGACAGAGAAATTTTTGAACCGGTGCGTCGATTCAATTTTAGCGCAGACGTATCAGGAACTTGAAATACTCCTGATTGATGATGGCTCACCGGATCGTTGCGCGGAGATTTGCGACGCATATGCGCAGAAAGATCCGCGAATTAAGGTGCTGCATAAGACGAACGCCGGGGTCTCCGCCGCCAGAAACAGCGGTTTAGATTTGGCAACGGGCGATTATATTACGTTTGTAGATAGCGATGACTACGTTGAGCCGGATATGTATCGGGCTATGATGGATGTTGCCCGGCAATACAACTGCGATGTGGTTATGTGCGATTGTATGAAAGATTACCAGGGACGTTCAGAATTATACACGCACAATATTCGTCCGGGTTTTTACAGCAAGGAGCAACTCAAACAAGAGTATTATCCACATCTACTCATGATGGAAAATATGGAATATCCGGCGACAATTACAAACTGTCTTTGCCTCATTCGGCGCAGACAGAGCCAGCGGCGGTCAGTCAACCAAGCCAAATCGTCGAACGATACCCAGATGGAACACAAGGATTCTTGCCCGCGTTACGTAGAAGGAGTACGTTTCTCGGAGGATCTGTTGTTTGGCGCGCAGTTGATGTATATGGCGGATTCTTTTTACTACATGAAGGGACAGGCTTATTATCACTATTGCTGCACGAATCTGCAATCCATAACACATACCTTTGCCCCAGATGATAAATGGAAGAGCTTTTTAAAACTGTATGATGCGGCGGAAAACTTTTTCCTGAACCGGCCGGATTACGACTTTACGGACCAGCTCGATCGGCTGCTGCTGTTTTTGGTCTATCATGCAGTGGGCAGTATTTTGGCAACGAGGCAATTGGCAGAAAAAGAAAAACTTGCCCAGGCAAAACGCATTTTGAATGACAGTAAGGTGCGTGCAATGTTCAAACGATTGCCTGTTCGTAAGTTGCCTGTTCCGAAGAAATTGAAACTATTGACGTGGTGCTATCGGTATAAAATCGGGCTGCGGCTGATGCTGCGAAAAGCAAGGAAAGGTTAAGCCGGCAAGCTTGTATGATCTGTGGTTATCTCCAGGGATGACGCGTATCGGCTTGCCCTACCTGTGTTTTAGACCTTCCGCAGAAAATTGAGGATTCTATAGGTGATGATGACAGGCACCAGAACATTTAAGAGGTCTATGGGAAGAATTATAGAGGATTATAATTGGGATTACAGGGTTGGCGAGGATAGAGCGGGAAATGGAAATTAGTATTATCATTCCTGTGTATAACAAAATTAAATATATAGGCGTCTTGCTGGATATGGTTATAGGACAGTCCTTCACCGATTTTGAATGCCTCCTGATTGATGATGGTTCTACAGATGGTTCGGGTGGGGTATGTGATGCATTTGCCGAGAGAGATGACCGCTTCCGAGTGTTCCATATTGATAATGGCGGCGTATCACATGCGCGAAATTTTGGGTTAAGGCAGGCGAAGGGTAAGTATTTAACATTTATTGACGGGGATGATGGGATTCACCGGGACTATTTGCAAAACCTTTATACATGCTTAGTTGACCACAACGTGGATATGGTTATTAGCGGTTTTTTGCAAACATGGGATGCAAGCGACAGCTCCAAGGAGTTTCGGTACCCGTTAAATGGCACCTACGAGATGCGGGAGCTTTTGCCAAAATTTGCATGCCTGCAAAAGACGTTTGGCGTCTTTGGCTGGTGCTGTGCAAAACTGTTTCCAGCTTCTCTCGCGGTTGGAATTTACTTTGATGAATCCCTGCGGCTGGCTGAGGATTTTGACTTTTACGTGAGACTGTATCCAGCGGTTCAGAGGATTTATTTTGATGATAAATGCTTTTACTATTACCGTCAGGCGGCGGAAAATTCGTCGATGCTGCTCCCGGATGATGCAATTGATTATTTCGCGCAACTGCGAATCAATTTGAGGTATAAATCTTTTTTAGAACGGATGGATGCTTATTCCGGGGAGAACCGGCAAATTGTAAATGATTTGATCTGCAACTATATATACCTTACACTGTTTCACAGCCCTGTTCCAATGTTTTATGAAAGATTTAACGCTGTGTATTCGCTGTACCAACGCACTTATGTGCGGTTATATGGAAACGGATTTTTAAAAAAGTGGTTCTTATGGACAGTAAGACATAAAGCCCGCCATCTAGCAAAATTAACACTCGTGGGCTATCGATTGATAAGGAAGGTTAAACGTGATTTCAGTCATCATACCAGTTTATAACGCTGCCGAACGTTTGCCAATTATGTTGGAATGCCTGGCTGCGCAGACGGAAAAGGATTATGAAATTCTTTTAATTGATGATGGCAGCACAGATCGTTCAGCAGCAATCTGCGATGCGGCAGCAGAACGGGACCGGCGCATTCGCGTATTCCATCAGCAAAATAGCGGCGTATCCGCAGCAAGAAATCTTGGCATGAAAAAAGCCGGGGGAGAATATGTTGTATTTTTGGATGCCGATGATGAAATTGGACCGGAGTATTTTTCAGTTCTTTTAAACACCTGCGTGCAGACCGGTTGCGATATAGCTGTTTGCGATGTTGTTGTACTTCAAAATGGCGTTCAAACACGCTGCTTTACACACGAAGAGACAATTTTAAGCCGAACAATGGCGCTAAATTTACTCTTGACAAGGGAAGACATAAACTCTGGCCCGTGCGGGAAAATTTTTTACAGAAAAATTCTCCAGTCGGCAGCTTTTCCCCCGTTAAAGGCATACGAGGATATTTTATTTGTAAAAGATACGTTTGATCGGGTGGAAAAAGTTGCGATTACGAATCGTACGCAGTATCGCTACATCCAAAACGCGACTGGCGCTATGAGCCAGCTTATGAAAGCACCGTCTGTAGATATCATCACGGCGACAGAGATGTTAATGCAGTTTATTAAAAATCACCCGGATTTGTCCGCGAGTTGTATGTATATTACCTTGTCCCATCTGATGCAATATGTGATTCCGCTCATTAAAAATTCAGACGAACAGGCAAAGCTGTTTATGAAAAAGGCCCGCCTTCTATTTCGAAAACACATTGCCTGTATTCTGAGGTGTAGTGCTTTTCCGTGGAAAGAGAAACTACTTTACTTCTTATTTGCCTTCCGAATAGATTTTATTGGATAATACGGGAAATATAATCGAAGAATCAATGGAGAGAGGTTAAATGGATAAGATTTCTGTGATTGTGCCAGTGTATAATAAAGAAAAATATTTGAATCAATGTATACAGAGCATTTTAACCCAAACGTACAAAAACATAGAGTTGATTTTGGTAGATGATGGAAGTACAGACAAATCGGGAGATATATGTGATGAGTGGGCGAAAAATGATGCAAGAGTTGTTGTCATACACCAGAAAAACGGCGGCGTTTCAAAGGCAAGAAATGTAGGATTGGAAAAAGCTGCTGGAAATTGGGTTTCATTTATAGACAGCGATGACTGGCTCAGTGATTCTCTATACTCAGATGCAATGCAGGCAATAGAAAAATGGGAGCCGGATTTAATTGAGTTTGGCTATGTTTTCACATCAAAAGAAGGGGGAGTGTTACGGGGAAGTATGCATTGTTTGCCGAAAATGCAGCCGATTGATCGAAAAACGATTTACGAGGATATCATCTCGCGGATGGTACATATTAAACCAATGGATGATGCATACTTACCAACATGGATTTGGAATAAACTCTACAAAACCGATATCATCCGCGAAAATGGAATCAGATTCGATCCATCCATTCATCTGTGGGAGGATGGAATTTTTACAGTTGAATATATGCAATATGTGAATTCGCTAGTATGCCTTGATGGAAATTACTATAATTATCGGGACACACCGGGTTCTTTGAGTAAGGAGCATGACCCCAAAATATTTGAATACATTGAGACGATATATGAAAAATATCGATCAATTTATCATGCAAATTACGATTTTGAAAATATAGTGGCGAAAGAGTATAGATTCCAACTCATCCATGGCACAATACTTAGAGAGATCAAAGGCGAAAAAATACAGCATATTTCGGAAATCGTGAATAGGGCATTTTCCAGCAAGAAAAGACAAGAGTATTTCTGCGGGTTCCATCCCAGAAATCCCTATTTTGCATGGATCAGGCTGTTTCTTAGATGCAATCGGATAAATTTTGTTTCGTGGCTCTATTACGTTTATGCGAACATTTTTCATTGAACATAAGAAAAGCGCTGCATTTGGAGGACGAAGATGTCAAAGGTGTTTTTATATGCGCACGGCGGCAGCGGCAATCATGGCTGTGAAGCAATTGTGCGGTCAACGATTCAAATTCTTGAAAGGGACGATGTAATCCTGATCTCATCGAGTCCTGAAGAGGATGTACGTTATGGCACAGACAAAATTTGCAGGATCCTTAAAGATACGAGCGCAAAACTGAACAAAAAAAGTTTTGACTTTTTAAAAGCATATGCTGCACTAAAAATAAAAAAAGATTATATTCCGATGGAAAGGCTACGGTATAAAGAAACATTCGCCCATCTGGGCAGGGGGGATATTGCGATTTCCATTGGCGGAGACAATTACTGTTATGCCAATGTGAATGAATATGTTATGCTGCATGATATGCTGAAAGGCAGAGGGGCAAAGACCGTACTGTGGGGCTGCTCTGTGGAACCGGAAGTGGCGGCGCGCCAAGAGATCGCCGCCGATTTGGCACGCTACGATTTGATTACAGCGCGGGAAACCATTACTTATAAAACGCTTCAATCAATCAATCCAAATACTGTATTGGTTGCTGATCCGGCATTCGTGCTGGACCAGCAGAAGACCGAGTTACCAAATAATTTTATACCGGGGAATACAGTTGGGATCAATTTAAGCCCAATGGTAATAAAAAATGAAACGAAACCGGGGATGACATGGGAAAATTATATCACGTTACTGGATTACATCCTGGACCAAACAGATATGAACGTGGCGCTCATTCCGCATGTTGTGTGGGAGGAAAATGATGATAGATGCCCACATTCCAGGCTTTACGAACGATATAAACATACAAATCGGATCGCCTTTATAGAAGACCATAACTGCATGGAGTTGAAGTATATTATTTCTCAGTGCCGCTTTTTCGTGGGCGCCAGAACCCATTCGACGATTGCGGCGTATTCGACATGTGTACCTACGGTGGTGGCTGGATATTCTGTGAAATCCAAGGGAATCGCACGGGATTTGTTTGGGACAGAGGACAATTATGTGGTGCCAGTGCAGGCGCTAGATGATCCTACGCAGATGTTAAATGCTTTTGTGTGGTTACAGGCGAGGGAAATGCAAATTAAACACAGGCTGCAACATGTATTGCCCGCACTCATGAATACGGCGCGCGCGGCTGCAATCGAACTGCGTAAATTAGATGTAAATAACCAGTGAGGAGAAACTGTTTTGAATACTCGTCGGAGCCCGATTCAAATTAAAAACAAACAAGATTGTTGCGGGTGCTATGCGTGTTACAATTGCTGCCCGGTTCATGCGATTTCTATGCGACAGGATGCGGAGGGATTTTGGTACCCTGAGGTTCATGCGGATACCTGCGTCCGGTGCGGTTTATGCGCAACAGTATGTCCATTTGCAAATAAGCCGGATGACCAGACGCTGACCCAAGCGTACGCCTGTTATGCAAAGGATCCGGAAGAACACAAAACCAGCAGTTCGGGAGGTGTTTTTGCGATCTTAGCCAGAGACGTACTTGCGGAGGAAGGCGTTGTCTGTGGCGCGGCGTTTGATGAAGCAATGCAAGTAAATCATCTGTGCATCACCTCGTATGAGGAACTGAAAAGGCTGAAAGGCTCTAAATATGTGCAAAGTAGAATCGGTAATGTATATTCTGAGATTCGACGGTTCCTGATGGATGGAAAAAAGGTGCTTTTTTCGGGTACGGCCTGTCAGGTTGCGGGCCTAAAAAACTATTTGAAAAGGGACTACGAGAATCTTTTGTGTGTGGATCTCATATGCCATGGCGTGAGTTCACCAAAGGTTTGGGAGAGGTATCTCAAGGAATTAAAACCCGGATGTAAAATCGTGGAGATGTCTTTCCGCAACAAATCCAGAGGAATTTCAGATGTTACCCTTGATTATAAGGCGAGTGATGGTACACTCATATAGGAGCGGTATGGGGAAAGCCCTTATATAAAAGGATTTATTGAAAATTATTATATCCGACCGTCATGTTATGCGTGCAAATTGAAGGGCATATCGAGATGCAGCGATATAACATTAGGAGATTTCTGGGGAATTAAAACGTTTCATCCGGATATGGATCATCGCGATGGAGTTTCCGCGGTAATTGTGCATAGTCAAAAAGGGGAAATGGCTATGGAAAAAGCCGCAAATAAGCTGGTTCTTTGCCCTGCGACTGCGGATGAAATTGCCTGTGGGAATCTGTGTTTCGTCAAATCGGTAGAAAAGACAAAAGCTCGAAAGATCTTTTTTTAAAAATGGCAGCGTATGACAGTCGCGGATGCGGTGATGTCGGTGCCGGATACGGTCGGAATCCGAAAAAGATTACAAAGCAGTATTAGGAGAATAAAAAGGTATTTAAAATAGGAGAAAAAATGTCACGCTTAGAAAAATCAACAAAAAATATTATTTACTCTTTTGCAAATACAATTGTTTCATCTTTATTGGGATTTATCTCCAGAACAGTTTTTATATCTACATTGGGAGCGGAGTACCTGGGGCTGTCCGGTCTGCTTAATAACGTCTTAGGCTTTTTGACAATTTCTGAATTGGGAATCTCCACAATTATCGGTTTCAGCTTATACAAGCCGTTAGCGCAGAAAGACTATAAAACTGTAAGCGCTTTGATGTCAGTGTATCGAAAAGCATATTTAGCAATTGGAATATTTGTCCTTGTTTCTGGGCTTGGTTTATTCTGGTTCCTGGACTTTTTCATTCCGGTGGATCAACAGCCACCGGGAACAGACTTTGCCTATTTTGCGTTTTTGGCGCATACTGCGATCGGCTATTTTTTCTCTTATAAAACTACGCTGATTGCTTCTGATAATCAGAGATTCCGCATTGTTCCTATCGGAGTCGCGGGGGAAATTGTAACGGTGGTCACACAAATCGTTGTCCTTCTGATCACTAAGAGTTATATCCTATATATAAGCGCTCAGATTATCTGCTCGACTGCCAGTATGATTATCCAAAACCGGATCATCACCAGGCTCTATAAGAATGTAGATTTCTATTCAAAAGAGAAATTAGCGCCTGAACAAAAAAAGACAATTCAGAAAAATATCGGAGCCCTGCTAATTGGAAAAGTTGGCGATTATTTGGTAAATTCAACAGATAACCTGATTATCACAAAGATGGTGAGCCTTGCTGCGACGGGCATCTATTCGAATTATTTGCTGATTCGCAATTTAATTAATGGGTATATTGCAACATTGTATTCCGGAATGACAGCGAGTTTAGGGAATATCGTTGCGATTGAGACAGATCAGAAAAAACTGGATATATTCGAGGCGTTGCTGTATTGCTCATTCTTTATCTACAGCTTTGAGGCAGTATGTTTATTTTGCCTGTATAATACTTTCATAGGTGATGTTTGGATTGGGAAAGAGTTTTTGTTCGGCGCACCAACGGTGGCAATTATTGTACTGAACAACTACTTAACGGGGCTTCGCATCCCCTTGATTACGATTAAAGGGGTGGCGGGAACGTATACGGAGGAAGTTTGGCTCCCGTTTGCTTTTGCGGCAATCAATTTAGTGGCCTCCATCTTTTTGGCAAAGTATTTTGGAATTGCAGGCGTGTTTTTAGGGACAATTATCGGCAGTGTGCTAACCGCCGATTGGTACCGTCCAATTGTAATTTACCGCAAAGTTTTTCATACGCCGGTAATTAAGTATTTTAAGAAATACATTGTTTATTTATTACTGGGAGTTGGGTATATGGCACTTGGCTATTGGGTATGCAGCTATATCCATACGCCGATTGCGATCTTGACGTTCTTTTGTAAAGCTATCATTGCGGCAGCCATTCCATTATCGCTGAATTGCCTGCTCTTTCACCGGACAAAGGAATTTGCGGTTGCCAAAGGCCTGCTGAGACGGTTGATTACAGGTATCAGGAATAAGATTGCCGGACACATGAAAAAAGGACAGTAATTGTTTGCAGGTACCAACACAAACGTAAAATAATTTGCCGCGGATCGTTGCCGGGAAAATTTGTACGTTGTAAACAAGAAGGAGTAAGATGAACGTGACTTCCAATGTTGTTAGCGTTATCATTCCATGTTATAATGGAGAAAAGTTCATTAGCCGGGCAATTGCGTCTGTGTATGCACAAGAATATGATGCGATTGAATTGATTGTAATCAATGACGGATCTACAGATTGCAGCGAGCAAAAAGTTCTCTGTTGGAAGGAAAAATTTGATAGGAAAGGCTGGAGCCTAAAATATATTTCTCAAGAGAATTTCGGCCCCGCCGCCGCGGTGAATACCGGACTAAAATATGTTACAGGCGTTTATTTGACGCTGATAGACGCAGATGATTGCTATTTACCGGGTTCAATTGCGAAAAAAGCAAAATTATTGGATGAACACCCAGAGTATGTGATGGTGCGTTCGAATGGCTGGGTTGTATGTGGCGAGAGACGTTGGCTGTTTGTTCAAGATGGCGAAGAAAAAACACGGGAAAATATATTTAACGATCTGCTTGTCGGAAGAACAAATAATTGGGCGGGTAGTTATATGGTGAGAACACAGAATCTGTTCGGCTTTTATCCTGACAGAAATATTTATCCATCGCGGTTTGGCCAAAACCTTCAGATATTGCTGCCACTTGCCTACCATCAGAAAGCCGGTTTTCTTGATGAACCGCTCATGGAATATCTGCGGCAGCCGTCATCTCTATCAAAAGGCGATAAAGCAAAAGATTTAAAAAACGCAGAAGGCTATAGGGATATCCGCAAGCAAGTATTGAAAACAATTGTGAAAAATAATGTGGAATACCAAAGATATGATCGGCTCATTGAGAAAGGTTATTGGAACACAATTTTGAATTTGGGATGCGTTCATAGAGATCGGCAACTCATACGCAGAGCGTATTCCAATCT
Source organism: uncultured Oscillospiraceae bacterium (assembly GCA_964450645.1). GTDB lineage: Bacteria > Bacillota > Clostridia > Oscillospirales > Oscillospiraceae > JAKSPM01. The sequence continues at coordinate 47,569 of CAYVEB010000001.1, read as the reverse complement.
GGGGGAACTGGGGGAGAGAACATTACAGAATCGTATTACCTATTACCAGGCTGTAATGCCCCCCATTGCCTTTGTGCTTAGAGTATTACGAAAATATAAGTTGATTCAAGAAAAACATGATTTTGCAGAGGATGAACGGTATGGGGAGCCATGATCAGTTTGAATAGAAAAACGATAGATTCTGCGAACCTCACAGAGTATACCAAACAGGATACCGTAGAGTTAAAGGGATATGCATTGCTTTTAATGTTTATACACCATTTATTTGGCAGCATGGAGCAATACAGCTATTTTACTACGTGGCTTCCCAAGAATGTCATAATATGGTTTGGCCTTTATGCGCAAATTTGTGTTGGACTATTTCTCTTTTTAAGCGGCATTGGCATGTTTTACAGCGCAAAAGGGCCTAAACGGACCTTCGCAAGAGTTTTCTCCCTGTATATCAAAATGTGGATGGTGATGGTTGCGGTATGTATTCCTGTTAAGTGGCTTACGAATGGCTTCTCATTTAATTTGATGGAATTCATAAAAAATTTATTAGCGCTTAACACTTCGTATTGTGGGTCTTGGTGGTTTGTTTTGCTGTATGCTGAAGTTATGGTCGCGTTTGCCATACTTGCCCCGGTACTTTCAAAAGGGAAACTATGGGATACGATCATTTTGGCCGGGACTGTTATTACAGCAGTTTTCTGCAAATGGTTTGCCGACCAAACAGGCGGAGCGTTATCCACGATTTTTATAAAAATAAATGAGTTCACAATTTATTTTCCAAATTTCCTTTTGGGCTATTACTGTTCCAAATATAATTTGCCTAATAGATTTTTGAAGTGGTTAGAGAATAAGAATAAACCTATTGCAAGTTTACTTGCAATAAGCGTGATCCTTGCTTCGGTTGTATCTTTTGCGTATTTGAGAGGTTATATTAGCATATTATATCAAGATTACTATTTAGTTCCGCTGTTTGCGTTTTCTGCGCTAGCGATAAACAAATTGATAAAAAGTGACGTGTATCACCGGATAATTGGCTGGGTTGGGGCACATTCTGTGTGGCTTTGGCTGCTTCATAGTATTTTTATTCGCTATTTGCATAATGTTGTGTATATGCCGCACTATGCGTTGTTTATCCTTGTGTGGCTCCTTGTGCTGCAGCTGCCCGCCGTTTTTATATTTTCGTGGTGTTACAAGCACCTTGTTAAATTGTAAAGGATATTTGAAAATAGAGAAATTTATTTCTAAGAACGGTATTCGATGGAAATATTACAGCAAAGTGCAACTGATTCAGGAGCAATTTCCAAAGCTGCTGATCATGGAGAATGGGATGCGCCGGAAGAAACAAATAGGTATTTGTCATATATAATAACGGGAACTATGGACAAAATGAACCAAAATGCGGAATGGACGAAAGAGGATAGGGGCCGCGCGGTGGAGGCGCTGCGCGAAGAGAGGAGCACGGAGAAACTGTGGGACTGCGTGGTTGCCTTTCAGGGCTATCCGTTTTTTACAGTGACCGGTCTGCCCTTCCAGTACACGCTGAAGATTGGAAAGGATGGGACGTTTACCAGAGAATTAATTGTGGATCGGCGGCAGGAGAGCAAGAGCCTTGCGTGGAGTTCTGTGGTTCTGGCCTTTGAGAAAGCAAAAGAGATGGCGGGAAGAATACAAAGGCCCAAAGCGATCGGGGACATCCGGGGGATCAGCTATGTGTACTGCCTGCTGTGGCGGTTCGGTGTGATCGAGGTGCCGGAGAAAATTGAGCGGAAACTGAGGGGAGAGTAGGCGCGCGCAAGACCATGGGAAAATTGTTATGGCTAATTTATGCCCTGCCGCTGCGCGAGGTGATCTGGATCTGCTGCATTGCAATCATCGCGTGGGCGCTGATTGGAAGCCGGGCCGATCGGAAATGGTGGTGGAAAGCTGCGAATGGCGCGGTTTTTTTGATCATCGTGGCGGTGATTCTTCATACGACACTGTTTTCCCGGCAGGAAAGCGCGAGACAAGCGGTCATGATCCCGCTGGGGAGCCTTCTTGCGGCCAGAGAGCAGCCGGAGGTGTACCGTTCGATGTTGATGAACAGTTTTCTCTTTCTGCCGCTGGGGTTATCGCTGCCGTATCTGACGCCGGAAAAGTGGAGCGCGACTGCCCGCGCAGTCTGCGCGGTTTTGGCAGGATGCTGCCTGTCGGCGGTCGTGGAGGCCCTGCAATATTGGTATGGACTGGGGCGCTGCGAGGTGGACGACGTTATTATGAACACGTTGGGAGCCTTGGCTGGGGCGCAGGCCTGCGTGCTGGGAAATAAATTCAAAGGAAATTAAGGCACCGCCGCACAATTCATGCCTGACGTATGGATGCCACATCTGCATTTTCCGCCAAACCGCACACAGTTCCCAGACAGTATGGCAGGACTTCCTAGGAGATTTGTATTGCTTGACGAAAAATCTGACCGCGCGTCTGCATCATCAGAATTGTGCGCTGTTGCCTTAAGTCAACACCCGGCGAGGAGCGGAAGCATGATCTTCCGCTTTTCTGCGGGCTTTGTACATATCTGCATACAACAAGGAGCAGACCGGCGGCTGGCGCAATCTGCTCCTTGTGCGTGATGATACTGGATGCTGCCGCGCCGCGTGCGCGGCGCAATTTTTTCAAATGGGAATTTCACCGGAAATCGGCTCAAATAGCCCAACGCCGCTTGGAGACAGCCAGTGCGGCGCGGGCGGCCGCAGACGTCCGGCTTCCGCCAATCCGCGCGGCTTGCCGGATAACGGCTAAGCTTTCGGCCCCTTGACGGATTCTATCAGCCCTTCGGCCAGGCCCGCAAGACCCTGGATCTCACTGGGGATGATGATCTTCGTAGCCTTTCCGTCCGCCATGGCACGCATTGCTTCCAGGGCTTTGAGCTTGATCACCTGGTCGTTGGGGCAGGCTTCGTTCAGCAGGCGCAGCGACTCCGCCATGGCCCTTTGCACGGCGAGCAGACCCTCGGCCTCGCCCTGGGCGCGGAGAATGGCCGCTTCCTTTTCCGCATCCGCTCGGAGAATAGCTGCTTCCTTTTCGCCCTCGGCAACCAGAATCTCGGAGTGCTTTTTGCCTTCGGCCTGCAAAATGGCCTGCCGGCGGTCACGCTCGGCCTTCATCTGCTTCTCCATCGAGCTTTGGATATCCGCCGGAGGCAGAATGTTCTTCAGCTCCACACGGTTGACCTTGATGCCCCAGGGATCCGTCGCCTCGTCCAAAATCGAACGCATCTTCACGTTGATGACATCACGGCTGGTCAAGGTTTGATCCAGCTCCAGATCGCCGATGATGTTTCGGAGCGTGGTGGCTGTGAGCGTCTCCATGGCCGTCATGGGATACTCCACACCATAGGTGTAAAGTTTGGGATCCGTAATCTGAAAATAAACGACGGTGTCAATCTGCATGGTGACGTTGTCCTTGGTGATGACAGGCTGGGGCGGATAGTCCAACACCTGCTCCTTCAGGCTGACTTTTTGCGCGACGCGCTCAATGAACGGCACCTTCAGGTGCATCCCCACGCCCCATACGGTGCTGAACGCGCCCAGGCGTTCGATCACATAAGCATTGGATTGCTGCACGACGTGAATATTGCAGACAATCGTCAGCAAAATCAGCAAGACGAACGCCGCGACGATGATAACGGTTACGTTTCCAGCCATGGTTGTTTCCCTCCTCTATTTGACCGGCGTTTGCGCCAGTTCTACACACAGCTTGATCCCCTCGATCCCGCGGACGGTGACAACGCTGTTGGCCGCAATCAGGCTGCCGTCCAAACTCCGGGCCGTCCATACCAGGCCGCCAAGCTTGACTGCGCCCGTAGCGTGCAGATTGTCGATGTCCTCAATGACGAGGGCATTTTTGCCGATGTTGCTTTCGGCGTTGGTGGCAATGTGCTTCGGGTCGACAAATTTTTTCACAAACGGCCGCAGGCACGCAAGCAGCACCACCGATACGGCAAGAAACAGCGTCCCCTGCAGCCAAAGCGCGCCGCCGCATAAAGCGGTGATGAGCGCAGCAAGCGAACCGCCGATAAACCAGATGGTGACCAGGTTGACAGTATTGGCTTCGATCACGGAAAAAAGAATGAGCGCGGCCAGCCAAATCCAAACGTCATACTGCATGACATCCGCCTCCTTATAATTTAATCTTACACGGTTTCTTGGGGATGTCAATCCCTCTGCAAACATTTTTTGCCGAAAATTGGGATTGCTATTTGCGCGGATTTTCACTATAATAAATAAGATCTGCCGAATATCATAATGTCTGCCGAAGAAACCGCCAAGCGGTTTCTTCGCACGGCATCTGCCGCGCAATTCCATAAATTTGGCCTGATCGGTCCAATTTATGGAATTCGCCATTGTTACAATGCGTACTGTCATTGGCGCCGCATGCAGCGCCAATGGCGAAGTGCAAGGGTTTTGAATATCAAAATCCGAAACCCTTGCACAGGAACAAAGCCGATGTGCCTGGAAAGCCAAGGCTTTTCAGGCTTGCAGCTTTGTTTAGTACGCATTATAATATTTCCGTAATTCGCAGAAATATCGACAAAAGCAACCGCTTTTTGCGCGGCCGAGGGGAGGAAAACGTATGCAGATGGTGGTTCCGTGCCTGTTTGGGCTGGAGGGGCTGGTGGGCGACGAGCTGCGGCGGCTTGGGCTGGAGCAGGTGCGCGTGGAGGACCGGCGGGTCTATTTCTCCGGCGATGAGGAGGATTTGGCGCGGGTCAATGTGTGCTGCAGAATGGGCGAACGCGTCATGATTTTGCTGAGCCGATTCCCGGTACACAGCTTTGAGGATCTGTACCAGGGCGTCAAGGCGATCCCGCTGGAGGACTACATCCCCCGTGACGGCGCGTTCCCAGTGAAGGGACACAGCCTGGACAGCCAATTGCACAGCGTGCCGGATTGCCAGGCGGTCGCGAAAAAGGCCGCCGTCGACCGGCTGGGCGGCAAGTACGGCATGACGCGCCTGCCGGAGACGGGCGCGGTTTTTCAGCTGCGGTTTTCCATTTTAAAGGATAACTGCGAAATCTATTTGGATACATCGGGGCCTTCGCTGCACAAGCGCGGCTACCGGGCGGTGGCCAACGGGGCGCCGCTCCACGAGACGATGGCGGCGGCGATGGTCACACTGTCGCGCTATCGCGGCCGGGACTTTTTCTGGGATCCGTTTTGCGGGTCGGGGACGATCGTGATCGAGGCGGCGCTGATCGCCTTGAACCGGGCGCCGGGCCTGCAGCGCACGTTTGCCGCCCAGGATTGGCCCAATTTGAATCGAGAGATTTGGCGCCGCGCGCGAGACGAGGCGCGTGACCGGGAATACCGCGGGACGTATCAGATCCTGGGATCGGATATCGATCCCGCGTCCCTGGGAATCGCCATCCAGAACGCGAAAAAGGCGGGCGTCTCCCGGCTGATCGATTTCCGGGAGGCAGACGCGACGAAGCTGTCGCTGCCGGCGGCATCCGGCGTGATCGTGTGCAACCCGCCCTACGGCGAGCGGATGCTGGAGCAGCGCTCGGCGCAGCGCCTCTATCGGGATATGGGCCGCCACTGGCGCTTTGCCGATGGGTGGAACCAGTATATCATCTCCTCAGAGCCGGAGTTTGAACGCTACTTTGGCAGACCGGCCACCAAAAAACGCAAGCTCTACAATGGACGGCTGAAATGTAACGTATACATGTACTTTGGAAGGGCGTGACGTATGCGCTGCTTGCGCAGACGGTTTGACGAGGAAAAACCCGGAGAAACCGTAAGCGCGCGATTTCCCCGGGCCGGAGGATCTTATTATGTACGCCGCACCTTTCGGTGCGGCAGTTTTATCGCGAGGTGGAATTAGTTGTTCCAGCCACAGCCGCAGTTACGGCCAGAGTTTTCGTGGTTACGGTTGTTGGAGCGGATCGTGGTAACGCCGTTGTCCAGGAACTGGACGGTGATGCCATTGCCGCTGCAGGTGGTGTTGTTGTTGCAGCCAGAGCGGTTACCGTTGGAAACGGTCGAGAAAGTGCCAATGCCACCGTAGAAAGAGTTGTTATTGTTGTTGCAGCACATAAAAAATCCTCCAATTTTATTAGTTTCGGGCGTTTGCCCGGAAGGGATTCCCTTCGAAATATTCTATGTGCCAAGGGGGCAGTTGGTTCGACCGTGTTTTACAATTTATTCTTCCAAAAATTCCGCCAGCGCGGCGACAGTCTTAAAATAGTGGACGCAGTTGCGGCGCATGAACCGCTCAATTTCAGGGATGTCGTTGGCCCAGCCCGCCGCCGCGAAGGGGACGCCGCAGGCCATCGCCATGTCATAGCCGGGCTTGAGATCGTCCACCATTAAAATCTTGCCGGGGGCGAGACGGTAGGTTTTCATGATTTCCTCCAGCGCGTAGGGGTGCGGCTTGCGCAGATCATGGGGCAGATCCCAGCCGAAAACCAGATCCGGTTTGGGAAGGTGATTTTCCCGGTAGTCGCGCAGAATGTTGGCGGATATGGAGTGGGAGACTACACACAACAGCCCGCCGCGCGCCTTGTGCGCGTGGAGCAGCTCCGCCATGCCGGGGTAGACATCGGGCACGTGGTTTTGCACATAGGCATTCCAAAAGGCGTGCTCCTCGTCCATCTCCTGGTCGGAGAGGCCCAGCTCGTCGCGGAACAGGCTGAGAATACCGGGGTCAAAATTTTTGCGGAAATACTCCTCAAGCGTGTAGTGCGCCTGGGGGCGCGCCTGGCGGAGAAAGTCTACAAAACAGGGGTAATGGACGGTGGCGGTGCTGTTAACGACGGTGTCGTCGTGATCCATTACCAGACAGGGGTATTTCATGGCGCCGGCCTCCTTTCCAATAGATTGTACCAGATTCCGGGGAAAATTGCTCTTGGTAAAATGCGACAAAATTTTCCGGAAATATGGTATAATTTCTACAGAAGAAAAAGACTTGCATGTATCCAAGGATTCTATTATAATGTAGAAAGCGGATTGTCCGCAGATTGATTTTTAGGAAAAGAGGTAACACAAATGAAAAAACTGATCGCGGGGCTGCTGGCGGCTGTGATGCTTATCGGCTTGCTGTCGGGCTGCACGGGGGTCGATACCAATAAGTTGAAGGTCGCCCTGGTGGTCGCGGACAAGTTTGGCGACCGTTCGTTCTATGACTCCTCCAAGGAAGGCCTGGACCGCTTGGCGGAGGACTTCGATCTGGAAACGACGACCATCGAGTGCAACGGCGAAAACCACACCGCCCAGATGCGCAACGCCGCCGATTCGGCCAATATCGTCATCTGCGTGGGCTGGGAATTCAGCGACATCGAGACAGTCGCGCCGGAATATGAAGACGTCCGCTGGATTTGGATCGATAATGCCACCAGCGCGCCGGTCGAAAATGTGCTGAACATTACCTACGCGCAGAATGAGGGTTCCTTCTTGGCGGGCTATATCGCGGCGGCGATGTCGAAAACCGGCGTGGTCGGAGCTGTCGGCGGCGAGAACTCCGCTACCATCAACGATTTCATCGTGGGCTACGAGCAGGGCGCCAAGTATTTTAACGAGAGCACGCAAGTGGTGACCAACTATACGGAATCCTATGACGACGTGGCCAAGGGTAAGGAGTGCGCACTGGAACTGCATGAGCAAGGCGCGGACGTGGTGTTCCAGATCGCGTCGGCCGCCGGCGACGGCGTGTTCCAGGCCGCCGAGGAGGAAGGCTTCTATGCCATCGGCGTGGACAGCGACCAGAAGTATATCAACGACGCGGTCATCATCTGCTCGATGAAAAAGGAAGTCGGCAACTCCATCTATGACGCGGTGAAGGAATACATCGACGGCAACACCTCCCGCTGGGGCACTACCTGGGTCGCCGGAATGGACAACGGCTATGTGGGGATCGGCTACGGCGACGAGAACGCCACGCAGCAGGTGCCGGACGATGTGAAGGCCAAGGTGGAAGAACTGGCGGCCGAGATCACTTCCGGCAATATTCTGGTGGATACGACCCGCTGATCCTGACATCTTCGCCGGAGACGGCTGCTTCTGGCCGCCTCCGGCGAAAATTTATAAACATGAAGAAGGTGACGCCATGCCGCAGGCGGCTGTGGTATTCGAGCATGTCAGCATGGAATTTCCAGGCGTGCTGGCCAATGACGATATTTCTCTGGAGATCAAAAAGGGCGAGATCTTCGCCCTGGTGGGGGAAAACGGCGCGGGGAAGAGTACGCTGATGAACATCCTCTATGGCATCCACACGCCGACCAGCGGCACGGTGACGGTGCAAGGGGAGCGGATCACGCAATTCCATCCGAAAAACGCCATCGCCCACGGCGTCGGCATGGTGCATCAGCACTTTATGCTGGTGCCGTCGTTTACGGTGGCGCAAAATATCGTCATGCGCCGGGAGCCGAAAAAGCTGGGACTGTTTTTTGACAACGCCGCCGCCGAGGAAACGGTCAGGCGGCTGTCCGCCGAGTACGCTCTGCGCGTGGATCCGTCGGCTATCGTGCAGGAGATCAGCGTGGGCTTGCAGCAGCGGGTGGAGATTCTTAAGGCGCTCTACCGCGGCGCGGATGTGCTCATCTTGGACGAGCCAACCGCCGTTTTAACGCCACAGGAGACGGACGAGCTGTTCAACGTTATCCGCCGGGTCGCGGCGGATAAACACATGACGGTCATCCTGATTACGCACAAGCTGGGCGAGGTGATGGCCATCTCACACCGGGTGGGCGTGATGCGCAAGGGAAAGCTGGTGGGCGTGGAGGAGACAAAAAATGTCACCGAGCGGCAGCTGGCTTCGATGATGGTGGGACGGCCCGTGCTGTTTGACCAGCTGGAGCGCACCGGCACGCCGGGAAAGGCGCAAATTGAGGTGGAAAATTTGGTGGTGCGCAACGACCGGGGACTGCGCGCGGTGGACGGCCTGTCCTTCCAGGTACGCGCCGGAGAAATTGTGGGCATCGCCGCCATCGAGGGCAACGGGCAGAGCGAGCTCATTGAAGCGATCGCCGGAATGCGGCCCGTGCAGGCCGGGAAAATCACGGTCTGCGGGCGGGAGGCGACCGGCAAGGAGCCGGGAGAAATCCGGGCGATGGGACTGGCGCATATCCCGGAGGACAGGCTAAAGACCGGCGTGAGCAAAAACGCCAGCGTACAGGACAACCTGCTGGTGGGCAAACACCGCCAGGCGCGCTTTAACCGCTTCGGCTTCCACCAGGATACCAAGCAGATCGCCCGGTATGCCCAGGAGGTCTACGACCAATTCGACATCCGCGGGTCGGGCGTGCGGATGCAGGTGGGCGATATGTCCGGCGGCAATATGCAAAAGGTGGTCGTGGCGCGGGAGTTTTCGTTCGACACACCGGTGCTGCTGGTGGCCCAGCCGACGCGCGGGGTGGACGTGGGCGCAATCGCGTTTATTCACAGCCGTATCGTGGAAAAACGAAACGCCGGCTGCGCAATTTTGCTCTCGTCGGCCGATTTGGACGAAGTGTTTCGCCTGTCTGACCGAATTATCACACTGTATGAGGGGAAAATTACCGGCGAGTTTGCCGCCGGAACCATCTCTAAGGAGGAGATCGGCTATTACATGACCGGCGACCGGGTGAGAAAGGAGGTCAGCCATGAGACAGCGTAGCTTAATCCGCTGGGACTATCTGCTGACCTTGGCCGTGAGCGTTCTGCTGGCCTTTGGCCTGGGCGCGGCAATTTTGGCGGTGTCCGGGCACAATCCGGTGCGCGCATATTTGGCGATGTTTAACGGCGCGTTTTCCAATGCGCGGCATCTGGGCGACGTGTTGGAATATGCGATGGTGCTTTGCCTGTGCGGTCTGGCATGCGTGCTGGGCGCGCGGGTGGGCATCTTTAACGTGGGCGGTGAAGGCCAACTGCTGCTGGGCGCGATCGCCGCGGCGCAGGTGGGCGTCTGGCTCGACGGCAAGCCCGCGTGGATCGTCTTGCCAGCAGCGGTACTGGCCGCGGTCGCGGCCGGCGGCCTGTACGCGCTGATTCCTGGCATCTTGAAGGTAAAGGTCAAGGTCAACGAGGTCATTACCACGATTATGCTCAACACCATCGCGGCCAGCTTCTGCCAGTTTTTGGCCAAAGGACCGTGGAAAAGCGCCAATAAGACCATCGTGGCGGGAACCGAGCAGCTGAACGTCCGGTATTGGTTCGGCGGGTTGATCTCCGGCTCCAACGTAAGCACCGCGATCTTCGCGGCGGCGGCGATGGCGTTTTTGGTGTGGTACGTGATGCAGAAAACGCCCCGCGGCTTTGAGATGAAGCTGACGGGTCAAAACCCGCGCTTCGCGCGGTACTCCGGGATCCAAACGGAGCGGATCGTGCTGGTGTGCATGGCCATTTCCGGGGCGATGTGCGGCCTGGTCGGCATGTTCCGCGTGTACGGCGCAGAGCATATGTTCAAAAGCAGCGTCAGCAACGACTACTACTTCGAGGGGCTGATGGTGGCGATGATCGCCCAGTATCAGCCGGCGGCGGTGATCTTTTTGTCACTGTTCTTCGCCGTTTTGAAGATCGGCGCGCAGGGCATGGAGCTATCCGCGGGCGTCCCCAATCAAATCTATTTGATTATGCAGACAATCATCATCTTCTGCATGGCGGCGCAGAGCGGCGTGAGCGATTTGCTCCGCGCCAGACGCAAAACGCGCGCTGCCGCCGGAAAGGAGGGCGACGGAAATGGGTGAATTGGGCGAAATCCTGGCCAGCGTATTTTCCGTTGGCACTTTGAACCAGATGCTGCGCAGCGCAACGCCGGTGGCGCTGGCGGCGGTGGGCGGCTCGATGACGGAACACGCGGGAATTATGAACATTGGCATGGACGGCATGATCCTGATGGGCGCGTTTTTCGCGGCGCTGGGAAGCTATCTGTTCGCGAGCGCAATGGCCGGAGTGGTGATGGTGCTGCTGATGGGTCTGCTGGTCGGACTGTTTTTCGCACTGTTTGTGGTAAAGCTGCGCGCGGATGAGTTTATTATCGGCTGCGCGCTCAACACCTTTGCGCTGGGACTGACGACGTATCTGTCCCGCTCCATCTTCGGCTCCGCCGGTACCAAGGGAAACGCGGCGCTGCCGCGGCTGCATCTGCCGTTTCTGGAAAAAATTCCGTTTTTCGGCGAGGTCTTCAACGACCATTCAATTTTTATCTATTTGACATGGATTTTGGTACTGGTCATGTGGCTGTACGTCTATAAGACGCCCCAGGGCTTCTGGCTGCGCGCGGCGGGCGAAAAGCCCCAAACGCTGCGAACGGCCGGGATCAGCCCGGAAAAAATGAAGTGGCTGGCGAGTATCCTGTGCGGCCTGTGCTGCGGCCTGGCCGGCGCGCACTTGGCGCTGGGGCAGCTGGACGGCACGTTCGCGGAGAATATGGTCAACTCCAGAGGGTACATCGCCTTCGCATGCGTGATCTTCGCGGCGGCAAATCCGGCCAAGGCGTATCTGGCGGCGCTGATGTTCGGATTTTTCGACGCGATGGGCCTGCGGCTGCAAAAATATGTCAGCCCGGATCTGACCGGCATGATTCCATATGTGATCACGGTGGTGATGATGGTCTACGTGGTGGTGCGGCAGCGGAAAAAGAAACAGGCACGCGCCAACCAAAAGCAGGAGGCGGCGCCGAGGCAGTCCAAAACGGGCAATTGAAGGAAAAACTTCTTTTGTTTGTTAAAAGGTGTTATGATTGGCAAGCGGTTTGGGAAAATAGAGCGCAGAAAAACTTTTATTTTGGATGGCCCGCGCGGATCCCGACGGGCCAGCGCGGGTGCTTATGGAGGGAACGATATGAAAAAATTGACAATCTTTTATTTGGAAAATTGCCCCTATTGCCGTAATGCGAAAAGAGCGCTGGAGGAGCTGCGGCAGGAAAATGCGCAGTACGCCAAGGCCGAAGTGGAATGGATTGAGGAGAGCAAGGAGGCGGAACTGGCGGAAAAGTTCGACTATTACTATGTCCCCGCTGCTTTCCTCGACGGCAGGAAACTCTATGAGGCCAAGCCGGGGGAAGATTATCAAAGCTGCAAGCAAAATGTGCAGGCAGCATTAGATGCGCTTCTCCGCTAGGCGCGAGGATGTCAAAAAAATGGGCAAAGCCTCTCACGCAAAACAGGCGTGAGAGGCTTTTTCGCCGCTTTCAAGCGGAAAGTTTTATACGGAAATTGTATCAGAATCAGTCTTGAGCAAGCGGCCCAGCCAGACGTCGACGTTCGCCAGGCGCTCTTTGACCTTGCACAGGGAGAACAGGCCGATGCGCAGCAAATCCACCGCCGCTCCGACAAGGCAGATTGCGCACGCGCACAGGATGATTTTCAGTACAAAGAGCACAACACCGCCGCTTGCAAACGAACTGGCCATACCGCAGATATAGGTATTCCAAATCAGCGGGTGTACATGAAGCAAATAGACGCCGAGGGTCGTTTGCGACACAAACCGGATAATCCGCTTGCACCGCGCGCTCCGCACCGGCGTGCCCGCCCAGAAGACCAGCAGGGCCAAGGCCGATAAAAAAATCGTGGGAGAGATGTAACTGAAAAGGGTCGGATAGGCAAAATGATTCGTAAGCCAAGTGAAGCCCACGGCGCCGAGATAGGTGAGTGCCGCCCAGCGCCTGCGGATGCGCCGCACCAGGTCATATTGCCGGATGTAGGCCCCGAAGAGATAGCAGATACACAGCCAGATCATGCTGTAGCCGTCACCCAGGGTAAATACGTCTTTTCTCCGCGATCCGGGGAGAATACTTGGAAGCGTAATGAGGAAGACCACAATGGCGAGCAGGCACGCGCGCAGCTGCGGCCGGGGCATCCGCGTGACCACGAAGTTCATCAGGGGAATGAAAAAGAACATGCCAAAATAGGCGCTCATGTACCAGTATTGCTTGTATAGAATCGGGAAGATGGCGCCGATTATGGCGCTGGGCTCCACCGTGCCAAGGTTGAAGACGCCGAAAATAGCCGTGATGCCCAAGCAGTAAAAGGAAGTCTGCAACCAAAGCGCGAGCAGGCGGGAAAAGCGGAACTTGGTGCCGACGCCGACATAGCCGCTGATAAGCGCGTAACAATCGACGCAGCATTCGGCGCCGATCTCCAAAAACCACGCAATTTCAAAATAGGGGGGGGTAATCTGCCGAGGCGTTGAGCGCGCCGCCCTGGTTGAGCGTGTGCAGGACCGCGATCATGAACGTGGACACGATTCGCAGGACCTCGATCCCGTCGTTTCGCTCCCGCCGCCGGGCGGAAAGCACTTGGTTCGTTGCCATGGGGAATGCTCCTTTGTCACAATAAGTATCATGCGATTTTCTATCAATATAACACAATTTCGCGCGTTTGTAAACAGTTTCAACATTGCTAAATTTTTGCGGCGGCAAAAAACGTCCTGCCGGGAAAATCCCGGCAGGACAATTAAACAGGACAATTAAATTTGTGTTTGTCTATTTGCTGATCGTCGGAAGCAGCTGCATGAGCGTAAGCAGCTTGGCACATTCAGCGCGCGTCAGCGCGCAGGATAGATTGTCGGTCTGATGGAACAGTCCCGCCTCCACAGCCCAATCACGCTGAGAATCGGCCGAAACCAGATCGGTCTGACCCAGGAAGCCAGTGACCATGGTGATGGCGTCGATCCGCGTGATGGGCGCGTCGCCCAGGAACCGGTTCTGGGAACAGGCCTGGATCAGGCCCATCGCGCTGCCCCAGGCGGCAATGGGATATTCCTCGTCGCTTGGCTCCAAATCGTCATAATCGCAGCTGTAGCCCGCAGAACCGCCAAGGTTGTATAGAGTGCGCAGCAGCTCCAGACGGGTGACATAGCCATCCGGCAAAAAGCGGTCGCCTTCAAAGGCACGCATCAAGGATTGCTGCGCGGCATAGGCAATGTACGGATTGTCGGAGACGTCGGAAAAATTGGAGACCGGCGCGTCGTCCCACTGCAGCTCAAGCCATTGGACGCCGCAGACGTCGCACTTGTAGCGCACGGCGCCGACGCCGGCGGCATTGGGGGCAATTGTTTCCTGCTCCGTGGGCGTGTGCCCGGTGGCGGGAATCGGCTGGGTGACGCTTAGACCGCAGATCTGACAGGTGTAGCGGCACGCACCGTCCGAAGTACAGGTCGGCTCTTGCAGGGTTTCCAGAGCGGTTGGGACGTGATGATCGCCCAGACAGTGCTTGCCGGTAGACACGATCTCCTCCGTGGACAGCGGCAGCTGCTGCCAGGTAAAGCCGCCTTCGTCGACGATCTGCGTGGACTGGGTCAGGAACAAGACTTCATTGGCGGCAATGCCGTTGTTGCAGGCGACACGGCCGTCGTCCGTGTGAAAACTGCCCTCGTCCACAAACCGCCCAAGGCCGAATTCACAGTGGACATGGTTGCCGCTGGCGTTCCCGGCGGTTCCCTCGTCATAAAATACCTCGCCCTGGGGAATCTGCTGGCCGATATACAGGCCGTCTATATGATTGCTGTGCTCAAGGAGCATGGAGATGTAGGACACGTCACCGTTGGCCAGGTGAACCGGCGCGGCGCTCTCCGCCCAGACGATGTTATAGCCCTTTTGGATGCGGACGATGCGCAGCGTAAAGGGTGCGTAGAAGTCGTCAATCCCGGTGTCCGCCCCGGCTAAATCGACAGCCCGGTTGTTTAGGTGCGTCCCCTCGCCGCTGGTCTGGGTGATGTGAAGGTAGTCCATGGGAAAGATCGCATATTCTAAATCGTCCTCCTGGAACTGCGGTTCGTCGGGCGGAGCTTCCTGAAGGCTGGCGGCAGGGACGGCGGACGGCTCGGAGGGCTGCGTTTCCCCCTGGGTCTGGGCGCTGGGCCGCCAGATAACGTGTTGCTCTGGCTCGCCGGAGGACGTGCAGCCCATGGAAAGCGCCGCGACGAACAGAAAGATCCATAAAATTGCCAGGTGTTTTTTCATGCGTTCACACTTTCAATTTTTTTGCAAATTGGACGCCAGGAGTAATTTTTCCCCCCAAAAGCGGCCTGAAACATGGTTACTTTTGGATATTATACCCGAATTTTTGCAAAAACACAAGCAAAAATCTCGCGGGGAGGAATCCTGTTGGGCAAAATATAAAAATTTGGCCCGCGGAAACACCGCAGGCCAAGGCTGGACTATAAAAATTTCTTTTTCCGCGGCTCACGGTTTTTCTCTTGCACCAAATCCACCAAAATGATATCGGAGCCGATGCGCTTGATACAACACC
>CAYVEB010000001.1:0-32337 GCA_964450645.1 uncultured Oscillospiraceae bacterium | reverse complement strand
TTCCGACCGGCCGAACAGCCCCAGGAATTTGCATGGGCCAGGGACAATCAGCGATGTGATCTTGCCTTCGTTCAAATCCAGCACCAGATCCTCCGTGTATCCCAGCCGGCAACCGTCGGCGGTGTTGACCACTTCCTTGCACCGCAGTTCCGAAAACCTGCACTCCATCTGTCCGCCCCCTCTGTCCGCAGTCTATGCCGGGCCGCGGGCAAATATGAATGGGTTTATTTCTCGGACTGGCGAGGCTTTGTGGCTTGCGCCCGGATGGGACGCTTCAGGTGACGCAGATGGACTTGCGAATCGACTGCAGCGCGTTCTTCTCCAGGCGCGAAACCTGGGCCTGAGAGATGCCCACCTGGGAGGCAACCTCCATCTGCGTCTTGCCCTCGAAAAAGCGCAGTGCCAGAATCCGCTTCTCCCGCTCGCCAAGACAGGAGATGGCGTCGCGCAGGGCGATCCGCTCCAGCCAGCGCTCGTCGGTGTTCTTTTGGTCCCGGACCTGGTCCATAACGGTCAAGGGATCGCCACCGTCGGAGTAGACCGGCTCGTAGAGCGAGACCGGCGCGGCGATGGCGTCCATGGCCGCCACAACCTCGGACTGCGGAAGATCCAGCCGCTTGGCGATTTCCTCAATGCTCGGCTCGCGGGATTGCTCCAGCATAATTTGCTCTTTACATTGCATGACCTTGTAGGCGGTGTCCCGCACCGAACGGCTGACGCGGATGGTGCTGTTGTCGCGCAGATAACGCCGGATTTCGCCGGCGATCATGGGGCAGCCGTAGGTACTGAACCGCAGGCCAAGAGAGGTATCAAAATTTTCAATGGCCTTTAACAGGCCGATACAGCCGACCTGGAACAGATCGTCGGGATTTTCCCCGCGGCCGATAAATTTTTGAATGACCGAAAGCACCAGCTTGAGGTTGCCCTCAATGAGCTTCTGCCGGGCCTGGGCGTCGCCGGCCTGAGAGCGGCGGATGAGTTCAATCATCTCATCGTTCTTTAGGGTTTTCAACTTGGATGTGTTGACACCGCAGATTTCCACTTTTCCTTGTATCATTTGAGAGCCCTCCAAAACCTTTGTTCTGTCTCCTGTGCCGGAGGAGCGCGATTCTAGTATTTCCCAAAGACGGTCGGAAAAATCATGCGGCGCGGTTTTTTTCCGGAGGCCGGAAAATCCCGCCAAGATCCCCGGCGAGAGGACAGCGCCCGCGGGTCAGGATGGCCGGGGCATACAGGACATAGGTTGACATAAAGCAGTTCCCTTGGTGACGTAATCCCATAATTATTTTTCGCCCGTTGCAAATATGCGGCGGTTATGCAGCGGGATATGCACAGGGATCCAAGGCGGTTTCGAGAAATTTTTTCTTGCCAAGTCTCAGTTTTTCACACAATTCACAGGTTTTTTCACAGAATAGGCAATCTGGTTATTTGCTTGGAAGTATGCAGAAAAAGGTTGACATAAAAAATTTATGCGGGGATTTGCGCGCAGGCTGCCGAATGCTTACGAAAAAAGGCGCATTGTCTCCCGGTCCATTTTGGGGTGGAGCGTGCGGTTGATGCCGGAGCTAAGAATTTTCGCCACGTTGACCACCCGGCGGTCAATATCCCGGGGTGTGACCATGAGGCTGTTATCGCGGATGGTGTCGCAGCAGGCCTGCAGATCCATGACCGTGGGGACGCCGACGGCAAAGACCGGGACGCCCAGAGTGTGCTTGTTAAAGGCGGCGCGGGCGTTGCCAACGCCGGAACCAGGGACGATGCCGGTGTCGGTCAGCTGGATGGTGGTACACACACGCTCCGGGTCGCTGGATGCCAGCGCGTCGACCACCAGCACCTTGTCCGGCCGCGCCTTGCCCACGGCGCTGGAGACCAGCTCCTGGCTTTCAAAGCCGGTGGAGCCCAGGACGCCTGGCGCGATGGCGCAGACGCTGCGCAGGCCGCCAAAATATTGGGGCATGTGGGCGATCAGGTGGCGGGTGAGAAAGACGCCATCCACTGTGTTGGGACCGATGGCGTCCGGGGTGACGTCCCGGTTGCCGAGGCCCACGACGAGAACCGTCTCCTCCTTCTTCAGGCGCATCATCGCTGAAAGAATTTCGCTGAGCGTGCGGGCTGCGCGGTCGGCGTCGCGGCCGGTCAAATCCTCCTTGCCGAGTTCGAGCGTGTAGTATTGGCCCACCGGCTTGCCAAGCGCCGCCTCGCCCTTTTCGTTGGTGATCTCGATATGCGTCAGTCCAAACCCGAAGCGTTTGCCCTCCCGTGCAATGACCCCCTCCAGCGCGGTGGTGCTGTGGATGGACTGCTCATACAACTGCTTGGCCTCAACGGCCAGATCTGTTCGCTTGTTCATAAGTGCCCCCTGCTTTGTGTACTGGCTCTATTTTTTGCTAAGTTTGACCGCAGTATGCAAGCGGCGGCGGATTCCAATGGCGAAAATTTATTTTTATATTTTTGAAAAACCTGTTGATTAAAAAAAAGAAATCATACGGCAGAGCCTGGAAAAATCCTATTTTTGGTATGGCTGGGAACCGCAGCGGACTTTCGCTGTATGGTTGTTGCCCGTGCCCGGGTACATAATTGCAAGGGCTGTCCCATAAAAGCATAAGACGGCACCTTGTAACGGTTTTCTGCCCGCTTTGATATTTTGTGCCGCGCGATTTTTCCGCATAATGTTCCAGCTTTCGCGAACAATATGCAAAAGGGGGGGATAGCTTTGCAAATGACCAACAAAGAATATCAAGATTATGTCAACTCCATCGCGCCCAAATCGCCCATTTGGAAGAACATGTTCAACGCGTTTTGGACCGGCGGCCTGATCTGCTGCCTGGGCCAGCTGCTCATGAACGGCTTCAGCGCACTGGGTCTAAACGAGGACCTGGCGGGCACGGCCACGTCCGTCAGCCTGATTCTGCTCTCCGCTGTGCTGACCGGTTTGGCCGTCTACGATGACATCGCCAAAATCGCGGGCGCCGGTACGCTGGTACCGATCACGGGGTTTGCCAACTCCATCAGCGCGCCCGCGATCGAATTCCAGACGGAGGGAATTGTGCTGGGCGTGTGCGTGAAGATGTTCTCCATCGCCGGGCCTGTCCTGGTGTTCGGAACCGTCGCCAGCGCGATCTACGGGCTGATCTATCAGCTGCTGCGAATTTTATAGCGTTGCCATATCCCGCAAAAAATGCCCGGAACTGACTTCGGTGATCTCAGTTCCGGGCTTTTTGCTATGCTTTTGCAGCCCCAAAGCGCCGCATAGCCGGCCTGCTCCGCGACCGGACGACCGCGTAAATAGAATTTCCTTTTTCAGAGAAATGGCAAAATGGGTACACCGTTTGGAAATGCCGCTGCGATTGCGGGGCGGAGACAGTCGACAAACCTGCGGTCAGGGCACGCCGGCGGCCGCGGCTGCCTCCAAAGGAAAATTCATCAGGAAAACCTGGAGTTGGCCAACGGTACGAGCGTCGCCATGCATAGTATCGAATGAAAGGTACGGTTAAGACGAACGCCGGCATCACTTTTTTGAACGTCCGCGCCTTCTGAATCATACGCTGTGTATAAGGGCTTACGGGCGGTCCGCCCTGCCGCAGACGGGCCGCCCGTGTGACCGGAATGTCTTTCAAAGGACACGAAAAACCGCGGTTCCGCAGAAATTTTACCGGCTGAAAGTCCTGCTTTCTATTGAAAATTCGATACGAAAGTGGTATAATAGCAAAAGTGTAGGGTCGTGTTTTGCATCGCGGATCCCACGAATCTGCGGATGTGCCTAACCAGGGCGGGCATGCGCAGCCCCGATGGGCACGAAAAAAATAACAAGTCCGATGCTATGCCGGATTTTGCAGAAAACGGTTTTATGGAGGTGGCATGATGAAAGCGGCAAATTTCAATCAAGACATGAAGCGTGCGCGGGAAAGCAGGAAGGGCGCCTTGCTTGAAATTATAGGCTGGACATCGCTGGTGCTCGGCATAATTATGCTTTCACTCGGGCTGTGGACGCGCTTCCGCGGCGAAAGCAATCCAACGCTCGCAACGTATAAGGACGAGAGCGTGTACGTCACGGCAGCTTATGGCGAGGATGCGCGGATCCCAAAGAACGCCGAGCTGCGGGCCTGCCTGGTGACGCCTGAGACAAATCCAGACGGTTATGCCCGGGAGATGGCGGACGCTTTGGCCGCCGCCGGCAGAGCGGACGGGGCCGGCGCGGCAAGCGCGATTTACAACGTCGGCTTCTACGTGGACGACAAAGAGGTGGAACCCGCCGCGCCGGTACAGGTGACCGTTCAGCTCTTGAGGGATGGGTTTACCGTCGGAGATCCGATCACGGTGGTTCATTTTGGCGAGGACGGTGCAAAGGTGCTGGCCGCGACCCAGGTGGACGAAGACGGCTTTACGACATTTACATCAACAGGCTTTTCCGATTTCGTGTTTTTAATTGGCAACACCTCCCAGGAGGGCGATATCACCGGCTTGCTGGACGACGTGACCATTACCGATGCCGAGGGGAACCCCATCGAGGACGGCACCCTTTTTGTGGGCGAGGAGTATCATATCCATCTGGAGTTTCGGGAAGGCGGCCCGCAGGGTGATCAATTTAAATGGTCGGAGGATGGAAAGCTGACATATCAGATCCCTGAGAACTTCAAGGTTGAACCCAGGGACCCTGCGCCGCTAAAGATCATGATCGACGGGCAGGAGGTCACGGTCGGCACCTACTCCATCGACGAAAACGGTCTGCTCATCATCGAGCTTAGCGACGAGGGGAAACAAGCGCTGGATTCCTCCAACGACGTCGCCTTTTCGTTTGACATGGAGGCCTCCGCACAGGCCGCTCCGGACGGCAGCGACACCGACGTACATTTTGGCGATGCGGGCGAGGACTTTAACTTTAAAATCACGGATCAGCCCCAGATCAAGGCGGATAAGACCGGCAGCTACGACAGTGAAAATGAGATACTCAGCTACACCGTCAGCGCCAAGGTGGAGCACGGCGAGGTAAACGACCTGGAGATTACCGACACACTCACCATACCCCAGACCGATTCCGCTGTCACTCTGGATATGATCACGGACGAGAACGGCCAGCCGGCTGTCACTGTCACCGTCAAGAAAAACGGCGTAGAGGAGCTGGTCACGCTGGGCCCGGAGGACTATGAGGTGGTGCTGGTAGAGGACCCGGAGAACCCTGGGAAACAGACCTTCCGGTTAAAACTCAAGGAGGGCTCCGTCTATAACCCCCTGGAAGAGGGCGACGAACTGTTTGTCACCTATCAGTATCAGGTGAATTTCGATGATGAGTCCTATGGCAGGTTCTGGGCCAATGTGGTGAACGACGCCACCATCACCGGCACCATGCCGGTGACGGATCCCCAGACGGGAGAGACAAATGACATTCCTGTGGAGGAGAAGGTGAGCAGCCAGATGGAGGTCGACCGGCCGAATCCCGGCGACGGCGTGGTAAGCAAGGCTGAGGACTATAACGAGGCAACGGCCACCCTCCATTATGACCTGTATGTGGCAGTGGCCGCAGGCGAGTACGAACCTTTTGCCATTACGGACTACACCACCGTGTACCAGAACAAGCTCTGGTATGTGATGTGGTCCAAAGATGGGGGTGCGAATCTGGCCCCTGAGATCAAAAATCTGAAAGTCTATGCCCGGAATCTGGAGACTTGGGAGGAGAGAAAGAACGGCTTCGCTGTTCCGGAGACGGATTGGGGCGAGCCGCTGCCGGGTTGGACCCTTTCACAGGCCAGGGCGGGCAACACGGGCTATGATTCCAGCAGCATGGACAATTACCTCTACCAGCCGAACACCGCCAATTTGCAGATTTGGTTCGGGCTGGACAACACCACGCACAGGCAAGGCTACTGGAACTGCGAAAATCACCGGTTGATCAAGGTGTCCTACGATCTGGATGTGTCCAACGGCCTGACTCTCTACAATGTGGAGTCCCAAGAAACAATCGAACTGACCAAGGATGAGCTGCTGATGGCGGGGCTTAAGAACGCCGTCAACCTCACCCATGACCACTACTCCTCCACATATCAAGTGTTCTTCGGCAACGGGGAAAAGCTGAACAAGACCGGCAAGCTGGATAAGAACACCAACACCATCGACTATACCGTCACCCTGGGCCTAGGCGACAGCACTGTTCTGCAATACTTAATCGATATGGCGAATGCCACCAGTACACCCGATGGTTGGGGCCGATCTGTAGAGTTTGTAGACGACTATCCAGACGGCTGGCTGTATGTGGATGGGAGCCTTAAGGCGACTATATATGCCAGGGAGGGCAGTTATCGGGCTTTCACCTACGACCCGAAAGCCAGAAGTTGGTACTTCGCAGACACGGATTTCAGCGACGGCACGATTAACGCAACTTTGGGCGGATTTAAACAAGGAGAAGGAACCTTGAACGGCAATTGGCTGGATCAGGTCTTTCAATGGAATCCCAACGTCACGCTGGACAGGATCGAGTTTACCTACACTCTGAAAGCCAGCGACGAATGGCTGGAGGCGCACGCCCACGATTGGGAGGAGACACCGATTCACAACTCAGCCTCGATCAAGGATCAGAACATGACCCACTGGGAGGCGGAGGCCGACATCCCCTATTTCCCCTCCCGTCTGACCAAGCAGGCCGAGCAGGTGGGGCAGAGCAATTTGCTGCGGTTTACGCTGCACATTAACCCCTACGCGGATGATTTGGATGCGGAGAAGGATGTCCTGATTGTGACGGACACCAGCAAAAACCTCCAGATCCAGATAAACACCATTGAGGTTTTGGATGCAAACGGGCAGGCTGTGCCCTTTGAAATGCTCCCTACGGAGGATGGGAGCCAGTTCAAGCTCCAGGTTCCGGATAGCACAGCGCTGACCATCAAATACGATGCGCTGATCCCAGAGACGGGCACGGATGTGGAGGTTTCCAACGAGGCCAGCATCGACGGCGTGGACAGAACCAACGCCGGGTATTCCGGATCCCTGCAGGTGTCGGATATCTCCGGCGGCGGCAATGGCAGCATATATGAGCTGACCGTGAAGAAAACCGACAGCGCCAATAACGCCAAAAATTTGCAGGGCGCGAGGTTCCAGTTCTATATCGTGCGGAACGAAGACTCCACGCTGGAGGAAACGGATGAGATTTCAGTCGGGGATCGAAAATACAGCTGCTATACCGAGGAAAGCTGGGTATTCGAGACCGATGAGAACGGCAGCTTTAAGATCGATAAGAGTAAAAACTGGCGCCTGGGGCCGGGTAACTACTACATTTTGGTCGAGCAAGAGGCTCCAGAAGGGTATGAGATGTTGGACGCTCCGATTGTGTTCTATTATGGAGCGCGGAACGGAATCGACGGCGAAAAGTACCCCGATGCAACGTTCGCCTTGCCCAACGGTACCTTGACGGTGACCAACAATGCCAACCCGTATATGTTGCCGGAAACAGGCGGGCCGGGGGTATTCGCGTTTGCGGCGACAGGACTTGCGCTGATATTTGGCAGCGCCGTTATCCTGGTATTGAAAAAGCGCCTGCAACGCGGTAGGTAGCGGGCGGCTTTCGCGGGCACTTGTGCCAAACTGAAAAAGAAGTTTCCCATGGAGGAATGAAGTTGTCGCCCATATTGCGCATTGTTGAAGGGCCGGAGGCGGGAAGTGCGTCTCCGGCCCTTTTTGCGGAAGAACTCCCAACCCCAGGCGCCGGGAGCCCCGCCCGGCGCGCTTCCGGACGTCAACGAGACGGGCATGTGCTATCTGGAGATTCCCAAGATTGAAGTGTCCTTGCCCACTTATCATACCACCGGCGCCGATATTCGCAAGGCCGCTGTAGGGCACATCCCCGGTTCGTCCCCGCCGGTGGGTGGGGGAGAGCTGCCATATAGCTGAAAAACTGAAAAGATGAGGCGGGCCGCGTTTGGCGGACTTTTTTGACTTTGCCTTACAGATTCCGGTTCCGGAGCCCATTCCATGCGATATCATACGAAATATTTTTCCTTTTTTCACAATAATGGTTCCTATCAATGGATATCACGACATCTTTTTACCTGTTTCGGCGGCGTGTTGACTTCCCGCGATTGCGCGGGTATAATGAATTGTGATCCCGCGCGTGTTTTCTGGCCCGTTTCGGGTCTTTGCAGCCGTCTGGGATTTTTGTTAAATTTTAATAAGGGGAAGACTGGGGTTGAATCGAGGGATATCGATCGGGGCCGGCGTGCTGTGGGCGCTGATCTGGTTCGGGTTTTCATTGGTGCGTACGCTGCTTGACGCTGCGGTGTGGCGAAAAATCGCGCCGGCCTATGAAAAATATTTGGACGTTCTGTCCGCCGCTTTGGTCGCGGCAGCCTATCTGGCGTTGCTCAGTAAACTGAATTCCTTTCAGATTCAACTGTTTCAAAGCGTCTTGCCGCAGGGAATTTTGCTGGCGGCAGGCTGCGCCGTCATGCTTTTCCTTCTGAATCGGGCGCTGGCGCCGGCGCGAAGGCGGCTTTTTCCGGCAAGCGTGGAGCGCGAGCAAAAGACGGCCGATGCGCTGCGGCAAGCGCCGGGGACTCGGTTTTTTCAAATCTGTGTGATCGCGCCGGTGGCGGAGGAGATTCTGATGCGGGACTTTCTGCTCGGCGGCCTGTCAGTCAGTTATGGATTCGCCATCGCGCTGCTGGTGTCCTCGCTCCTGTTTGCCCTGCTCCACGCGGACATCGCGCAGGCGTGCTACGCGTTTGCCTGCGGAATTGCGCTGGGCCTGCTGTATTTGCAGACAGGCTCCGTGTTCTGCTGCATCCTGGCGCACGCGGGATACAATTTCTTGGCCTATGTCGCGGCACTCCGCAACCGGCCGTGAGCATACAAAATGGGGCTGTCGCAAAACGGAAGTTGAGCGACAGCCCCATTTTCGCTTGTACGCAGTTACGGCGCGGCGTTTTCGTCCAAAACTATCTCCTCCTCATAGAACGTCCAGTTGCCCGCGTCCCAGAGGTTCTCTTTGACGCTGGCCCACGCGGAGGGGAGAAAGGTTGTACCATTATTTTTGTCGGTAACCCATTCCTTGGATCGGATGATGAACTGGTCGTGGGCAAATTTTTCGTCGCTGTTGATGCTCTTCCCGGTAAAGGGGTTGACGGGATTCTCGATCAGATCCTTCATGGCCAGCGTGGGAACGTCCGCGTTGGTCATAAATTCGCCGGAGGTGGTAAAACCCTCCGCGTTAAAATCCTTCACCATCAACAGCGGATAGAATAATCCCACGTCGACCGCCTCGCCCGCGTCATTGGGCATCATCAAATCCTCGCTCGCCCCCATCTTCCACCCGTGGTCAGAGACCAGGATAATCTTTGTGTTATCATAGACGCCGTTCTCCCGCAGATAGTCGAACCAATTCCCAAGCTGAATCATCGCGGCCATATTGGCATGGTAGTGTATCATCTGATCAGCTGTTTTCACGTGCATCTGCCGGCCGTTTACGGTGAACCGGTCGGCGTGCTCCGCATCGTAGGCGGCGTTGTCCACCATTAAAGCCGGCGTATAGTCCGGCTCCCGGAGCAGCATCGGATTATGGGTCGTCTCGTTGTCCATAAAGAAGTAGGTGTTGGTAGTTACGTCGGATATATTTGTCATGGCAGGCAAATTTTCCAACACAGAATACGATTCCATAAATCCGCTGCTCATGCCGGTGGCGGCCGACAGCCCGTACACGATCTGCCTGACATTGCTCCCGGCGATCTGGTGGTAATTCCCGTTGTTGTAAACCGTCTTTTGCAGGGTAAGGGGCAAGGTTTTCATCACGCTGAAGCAGAAAAAGTTTCTGTAATTGTTTTGAATCACTTCCTCTTTCTGCTTTACATCTCCGAATTGTCCCTTGGAAATGTACGCCTTTACACCGGGACAGTCGTCGAAAATGCTCAAATCCGGAATAAAGCGATAGTTCGCGTATACCGGGTCGCAGACGGTGACGTCGTAGCCATTTTCAGAAAAGATCCGCGGCATCACCTTGAGCGCCTCGTTGTGCTTGGCAACCAGCGGTTCCGCGCTGCGTTTGTTCATCTCGACCGGCGTGTATTCATAGCCGCCGAGCAGCGCGGGAGCGCCAAAATTGGTGGATCCGCCAAACGAGATGGTGTTTTCATAGAAGGTAAACCCGTCGAATTGCGCCGTCAATTCCGGCTTTTCGTGGAAGATGTAGGGGATATATTCTCCGACCGCGCGGTCGAGCATCAAAACGACGACATTTTTTCCCGTTTTGCTGAGCTGAAATTTTGGCAATTCCACGTTCTGCTGACAGGCGACCTCATCGGTGGATTTAGCGATCACATCAGTGGATTTGACGATCTCATCGATGGATTTTTTGATCGTGACAAGGTTGGCACCCGTCATTCCGGCCAGGGCGAGCGCCGACACGGCCAGAACGGCTGTGGCCGCGCGGCTCCACTTGCGGACAACCACGTACATTCCCACCGCCAGAACTGCCAGAACCGCCCAATTGACCAGCTGCTGCCATAAGGTGAAGTTCATGCCGCCCTCATATTTCAGCGACGCGGAAATCACGCCCAGATCCGTCCCAAAGAACATGTAATTGACGACCGCCGCGCCGCAGGCGATCCAGACGAGCCGTTCAAAAAAGACCTTGCCCTTTTCGCTGGCCAGCCAGTAGAACACCCGCATCCAAACGAGGAACGTTCCCGCCGCCAGGCAAGCCGACCTGGCAATATACCACAGCGGATTGTGGAAATAGGTGATGTCCACGTATTCCTGCGGAGACGCGGCAATAAACACCGACGGGATCAGCAGCCCGATCAGCACCGTCAGAAAAACCGCGCCGCACAAAAACAGCCTCCGGTTCGGCCGCGCCGCGCGCGCTTTTTCGGACAGACGCGCCTTCTTTTTCAAAGCCGGCCAGAACAGCGGGACCAGCATCGCCAGCCCGACGAGGGCGAAGAAGATCCGCCTTTTGAGGGACACCGTCTGATAGACTACCCAGCCAAACACAAAAATGGCCACCCCGACGGCTGCGGTGAGATAGCGCAGAACCTTCTGCGGGTTTTTCAGCTTATAGAAGATGGTTTTGATCAGCGAGAACACGTTGTTCAGCGTCCAGTAGAACACCAGGCACGACGGCGACGAATACAAGAACACCAGAAAAAACAGCGCCATCGCGTACAGCTGGATCTTGGTTTTCCACGGGAAGCCCTTTAAATACAGCGTGCTGGAGATCACGTTCACCAGCGTCATTACAATGGGGAGCAAATTGATCGCCACGCCGCCGATCACAAGCAACCCGTCCGGGGCGCTCAGATCCGCAATCGGCCCCATGGAAACGCCCTGCAGAATTTCAAGCCGGGAGAGGAACTGGTAGGCCGCCATGAAAAACGGAATCTCCAAAAGCAAGGAAACTGTGCCGCGCAGAGCGTCCGTGGGCTTGTAGTGATTTTGTCGGTAGTAGGTCTGCAGGATCATCATCCGCTCATCACCGGTAAACGTCTTTTTAATATGGGCGACGCCGTCCTTGAGCTGCGCCTCGCGGTCGCGCGTCTGTTCCTGCATCACATCGGCACGCCGATACAGCGGCAGCACCAGGATGTTCATAATCAGGCTCAGAAAGACAATTGCCAGCGCGGGATGCCCCACAAGACCGTAGGCGTACTCAAAAATGATTTCAAAAATCAGCTTCAGCGGCCCAATCAGTAAGGTTTCTAAAATTTCATAAAATGTCATTTTATAAATCCTTCTTTGTATTTGTTAACGTTTCGTACCGTTCGAGCAGATAGTCAACCGTCCGTTTCGCACCCTCGCCGGGATGCGCCCAGGTTTCCGCCTTCACCGCGCGGCGCCCGGCCGCGTACCGCGGATCCTCCAGGCAAGCGTCGATCACCTCTTTCAGGTTCTCCATCGATGCTTGCGTCAGCTGGCGGCCCAGCCTGGGCAGCGCCGAGGTCGTCCAAAGCGGGGTCTTCAGCCACCACGCATCGTACGGACTCAAATCGAACTGCGGATCGGTATAGATCACCGGCTTATCGTAAATCAGCGTAAATTCAAAGATTACCCCGGAAAAATCAGAGATCAAGATATCCGAGCGGCGCAGCACCTCAAAATTATCGGTGTCCCGGTTCCACTCCAGCCGGTCGGACGCGGGGTACTCCGCCATCAGCTTTTCCAGCATCTGCGACTCGGACTTAAACGACTGCGGGTGCGGCCGGACGACGATATGGTAGCCCGTCTGCAAAAGCGCATCCAAAATTTTGCCGCCGTAGGCGCTGAAAATCGCGCTCGGCCCCCAGGACGGGGCGAGCAGCACCGTGCGCGGATGCTCCGGCACGGGGGGGCCGACACGCGCTAGCCGCGCGGCCATCTCATCCATATAGGGGATGCCGACCTGCACCAACTCTTTTTCCGGCAGGCCGCGCAGCTTTTCCAGATTCCGGATATCCCGCGCCTGGTATTCTCCAGAGAGCAAAATCGCGTCGTAGTAGTCGATTCCGAACATCCGGTACAGCGTGATTTCGCTGGCGGCGTGGGGCAGATGGACATAGTACCGCGCCTTTTTCGAACGCTTCCACTGGTACACATCCAGCCCCGGCGTCGTGGAAAGTACCACCGACGCGTTCAGAAAGTTCAGCCGGGTAAACGCCTTGTTCCCATTGCCGATAAACTCGGCCTTCACATGCGGGTACAAATTTTCCAGCGCCGGATCGTCCTCCGACGCGGTCATATAGACGACGTCCTTGCCCCGCCGGTCCATTTCACGGCAAATCGGCTCAAAAACGCTCCAATACCGCTTGTCGTCCGAAAAAATTACAAAGGGAAGCTCTTTTTCACTTTCTTTGACCTTCCCTCCGCTTATGGCAAAGCGGAGTTTCATCCAAAGCATCCGCAGGGAGTAGAAGCCTGCGCCGATCAGGCCGATTAAAATCGTAAAGAGCATACTCCCCGTACCGGGATCAATGTACAAAAACATAACGGAACCTCTTCCTAATACGATCACATCTTTCTCTTGTCCGATCAATCCATACGCGCATACCGCAGACCGCGCCCGGACGGGAGGCGGAATCAGCGCTCGCTTTTTTTCAAAATTTCCCGGAAGTCCGCGGCGGCGAAAATGCCACATACCAAAACCACGAGCGCACACACAATGGTCGACGGCGTCAGGACGGAAGTATCCCGCGCAATCAGAACCGTGAACACGATGGCCCAAGCGCAGTACGTGATATTGAGCGCCATCGCCTTGGACGCGCCGATCTGCGCGATCGCCCGGTAGTAAAACAGGTACGACACCGTCGCGAAGAAGCCCGCGATGGCGATGGTCGGCAAAAGCCAGCCGGTGCCGGCAGTAAACAAGCTCGCGGTGAAGCCCCAGCCCTTTAGAACCGGCAGAAGGATCACACCGTAAACCACCGCCGACGTCGTCTGCCGGATCTGCAGCGCGTATTCGTCAGTGACCTCGGGATCGGTGAGCGATTTTGCCAAAATCACGGCCTCGATCCCCCAGCCGAATGCGCACAGTACCGCCCCGAGCAGACCCAGCCAGAAATTTTCAATTTGCAGATCCGGGGAGTAGCTCAGTCCATACACGCCCGCGAGCGTGAAGATCAGAAACACCCACTGATACCACTTCATCTTCTCTTTCAAAAAAATGTAGGCCAGAATCGCGCCAATGGCGGGGAATATGGCGCTCGCCACCGCGCCGATGGACGCGCCCATGTAGTTGACGGCCATCACATAGCCGGTCATGCCGACAGGACCGCCGATCACCGCCGCGATCACGACCCATTTCCCGCTCTTGGTCTTCAGCGCCCTCCAGACGTTGCCCAGATTGCCCTTCACACCGTTGTATGCCGTCGCCCAGATGGCGGAGCAGGCGTCATGCAGGAACGTGCTGACAAACGGGGCGAGGAAAATCGCTTGCTCTGTGGAAACAAACGGACGCATGCCCAGCGCAATTCCCAAAACCACCGTCGCAATTGCCCAGGTTACTCCCGCGATAATTCCCGAAAACATACGATCTCCCCCCTTAAAGCGATCTGTAGGCTTGTAGAAAGCCCTTGAGTCTTCCATAGCGTTCCGCAGCCCAGTCCTCCATGGGCTGCCCATCGTAGGGAACCCTCGTCTTGGCCCACAGGCTCCACAGGTAGTCAACGTAGATTTTGCTGGCCAGGAAGTGCTTTTTCTCCACGCTGTCCGGTTCCTTGCCCAGATACGCGCGCAACAGCAGCATGTCGTGCGCGTCGTCAAAGCCCGCCTCGATGGAGACGTCTCCCAGATCCCACATGCCGTCGTTCATCCCGGCGTATTCCCAGTCGATCAGGTACATCCGGCCGTCACCCTCAACCCAGTTTTCGCACAGCGGATCGTTGTGGCAGGGCACCTTGCGGATTTCCACCGCCGCGTCAATTTCCGCCTTGACCGCCATGACCGCTTTTTTGACGTCCTCGTAGTCACCGTACATGCCGACCCGGTTCGCCCGGATGATCTTTTCGTAGCCCTCGGCCATTTTAAACACTTCAAACGGAACCTTCGTATCCACGCCGCAGTTGTGGATTTTCCGGAAAATCTCCGCCATCTGCGCGATATGCCGCGGCTGCCGCAGCGCAGCGGCGGACATCGTCACGGCATTGGGAATGAATCTTGTCACCTTGGAGCCGTCGTCTGCAAAATACAGCATCTGCGCGTCCACTTCCAAATCGCACGCCAACTGGGTGCTGACCTTTTCATCGCCGCGGACGATCAATTCCTCCGTGCCCTGGCCCGGGATGCGCACCGCGTACGATTCCCCGTTCGCCAGCGTTACCTTATAAGTATGATTCGTTAACCCCCCCAGCCGGGACAGCTGCGTATAGGCTTCGGTTCCCAGAGCTTTTTGCAAAAGCGCCCGGATTCGGGAAACGTCCTCGCGGATGATCTCGTTTGCCATTCTTACTTCCTCCTCAGTGTTTTGTCTTTATACGCATACGCATATTGCGCGCCGCGACAGAAAAATGTAAATCCCGCCGCCGCGTTGTCGCCGTCCTTGTAGGCGGTGATCCCGCAGAGGTCTTCCTCTCCGCAGTTCAGGCGCTTTGCGACGTCTTTCAAGATTTGCGAACGGGTATCGCGCACGTAGGCGGCGTCGAACTGGCGCAGCTCATCGAGCGTGTCGAACTCAAATACCACTCCCGGCGCGTACTTGCGGATTTTCATCTTCAGTTCGTCCAGGTGCCGCATGTAGATGCTCTCCCACAACATACCGGCCGTCCCAGGCAGGTTGTACTCCCGCTCCAAAATTTCCACAAACTTCTTGCTAAATGCCTCGTTCCAAAAGGTGTGCCCCAGCATATACCACGCGTCCGCTCCGCCGATCCGCACGCCGCAGATCGTTCCGTCCTCGGTGTACTGCATGCACCATTCCTTGGTTGGGCCGGCGGAGTAGACCGCCGCGTAATAGCAGTCCGTAACCTCTCGCTCGAAGGGATTCTCCGAAAAATAGTTGTCCGAGGAACATACATAGGTGTTCTTCAAAAGCCCCCGCACGGCGTAAAGGCTGCCGTTGTTGTTTCGGTTCAGATAATCCGGATTGTAGACAAGGCGCACGCCGAATTTCTGCTCCAGGTAAGCGAACGACGCCGCTTTGTAGCCCACGACGACATAGATTTCAGGCACCCCGGCCTCCCGCAGCTGACGGATTTCGCGTTCGATCAGAATCTCGCCCCTGACTGGAATCAGCGCCTTGTGCGTCTCATAGGAAAGTGGCGCGAATCTGCTGGCCGTCCCGGCAGCCATGATGACGGCGTTGTCAACGGTGTACATGCGTTTTTCTCCCCTTTCTCCTCTGACGCGATCCTTCCATAAAAATAAGAAAAATGACACTTAACGCTATTTTTTATTCTACCATTTTCATGCGCAAATATCAACCTTTTTTTATGTTTTTCAACAAGCTATGCGCAATTCGCGATCAAGCGGCGCAAGAAAGGCGCTTTTGTCCGCACCCCGGCAGGCAAAACGAGGGTAAGGCGGCAAACGGACTTTGCGCCGGCGCCCGGAAACAACCGGCGAGTGTTTGCCGCATACAGACATATATATCGTTAAAATATCCACTTTTTTCATTGCATTGGCAGCCAAATTGTGGTAAAATCCATAACTACCAGAAGAATCATTAAAAAACAGCGCGGCCCTGTGGACCGCACACGAAAGGAGAAAAATCGAATGTCCCAAAAGTTCGTCTATCCGTTCCGGGAGGGACACGCGGCCTTCGGCGGCGACCAAGTCCTCATGAAAAACATCCTGGGCGGCAAGGGTGCCGGCCTTGCCGAAATGACACACGCCGGAATGCCCGTTCCCCAGGGCTTCACCATCACCACCGATGCCTGCACGCAGTATTATGCAGACGGGCGCGAGATCAATTCCGCCATTCAAGAGGAGATTTTCCGTAATGTTGCCTTGCTGGAGCAGGAGACCGGCAAGACCTTCGGCGATGTGAACAACCCGCTGCTGGTATCGGTTCGTTCCGGTGCGCGGCAGTCCATGCCCGGCATGATGGACACCATTTTGAACCTGGGCCTCAACGATCAGGCCGTGGAGGGGCTGGCCAAAAAGACCAACAACCCACGCTTTGCCTATGACTGCTACCGCCGTTTTGTGCAGATGTTCGCGGATGTGGTAATGGGCGTATCCAAGAGCCTTTTTGAAGATGTGATCGACGAGATGAAGGCGGAAAAGGGCGTCAGCAACGACACCGACCTCACCGCCGAGGATCTCAAGCGCCTGGTCATCAAGTTTAAGATGATCTACGAGGACAACGAGGGCAAGCCCTTCCCCCAGGATCCCAAAGAGCAGCTGATTGATGCGGTAAAGGCCGTGTTCCGCAGCTGGGACAACGAACGCGCCAACGTCTACCGCCGCATGAACGAGATCCCCTATGAATGGGGCACGGCTGTGAACGTGCAGCAGATGGCCTTCGGCAACTCCGGCGACCGTTCCGGTACCGGCGTGGCCTTTACCCGTAATCCCGCCACCGGAGAAAAGCGCCTGATGGGCGAATACCTGATCAACGCCCAGGGCGAGGATGTGGTGGCCGGCGTGCGCACCCCTTCCCCCATCAGCAACCTGCAGGAGCAAATGCCCGATGTCTACGCGCAGTTTATCGAGGTCGCCAACCGCTTGGAGAGCTACTATCGGGACATGCAGGATATGGAATTTACCATTGAAGACGGCAAGCTCTTTATGCTTCAGACCCGCAACGGCAAGCGGACCGCCCAGGCAGCCTTGCAGATCGCCTGCGACCTGGTGGACGAGGGTGTGATCACCGAACGCGAGGCCGTATTGCGCGTAGAGCCAAAGCAGCTGGACACGCTGCTGCATCCCCAGTTTGATGCCGAGGCCCTGCGGACCGTCAAGCCTGTGGGAAAGGGCCTGGCCGCCTCCCCCGGCTCCGGCTGCGGGCAGGTAGTGTTCAGCGCCGAGGACGCCGAGTACATGACCCATAGCCGGCAGATGCGCAAGGTCATTCTGGTCCGCTTGGAGACTAGCCCGGAGGATATCGTGGGAATGCAGGTTGCCCAGGGCGTGCTGACCGTCCGCGGCGGTATGACCAGCCACGCGGCCGTGGTAGCCCGTGGCATGGGCACCTGCTGCGTTTCCGGCTGCGGCAACGACAATGACGTCACCATCGACTACACCGCCAAGACTTTTACCATCAATGGACATACCTTCCACGAGGGCGACTGGATCAGCCTCGACGGCTCCACCGGCAACATCTATGAGGGCAGAATCCCCACGGTCGCCTCCACGGAAAACGCCAATTTCAAGCGCTTTATGAGCTGGGCTGACCAGGTGCGCGTACTAAAGGTCATGACCAACGCCGACAACCCCACCGACGCACAGAACGCTGTGGAGATGGGCGCGGAGGGCATCGGCCTTTGCCGCACGGAGCACATGTTCTTCGCAGAGGACCGCATCAAGGCCGTGCGCGAAATGATCTGTTCCCGCACCCAAGACGAGCGCCAGCAGGCGCTGGCCAAAATTGAGCCGTATCAGGAGGCGGACTTCGCCGCCATGTATCGGATCCTGGGCGACAGGCCCATGACGATTCGCTATCTCGACCCGCCGCTGCATGAGTTCCTGCCCACCAAGCCAGAGGAAATCGCGGAGCTTGCCAAGGACATGCACATCAGCGAGGAGGAACTGCAAAACGTGGTGGAAAGCCTGCACGAGTTCAACCCCATGATGGGGCACCGCGGCTGCCGGCTGTCGGTCACCTTCCCGGAGATCGCGCAGATGCAGACCCGGGCGGTCATCAAGGCCGCTATCACGGTGAGCAAGGAGACCGGCTCCCTCATCACGCCGCACATTATGATTCCGCTGGTCAGCGAGGTCAAAGAGCTGGTGTATGTCAAGGATGTGATCGTCAAAACCGCCGATGCGCTCATCGCCGACAGCGGCCTGGATATGCACTATGAGATCGGGACTATGATTGAAATCCCGCGCGCGGCGCTGACGGCCGGAGAAATCGCCCGCGAGGCCGACTTCTTCAGCTTTGGCACAAACGACCTGACGCAAATGACCTTTGGCTTCAGCCGCGACGACGCCGCAAAATTCCTCACGGCGTATTACGACTCGAAAATCTATGAGACCGACCCGTTCCAGCACCTGGACCAAAACGGCGTGGGCAAGCTGGTGCAAATTGCCGCGGTGGACGGCCGCGCAGCCAATCCAAAGCTGGGCCTGGGCATCTGCGGCGAGCACGGCGGCGATCCGTCCAGCGTGGAATTCTGCCACAAGATCGGCCTAGACTACGTTTCCTGCAGCCCCTACCGTGTCCCCATCGCCCGTCTGGCGGCCGCGCAGGCGGCTATTAAAAACAGCTGAGCGCGCTCGCCCCTTTGCGAAAGGGAAAACCTACTTAGCGGCCAAAAGGCGAAACGGAATATTAAAACAGACCTTGCAGGAGCAATCCCGCAAGGTTTGTTTGTTCGGCTTGCTGAAAACGGATCGCTGCTTCAGCGGCTTGTCCGGCAGACGCATGATTTCAGGAACCAGCTTCTCCCGCTTGCGCTTGACCATGCGCGTTTGAGCAACGTCCTGCAGCCCGCAAGCGTTCACTGAGAAACGAGCGGCGACGACATTAAAGCGTGATCGCGCGTTTGCCTGTCAAGCGCAGCCAAGCCCAAATTGCGCCTTTGCATTTTTTGCCGGTTTGTGCTATACTATGGAACATGAAAAAATTTGCCTGGAAAAACAATTGTGGCAAACAAGCGGAGGGAGGCGTAAAATGGCGAATTTTACGAGAAAGGCGATCTTCGACTCCTTTTATCACCTGCTGACGGAGCATCCCCTTTCCCAAATCACGGTGAAGGACATTGTCTCGGACTGCGGAATCAACCGCAATACCTTCTATTACTACTTTGAGGATATTCCCAAGCTGGTTGAGGAAATGTTCCTTGAGGAAGCGGACAAAATCATCTGCGCATACCCAGCCGTCGAGCGGTACGAGGATTGCCTGGAGGCGTTCATCAGCGCCGCGCTGAGCAAAAAGCGCGCCCTCTTACATATTTACCACTCCGCCGACCGGGATATCTACGAACAGTGCGTCTGCAAGGTCTGCGACCATGTCATCGACGCCTATGTGACAACGCTGCTGCGCGGCCGCAAAATCCGCGACCAGGACTTGACGATTCTCAGAGAGTACCTGTCCAGCTTGTTCTTCGGCTTTGTCGCCAACTGGATGCGCGCCGGTATGCCGGAGGACATTCGGGGAAAGTTCGCACGGCTGTGCGAGATTCAAAAGGGAATGGTCGAGGAGATGTTCGACCGCTGCGCCGTGCAGTAAATGCAGACAAAAGTTGCTTTATGTCTGAAAATTAGTTAAATCCTGCCCCGTGTCTGAAAACCAGGCACGGGACGTCTTTTGCCCGTGGAAAAATGTCAGGACAGGCGGTATTATAGAATAGGCGGTGGAATATCCTCCCCGGAAGATCGAAAAACCGCCGCCAAGATTGATAGGAATCCTACAAATGAAACACAATAGAACAGATGCGTTTTTCCAATAAAACAGTTTTCCTGGAGAATGGCCGTCCTCATGCACAATTTCTCAAAAAATATTTTTTTCAACGCCTACTATATATTGAATTTTCTTATGATCGCGCGATGGGAAGGAGCAAAGTTATGCGCAGGAAAGTAAAAATGGCGCTGGAAGCGTCCGGCGTGGTGGCGTCCGTCGCCGCGGCGGCCTCTTGTTCGGCATACGCGGTTACCAAATTCCTGATGCGGATAGCGCTTGACCGGGAGGCTCCCAAGGGCGCGCGGAAGCTGTATGCCAGCTCCGGCTCCGACCAGGACTTCTGGGACGACGTGGATTCGGCGGCGAAGCAGCTTTCGGAAAAGGAAAGTGAAACGGTGCAGATCACCGCGCAAGACGGTACGCCCCTTATCGGCCATTGGATCCCCTGCGAGCATCCAAAGCGTATTCTCATTGCCATGCACGGCTGGCGGTCCACCTGGTACCGGGATTTCGGCATGATCGCAGATTTCTGGGCCGGGCACGGCTGCGGCGTTCTCTACGCAGAGCAGCGCGGGCAGGGCAGCAGCGGCGGCGCGTGCATGGGCTTCGGCCTTGCAGAGCGCTACGACTGCCTCGACTGGGCACATTGGGCGAACGACCGCTTCGGGACGGAACTGCCCCTCTATCTGTGCGGCGTGTCCATGGGGGCCACAACCGTTTTGATGGCCGCCGGGCTTCCGCTGCCCGAAAATGTACGCGGCATCGGCGCAGACTGCGGATTTACTTCGCCCGAGGCAATCTGGCGCCATGTGACGCGCGATGCGTTCCACGTCCCCTACGGCGTGTGCCGCAGGCTTGCCAACCGGATCTGCCGGGAAAAGACCGGCTTCGGCGCAGGCGACTATTCCACCGTGGAGGCGCTGAAACACAACCGCATCCCCGTCATGTTTGCCCACGGCACGGGCGACACCTTTGTCCCCGTGGAGATGACCTATGAGAACTATCAGGCGTGCGCCGCGCCGAAAAAGCTGCTTATCGTCCCCGGAGCCGGGCACGGCATGAGCTACTGCGTCGACAAGGCGGACTATGAGGCCACTACACTGGATTTCTGGCGGCTGTGCGAGCAGCCCGCCGCGCACCGTGGACCGTAACGGCCCTGGCAGCCGGCAAAATACGAAAGGGGAAACGCGCAATGGCCAAGGAATCCGTCAATCTTCTTGTGACGCTGGATGAAAACTATCTGCCCTATCTGAACGTGATGCTCTCGTCTTTGATCCGGTGCAACCCGGACTGCTTTTTCGATGTGTACCTCCTGCATACGTGCATCCCGGACGGCGCTCTGCCGCCAACAAAGGCGGTTTTGGGCGTGCATGGCAGTCTGATCCCCATTCGGGTGCGGGATC
Source organism: uncultured Oscillospiraceae bacterium (assembly GCA_964450645.1). Classification (GTDB taxonomy): domain Bacteria; phylum Bacillota; class Clostridia; order Oscillospirales; family Oscillospiraceae; genus JAKSPM01. The sequence goes on along the minus strand of CAYVEB010000001.1, from coordinate 10,983 downwards.
TGGATTTGGACAACGTGCCCACGACGGCGCGCTATCCCAAGGAAATCTACTACCGCATCTTCGCCGCCCGCTATCTGCCACGAAATCTCGACCGGGCGCTGTACCTCGATCCCGATCTGGTGGTCAACGGCCCGATTCTCCCGCTCTATCAAACGCCGCTGACGGCGGATTACTTTGCCGCCGCGACCCACATTCACGCGTTTTTGCGGAAGATGAATTCCCTGCGGCTGGATATGGACAAGGGCAGTCCCTATATCAACTCCGGCGTGATGCTGATCAATTTGGCGCTGCTACGCAAGGAGCAGCGGATTGAAGACGTCTTCGCGTTCATTGAAAAGCATAAAAACGCACTTCTTCTGCCAGATCAGGACGTCATTAGCGCCCTTTACGGCGGCAGGATCCATACCCTCGACGCGCGCCGCTACAACATGACCGAGCGACTGTTTCAGCAGCGTGCGCCGTTTGAAAAGAGTCTCACCCTCGACTGGGTGCGGAAAAACGCCGTCATCATCCACTACTGCGGCCGCAACAAGCCGTGGAAAGAGAACTATCTCGGCCAGCTCGATGTGTTTTATAAAGAGGCGGCCCGGTATTTGGCCCAGTCCACCGCCTGCAAACGGTCAGATGAAGCGAGGGAGGAATTCATTATATGAAAATGCGTTCGGTTGTGCCTATGCGGTTTGCAAAAATCGGCTATATCATCTTGTCGGTTTTGTTTTGCGTCGCCGGCGTTCTTTTGATCGCCTTGCCAGAACTGTCCATCACCGTCATGGGATATTGTATGGGAATTGTGATGGTGGTGTTTGGCGTCGTCAAACTGGTGGGCTACTTTTCCAAGGACCTGTTCCGGCTGGCGTTCCAGTTTGATTTGGAGTTTGGAATTTTGATGCTCGTCCTGGGCGTGGTCGTCCTGATCCATCCGCAAAACCTGGCGTCCTTTATCTCCGTGGCGCTTGGAATCGCCATTTTGCTCGACGGCATGTTCAAAATCCGTATTGCGATGGATTCCAAGCGGTTCGGAATCAAAAGCTGGTGGCTGATTTTCGCGCTCGCCATCCTCGCCGGCGCGTCCGGAATTGTGCTGGCCATCGATTCCGGGACCGGAGCGAAGGTCCTGCCGGTGCTGCTGGGAATCTCCTTGCTGTCCGAGGGGCTTTTGAACCTCTATACTGTCGTAAGCACCGTGCGCATCGTCAAAAACCAGATGCCCGATGTGATCGAGGCGGAGCCCCATGAGTATACCCGCCGCGGATAGGCGGCCTTTGGCAAAACGAAAGGAAGTAAACCGATGAAACGGGCGTTATTTTTTACAATTTTTGGCTATCTTTCCGGCAGTATCCTATACGCCGATGTGTTCGGCGTACTCTTTGGCAAGAAGGCGTTCTACGCGCAAAGCCCCGACCAAAATCCGGGCACGGCGAACGCGTTCAAATACGGCGGCTTTTGGTGCGGCGCGCTGACGCTGCTGTGCGATCTGTTCAAGGGTCTGCTGCCGGTGCTTTTCTATCTGCGCGCCGCACCGCTGCACAATAACTGGGGACTGTTGATAGTGCTCGCTGCGCCGGTGCTTGGACATATCTTTCCCATCTTCCGCAAATTTCGCGGCGGAAAGGGCATCGCCACGACGTTTGGGTGCCTTTTGGGGCTTATCCCGTACATCCTGCCGGTCGCAATGTTTGCGGCGGTATTTTTGTTCTTATCCCTGGGACTGCGGATCACCCCGGCTTTTTACCGCACCATCATCGCGTATTGGACGAGCGCAGGCGGGATGGCCCTGCTGGGCGCTCCACCCGCGATCTTGGTGGGTTTTCTGACCATCACCGCGGCGGTGTGCCTGCGGCTGCACCTGAGCAAGGAAGAAAAAGAGCGGTTTGGAGTGAAGGTTCTATGGATGCGTTAATTCTATCATGCGGGACGGGCGGCGGCCACAACAGCGCGTGCACGGCCATCGAGCAGGCACTGACGCTGCGGGGCCACCACGCCACGACGCTCAATCCCTATCTTTTAAAAAGCGAAAAAACCGCCGAGACGGTCAACCAGGCCTATATATTTCTGGCGCAGAAGGCACCAAACGCGTTCGGCGCGGTCTACCGCCTGGGCAACGCCTACCGGAAACTTCCGGTATCCTCGCCCGTGTACTATCTCAACCGCGGCATGGTCCCGCTGATGGAGGCCTATCTCCGCGAATCCGGCTGCGACGCCGTTGTGACGACCCACCTGTTCCCGGCGGAGATCCTCACGAACATGAAGCGGATGGGAAAGGCAGTTCCCACCACCTATTTTATCGCGACCGATTACACCTGCATCCCGTTTACAGAGGAGACAGACTGCGATTTCTACGTGATTCCCGCCAAAGAGCTGACCGACGAATTTGTGGCCAGAGGAATCGCGCCGGAGCGAATCGTCCCCTTGGGGATTCCCGTGCGGCAGCAGTTCTATGAAAAGGTCAGCCGAAGCGAGGCGCGGCGGCGCCTGGGGCTTGACCCGGACGAAAAAATTATCCTGATCGCGGGCGGCAGCATCGGCGCGGGGCAAATCAAGGAGATCGTCCCGCTGCTGCTGGAACACTACGGCGGCGCAGCCCGACTGATCGTCGTGTGCGGGAACAACCAAGAGCTGTACCAGCACCTCCGCCAGGCGTACGCGGATCGCTGCACCCTTTTGGAGTTCACCGCCCAAATGGCCGATTACATCCGCGCGTGCGATCTGTTTCTCTCTAAGCCGGGCGGACTCTCCTCCACCGAGGCGGCTGTGACCGGCGCGGCGCTGATTCACATCACGCCCATTCCGGGCTGCGAAAACCGCAACATGAATTTCTTTGCGCAAAACGGCATGTGCCTCGCCGTCACCTCCCCCAAAAAGCAGCTTCTCGCAGCCTGCGACCAGCTGATGGAGGAGAAAGCTCGCCAGACCATGCGCGAAAATCAGCGGCGGGTCATTCCCCCGGACGCCGCGGACGCCATCTGCACGCTGATGGAAACGGAATATCATATGAAAATTCAATAAAAAGTAGACTTTAAAAAAGATACTTTTGATGGAATTGTGCATGGACGTCCTTTCAGCGGTTGGCCGCTGAAAGGGGCCGCGCGAAAACACGGCTTTCTTCAGCAAAAAATGTCATATTTTGCTATGCAAAAGCATAGCAAAATGGCTATGTGCCGTTAAATGGCTATGTGCCGCCTCCGGCAGAACGGCCTGAAATTTAAGCGCGTGGGGCGGGACGCCCCACATCCGCGTAAAACTTCCTGCGCTACAGCGCATTTGCATCCATCGTGGTGCGGCGCCAGCGCATAAAGTTTTATTGGAAAATAGCATCAAAAGGCAAAGCAAGCGGCTCAGTACGCACAGAACCATGAATACGGGGATCCCGGCAAAAACAGCCACGGGCGATCCCCAGGAAGCGGGGCAGACGGATTTGTAAATGTCTGTGAAATTCTGTGGAAACCAGCGCGGGAATGTGCTATAATGGACTTGTAAAAAACTCGACGTACCTTTAAATTAAAGGAGGATGGACGCTATGGACGCGATGGAGTGCATCAAGACGCGCCGCAGCACCCGAAAGTTTCAGTCTCGCGCCGTGGAGCCGGAGCTGCTGGATACAATTGTCGACGCCGGCAGACACGCGCCCAGCGGCGGCAACCGTCAGATGACACATTTTTTTGTCATCACCGATCCGGCCGTCCTTGACGAATTGGCAGCTCTGGTGAAGGAGGAGTTTTCCAAAATGGAGGAAACGCCCGGTATGTACCGCTCGGTGGCACAGGCGATTCGGGCCTCCAAGGCCGGGGACTACCGGTTCCACTACAACGCCCCGGCCCTGATCGTAACGGCCAACCGCGCAGACTCCGGGAACAATATGGCCGACTGCGCCTGCGCGCTGGAAAATATGATGCTCATGGCCAACGCGCTGGATCTGGGCAGCTGTTGGATCAACCAGTTAAAATGGCTGAACGAAAGCGAAGCGGTCAACGCGTTTTTTCGCAGGTTTGGCATGGCGGAGGACGAGCGCATCTACGGCGCGGTCAGCATTGGCTACGCCGCCAGCGCCGACGGCCTTCCGGCGCGTAGTCCGCTCGCGCGCACGGGCAATCCGGTCACCGTCATTGCCGCGATGAATGGCTCCGGCCGGACTTGAGGCGCGATCGCACGGACCGGGTTTTCCAGACGGCGTATCCCGGAGCCTGGCAGCGCATTTGGGTAAATTGTACAATTTCAGGGATTTGCCGTTGACTTTCCCCGTCAATTGTTGTATATTTACCGCAGTTCCTATGCAGATACGTGGCTTTTTCGCAGCACCGGCCGCGCCGGTGATTTCATTCGGGTTGGAGGATTTCGGGATGCAGTTTATGGACGCGCTGGTTAAACCCATTGCGGGGCCTGGCCTGGAACTTCGGCAGGTGCCCGTCCCTGAGCCGGGGCCCGGCGAGGTGCTCGTTAAAATTCACAAAACCGCAATCTGCGGTACGGACGTACATATCTACAACTGGGATCCCTGGGCCAGGGAGCACATCCGGCCGCCCATGGTCATCGGCCACGAGTACGTGGGCGAGGTCGCCAAGCTGGGCGTGGGCGTCGCCGGACTGTCCGTCGGCCAGCGGGTCAGCGGCGAGGGGCACATCACCTGCGGCCGCTGCCGCAACTGCCACAACGGCAACATCCAGTGGTGCAAGGACGCCAAGGGTGTCGGCGTGGACCGGGACGGCGCTTTCGCAGAGTATGTTTGCATCCCGCAGAGCAACGTGATCATCATTGACCCCAGCCTGCCGGAGGATGTGGTGGCGTTTTTTGACGCCTTTGGCAACGCAACGCACACCGCTCTCATGTGGAACCTGGTTGGCGAGGACGTTCTGATTACCGGCGCAGGCCCCATCGGCGTGATCGCCGCGGGCATCTGCAAATACGCCGGCGCGCGCCGCGTGATCATCACGGACGTAAACGAATACCGCTTGAATCTTGCCAGGAAGATGGGCGCGGACGCCGCCGTCAACGTCGGCCGTGAGAATCTGCTGGACGTTATGGGCAGGCAGGGCCTTGTGGAGGGTTTTGACATCGGCCTGGAGATGAGCGGCAGCGGCGCCGCTTTGCAGCAGATGTTTTCCGTCATGCGCAACGGCGGGAAAATCAGCCTGCTGGGGATTTCCAACCAGCCCGTGCCCATCGATATGAACCAGATCATCACCAAGGGCCTGACGCTCCAGGGAATCTACGGCCGCAAAATGGACAACTGGCACCAGATGAGCTATATGGTCCAGGGTGGTCTGGATTTGTCCCCCGTCATTACCCACCGTTTCCACTACACGCAGTTTGAGGAGGGCTTTGCCGCCATGAACAGCGGAAAATCCGGAAAAGTAATTCTTGATTGGAGCAAATAATAAGGAGGACACCGCAATGAAGAACGCCTACGAATTCTACCGCGCGCAGCTCGATTCCATCCGCGAAGCGGGAACCTGGAAGGACGAGCGCATCATTACCACGCCCCAGCGCTCCCGGATCGATACCACCGCCGCCCGCCAGGTGGTGAACCTGTGCGCCAACAACTACCTCGGACTCTCCGACCGGCAGGAACTCATCGACGCCGCCAAGGCCAGCTACGACCAATGGGGCTTCGGCCTCTCCTCCGTCCGCTTCATCTGCGGCACGCAGGGGATTCACAAGCAGCTGGAACAGAAGCTGGCGGAATTTCTGGGCACGGAGGACGTAATTTTGTACTCCTCCTGCTTTGACGCCAACGGCGGCCTGTTTGAGACGTTACTCGGCCCGGATGACGCGGTCATCAGCGACGAACTGAACCACGCCTCCATCATCGACGGCGTGCGGCTGTGCAAGGCCAAGCGCTACCGCTATCAAAACAACAACATGGACGATCTACGTGCCCAGCTGGAGGCGGCGCAGGCCGCCGGCGCCAAGATCAAGCTCATCGCCACCGACGGCGTGTTCTCCATGGACGGCCACATCGCCAACCTCCCCGGAATCTGCGACCTGGCGGACGAGTTTGACGCCCTAGTCATGGTGGACGACAGCCACGCCGTGGGCTTCATGGGCCCAACCGGCCGCGGCACCCCGGAGTACTACGGCGTGTCCGACCGGGTGGACATCCTCACCGGCACCCTGGGCAAGGCCCTGGGCGGCGCCTCCGGCGGCTACACCGCTTCCAAAAAGGTGGTCACAGACCTCCTTCGCCAGCGCAGCCGTCCGTATCTGTTTTCCAACACCCTGGCGCCCGCCATCTGCGCGGCCAGCCTTAAGACGCTGGAACTGTTGACCGCCTCCACACAGCTGCGGGACAAGGTCCACGCCAACGCCACCTATTTCCGCACACAGCTGGAAAAGGTGGGCTTCGACGTCTTGCCGGGCAGCCACCCCATCGTCGTCGTGATGCTCTACGACGCCAAGGTCGCCGGCGAGTTCGCCGCGCGGATGCTGGAAAAGGGCGTCTATGTGGTCGGCTTCAGCTACCCTGTTGTTCCCAAGGGCAAGGCCCGCATCCGGACGCAGGTCTCCGCGGGCCACTCCAAGGAGGATCTGGACTTTGCCGTACAGTGCTTTGCCGAGGTCAAGGAGGAAATGGGCCTGAAATAGGAGGTCCAAATGATTGCGTATTTTATGACGGCCGCGTCAGGCCGGACTCACTAAAAGCAGGAGGGAATCCATGAAAATTACAAATGACATTCAATATATCGGCGTCAATGACCACAAGGTCGACCTTTTTGAGGGCCAGTATGCCGTGCCGAACGGCATGGCGTATAACTCCTACGTGATTTTTGACGAGAAAATTGCCGTGATGGACACGGTGGACAAAAATTTTACCCACGAGTGGCTGGACAATCTGTCCGCCGCGCTGGGCGGCAGAACGCCGGATTATCTGGTCATCCAGCACATGGAACCCGACCATTCCGCGAACATATCGCAGTTTATGGCGGCCTATCCCGACGCGGTGATCGTCTCGTCGGCTAAGGCTTTTACGATGATGCAGAACTTTTTCGGCACCGACTATTCCGATCACCGCATCGTCATCGGCGAAGGGGATACGCTCACGCTTGGGCGTCACACGCTTACCTTTGTGACCGCACCGATGGTACACTGGCCGGAGGTCATCGTGACCTATGACAGCGCGGACAAGGTGCTCTTCTCCGCGGACGGCTTCGGCAAATTCGGCGCGCTTGACGCGAACGAACCCTGGGCGGACGAGGCGCGGCGGTATTACTTCGGCATCGTCGGGAAATACGGCGCGCAGGTGCAGGCGCTGCTCAAAAAGGCGTCCGCGCTGGATATCCAGACGATCTGCCCGCTGCATGGCCCCGTCCTTTCGGAAAATCTCGGCTACTATCTGAGGCTCTACAACACCTGGTCCTCTTATGAATCGGAGAGCGACGGCGTTGTGATCGCCTATACCTCCGTGTATGGCAACACCAAGCGGGCGGCCGAGATGCTGGCGGAAAAACTCAGCGCGAAAGGCTGCCCGAAGGTGGTCGTACACGACCTCGCCCGCACGGACATGGCCAAGGCTGTGGAGGACGCGTTCCGCTACCGCAAGCTTGTCCTGGCAACAACCACCTACAACGCCGATATCTTCCCGTTTATGAAGGAGTTTATCCACCATTTGACCGAGCGGAACTTCTGCAACAGGACGGTCGGGCTCATCGAAAACGGCTCTTGGGCGCCGCTGGCGGCCAAAACAATGCGATCCATGCTCGACGGCTGCAAAAACCTGACCTTCACCGAAACTACGGTGCGCATCACCTCCGCGCTGAACGACACCAGCAAGGCGCAACTCGACGCACTGGCCGGGGAACTGGCCAAGGAGTATGTGGCAAAGAACGGCGAGACTGCCAATAAGAACGATCTGACCGCGCTTTTCAAGATCGGCTACGGCTTGTACGTGGTCACGTCGAACGACGGAAAGAAGGACAACGGGCTGATTGTCAACGCCATTTCCCAGGTGACGAACTCCCCGAACCGCGTGGCGGTCTGCATCAACAAGCAGAACTATTCCCACCATGTGATCAAGCAGACGGGCATGATGAACGTCAACTGCCTGTCGATCGACGCGCCCTTCAGCGTCTTTGAAAACTTTGGGTTCCAGAGCGGCCGGACGGCGGATAAGTTTGCGAATACGCCGCCGCTGCGCTCGGACAACGGCCTGACTTTCCTGCCGGAGTATATCAACTCCTTCATCTCCCTCAAGGTCGAGCAGTATATTGACCTGGGCACGCACGGGATGTTCATCTGCTCTGTGACAGAAGCCCGCGTGATCTCAGACAAGGAGACCATGACATACACCTATTATCAGAACCATGTCAAGCCGAAGCCCAAGACCGAGGGTAAAAAGGGCTGGGTCTGCAAGGTCTGCGGCTATATCTACGAGGGGGACGAACTGCCTGAGGATTTCATCTGCCCGCTGTGCAAGCACGGCGCCGCCGATTTTGAACCGATAAAATAATCTGGCGAAAAACGCAGTTCTTCAATCATCGCAGGCCGCCGGCTTCGCCAGCGGCCTGCTTTCATGTCTCGGCCATCCGTGTATCGTTAGACCAAGACGGTCTAATGCGTTCAAAAACTTTTGGAGCTAGTTTCGATACACCGTAACACAGCCACTGAATTCCGACAGATCCATAATTTCCGCCGTATACAGCCATCGGCTGGTAGCAGCGTTTGCGTAAATGCAGATAGGTTTGGCATTTGAAGAGAATATCCTTTATGAGTTGAACTGTGTAGTTGTGTATGATTTCTGCCGCATCGCCGCAGCGGGGGGGAGACATGCTCCGACGCGGAATTCAGGGTAACGCGCAGTTGTTTCCATCGGCTTTTTTTAAAATTATTTCACCTTTCAATTTAAGATTTTTTGTAATATAATTTTTCATGCGTATAGCGGGGCGGAAAGGAAGTATACTATATGAAATACTTGAAACAGACAAATTTAGGGAACGGGGGGTATTGATAACAGTTCTGAAATTATACAAAACTCACGGAATACATCGATTGATCTATTAAAAATTGTTTCCATGCTCATGGTCGTGATTCTTCATGTGACGACTTATGGAAACAAAAATATTGAGATGAAATTGTGGTCAAGCAACTATTGGATCAGTCAATTCCTGCGATCATTTAGTATCGTTGCGGTGAATTGCTTTGTGCTTATCACAGGGTATTTTATGAGCGCTTCAAAAGTAAACTACAAGCGTTTGATCCCCCTTTGGATCCAGGTGGAAGTATACTCGGTTGGCGTGTATCTTTTCTTATGTTTCATACCAATTTTTGATGTTACATTTAATATTAAGACATTGATTAGGATGGCTTTTCCGGTACTTACCAATCAATATTGGTTTTTTACCTTATATTTCGTATTGATAATACTTGCTCCGTTTTTAAACCGATTTATTGCTTCCATGGATAACAAGGAGTATCGCCGGACACTAACGGTCTTGTTGGTGGTATTCTCAGCGATACCAACGATTAATATCTTCGGAGATAATTTTGGAACAGACAATGGATATAGTTTGATTTGGTTTTGCGTGTTATATTTAGTTGCTGGATATATACGAAAGTTTGGTGCCCCGAAAATGCATTATGAAATTCTCTACATAGGGTTTAGCTTACTTAATGTTACAATTGCTGCAGTGTGCGGGAAAATGTTGAATGGTGTAATGGGGGTTTCCTGGCTTGATGGTCTTTTGTGTGATCCCTATAATTCTGCGCTTGTTTTTGCGGCGTCTGTTTGCCTGTTCTTGGCTGCTGTCCAGGCAAGGACAAATTATGGAAAGCTTTCAAAACAGATCACAAAGATCGCGTCGCTGTCATTCGGGGTGTATTTGCTTCATGAAAACCCTCAGTTTCGGAATATTTTATGGAATAAAATTGTTTGTCTATCCAATGTTGCGGATAATGCCGCCCTGTATGCGTTGAAATTTGTGGGTGCTGTGGTGACAATTTTTATTGTGGGTGTCTTTATTGATTGGATACGTAAAATGCTTACGCCTCAAGTATTCCGAAGATGATAAATTGTAAAATAAAAAGACCTTTAAAATATGGATCATTTTGTAGGAATTTAATAACATATATCAACCCCGATAGAAACATAATTCGTATGTAATTCGGCGGGAGAAAAATTTCCTGCCGTTTTGCCTGTCATTAGGTGGTTTTGCGGTTGCGCGGTGCAGTGAGCTTTGCCATTTCCTCGTTCGTGGGAATAAATCAGGTACAATAAATTGCGCAAATGGACAATAGTAGTGGACAGGTAAAATTTCGAAAAAAAGTTTCTGCTTGATTGGGGATAATCTGTGGTTATGGATGTGGGTTCTAAGCGGGTTATAGAAACCTAAAATATAACGTACCAGACTCTGTTTTAATTGCTCGACGGACTGAAAGAAAGACGGTTTTGTTCTTCCTTTTTCAAATACTTAATTTTCTACAACACAAGGCGTTGACAATTAAAGTTGAAAGGTATGGCGCCGATGGAGATTTTACGCTGCCGCCGCGTGAAATTTCCACCCCTGCTGCGCAGCAGGGGTGGAATATCGAACGCATAATTTTGTTTTTTCGCCTGTTTACTAGACAGAGGGCACATTATATTCCCTTGCCCCCAACATTGATTATAGAACCATAGAAAACCGATAATCCGAACCCATTTCCGGCAGGAAACGGATTCGGATTATGCGGGCTTGGTGCGCCAGACGGCGCGAAACACGAACCGAGGACTTCACCCTCGGACACCGCCGCCTGCGCCAGCTGCACCGTGATCCGGCTATTCTTCCCGCCGAAATTAAGCTGGACAATCAGCCGCCCATCATCAAAGAGCCAAGCCGCCTGCAGGAAAGTCTCGACAAGGAAGATGCGCCACCCCGCGTCGGAGCGGTCAGCATCCCGAAACCGCTCCAGGAACCAGACCACCGCCTCACGCTCGATTTCCGGGGCCTCCATCCGCTCCTGCGCGATGCCGGCCTCAAGCTCGACCCGCTCCGCCTCCAATTCTACAAGATGGCTTTT